>CANSPM010000013.1 GCA_947648875.1 uncultured Lachnospiraceae bacterium
ACATACATATAGAGACGGGACGTTTTCACCAGATTCGGTGTCAGCTGTCCCATGCCGGGATGCCTATTCTGGGGGACAGGAAGTACGGTACCCGGGAGAGTCTGGAGGAGAGTGAGCGTCAGGGAATTAACCAGACAGCTCTGTGTGCCTGTGAGATACGGCTGCGGCAGCCGGTGACGGGTGAGGAGATTTCCCGTGTGATAACTCCCGGTTGGATGAATCCGGTATAAATTGTCTTTTTCTTCACATACTATCCGTAGTATTTTGGAGGCCGTGGGCGGGAACCCATGGAGAGCGGAGGCCGGGTATGTTGGAGAAGATCAAACAGAGTAAAATGCTTACACTATTGTTGATTACAGCAGTAGTGTATTTTTTTCTTCGCTATCTGACACCGCTCTTTTCGCCCATACTGGTAGCCATGCTTTTTGTGACAATTTTTGGTCCTTTTCTGAAAAACTTGCAGGCAAGGCTTCACATTCACCGGCAGGTGGGGGCCATTTTGCTGCTTGTTCTTGGCTTTGGGCTGCTGGTGGTGCTGGTGTGGGTACTTTTTTCCTGGATTGTGGGCAGTCTGCCGGAGTGGGTGAGCCAGCTGGAGGCGCTGGAACCTAAGCTGGAGGAGTTGATCCAGAAGGGCAGCGCGTCGATTGGCGAAATGCTGGGGATCGACGGAGCATATCTGGAATCCACATTGCTGGCGAGGCTGGAGGAATGGATGGAATACTTCCAGGCGGAGGGCGCGGCGGGGATGCTGTCCGAATCTCTGCTGTATCTGAAAAAAATAGCGCTGCTGGGAGGATTTCTGGTGACTTTTGTCATTGCCGCTGTGCTGCTGGCCAAGGATTACGACAGGATCATGAATAATCTGCTGGACCGGGAGGAGTTTCATGTGCTGCTGGAGGTGATCTGTGGAATCATCCGCTATATTGCCACTTTTGTCAAAGCCCAGGTGGTTATTATGTCTCTGATTTCCCTGACGGCAGGGGTGGTTCTTTGGATCTGCGGAATCCGGCATGGAGCGCTGTGGGGGATGTTGGCGGGACTTCTGGATGCCCTTCCCTTTATCGGCACGGGGATCGTATTGTTGCCACTGTCGCTGGCGCAGCTGTTCCAGGGCTTATACGGAAGGGCGCTGACTTGTCTGATCTTATATGCTGTGTGCGTATTTTTGCGGGAGATACTGGAACCCCGTCTCATCGGCAAACATATGGGCATATCTCCCATTGCCGTGTTGACGGCGGTCTATGCGGGAATCCAGCTCTTTGGGCTATGGGGGATCATAAAGGGTCCTCTGGGATTTATGATTATCTACCAGAGCTGGCAGAGCCTGATAAGGCGCAGAAGTGAGAAAGAGTAGAAAATCTCCTTTGCGGGGATTGCATTTTGCAGCGGATATAGTAAACTGTATTGCAGGAAGCAAAAATATGCGTCAGGGCTAAAATAGAATTGCCGATGTCGTTATATAAATAGAAAAAGCTGCCGGAAAGAGGAAGGCAATGAAGCTTGTAAAAGAAAACAGGGATCAGGAGAAAAATCCCGCTCTTACGAAGCGTCTGTGTGGGATTCTCCAGGATTTGCTGGATATTCTGGTGAGTCTGTACATGCTTACGCTGATGGTACTTTTGCCGTTGTATACCACGGAGACGGGTTATCGTTATATCGGGACGGAGAAATGTCTGTTTTTTCGTTCTGCCAGTCTGACGGCCTGTAAAGTGATTCTGCCCCTGGCGGTGGTCTGGCTTCTCTGTCGACTGCTTCGCCGCGTTCTGTCTGGGGGACGGGAGGCGGGAAAAAGGTTCATCTTATCCGTCACAGACGGGTTCGCGCTCGTGTATCTGGCGGCGGTGCTCTGTTCTTATCTTCACACTTCTTTTCGGGAGCAAACACAGTGGGGAGATGCTCTTTACGGGGCTTTGGGATGGTATCTGGGACTGGTGACACAGCTGCTGTTTCTGGCGGTATATTTTATGGTATCCCGCCTCTGGCAGAGAAGGAACTGGATGATGGGGCTGTGGACTTTCGCGTTGGGGATCGTGACGCTGATGGGGTATCTGAACCGCTTTGGCATCAATCCTTTTCATATGGAGGGAGCCAGCCCACAGTACATTTCCACCATCGGCAATATCAACTGGTATTGTGGTTATATAGTGACAGTAATGTCATTGCTTACATATTATTTATGGAGGGAATGGGGAAAAGCGGGAAAAAAACGGGTACATATGGCGGGGCTTCTGGTTCTGGGAATCGGGATGGCCTCTCTGGTTACCCAGGGCAGCAGCAGC
The DNA here is from genome assembly GCA_947648875.1 of uncultured Lachnospiraceae bacterium. Taxonomy (GTDB): domain Bacteria; phylum Bacillota; class Clostridia; order Lachnospirales; family Lachnospiraceae; genus Acetatifactor. The sequence continues at coordinate 2,283 of CANSPM010000013.1, forward strand.
GGGATTGTGGCATTGCTGATTCTGGCGGGGGTATTTTATCTGTTGTCTATGCGGGACGCCGGTAAATTGCGACTTTTTTGGGCAGGATGTATGCTGCTGTCCGGCGTGTGCCTTCTCACCTGGGGAATCCGGCGGATCTGGCCCCAGGCCATCACATATACCGAGGGGACCACGGAACTGCTGACCGGTTCTTTGCTGCCTTTTTTTATGATGGGTGTATCGCTGACCGGCTGGCTTCTGGTATACCGGAGCAGTCGGGCGGGACGCTTTCATGCCGGAATCTGGTCTCTGGTCGGCGTTGCCGCCTGGACGGCGGCGGGAACGGTCCTGACATTGTATTTCGTCCTGCTGGCCGTCAACACCGGACATCCGGGCAGCATAGGGGTATTGTCGAAGGTGAAGGCACTAACCTTTGACGCTTCCTGGGGCAGTAATCGGGGAATTACCTGGACGGCAGGACTTACCTGTTTTCTGGATCAGAACGCGCTGGGAAAAATGGTGGGGGTGGGACCGGACGCCATGGCCATGTACATTCACAGCGGCGTAAACCCTGCGCTGAAACAGATGGTGGAGGAGTATTTCGGCAGGTTAATGCTGACCAATGCGCACAATGAATGGCTGACCGTGCTGATTAACGAAGGACTGCTGGGGGCTGTGGGATACATAGGGCTGATGCTGACTGCCATATGCCGCTTCCTGAAGGCGGGCAGGGAGGACGCGCTGGCCGGCGCGGCGGGTATGGGGATTCTGGCTTACACGGTGAACAATCTTTTCAGCTTCCAGCAGGTTATGAGCACTTCTGCGGTGTTTTTGCTTCTGGGGATCGGGGAGGCCTGTCTGCGCAGTCATGAAAAGGATTCCCGCGACGGCTGAGAAGACGGCATATGGAAGCCATATTTGACTTTATGTCTTATATCTGTTAGAATAAATCTCAGAAAGGTATGGCATGGCGTATGAAGATTGAGCGAGTAGATGAAAAAACCGTAAAATGCTTTCTCTCCAACGAAGAGTTGGAAGAGTATGATATTACCTATAAGGATTTTGTGATGCGCAGTGACAAGGCCAGGGAGATTGTGGAGGAGATCATGGCCCAGGCTGTGGAGGAAGTGGATTACAAGCCCCCTCAGTTTGCCTTTGATTTACAGATTATGATGCTGCCGGATCAGGGCATGATACTGACTTTTACAGAGCGGACTCCGGAGGATCTGAAAAACGGCGCGAATCTCATGAATTATCTGAGAGAGATGCGGCGGATTCTGAAGGAAAAGCTGGGGTTGGACGGCTCTACGATCGCGGGGCTGCTGGCGCAGGCGATCATGACGGCGGCAGCGGGGCAGGACGCCGTGACGGGAAGCACCGTTACACAGGGAGATGCGGCGGAGTCGCAGAGCGGCGGGGAGGCTTCCACGCCGAAAGTGGAAAAGCCCCGGTTCGCGATTTTCCGTTTTGCCAGTATGCGCAGCCTCTGTGCCTACGCGAGTGTTCTTCCAAAAAATCTGCGGGTGATCAGCAGGCTCTATCAGGAGGATGGTACATATTATCTGTATCTGGAGCGGGGAGGCGCTTCCTATGAGCGCTACAGCAGAGCCAGCATTCAGGCACTGGAGTTTGGCGAGCTATATGCGGCTACGGAGGATAAGGTGGCATATCTGGAGGAACACGGAGAGTGTCTGATTGGCGAGAAGGCGTTGGCCCGGCTGCGATTATAGAGGGGACACAAAAAACTCCTGGAAACAGGAGTTTTTTGTGAGTGCGAGCGCTTTGACAGCGTTTTTTACCACGAACTATCCGTTTAAAACATAGGATTCGAATGTATATTATCAGTGGGATTGGCCGAAGTTGTTTTGTTCTGACTAGTTTGCAGGCCTTCCCTTTTTTTCTGTCTTCGTTTTTTGTGTATCGAATGCCACAATATGATATACGGCGGAGAAACAATCGCGATGATAATGATCCATTCCTGGATTCTATAGTGGGTATAATTAGTTAGAATGCCATATGCGCTCCACAATGTCCAAGCGATATAAAATATATATTGGAATATTTTCATATGGCCCCCCTATGTGCGTACCCCATTTTCTCTGTGTCTCTAAGCTATGTTCATTCTAACGCGCATAATCCTTGCCAAAGAAAGAAGGGTGGTGTTATAATAGAGCAGTTAAAATTTCAGCGTAAATTTTTCTCTGAGATTTATTATAAAAATATAAAAGGTCCGGCAACAGACCTTTTAAAATCGGCGTGACAGGATTTGAACCTGCGACTTCTACGTCCCGAACGTAGCGCTCTACCAAGCTGAGCCACACGCCGTGCTATGTTGAACATTAAAATAATACACTATATGTAGAGGAATGTCAATATTTTTTCTAAAAATACATATAAATTTGAAGGGGGAGACGAATTATGAACCAGGCAACTGTGACATTGAAAAAAGGAGAGGGGCGTACTTTGAAAGCCGGTGGCATGTGGGTCTATGACAACGAGATCGATTTCGTTACAGGAAGTCCCCAAAACGGAGATGTGGTGGAGGTTCAGGACTTTGACGGATACTGCATGGGCATTGGCTTTATCAACACAAGATCTAAAATTACCGTGCGGATGCTGTCCCGAAAAAAGGGAACTGTAATCGACGAGGCTTTTATACGCGGACGTGTCCGGGACGCGTGGGACTATCGCAGAGAAACCATCGACACCTCCAGTTGCAGGGTGATCTTCGGTGAGGCGGATTTTCTGCCTGGCCTAGTGGTGGACAAGTTCTCGGACGTGCTGGTGGTGGAGTCTCTGGCGCTGGGCATAGACAGGTGGAAGCTGACCATTGTGGAGGCTTTGAAGGAGATTCTGGCCCAGGACGGCATTCTGATCCGCGGCGTCTACGAGCGCAGCGACGCCAAAGTGCGCCTACAGGAGGGACTGGAGCGCAGCAAGGGCTTTATAGGCAAACCTTTTGATACAAAGGTGGAAATTCAGGAGAATGGCGTCCGCTATATAGTGGACGTGGAGGACGGACAGAAGACTGGATTTTTTCTGGACCAGAAGAATAATCGGGCTGCCATTCACCGTCTCTGCAAAGGGAAAAGAGTGTTGGATTGCTTTACCCACACAGGTTCATTCGCTCTGAACGCGGGTATTGCGGGAGCTCGGGAGGTGTTGGGCGTGGATGCCTCCCGGCTGGCGGTGGATCAGGCTATGGAGAACGCGGCGATAAACGGACTGAAAGACCGTGTGCGGTTTCAGTGCGCCGATGTGTTCGAACTGTTGCCACAGCTGGAATCCAGGGGAGAGAAATACGATGTGGTGATTCTGGACCCTCCGGCATTCACCAAATCCCGCAATTCCGTCAAAAACGCGGTCAAAGGCTATCGGGAGATCAATCTGCGGGGAATAAAGCTGGTGCGGGACGGCGGTTATCTGGCTACCTGTTCCTGTTCCCATTTTATGGACCCGGAACTTTTTGCCCGAACCATCCGGGAAGCCGCAGCAGGAGCGCACAGACGTCTGCGACAGGTGGAATTTCGTACCCAGGGTCCCGATCATCCTATTTTGTGGGCGGCAGACCAAAGTTATTACCTCAAGTTCTATATCTTTCAGGTGGTGAGCGAGCGGTAGGGTATGGAGAGGCAGAGAGGTCTGGCACAGTCAATCAGAACCCGCTTGTTCAGTTTTTCTAAATTTTCTTTCCGAATAATAGGAAATATGTTATAATCCTGCTTGTATGTATGAAAACAGGCCGCAGACTGGCCGGGAGGAAGATATGTTCCACATTGCTATCTGTGAGGACGACGGGGCTTCACGGGCCTACGTAGAGGAACTGGCACGAAACTGGGCCAGGGACCATCAATATAAAGTGACAGTGGATGCCTATTGCAGCGCGGAACAATTTCTGTTTGAGGCAGAAGACAGACAGGAGTATGATTTGCTGGTTCTGGATATCCAGATGGGAGACATGAACGGAATGGAACTGGCGGCAAAACTGCGGGCAGGCGGCACCAGGGCGGCGATTCTCTTTCTTACAGGCGTGCCGGACTATGCTCTGGAGGGCTATGAGGTGGGAGCGATCCGCTATCTGCTTAAACCGTTGAAGGAAGAGGAATTTTTGGATCTTCTGGATGCTCTGTTTATGAAGGCCATGCGGGCGCGCAGACAGTTCTATCTGTTTGAGCGGGGCGCGCATGTGTGCAAGATTCCACTGTCTGACATTGTGTATATGGAAGCCAGGGGGCATTATGTCTGTATGCACACGACCTCGGAGGAGATGGAGTGGAAAGCGGTTTTCTCATCCGCCACGAAAGAGCTTACAGGGGGAAATTTTTTTCTGATGAAAAGGGGCCTGTTGGTGAATCTGGAGCATGTGGAAAAGATTACGAGAACGGACTGTCTGCTGGATCAGGGAGATATCCTGCCTGTGTCCCGGGAGCGGTACAGAGAGTTAAATGAGGCTTTTATCGCGTACTACCGAGGGATGGCAGACGGAGGGAAAAATCGGTACAGGGGAGGATATGGATGAACAGTATCACAGATATTGTCATTGTCTTTCTGCTTATTGTCGGAGCGGTGACGTTCACGGCATGGCTTGTTCGAAAAAGAGAAGAGATAAGGCAGGAAGAGTTTCAGGATCTGGTTTTAAAGAGGCAGCGGGAAGAGGTTCAGAGCATTTATCAGACCATGCGCGGTTGGCGGCATGATTATCACAACCATATGCAGAGTATCAAGGCCTGCCTGTCCATGAACCAGGTGGAGGAGGCGATCTCTTATCTGGATCATCTGGAAGCGGACTTAGACAGCATCAACTTTTCCGTCCGCACAGGGAATGTGGGGCTGGACGCTATATTAAGCAGCAAAATCTCCATAGCGATGAAACATGACATATCTGTCAATTTTAAAGCGAATGTACCGGAAAAGCTACAGGTGAGCGATGTACATCTGTGCGCGTTGGTGGGAAATCTTATGGATAACGCGGTGGAAGCCTGCGACAGCGTGGAGAAGGAAAAGCGGTTTATCCGTATTTATATAGGAATTTTCAGGAAGCAGTTATATATTTCTGTGACAAATGCCTCCTCCTTCGAGGAGAGAAGAAAAATGACAGAACTGGTATCCCTCAAGCAGGGAGACCATGGTCTGGGGCTTCGGCGGATAGACAGGATCGTGGAGAAATATCACGGATATGTCAACCGCAATAATGAGCCGGGGGTTTTTTCCACGGAGGTCATGCTACCGTTGTGACGGTTTGGTGCACGAATTTTAACATTTCGTGCACTTTTTTTGTTTTTGGGAAAATATATTGTAAACTGATTTATGTAGTCATAAGTAAGCTGTTTTATGGTTGAAAGGGCAAAGGTCAGGAGAATGTGGAGGCAAAGGCGGCGGACAGGAGAGGGAGGATAAGAGAAAGAGATGAGTCAGATGGCGGCAGGGGGAAGACAAGAGGAAAAAACGCGGAATTATATAGCAGGCAATGTGTTATCCGTATTTCAAGTCATGTTTCGGCGCTATCCCCGGAGCAGGTGGCAGGTGCCGGTCTATATGGCCTGCAATATAGCGGCGCCCTTTATGGAGACTCTGATTCCGGCCCTGGCCATCAAGGCTATAACAGCGGGGGACGCGCGGTATTTTCTGGCATCTCTCATCGCGGCACTCTGCGCCTACTGGGGAATGCAGGCTGTCAGCGGCATGGTGGACCTCTCTTTGAACCATGAGAGAACCTATACCGGGCTGGATTGTTTCTTTACCTCGTTGGTGAGGAAAGTGCATAAAACAGACTATGTGAATGTGGAACCCCAGGCTATGCAGAAGAAGATCTAAAAGGCCTCCATGGCTACACTGGGAAGCCAGAATGGGGCGCCGCGGATTATGCGCGAGGCGGTGGATTTTCTGATCAAGGTGTTTGGTCTGTTGATCTACGGCACTGCGGTGCTGACGCTGGATTGGCGTATTCTGCTGGCCACGGTGGTGCTCCTGGCTGTGGACGTGTTGTTGCGGTTCCATGCCATCCACTATTCGGACGCGCACTGGGAGGAGCATTCGGAGGCGTGCCGTAAGATGAATTATCTGGAGAGGAGCGGCTTTAATATTCCGGACGGAAAAGATATACGCATTTATCAGATGAAGGGGTGGTTTCGGGAACGCTATGAGGAACTGATCAGACAGGATGCGAGTTTTTGGAAGAGGGACTGTCTGCGATGGTACTATCCCACCGTTGCGGATGAGATCAGCGGATTCGTGAGGAATGTTCTGCTCTACGGCATTCTGGCGGCGAAAGTGCTGGCCGGAGAGATAGATGTGGCAGGCTTTACACTGTATCTGGGAGTGGCTTCCGGACTGGTGAGGTGGATCTTTCCTCTGGCGCTGTCATTCTCGGGACTACAGGAGGCAAGCCACAGATACAATGACTATAGGGATTTTATGAGGGTGCGAGATGTGTTTATACATGATGAGGAAGAGGGACAGGGGGAGCCGCAGCGGGACAAGGGGCCGCTGGAAATCGCGTTCAAAGACGTTTCCTTCGCCTATGAGGAGGGCGGACCGGACGTTTTATCTCATTTGAATTTCACCATAAAAGCAGGTGAAAAAGTGGCCCTGGTGGGAAATAACGGCGCCGGAAAAACCACCTTGGTCAAATTGTTGTGCGGCCTGTATCCCGTCACAGGGGGAGAGATTTTGATCAATGGGAAAAGGCTGCAGGATATGAATGTGGACGATTACCAGGAACAGATCGGGGTGCTTTTTCAAGATACCAGTCCCCTGGCATTCTCCATTGCCATGAATGTGTCCGGATGTCCGGACGAACTTACAGATCGCGGGAGAGTGCGGGAGAGTCTGCGCCAGGCGGGGCTGTGGGAAAAAGTGAGGGAGCTTCCGGATAAGGAGGACACGTATCTGACGCAAATCCTGGACGACGGCGGCATACAGCTTTCCGGCGGCGAACAGCAGAAGCTCCTGCTGGCCCGGGCCATCTACAAGGGGGGCGGGATGCTGGTGATGGACGAACCCACGGCAGCCATGGACCCTCTTGCGGAGAGCCAGATTTATGAGAACTATAATGCGTTGGCGGGAGGGAAGACCACGTTGTTTATCTCTCACAGGCTGGCCAGCACCCGGTTCTGTGACAGAATCTTTCTGCTGGAGAATGGGAAGATTGCGGAGGAAGGGACGCACCGGGAACTGATGGCTCTCGGCGGGAAGTATCGGGAAATATTTGATATTCAGAGTTATTATTATAAGGAGAGGGGGGAGAGAGAAGATGAAAAGTAAGGGAACCGTGCGAAAGGTGCTTGCTATGGTAAGAATGCTTCAGCCGGGCTTTCTGGCGTTACTTATAGTCACTAAAATGATTGCTGCGGCCCAACCTTTTGTAAATATTGTATTTGGCAGTGTGATTCTTGATCTGCTGGTGGAGCGGGCCCCCTACAGACAGATTATGGAAGCCGTCCTGTGGATGGCCGGTATCAGCGCTGTGCTGGTTCTGGCGCGCTGGGGGCTGGAGATGTTTGTGGATGTGAAAAAGCGTGTACTGGAACATCGGGTGAATCTGATGATGTGTGAGAAGTCCTTTGAAATTGATTATGAGATCCTGGACAGTAAGGATACCATGGATATTCGGCAGAAGGCTTACGAGGGTGTGAACAGCAGCGGGAGTATTGTCAGCTTCTGCGAAACGCTGGCGGGCGCGTTGGAACAGCTCTGCGGTATCGTCTATTCCCTGATCCTGCTGGTGCCTCTGTTTTTGCCCGGCGGTGCCCCGGCCCGGGGAGGGCTGACCGGTCTTCTGGACCGGTGGTATGGTGCCTTTTTCCTGCTTGCCGCCATGGCCCTCTCCATGTGGGCCAACACCCGTGTGAATCGACGCATGGCCAGACTTCAGCAGGAGGGATTTGAGGTAAATGTGCAGAATAACCGCCGCGTCAATTATTTCCGACATCTCACAACGGAATATTCTCAGGGCAAATACATCCGGTTGTACCGGATGCAGAATATGATTCTGGGAGAAATTCGCAAAAATATAAACGCCATGGAAAAAGTGAGCCAAAACATCGCGGCGCGAAGCAGAAGGCTGAGATGGCTGACGGCTGCTTCCGCCCTCGGTCTCCAGTTTGCCAGCTATCTTTATGTGGGGCTGAAAGCCATCTATGGGTTTATAAGTCTGGGCAGTGTCTTGCGGTATGTCTCCGCGTATCAGAATCTCTCCCAGAACGTGGGAAGCATCTTTGACATGTTTGTTCAGATGGATGTGCGAAGCAGATATTTGGCCTACTTCTATGATTATCTCTCCATACCCAATCAGCGGTATGATGGCACGATCCCCATAGAGAAGCGAGATGACAACGAGTATGAGATTGAGTTTAAGGATGTGTCCTTTCATTATCCAAACTGTTCACACATGGTGCTTTCCCATGTAAACGAAAAGATCAGGCTGGGCAGCAGAATGGCTGTGGTAGGCAAAAACGGCGCGGGAAAGAGTACATTTATCAAACTTCTATGCAGGCTCTATGAGCCCACAGAGGGGGAGATTCTTCTCAACGGGGTGAACATTCAGTATTATGACTACCATGAGTACGCCAGGTTGTTTTCGGTGGTGTTCCAGGACTTTAAACTGTTTTCCTTCTCCATTGCGGAGAATGTGGCGGCATCCCGACAGTATGATAAGGGGAGAGTGCTGGAGTGCATTGAAAAGGCGGGATTTATGAACAGATTACAGGAGATGCCGGAGGGGATTTACACCAATATTTACCAGCTGGAGGAAAACGGAGCGGAAATATCCGGTGGAGAGGCACAGAAACTGGCTATTGCCAGAGCGCTGTACAAGGATGCGCCCTGGGTCATTCTGGACGAACCTACTTCCGCGCTGGACCCGGTGGCGGAGTTTGAGGTCTACAGTCATTTCGATGAACTGGTAAGGGACAAGACCGCCATTTACATTTCCCACCGCATGTCCAGCTGCCGCTTCTGCGATATGATCTATGTGTTTGACGAGGGAAGGATTGTGCAGAAAGGCAATCATGAGACTTTACTTTTGGAGGAGGGCGGTCTGTACAACAGGTTATGGAATGCGCAGGCCCAGTATTATCAGACGGACTGACAGGGACAGTTACATCCGCTTGCCGCTCAATCCGGGAAGCGGCGGCGGATTTCCGTATACAGCCCCAGAGGGTGTATAATAGCAGGCAGCCCTTGAGGAAAATCTTCGAGGGCTTTTGCCGGACAGAGTGGCCGTAAGGCTGTTTTTATCCATGAAAAAGAGGCGGGATCAGGTATCAGAAAGGGCAGGGGATAGAATGAATTATAAAGAGAACCGTATGAATGAATGCGAAGGGGAGCATCCTTTATCCTTTTTCGGATGTGGTATGTCTCCGGGAAATGATCTCAGTGGCACGGCGCGGCGTCGCCTGTCCCAGTCTCTGGTCTATCTATGCAGGGCCAAGGAGAAGACAGCCGATGAACTGGCGCGGGAGACGGGGATTCCGGCCTCATACATAGAGGAAGAACTGGAAATGCTGTGCAGGGGTGTGAACGGACAATACGGTCTGCTGCGCAAAAATGAGCAGGGTATGTACATTGCCAATATTATAATTGCGGATAGAGAAGAATATGAGGTGGTCAACGGGATCTACAGAAGGTATGTTACAACATTCTGTGATCTGCTACAGGACTGTCTGATAGACGAAGAGAAAGAACTCCGCTCTTTCTGGAGAAGGAATCTGCGGGGAGAGACGGATTTGAACCTTCTGCTGTGGGCTCTGATGCCGGATATAACCGGAAACTTTATCTCGCATGTAGGAGAAGAGTCGGCCTTTGCGTTTCCGGAAACGGCGGTTCGCGAGCGGCCGTTTACGGTCACCGCGGCGGCGGACTTAGGGGATGAAAATTGTTTTTATGGCTGTGACAGCATCTGTGCGAACAATGTATGCGGTTACTCGAATATTATGGCGCGGAACTTCCATGGGAAGCGGCTACAGGCGCATTTTCGCTGCGGACATGATCTGGCTTCCGACCCGCTGCTTCGTCTCACCGCCCACTGTGCCGAGGGGGTGCCGCTGTGGTCCCTACCCATAGAAGGACAAGAGGTAGCGGGCAGAGCGCTGCGGCGGGGTTATCTGCGGCTGCGACAGGAAATCCTGGAACCGGCTGTGGTAGTTCTCGCGGACGGGATAAGCGTATACATAGAATTTCAGAGTCTGCTGGGAAAGCTGGATGAGCGCGCCCGGGAAACGGCACGCCTTCTTGGAAGAGAGCTGGGCGGGGTAATGGAAAAGTATATTCCGCCTCATCTGCGGGGAGACTATCCGTATTACAATTCCTGTATCGCTGCCAACCGCTTTGCCCATGAGGTGGTGGAGGAGTGCATTTACAGAGGGATTTTGAAGGAGCCTGGCGACTTCCCGGGACCGGAGGGGGTACTGATGGTTCTGTGTGTCTGAGAAAGGCAATCGGTTTTGGTCGGCGGGTCCGGTTATACTTGACAAAACGATATTTTGTGGTATGATTCTTTATGCAAACGAATTGCAGACGCAAAGCATTCGCGTCTGCAATTCGTTTGCATCTGTGGAAACACAGTATAAAGAACCGGGAAAGCAGGCAAGGGGAACATGATGGATATCGTTTTGGACAGTTTACTGGATACGGTGAAATTACTGCCTTTTTTGTTATTGACCTATATTGCCATGGAGTATCTGGAGCATCGCTCCGGCGCGGCAGCAACAGGGCTGGTGCGCCGGGCCGGGAAGTGGGGACCTGCCATCGGCGCCGCAGTGGGGGTGGTACCCCAGTGTGGTTTTTCGGCGGCAGCGGCCAACCTTTACGCCGGGCGGGTTATCAGCCTGGGAACGCTTCTTGCGATTTTTCTGTCCACATCGGATGAAATGCTCCCCATTTTGATTTCTGCCCATGTGAGTCCCCTGCTGATTGCGCGGATTCTGGGATTCAAGGTGGCGGCGGGGCTGGCCGCAGGTTTCTGTGTGGATACATTGACGGGAAAAACGAGAGAAGGGCATACCCACGAACAGGAACATATTCACGAATTGTGTGAGCATGATCACTGTGGCTGTGATAAGGGAATCGCGAAGTCCGCCCTGCTGCATACACTACAGATCGCGCTGTTCATACTGCTTATCAATCTTGCTTTAAATCTGGTGCTGGGATTTGTGGGGCCGGAGACGCTGGGGCGTCTGTTCTGGAACAGGCCGTTGGTGGGACAGATGCTCTCCTCCGCTGTGGGTCTGATTCCCAACTGTGCCTCCTCCGTGGCGATTACGCAGTTATATCTGGAGGGGGTCATGAGTTTCGGGACCATGATCAGCGGACTTATGGCCAATACCGGCGTGGGACTGCTGGTTCTGTGCAGGGTGAACCGGCGCAGAGGGGAGAATCTGAAGATAATCGGTCTTGTCTATGGGATCAGTGTAGTCGGCGGGATTGCGGCAGGGCTTTTGGCGGTGGGATAAGAGGTTTTTCCATCGGTCAGGGATCGTTTTGGGAGGTATGTATGGAGAGAGCGGAATATCCTGCCGGTATCAAATGGACCCGGCAGCGCAGGGATGTATACCAGATCCTTCTGGCGGCGGAAGAGCCGTTGAGCGCGGCACAGATATACAGGCGGTTGGAGGAATCTGCGGGGGAGCCGGGCTACGCAGCTTCCACCATCTATCGGATTCTGGCGGCGTTTGAGGCGCATGGCCTGCTTCTGAAAAGCAGCTGGCTGGGGGATGATACGCTTATGTATGAACTGGACCGGGGAGAGCATACCCATTATGCCCTGTGCCTTGGCTGCCATAGGCGTGTCCCCCTGGAGAACTGCCCCCTTGAACACATGCATCCGCATATGCCCCGGCCCCGGGGAGACTTTGTGATCACCGGGCACAAACTGGAATTTTACGGCTATTGTGGGGAATGCAAAAAGAAAGCAGGGATAAAAGGAACGTCAGCTGACGCTTGACATATAAAGCTGTGTGGTTGTAGAATATCTGTACCATGGGACGCATGGTACTTTATGGATAAACAGCATTGACTCTGGCTATTATTGTATAGATGGCCACTTAGCCATTTTCTGCCGTAGAAAATGTTGTGTTTTACCGTGAAAGCGCTGGCTTCCATGGCAGAGATGGTGAATGAGCCATTTTCTGCCGGAAATAAGGTTAAGATATACATAGAATATGTGAAACAGAAAGAGGGGACAATATGTCATACGAACAATATAGCACTGCGTTGAATGCCGGGCGGAAAGAATATCGAGCCCGCCTGATGAAGGGCGGCTATCCCTATCTGCCGGCGCTGGATGAGATTTTATCTTACACCAAGGTGGAATATGAGGTGAGCCTTGGCGTATGCGAAGTGCCCATGGAGCTGATTGTGGGTACCAAGACCAGGGGGCGGACCAATTCCTTCGCCGCAAATTTTATGCCTTTGCTGGGCACCAACACGGAATTTGCCGGCAAATGGATACAGCTGTACGGCGCGCTGGAGGAAGAAGGACTGCGCGATCCCGTGAAGGTATATGAGTTCATGAATCGGTATTATGTGCAGGAGGGAAACAAGCGGATCAGTATTCTGAAGTTTCTGAACGCGTACAGTGTTCCCTGTTCTGTGATTCGCATTGTGCCCAAGCGTACCAACGCAAAAGAAAATGAGATTTATTATGAGTTTCTGGACTTTTACGAAATTACCGGCGTTATCACCATCAATTTCAGTGAAAAGGGCCGTTTTGCCAAGCTCCTGGAGCAGGTCGGCACTCCTAAAGGAGAGCGGTGGACCTATGAGGACAGGAGAGAATTTGACTCTGTGTACTTCCATTTCCGCAAAGCCTTTGAGGCAAAGGGCGGCGACAAACTGCCCATAACCGTGGGGGATGCTTTTCTGGCGTATATTACCGTATTTGGCTATCACGAGGCGACACAAAAAACGGAACAGGAAATAAAAAAGGATCTCTCCAAGATCTGGGACGAATTTCTGGTGCTGACCAATGACCAGTCCATAGAATTGTTTATGGAGCCTCCCAAGGAGGAGGTCTCCCATAATTTATATAGAAATCTGCTGAACCTGGTTCTGCCGGATAACGCGAACAGAGCCAGAATAGCGTTTTTATACGAGAAGGACCACAGGACTTCCAGCTGGACCTACAGTCATGAGCTGGGACGGCTGTATCTGGACAATGTGCTCCCGGGTCAGGTGGAGACAAAGGCATTTGACAATATTATTGCCGGTGAGAATGATTTGGAGAGGATGGAGCAGGCTATCAGAGACGGCTATAACGTACTCTTTGCCACCAGTCCCGTGATGATTCCCGCCAGCTTAAAGATTGCTGTGAACCACCCGGATGTAAAAATATTGAACTGTTCCCTGAATATTTCCCATCCCACGCTTCGGACTTACTATGCCCGTATGTATGAGGCAAAGTTCCTGGCCGGTGCCATAGCGGGTTCCATGACCGCCTCAAACAAAATCGGGTATATAGCGGATTATCCCATTTATGGCATGGCGGCCAATATCAACGCTTTTGCCCTGGGAGTCAAGCTGGTCAATCCCCACGCGAAGGTCTATCTGGACTGGAGCACCTTGAAAGAGCGGAGGTCCGGCGTGCTGGATAATGCGGAGATCGACTATATCATGGATCAGGATATGACTACGCCCGACAATGCCTCCCGGCGTTTCGGCCTCTATCACATCAGCGGAGGAAACCTTGACAATCTGGCTATGACTACCTGGCATTGGGGGAAGCTCTATGAAAAAATCGTGCGGATTATTTTGAACGGAGCCTGGAAAGAGGACGACGACGCCGCCGGAAATCGTGCCATCAACTACTGGTGGGGCATGTCTGCCGGCGTGGTAGATCTGATCTGCTCCCAGGATCTGCCCCATGGCACCAAGCGCCTGGTGGATCTGCTGCGCAATGATATCTGTTCGGAGACCCTTGTGCCTTTCTCGGGCGAACTGTGGGCGCAGGACGGAATTGTCATGAACAAGCCGGACGAGGCTGTTTTGCCCAGGGATATTATCACCATGGACTGGCTGGTGGAAAATGTAGTGGGAAGTATCCCTTCGATCACCGAACTTACCGAGAAGGCCCAGGCTGTCACAAAAATGCAGGGACTTGGCAAAACGCAGGTGTCTGACATCTGACGCCATGGGATCAGACCTGCGTACGGGGCGGAAAAGTTTGGCAGAAAACATCCAAATACGAATTTAGAAATATCGCAGGCAAAGTCGGCGGTATTCACGAAGAAGAGGAAAGTCTGATGAAAATTATGGCTATTGCTGACCATGAATCTGAGTTGTTGTGGGATTATTTTGATAAAAGTTATCTGGAGGGGATTGATCTGATCCTCTCCTGCGGGGACTTAAAGCCTCAGTATTTATCCTTTCTGGCCACTTTTACCCAGGCGCCGGTTCTGTATATACATGGCAATCATGACGACCGTTATGAACAGACTCCTCCGGACGGCTGCATCTGTATCGAAGACACGGTCTATGTACATGAGGGGGTAAGGATACTGGGTCTTGGCGGCTCCATGCGCTATAAGCCCGGCGAACATCAGTATACCGAGTCCCAGATGCGCAGGCGGGTATGGAAACTCTGGTGGAAACTTAAGCGCAGGAAGGGGTTTGACATATTGCTGACGCATTCCCCCGCCTATCAGCTCAATGATGGAGAGGACCTGCCCCACCGGGGGTTCGAGGTGTTCCGCGCCCTGCTGGACAAATATAAACCGGCCTATTTTGTACACGGGCATGTGCATTTAAACTATGGGAGAAGATTTCCGCGTCAGTGCGCGTACAACGATACCCAGGTGATAAACGCGTATGAAAAATATATATTTGAAGTGAATGTGTAACGGAGTGATATCAAAAAAATGAAAAATTTGTGAAATTTTTTTGAAAAAATACTTGCAATTTAATAAACCATATGGTAATATATCACTTGTGTTAAGGAACACAGCAAAAGTCTTACAGACGCACCGCTAGCTCAGTTGGTAGAGCACCTGACTCTTAATCAGGGTGTCCAGGGTTCGAGCCCCTGGCGGTGCATGGAAGTCCTGGGATTCGCGTAAATGGCGGGTTGTGGGGCTTTTTTTTGCGTAAAAAAACGGGGCTTTTGCAAGGTCGGGCGGAGATCACTTGCGCATTTTTGACGGCTATTTGTGAAAAACAGGAAGACAAATGTAATGTCCCGGATGATATAATGGGTGTGGCGCCATATGGAGATCTGCCTTTATGAGACGGGGCCGGGACGGAGAAACACATATGAAAGTGGTAATCTGTGATGACAGCATTGAGGATTTGCTCAAAATAGAGAGGCTGATGAGAAAGTATAAGGAACTGGGACCGGGGCGGGACTTTGAACTGGAAAAGTTTTCAGATGCCGCCCTTTTATACCGGCGGATACTGGAGGGCGAACTGGCAGATATTTATGTCTTGGATATGATCATGCCCGGCCGGTCTGGTATTGATATCGGCAGCCTGCTCAGGAGTTCCGGCAGGGGAGGAACTATCATCTATATTACTTCTTCCGACGATTTCGCGCTGGATGCCTACGGCGTACATGCGGTGCGGTACCTGCTTAAGCCGGTGGGTGAAGAACAACTCTATGAGGCGTTGGACTATGCGCTGTCTCATGCCGATGTAAAAAGGGACCCTGTTTATCTGGTTAAGACAAGGGAAGGGGTGGCGCAGGTGCCCTTTTCCCGGATTGAATATATTGAAAATGCCGCCCGCAGGCTCGAGGTGCATATGGCAGGCGGCGAAATGCTGAAAAGTATCTTTCTCAGAAGATCCTTTGATGAGGAGATCGGGGAGGTTGCGCGGGAAAGAAATTTTCTACAGGTACATAAGTCTTTTCTTGTGAATCTGGACTATGTAAAGCGGATGACCCCGGAGGGGATCTCGATGGAGTGCGGCAGACAGTTGCCTGTCAGCAGAAACCGGGCGGCGCAGGTCAAGAGGGAATATCTGCTCTATGTCTCCGAGAAATACAGGTAGGAGGCTGGAATGGTATATTTTCAAAGTTCATCTTATACGATAAGCCATGTGTTTTTAATGGCCTTTTTTTATCTTTTTGTGACCTCCCGATATTCCCGAAGGAGGACGTTCGCGATATGTGTTTCTTCTTTTTTGGCTCTGAATCTGTTAGACTGCATTAAATTGCAGTTGTTTCCTGACAGTGGCCTGTGCTTCGTGTTGGTGACGTTGGCGCAGATCTTTGTGACGCAGTTTACGGGATTGTTCATCTCCAGAAGGAGGGACAGCAGAATGTTGTTCATGGGGTTGAGCGCGTCCAATTATGTGATAGCGGGAAGTATGACAGCTTCCGTTCTGCATATCTACACGAACAACGTCGGTCTGGCCCTGGCGGGAAGCGTGCTTGTACATCTTGTGATTCTGTTGATTCTCTTTTTCAGGATCAGGAATATCTGCCTCAGATGCTGTGAGGGAGATACCTTGAAGAGTTGGTGGGAGTTGTGTCTGATTCCGGTGTGTTTCTATTGCAGTTTTTCCTTTCTGGCTTTTTTTCCGCACACACTTTACGAGTATCCGAATAATATTTCCAGCAGTATCCTTTTTCTGGTGACTATGTTTGTCTCCTATGTGGTGGTGCTGCGGTATGTGGAGAGCGAGTCAAAGCGCAGGGAAGTGTACTGGAAGAACGTAATGTTCGAATCCTACATCAAGGGACTGGAAAGTCAGTTTCATCTGGTGGAACAATCTGAGAAAAATCTGAAGATATTGAGACATGACATGCGGCACTACTCAGGCATGATTGACACTCTGCTGGATCAGGGCCAGTATGATGCGGTAAAGCGTATTGTGGGCCATATCAATGAGGTGGTGGACGAGAATAAGGTTGTCAGATACTGTGACAATCTGATTCTCAACACGATTCTGTTGGCGGCGGCGGAACAGGCGGGGGCATTTCATATTGAGTTGCGACTGGATGTGGCGGTTCCCAGAGAGATGCCTGTCAACGCGTATGAATTTGCCATGGTTCTGGCCAACCTGCTGGAAAACGCGTTGTCCTGCGTCAGAGATCTGGAGCCGTCCGAGAGATATGTATCCGCGAAAATTCAATGTGATGCAAAGCATCTGTTGGTGGACATGGAGAACAGGTATGAGGGGGAGATTGCCTTTAATCCGGCCACAGGGCTTCCCAGAAGCGAAAGAGGGGAAGGACATGGGCTGGGGATGCAGAGTGTGCTGGCTTTCAGCGACAGGCTGGGGGGCAACATTGGATGTTACTGCGAGGGCGGACGCTTTCGAATCGTATTGTTTGCCCTTATGCAGGGTGGTGAAAGGCGGGGAGCGTACCGTGAGACAGGGGCTGAGAGCGACAAATAGGAGATGGTTTGTATGCTGAAAACATTTATGAAATATACCATTGTAATTATGACTGCGGCAAGTCTGTTGATACTTTCCATCAATTTCATTCTGAATCTGCATATG
Source organism: uncultured Lachnospiraceae bacterium (assembly GCA_947648875.1). Taxonomy (GTDB): domain Bacteria; phylum Bacillota; class Clostridia; order Lachnospirales; family Lachnospiraceae; genus Acetatifactor. The sequence continues at coordinate 19,698 of CANSPM010000013.1, forward strand.
ATGGAGACACAGCAGCTGGCCACCTTTCACACAAAGATTGAACAGGTCATTCACACACTGGAGAATAATCAGGCGGAACTTCTGCTGATGAATGAAAATCTGGACGAAGATTATCTCACCAGGGCCAAGGCCGCCGCGTATATGCTGGATAACCGGCAGGATCTGACCATGAATGTGAAACAGTTTCAGTATCTCGCGGCGCTGCTCAATGTGGATGAATTGCATGTGATTGATGAAAACGGGATTATAGTTGCCTCCTCCGTTTCAAAATATGTGGGCATCAATATGGATGATCATGATCAGACCAGGGCATTTCTGGCCCTTCTGGGGGATGAGGAGGAAGACAGTTTTTTGATTCAGGAGGCCATGCCCAATGCGGCGGAAGGCAGGATCATGAAATATGTGGGCGTGTCCCGGAGGAGTCATCAGGGCATTGTGCAGGTAGGCTTCGCTCCCACGAGACAGTTGGAGGCAGAGTCAAGAAATACCTATGCGTATATTTTTTCCAGATTTCCCACGGATGTGGGAGAGGAATTGTTTGTGATTGACAGGGAAAACGGGGCGGTTCTGGGTCATTCCAACGGCAGGGAGGGAAAATTTGACGCGGAATGCTATCAGCTGGACCGGCTGCTGGATGGAGAGGAAGGTATATACAGGCAGGGGGAGAGCGGAGCGGCGATGTATGTGGTGAGCAGGCTCTACGGCAATGTGTTGATCTGTGCGGCCCAGCCGGGAAGCCATCTGCGGCAAAAGCTGGCAAAGAATACTTTGAGCACTTTCCTGTATTTGCTTTTTGTGGCGCTTGCGGTTATTTTTCTGCTGTATTATCTGGTAAAGAGAAAAGTAACGGACGGGATTCATAATATCATTGAGAATCTGACTGCTATCACCATGGGAAATCTGGACACTGTGGTATCTGTAGGGGGAAACCGGGAATTTGAGGAACTGAGCAGAGGAATCAACGCCATGGTCAGGAGCCTTGTGAACAGTTCCAACCGCATATCCGCCATTATCCAGATCAGCGGGATTCCACTGGCGGCTTTTGAGTACCAGAGCGGGAGGAAGCCGGTGTATGTCACCTCCGGATTTCGGGAAATCATGGAGATTCCTGACAATACGGCTGCCGTCCTCTGCGGCAATTCAGTTGGCTTTGGGGAGTATATCCATAGTGTCACGGCAAACCCCATAGAGGGAGAGAAGGATATCTATCAGATCAGCCAGAAGAGATATGTTCGGATACATATGTCGGAGGAACCCGGAAGATGCATCGGCGTTATAACCGACGTATCCCGTGATGTGCTGGAAAAACAACGTATGCAATACGAAAATACCCACGATGCTCTAACGGGTCTGTGCCAGTATCCGTATTTCAGGCAGCAGGCGGGCGAAATACTGCGGGATATGCCTGCCGGGGAAGTCTGCGCTGTGGCCATGCTGGATCTGGACCATTTCAAGTCCATAAATGACACTTACGGACACAATGCGGGAGACCTGTACCTGCGGGGATTTTCCGCAGTCATGCAATCCATGCCAGGGGACCATTTTCTGACGGCCCGGCGCTCCGGGGACGAATTTTGCATGATGATTTACGGATGTGAGGACAAGAGCCGGATTATTCGTTATCTGAACCTCTTTTATGAGGCGCTGGGAAAAAAACAGGTCAGTCTGACTGACACACACTCCCGAACCGTGAGCGCCTCCTGCGGATTTGCCTGGACCGCAGACACGGGAAGCGCGATTTCCGAGCTTCTGGCCCGGGCGGATGAGGCACTTTATGAGATGAAGAGAGGAAAGCGGGGATATTATGTGGAATATGGGACGACGAAAAAGTAATTTATAAATAAACAGGTTTCCAGCAAATCTCTTTTTATGCTATAATATACAAAATGTTCTGCAATTCACAAAATATACTCGTGGTCAATACAGTTTGCCATTATACCCGGCTCACGAGCGGAAACGATTATAGGGCAACGGCAAATTCTATCGCTAATGAGTATAATTCCCATATAGGACGGACGAAATTGCATATCTTGCCAAAATCAGGCTTGGTGTAAATCTCCAAACCTGATTTTGGTAAGATATAGGAACAGAAATCCAAATCACACAGCACGGTAGAAAGGAGAGAGAGCTTGAACCCTAAATTAAGAGAGAAAACCATGGAATCTCTTTCAGCAGTGCTTCCGATTACAGGAATCGTGCTGCTCATAAGCGTTTTTCTGGTGCCTATGGAATTGGGGAGCCTGGTTATGTTTGTAGTGGGCGCGGTCATGCTGATTCTGGGAATGGGCTTTTTCCAGCTGGGGGCGGAGATGTCCATGACTCCCATAGGGGAGGGTATAGGTGTCCAGATCTCCAGGACACGCAGGATTGTGCTGGTACTTTTCATAGGTTTTGTCATGGGAGCTATTATCACCATATCAGAGCCGGATCTACAGGTGCTGGCGCAGCAGGTGCCCTCCGTGCCCAACCGGGTATTGATTCTTACCGTTGCCGTGGGCGTGGGCCTGTTTCTGGCGCTGGCCATTGTGCGGATCAAGTTTCAGATTGACCTGTCCAAGATGCTGATTCTCCTGTATGGTCTGCTGATTGGCGCGTCCTTCCTGGTGCCCGGGGACTTTCTGGCGGTGGCCTTTGACTCCGGAGGCGTCACCACCGGTCCCATGACAGTGCCCTTTATCATGGCCATGGGTATCGGCCTGGCTTCCCGGCGCACAGATAAAAATTCGGCCAGCGACAGTTTCGGTCTGGTGGCGCTTTCCAGTATCGGTCCCATCCTGGCGGTGCTGGTTCTGGGCTGTTTTTATAAGCCCACGGAGGCGTTGTACCTGGCGGGCGATGTGGCGGCGGTGGAGACCACAAGAGACGTGGTGAGGGTGTTTGGCACCAGTATTCCCGCCTATGCGCATGAGGTTCTTATTTCGCTCCTTCCCATTGCCGCCGTGTTTGTGATCTTTCAACTGCTTACCCGGCGCTATCACAGAAGGCAGTTAAAACGGATTGCGGTGGGTCTGGTTTACACCTACATGGGGCTGGTGCTGTTTCTCTGTGGAGTAAATGTGGGATTTGCCCCTGTGGGGTCCTTTCTGGGAGAGGAACTGGCATCGCTTGCTTTCAACTGGATTCTGGTTCCCATCGGCATGTTGATCGGTTATTACATAGTGAAAGCGGAGCCCGCTATCCAGGTACTGAATCATCAGGTGGAAAATGTGACGGATGGCGCGGTCTCGGTGAAGGCCATGAACCGCTGTATGTCCATCGGCGTGGCCATCAGCGTGGGCCTTGCCATGACGCGGGTTCTCACAGGGCTTTCCATCGCGTGGATTATCATTCCCGGTTATTTGATCGCCCTGGTACTGTCGCGCTTTGTACCGAAAATCTTTGTGGGTATAGCCTTTGACTCCGGCGGTGTGGCCAGTGGCCCCATGACCTCCACCTTTCTGTTGCCCCTCAGCATTGGCACCTGTCAGGCCCTTGGGGGAAACCTGATGACGGATGCTTTCGGCGTAGTGGCGCTGGTGGCGCTCACGCCCCTCATCGCCATACAGATTATGGGGATTGTGTATCAGGTCAAAACCAGCGCCATGCAGAAAAAGGCGCTCCAAAATGCCGCGCTTTTGGATGACTGCGATGAGATTATTGATCTGGAGGAAATGGCTGGGAAGGATGGCTGACGGCCACCGGGCCGCTCTCTGCAGGGAGTACAGACAGATGGCTGTTCGGAGATTTTCAGCGGGAGTGAGGGATAGGATTTTCTAAAGGTGCCCGCCGGGGTGGGCGAATGGAGGATTAAATGGATAATCAGGGAAACAATCTGTCATTTCAGCTGCTTGTGTTGATTACAAATCCCAAGCTGGCGGATAAGGCGACAAAGATTTTCCGCAAGAGCACGCTGCCTGTTCAGTACAGGCTGAACGCCGAGGGCACGGCCTCAAGTGAGATCATGGATATGCTGGGCCTGGGCAGTATAGACAAATGCGTTTTGATTAGTACGGTCCCCCGACAGTTGGGCGATGCCATGTTGAGCAGGCTGCGGTCCGAACTGCGTCTGGGAGCGGTAAACAGCGGTATTGCTTTTACCGTGTCTTTAAGCGGCCTGAATAAGCTGCTCCTGCGCATGCTCGTAAAGAGTGAGGAAGAAAGTACGCTCCATAATATCAGAAAGGGTGGAAATATTATGTCTGACACAAGATATGTACTGATTGCGGCCACCGTCAATATCGGTTTTAGCGGAGACGTCATGGATGCGGCCAAAGCCGCAGGGGCCGGCGGCGGAACCGTGATACACAGCAGATGGATCGGAAATGAGGAGGCGGCCGCCTCCTGGGGATTGAGTATGCAGGAGGAGAAGGAGATTGTTCTGATCCTGGCCGAAGCGGAGAAGAAAGTGGAGATCATGAGCGGAATCAGCGAGAAATGCGGTATGCGCAGCGAAGCTAAGGGTCTGGTGATGGCGCTGCCCATCGACGCCGTGATGGGCTTGTAGGAATTGCTGTCCGCCTATATGGGAGAAGTCCGCACAGTAGAACTGCCGGATGCACAAAGACTGAGCTGCCCGGCAGATAACCGGATGGGGAACTATGAGTTATCCCCCGGGATTTTATTGGGGCGCTTGCCATGAGAAAAAGACAGGCAGTCTCCCGGGCAGGCTTCTATGCACTTTCCACAGCGTATGCACTCCGGGGAGCGGGAAATCTCGCGAACGGAGAGGGCTACCGGACATGCCCTCTCGCAGGCGCCACAGGAGGTGCAATTTTGTTTTTCCCAGTGAACCTGAACCAGGCTGAAACGGTTAAACCAGCCATAGATTGCGCCCAGGGGGCACAGATACTGACAAAAGGGGCGGTAAACTTTCACGGAGAGCAGCAGGAGAAAGAGCAATATTCCCAGCTTCCACAAAAACAATCCGCCGATCTGACCGCGAAGGGACTCGTTGGCAGCCAGCAGCGGGACGGCGCCAAACAATGTGCCCGAGGGGCAGATGTATTTGCAAAATGCCGGTACCTTGGCGAATCCGCCGAACAGAAAAACAGAGCCAATGCCCGCGAAGAGAAGCAGAACCGCGTACTTACCGTATTTTAAAATATGGTGCCAAGGCAGTCGTTTCCTTTTACGAAAGACAGGAATTTTATGCAACAGGTCCTGGGCCAGTCCAAAGGGACAAAGCCACCCGCAGACAAAGCGTCCCAGGAGACTGCCGACCAGAAAGAAAAATCCCAGCATCCCGAAAGGGACCTGAAAGCCCCGCTGGTTCAGCAGAGCCTGCAACGCCCCCAGGGGGCAGGAAGCGAAGGCGCCGGGGCAGGAATAGCAGTTCAGCCCCGGAACGCAGGCATATTTTAACGCTCCCTGATAAATTTTTCCGTTCAGATAGCCGTAGGCATACCCGTTTGTGAATATTGTGAAAAATAGCTGCACTGCCAGCCGTATTCTCTTCATAACTGCCTCCGTCCGGATCATTTTAGATAAATTATCCGATTCCGATACACTCCATACAGATCATCACTGCTTTTTTCCATATAACGCCAAACTGTCCCTGTAGGATGCCCACGCCCAGGAAGAGGATTCCCGCAAGCACGCCCCATAGCCAGGCAGGGGGCCTATTCCTTTTCCAGAAGCCCATTGATTTTTTCCTCCCACGCCGATTTTTCCATGGAACCCACTACCGTTTCCAGAATAACTCCATTTTCATCTATAAAGAAGGTGGTGGGAACGGCGGCAACATCCGTGAGCAGCGCGTAGTACAGGGACTCGTTTAGCAGCAGATGGGGATAATCCGCGCTGGTTTGCTCCACCAGGTCCGCTACATAATCCAAAGTCTTCCGGTCAGTCCCCTCCATTACATCGCTGACTACTCCCACAATCCGAAATTCATCAGCCTCATATTCGCCGGCCAGTTCTCCCAGGCCCGGCATCTCCCGCAGGCAGGGATTACAGTAGGTTGCCCACACATTGATCATGGTGAGCCTGGTCTCCGAAAAAATATCGGAAGAAACGGTGTTACCCTCCATGTCCCGGGCCTCAAAGGCAACGGATACAGAGGCTTCCCTGTCTTCGGAAGATAATACGTCTTCAACTTCCTGTGTGGGCGTGTTTTCGACAGGATTCCGGGCCGGGGCGTTGGAGCAGCCACTCAGCAAAAGCATAGACACGGCCAGCAAAGGCACGCGGCATTTATACGTCTTTTTCATGATTTTCCCTCCGCTTAAGCTATGGTTTCTGATTCTATTCTCGAAATCGAAATGCGTATTTCCATAAGCCATATTATACACAATACAAAAGAGATACACAATAAATTTTGCCTTGATTTTTCCGAGTATTAGGAAGAGGGCCGGACGCGCGCAGAAATGGATTGATTTAATAGCAGAAAAAAGATATAGTATGACTGTGGCTTTGGCAGGTATGACGTAATGCTGGAACCCAGGGATGCGGAAAGGGATGGCGCCATCATTTCAGAATATAAAGTACAGGGCACAAAAGAAAAGGAGTTGTCAGATACTGTGTCCGAGGCTTTGCGACAGATAGAGGAGAAGGATTACCAGGCGTTATTGGTGGCAAAAGGGATGCCGAAGGAACGTATCAGAAAATATGGTTTTGCTTTTTGCGGGAAAGAAGTGCTGATTGGAACCGCGAAGGCACAAATGTAAACCCGCATCCATTTTTTGGCTGTTGCACATGGTAAGATTGCCTATTGCTCTTTCGAAGGGGATGTGTTATATTAATTCATATTAAGAAACGCTTCCGCCCGCCCGGACAGTATGGTATTGTCACTTATTTTACGGGGCTGCGGACGGAATATCGGGGCCGTCATTATGATTTGAAAGAATAGGTCAATCTTGGCGCCGCGTGTAATGCGCAGAAAGAGGAACGGGATGCGATACCGGATTTTTGAACTGGCTGAGAACAGGGACGACGATAGATAGCGCTTGTAGCTGTGGAGACATGGGTACAAGCGCTGCGTGTGTTGTACCTGTGCGGAGAGGAACAGATCAAGCCTGAGAAAATCGCGGGATACCCGTGACATGACAAAGGGAATTGACAGAGACCAGCACCGCATTGGTAAGAGATTACGAATGCGGTACTGGTCTTTTTGCATGCAAAAATGCCGCGACCACAGGGACGGCGTGAAGGGGGGTGATCCCATGGGACATTGCGACGATGCCCACATGGACGAAAAGGACGGCGCAAAGAAAAACGTATAATCTTTGGAAAGGCGGTAATATATCATGCATGGAATATCGGAAGAAAGAGTCATGAAAGAAACAGTAACAGGGGAAGCAGCCGGCAGGGAAACGGGAAAAAGGGAAACGCCCACAAGGGTATCCGGCTTTTCTCTGGAGGAGATCGGACGACAGACGGGAGGAGTAATCCTTATACAAGGCAGTATTTATAAACTCCGGCGAATGAGCGGTTTTGCCTTTGTGCTGCTGCGCACCGGCAGGCATGTGATTCAGTGTGTGTACAGTCCGGAATTTTCGCGGTTTCCCGTGGAAGAACTGGTGGAGGAGAGCTGCGTCCGGCTTCGGGCTCTGGTGGCGCAGGAGGAACGCTCCCGGCTGGGCTGGGAACTGCGGCTGCTGGAACTCCAGGTGCTGTCCGTTCCGGCAGAGCCCATGCCCATCGTAATTAACCAGAAAAAAGTGAATACATCCATCGAGAATATGCTGGACTATCGGATGTTGACCTTGCGCAACGAAAAGCAGCGAGCCATCTTTAAGATTCAGGAGGGGATCTGTCAGGGGTTTCGCGCGTTTTTGCAAAAACAGAATTTTACGGAGATTCATTCCCCCAAGCTGGTGGAGGCGGGCGCGGAGGGAGGGGCCAATATTTTCTCGTTGGACTATTTTGGTCGGCAGGCGTATCTGGCCCAAAGTCCTCAGTTTTATAAGCAGATGATGGTGGGGGTGTATGAGAGGGTTTATGAGGTGGGCCCGGTGTTTCGGGCGGAGAAACACGACACCTCCCGGCATTTGAACGAATATACGGGTGTAGACCTTGAGATGGGTTATATAGAGAGTTTTGAGGAAATCATGGAGATGGAGGAGGAGATGTTACAGGCGGCACTTACGGATCTACAGGCAGCCTGTGCCCGGGAACTGGAGCTGCTGAAAGTCGTCATGCCGCAGTTTGCCACGCAGAGTCGTGAGACCTGGCCCGTGGAGGTGCCGCCGCAGCAAAGTCATCTGCCCATGGGGCGCATTCCCCGGATTCGCTTCGCGGATGCCAAAGCTCTGGTGGCGCAGTATTACCGTCGGCCCATGGGGGAGAAGGAGGATTTTGAGCCGGAGGAAGAAAAACTGCTGTGCCAGTATATCCGGGCGCAGTATGGCAGCGCCTTTGTCTTTGTGACCCATTACCCCGAGACGAAGCGCCCCTTCTACGCTATGGATAACCCGGAAAATCCGGCGGAGACGATGAGCTTTGACCTGCTCTTTCGGGGGCTGGAGATCACCACCGGGGGACAGCGCATCCACAGCTATCGGGAGCAGCTTCAGAAGATGGAGAGACGGGGCATGCATCCGGAGGAATTTGCCGACTACCTGCTGATGCACCGTCACGGCATGCCGCCTCATGGGGGACTGGGGCTGGGACTGGAACGGTTTACCGCTCGGCTGCTGGCCTTTGAAAATGTACGGGAAACCAGCCTGTTCCCCCGGGATATTCATCGGCTTACCCCCTGATGCGGATAAACGGAAGTTCGCCTTGGCTTTCTGCCTCGCCCTCAGAGTTTTAGCGGATTGCTCGGGTAGAAAAACTTCAAACAATCAAGTTAGTATGTGTTCCGCATATTGGGCTGGTGTTACTTCTGTTTTGTGCTATACGAATAAGGGCTGAACAGGGCAACGCAAGGAAGAACCTGTCAAAACGCAGAGCCCTGTGAAGATATGTACCGCAATAAATGGCGGGAACATGAAAAAGGACAATTAAAACGCCTGACGGAACGGCTTCCACTTACACGCGCAATCTGTTATGGAAAGGCGTCTGGGAAGATGTCTGCTTTTCCGGCGACATTTGTAAGATTCCCGGATCTATGGAGGGTATCCTTGCGGGAAAAACTATGATACAATGAGTATACAAAAAGCAAGCATAATGGAGTGGACTCAAAAACCGACTTATACGGACGAACGCTGAGATTTTCCGATTCCCGCGCGATTTATGTCGCGCAATCGGGCGACAGGGGACGGGCCGTTACGTGAGTATAACATTTAAGGGGATGACAGAATGATTAAGATACTGATCGCGGAAGATGAGGAACCCATAGCGAATCTGATCCGCATGAACCTGACCCGCGCGGGATACAACTGTACCTGGGCTGCGGACGGTATGGAGGCGGCGGACCTGATGCAGCAGCGCCCATTTGATCTGGCGCTGCTGGACATTATGCTGCCGGGCTGCAACGGATATGAACTGCTGCAATATGCCCGGTCCATGGGGCTGCCCGTGATTTTTCTCACTGCGCTGGGCACTACAGAGAACAAGGTGAAAGGCCTTAAGATGGGGGCTGACGACTACCTGGCCAAACCCTTTGCCATTCCGGAACTGCTGGCACGGGTGGAAACCGTGCTGCGTCGTTACCACAAGGCGGAGGGGATCTTGCGGGTTTTTGATATTACCATAGACACGGCATCCCGCCTGGTGATGCGGGAGGGACAACAGATCGCATTGACTCTGAAGGAGTTTGACCTGCTCCTTTTGCTGGCCCGCAACCGCAATATTGCCCTGTACCGGGAAACAATCTATGAGTCCGTCTGGGGCGGCGAATACGAGGGACAGAGCCGTACCATAGACCTGCATGTGCAGCGTCTGAAAAAGAAGCTGGGGTGGAACGAGGAGATCACGGCGGTATACAAGGTGGGCTACCGCCTGGAGGGTGAGGCCTGAATGAGGTTCACGGGAAAACTTTTCTTATGGATCATGGCCCTGGTTACGGCGGCTTTTATCGCCTTCGGCATGTGGATGCTGAATTTCAGCTTCCGCAGGATGCTGGAACAGGAACGGGAGCAGGCCGGGCAGGAGATTCGTATGTTCCAGTATTTTCTGGAGGTGGGCTTTCAGGCCGGGGAGGAGTACGGAGAAGTCTATGCCTTGCAGAAAGCCCTCGAGAGCATGTCCATCAATGTGGATCGGACAGAGAGCAATTGCATCGTACTGGACGGGGAGGGGACTTGTTACAGCGGCCAGCAGCAGTTGGGGCAGCTGTCTTCCATGGTAGATGTGACAGAGATGATCCTCCGGCGCGACGCAGTGGGGGACAATAACTATATCTGGCAGATTTGCCGGGGGGAGCAGGGGTATGAACTTGTCAGCATGTGTACCAGCCGGATGGGGGAGAAAACATATTACCTGCTGATCAGCCGGAATATTCAGAGGATTTACGACAGCAGGACGGACACTATCAGGCAGTACAGGATTATGCTGTTTGTGTTGCTGACCGTGGCGGCGGTCTGCGCCTGGGCGTTGGCCCGTTATCTCACAAGTCCCATCCGCAAGCTGGGGTGGGTGACTAAGCGGATTGCCGCCGGAGATCTCACCAGGCGCTCGGACTATCACCGGCCCGACGAGGTGGGAGAACTGGCAGAGAGCTTTAATCTGATGGCGGACCGACTGGTGGAGCAGATGCGGGAAAAGGAACTGGAGGCCAAGCGTCAGGAGGACTTCACGGCGGCTTTTGCCCATGAACTCAAGACGCCGCTGACTTCCATCATCGGTTATGCCCAGATGCTCGATACCATGGATCTTGGTCCGGAAGATCACCGCATGGCCAGCCACTATATTTTTGCGCAGGGCAAGCGGCTGGAACAGCTGTCCCACAAACTGCTGGAGCTGGTGAGCATGGAGAAACAGGATTTTGGGGGCAAACCCATCAAAGCTACGGTGCTGGCGGAAAATCTGTGGAATACCATGCACCCCATCTGGGACAGCCGTCAAGTCCAGGGCAGTATACGTATGGAGCAGGCTACGCTGTGGGGGGACAGCGACCTTCTGCTGTCCCTGCTGTATAATCTGCTGGACAATGCTACCAAGGCGGTGGGAGAGAAAGGGCGGATCAGCCTGGAAGGACGCCGCATCCGCGCACGGAAAAGGAGCGCCGCACCCCAAAAACCGGAAGCGGGGGAGTGGACGGAGGAAAAGGGAGCCGTATCCGGAACGTGGTATGGCATCCGCATCCGGGACAACGGCAGAGGGATTCCCCAGGAGGAGATTGACCGGATCACGGAACCGTTCTATATGGTAGATAAATCCCGTTCCCGCAAGGAGGGGGGCGCAGGATTGGGCATGTCTCTGTGCCAGCGGATTTTACAGCTGCACGGAGGCAGCTGGAAGATGAAAAGTACCCTGGGGGAAGGGACGGAGATCCTGATTCGTCTGCCGCTGGACTTTCAGAATAAATCCGATTTCCCGCAGCCCACGAAGAAAGAGGCAGGGGGAAAACAGGGGAACGGAGGAATATGCGGAATCTGAAAAGGAATATGGGACGGTATTTGGGAATCGGGCTGGCGGCGCTTCTTGTCTTGGCGGCGATTTACCTGCCACAGGTTTGGTTTGCGCTGCGGGACGCGGCGTCTCTGGGCCGGATACAGGGAGAATCTCTGGCTCCTCTGATGGTGGCACAGCTCGATCGTAGTTATGAACGTGACATTTATAAGCGTATGCGCGCCTATATGGAGGCCTATACACAGGAAGATGTGAACTGTAGTTCCAAGGAGATTGATCCAGAAAATGAATCCCTGTGGGAAAATATAGAGCAGACGGACAATTGTATACTGATGAATGCGTTGCTGGGATGGCAATATGTGACCAATGCCCCAATGAAGGGGCTGGAACCTGTCATAGTAAGTTGCAACCAGTATGTTCTGATGCGCAGATCCGACGGACAGATTTTGCTGGTGGCCAATGATATCCTGCTGGACAAAGGGGATGGCTGTCATATGGAACTGCTGATTGACGGAGTGGATGGCACGGTTTACTATCTGGAGAGTGAGGAGAACAATTATTATCCGCTGCTGCCAAAGTGGTTTGACGATGCGTATGCATGGGAGTGGCGGCAAGTGTTGAATGAAACCTATTATACGGAGGAGAAAAAGAGAGAGGACGAAAGTTTTGCCTCTGGTGCGGAGATTTATGTGTCAACGGACAGGGAAAGCTCCGTGTATGTGGAAAGCAACCGCTCTTACAGCGGGTACGCCAATCCCTGGGTAACGAAAGCGGGAATTACGGATATTTACTGCTGCCTGCTGACATATGGCGAGGAACAATTCAGCTGGTCCATGGAGATAGAGAAACCGCAGGGGGAGGACTTTTATTACCGGATCAGAGCAGGGCTTCCGGGGGTGGTTAGTCCCATTCCCGAGATGAATGAGCGGATATCGCTGGCGGAGTATGACCGGGTCCATGACATGGCAGACGGAGGGCCGGAGGAGGAACCGGCGCGGTAATCGGCAGACAGCGGGGGCTGCGAGGATGGGATTATGGAGTCAAGTTGACATGGACTGGTATATTTGCTATCATGAAAAAGGATTCTATAAGCGATATACGGCAGGTAGACATTGAGAAAAATACAGATGAGGGAGGGATTACAATGTTCAGTTGGGGAGGTTGTGTGATCAAGCTGCTGATCAGCGTTGCGGCGGCATGCGCTGCGGGGAACAGCCCGGAAAACAGCAGGGAAGTCTGGGCCAGAATTGTGATGGGCGTTCTGATTTACAGTATTATATCCGCGTGGTGGTATTGTTGCTGTCTGGCAGGAAACTATATTATCGGGAGTATATTGTTTTTGGTTGTTGTGGGTTTGGCGACCTGGGGAGTAGGCGAGGCACCTAATATTGTGCTGAAAATTATTTCCGGCATCGTGCTGGTGGCGATAGCGGTGGGAGGCGTCATAGCGGATATCAAGGGGATGATCGACAGCATCCGGTACAGAACATAGGATGCGGCTTTGGAGCGAAGGAATGTTGCGGGGAGATGAAAAATGCCATGCAGAGGATCGTGGTAGTGGACGACACGGAGATAAATCGTGAGCTTTTGCACAATATATTGAAGGATGACTATGTGATCGACATGGCCAGGGATGGGGAAGAGGCGTTACAGAAACTCCACAGGCATCAGAGCGATACGGCGGCGCTGCTGCTGGATCTGCAAATGCCCAGGATGGACGGCTTTTCCGTCATAGCCCAGATGAAAAAGGACGGCTTAAGCGGCAGGATTCCGGTGCTTGTAATCAGCGGCGAGAGATCTGTGGAGATTGAGGACAAATGCTTTAAAATGGGGGTTTCGGATTTTATCCGCAAGCCCTTTGACGCGTCCATCGTCAGAAACAGGGTGAAAAACGCGGTGGAACTTTTTACCTGTAAGAATCAGCTGGAACAGAAGGTGGAAGAGCAGAACGAGACGCTGAAAAAGCAATACAGGATCATCCAGAAGCAGGAGGAGGAACTAAAGCAGGCCAAGCCCTTTAACAAGTTGATGATGCAGTACCGCAGCGCCATCATGGAGGTGGAGACCAAACTCAAGGTGCTGAACGACGAATTTTCCCAGACCTACAACAGGAATCCTTTCGAGTCTGTCAAGAGCAGGCTGAAAACACCTGAGAGTATTTATGACAAGCTGCGGCGGAAAGGCTATTCCATCACGGTAAAAAATATAGAGAAGTATCTGAGCGATGTGGCGGGAGTGCGGGTGATCTGTTCCTTTCCCGATGATATTTACCGGCTGGCGCAGCTCTTTGCCCGTCAGGATGACATCATTTTGCTCAAGGAGAAGGACTATATTAAGACCCCTAAGGATAACGGCTACCGGAGTCTGCACCTGATTGTAAATATCCCCATCTTTCTGTCCAGGGGCAAAAAATATATGAAGGTGGAAGTGCAGTTCCGCACGATTGCCATGGACTTCTGGGCCAGCCTGGAGCATAAGCTGAAATACAAGAAGGACATGGCAAACGCGGATGAGATTGTGGCCCGGCTCAAGGCATGCGCTGAGTCCATTGAAGTCCTGGACTACCAGATGCAGGAGATTCGGGATAAAATTGATACGCCCCGGAGGTAAAGGGAGAAGCCGTCTTTTGGCAGGAGCCCTGTCGGCGCCGCAGTGGAGGAAACAGGAACCGCAGAAGAGGGCGGGGCAGAAAGGGTTAGGAGACGTCGATATCCATACTGTGGAGGCATAGAGATGATAATTGACACACACGCGCATTATGATGACAAGGCATTTGAGGAAGACCGGAATGAAGTGCTGGAGGGTCTGGCATCCTGTGGCATCCATCGGGTCGTAAACAGCGGTTCCAGTCTGGAAGCATGTAAGCGGACCATAGAACTGACGGAGCAATATCCCTTTGTTTACGGTTCGCTGGGGATTCATCCCTGTGACACCGGGGATTTGACGGAAGATCACATGAACTGGCTGGCCCGGCAGAGCGGGCTGGATAAATGTGTGGCCATCGGTGAGATCGGCCTGGACTACTACTGGGATGAGCCGGAGCGGCAGCTACAGAAAAAATGGTTTGCGCGCCAGTTGAGACTGGCTCGGGAAGTGGGACTGCCGGTGGTGATTCATTCCCGGGAAGCGGCGCAGGATACGCTGGATCTGATGCGGGCCGAACATGCGGAGCGCATCGGCGGCGTGATTCACTGCTATTCTTACAGCAGGGAATTGGCCCGGGATTTTCTGGATATGGGTTTTTATATTGGCATCGGCGGTGTGGTGACATTTAAAAACGGCAGGAAGTTAAAGGAGACGGTGGAATATCTTCCCATGGACCGTATTCTGCTGGAGACGGATTCTCCCTATCTCAGTCCCATGCCCAATCGGGGCAGGCGCAATGATTCCCGCAATCTTCCCTCTGTGGTGACTGAGATTGCCCGGATCAAGGGAATTACGGAGGATGAGGTGGAGCGGATTACCACGGAAAACGCTTTGCGGCTGTATCCCAGGATACGGCTGTGAGAGAAGCGTCCCTATATGTCTATAGAATAAAATTCTTTCAAGGCCGGGAATCAGTGCGTTTCTGATTTCCGGCTTTTTGTTGGAATCCATTTTCGGTTTGCCGATATCGCCCCATTCATTCGGTGAGTTCATAAGCCCTCCTCCCAAAAAGTCTTGACAAATATATCGCACTGCGATATGATTAGATATATCGAGGTACGATGCATAGCGGTGAGATATAAGGAGCGAGGAGGTAATGGCAATGGAAGCGAAAAGAACAAATGCGGTGTGGGCAAGAAGCCTGTTTGTGGTGGGAATTGCAACCTTGATAATGGTGGGAGCAAAGATATTTGGGCTGGAACTGGCAGACAATGTGGTAAGGATTCTGGGGATTGTGAATCTGGCCGCTCTTTTTACGCTGGCGTTTACGACTGTCAAAAAAATTAGAAAAAGAGAGTAGAGGCGGATATGGAAGAACACATCAAAAAGGTATATGTCCCCATGACAGAGACAGGATTTTACATTCTGTACTGCCTACAGACCCCCATGCATGGTTATAACATTGTCCAGCAGGTACTGAAACTTACGGACGGGGAGATCCGCATCAGCCCCGGCACCATGTACGGAAGCCTCTCAAAAATGGAGAGGGACTGTTTGATCCGTTTTGTGCGGGAGGAGGAGAAACGTAAGATTTACAGCATCACGGAGCTGGGCAGACAGGTACTGAATCTGGAGATGCGGCGCATCCGGCGGCTGTATCGGACCGTGGAGGCGGTGGCCCTGGACGGCCTGGAAGGGGGCGGCCTGGCGGGGGCGGTAGTTCTGGACGGCATGGAGCAGGTGAATCCGGCGGGTGAATGATAGTACGGCGGGGAAGTGTCATGAGGAGAATCGGAGGGTTTGGAGTTTTGGCTGAAACATTAAAGAAAATACGTGTATTCACTATAGCGGATTTCAAGGAGGAAGAAGAATGGCTTCGGGAAATGCACTGGTCGGGATGGAAGCTAATCGGTCTCATGCCTCCCTGTTTTTTTACTTTTGAAAGGTGCGAGCCGGAGGATGTGGTGTACCAGTTGGACTTTCGCAACGGGCGGGACGGGAACGGTATGGAGTACCGGCAGATTTTTTAGGACTGCGGGTGGGAATACGTGAACAGTTGCATGAGTTTCCATTATTTCCGCAAACCTGTCGCCCAAATGGAGGACGAGGAGGAGATTTTCAGTGACAATGCCTCGAGGGTTGACTTGATCGGGCGGATATGGAAGTGGCGGATGATGCCTGTATTTATTATATTTTTTGGCTGCATCCTGCCTCAGGTCCGTCTGGGCATCACCGGTGGGATTCCCATGGATGTCTTTTTCGGATTATATGTGGTTCTGCTGGTTCTGTATCTTTGTCTGATACTTCATGTGGGGTTAAAATTTTTACGAATGCGGCGCAGCTTACAGTAAAGCCCAGGGCCAACCCCGGACATGGGGAAAGCATTGCAGGACAGGTAGCAGAAGGGGGGCATTTTTCCACAGGTCCCATATGCGGGCATACGCGCGGGATGTAAATGAGGGAGAAATGCTGCTTATTTGCCACAGGGAGCATAATTCTGTCCCGGAGATCAGGATGAAAAGCAGGCTGAAAAGGGCTTAAAATCGGGACAAAGTTGTTTATGCTTTCAGATGATGCACGAAAAGAAGGTATTTAGTGCGTCATTATTGGTTTACATGTGGGCATAGAAGTCTTATAATGGGGGCTGAACACAGGGCAGGCAAATGAAATAATGTTTTGTTTCTGTGGGCCCTGGGGCTTTGCGAAAGCAGTTGAGACCACAGGGACGCCGTCTTTTCGGGCAGGGAGCGCTGCGTGGCGGCGGATTACAGAGAGTGTGTACCGGACAGACAAACGGTATGCGGAAAGAGGGAGATATGTCATTAGAGGTAAGAAACCTGAGTAAAAAGTATGGGGAGAAAACGGTGGTGGACGGTTTGTCCTTCGCGTTGGAAACCCCCGGTGTCTATGCGCTGCTGGGAACCAATGGCGCGGGCAAGACCACTTCCATTCGTATGATCCTGGGAATGCTGGCCTGTGACGGCGGTCAGGTGCTGTGGCAGGGGAAACCCATGGATGCCATGCATATGAATGTGGGCTATCTGGCGGAGGAGAGAGGGCTGTATCCCAAATATGAACTGATGGATCAGCTGCTGTATTTTGCCAAGTTAAAGGGTGTGCCCAAGGACACGGCCAGAAAGAGAATCGCGTACTGGGCGGAACGCCTGGAGGTGGAGGAATATCTGTATCCTCCGAAAACCAAAGGAAAAAAGGCGGAGAAACCCAAGATGGCCGACCAGCTTTCCAAGGGCAACCAACAGAAGATCCAGTTGATGGCGGCGCTGCTTTCGGAGCCGGAGTTGCTGATTCTGGATGAGCCTCTCAGCGGTTTGGACCCGGTAAACACGGATTTGTTTAAGGGTATTATCCGTGAGGAAATGGAAAAGGGAAAATATCTCATTATGTCATCACATCAGATGGCCACGATTGAGGAATTTTGTGAGGATATCACCATATTGAATCGGGGTAGAACCGTGCTCCAGGGCAATCTGAACGAGATAAAGCGCAGTTATGGAAGGGTGAATATGTTTGTCAAATGTGATCTGCCCTTTGAGGATATTATTGAGAGACATGCGCTGCCCATTATAAATGATACCCCCGACGGCAAGCAGCTGAAAGTGACCGGCGAGTCCCAGGCTCTGGACTTTTTACAGGATCTGTTAAAGGAGCGGCGCCAGGTGGTGAAATTTGAACTGCGGGAACCGTCCCTGCACGAGATTTTCATTGAGAAAGCGGAGGCTGCCCAGGAGGAGTCCGATGCCGCTGACCGGCGGGCGGAGGAGAACGGAGGCAGTTATGAAGAGAAATGAGTATGCGGGCTGGAAGGAAGTATTTCTCTTCTCCCTCAGACAGGAGACCAAGCAAAAGTCCTTTATAGGTTTTCTGATTCTGATGTGTGTGATCATCGTGGCCATAATGCCGGTGAGCACATGGCTGCATCAGAGGGACGGAGAGCAGACAAGCGCTACGGAGGTAAGCAGTCTTACCATATATGATGAGACTGGGCTGGGTATTGACTACGGCCAGGCGTTGGATGGCGGGCGTTACGACAGTTTGCAGGTGTCGGAGGCTTTGGGGGACGGCTTTGCGTCCCATGTGCAGGCTCTGGAGGAAAGTCAGGACAGCACAGAGATGATCGTACATGTGACCTATGAGGAGGCGGGATACTTTAATCTCACCTTTGTGAAGGCGGCTACGGCGGATTTGAAGGATAAGGACTGTGAGCAGCTGTCGCAGGATTTCGAGAGCTTTTTCCTGGACGCCCGCATGCGGGTGGTGGATGTGGAACAGGAACAGCTGGATTTTATCAACCAGCCGGTGGAGAGCCGGGTGGAACATACCACTGAGGAGGGGGAGATAACCCTCGCGGAAGAAGGAGAGGGCATCTCCATGACCGAGTACTATGTGCTGCTGGCAGGAATCGTCATTGTCGTGATGATTGTCAACTTGAGCGGCGGGCAGATTGCCATGTCCATTGTTACGGAGAAGAGCACTAAGGTGGTGGAATACCTGATGATCAATGTGCGCCCCATGGCGTTGATCGTGGGCAAGATCTTGTCGGCGCTGACCACGGTGGTAATTCAGTTTGCCGCCTTCGGCATCAGCTATCTTCTCTCCGGCGCAATCAACAGGCTTATCTTTGGAAATGTCTCAGGCAATACGGAGGGAGGAGTGCAGCCCGGAATCCTGGAGCTGTTTACTCATGTAAACGGAGGCACATTGCTGCTGGCGTTTTTCATGGTCCTTGTGGGGGTGCTGTTTTTCTGCATTGTAGCGGGACTGGCCGGAGCTTCCGTGAGCAGGATGGAGGAGATGGCGGAGGGATTGAAGGTCTACCAGCTGCTGCTGGTAGTGGGCTCCTATGTGGGCATTTTTCTTTGTATCATGCAGATGATGGGCAATGTCAGTGACGCAGTGGTCAATATCTGCTGTATCCTTCCCCTGTCGGCGCCTTTTGTCATGCCGGCGAACCTGCTGCTGGGCAAAGTGGGGGTGGTTACGGGTCTGGTGAGTCTGGCGGTGGTGATTGTCTGCACGGCGGCACTGTTTTCCTTTACGGCCAAAGTCTATGAGTCCCTGATATTTTATAACGGTAACGTACTGAAACTGAAGGATATTTTACAGATTGCGAAGAACCGCCGGGTAGCTGCGGAGGATTCGGACCCCGGAGACGGCGGTTCCGGCAGCGGGCGGATTCATAGGGGAAAGGAGGGCGGACATCATGAATAAGGGAATGTTCAGCGGCTGGCGGGATGTGTTCTCGTTTACCCTCAGGCAGGCCACCGGAAAGAAATTCCGCAGTGTTACAATAGGGCTGTCACTGGTGATGTTGGTGGCAGGGCTGGCCGTCAGCACGATCATGGCCTTTTCGCAGAAAAAGGAGGATGGTAAGCGCTCTCCCATAGAGCGGGTTTATGTGGCGGACAACAGTGGGCTGGAGGTATTGTACCTGGAGGGCTTTGCGGAGAGATATGGAGAGACTTTCCCGGCGGTATCCTTTTTGGAGGCAGCGCAGCCCGTGGAAGAACTGGCCGTGGCATTGGGAGAGCAGGAGCCGGAGAGCGTAATTCTGGAGATCAGCCGAACCTCCGAAGGATATCTGCTGACGGCAGTGCTGCCCTACGGCACAAAAATAGACAAGGGGGACGCGGAGGATCTATGTGAGGCCTTTACCTCCGTCATGGAGCAGAGCAAGCTGCTTTCCTCGGGCATCTCTATGGAGAAGCTGGTACTGGCCATGAGCGGCGTGCAGACAAGCCGGCTGGACGCCGGGGAAGAAGAGCGCAGTCTTGGAGAGCGCCTGGTGTCCATGGTGACCCCCATGGCCATCATATTCTTTATGTATTTTATGACACTGATGTATGGCATGAACGTGGGCCATGCGGTCAGCGTGGAGAAGTGTTCGAAACTGATGGAAATGATGCTCACGCTGACCAGGCCTTATGGGCTGATTTTTGGCAAGGTTCTGGCAATCACTGTTACGGCTATCGGGCAGATTCTGTTGTGGATCATCGCTCTGGTGGGGGGATTTTTCCTGGGACATGGAATTGCCAAAGAGGTAATTTATCCTGACTTCCACAATATATTGCTGGAGACATTCAGCCTGTTGCGGGGACAGGTGGGAAGCACCGCTTTTACCCCCGGGGCCATGGTTTTGGCCATCTTTGCGATATGCCTGTCATTTCTGTTCTACTGTATGCTGGCGGGGCTGATCGCCTCTTTTGCCAGCAAGGCGGAAGAACTGGGCCAGGTTATGAGTTTTTATCAGTTGGCCATGGTTGCCGGTTTCTTTGGTTCCTATATGCTGCCGTTGCAGGAGAAAGACTGGCTGAACGCGATCCTTCGGATCGTCCCGCTCACCAGCGCCTATATGTTGCCGGGGGATATTCTGGTGGGCAATGTGACGGTTTGGGAGGGGCTGTTATATGTAGCGCTTTTGATGGCGTTTACCGCCGTGGTGGTGGTGTTTACCGGACGGATTTACCGGGATCAGCTATTCTACCGCGGCAAGAGTCTGAAAGAGCGGCTGCGCAGGAAGATGAAAGAGGCGTAAAACGCCTCTTTCTCTGCGTTAAGATTCTTCCAGTATGAAGTCCATGAGCAGCGCGTCACTGAGTCTTGCACCCAGCAGTGTGGTCTTTTTTATGCCGGTCCAGGCGATTTCGGAGACAAAGTTACTGGCAAAATCTTCCAGAGAGGGTACATTGTCAAACTTTTCTTTGCCGATTTCCACCGCAATCGTCTCAATCAGTGTAAAGGGAAGTCCTATGATTGCGCAGATACTGCTGGCTGTCAGAAGTTTGGAGGCGAATGTCAGGCCGCGGGAGGCGCCTGCCCCTGCGGCGATCCCCTCCACAGCTGCGGCTGTCGCGGCAGCGGCTTCTCCGGACGAAATGGCGGCGTTTGATATTGTCGCCGCCGCTGAGGTGGCAGTGGTGGTACATTTGGCCAGGAGCTTTGCGGTGCCGGCGCTGACGGCCAATACCACGGAGAGGATGTCCAGCGCCACGCCCACCCACATGAGGATCTGGGAGGTGTTGCTGGGTTCCACCACCACGTTGAGTTCACCGTTGAACTCCGGGCCTTCCCGAAGGACAAAGATGGTCTTGTCATTGACCTTCTTAGTATCAAAAGCGATTTTCTGGTGCAGCGTCAGATACGCGCTGTACAGAGTTTTGCTGTAGGACGCATTGATAATGCCCAGTTCCAGATAATCATCCACCAGACGTATGGAAAAATTGTTGGCTTTTATGGAAAGGTCTACTTTTTCTTTTTTGGAGATTTCTACATTTTTAAAGGTAATTTGCCGCTTATTATGAAGTTCCAGGCCGTTGGAGGAATAGGTAAAGTCATCCGCGCTGGTTCCGGTCATCATCTTAGTGGCCGCTGTGATCAGCAGATTTTTACAGAAATTTTGTGGACTGATACACAGGACGGCATTGGCATTCCGGGCTCTGTGTTGAAATATGCGGGGGTCTACGCTTTGTTGGAGATAGGGGGCGGCAACTCTGCCTTCTGTCATGCACAGGATGGAGAACAGACTTTCTGCTTCCGTAGGCGTATTGCCTGGTACAAACGCCGCGTAGCCTGTGTCGGAGGGTTTTAACCACGCAAAATCCCCAGTGGCCTTGTCGCTTATATTGACGGTGGAGAATACATAGCGGAATTGCTTTAAAACTTTTTCGGTGTTCAGATATCTTTTAAAGGTTCCCTCCACCAGCAGATCCAGAATACTTTCCGGGGCCAACCCTGGAAAACAATGATCTGTTATTACTACCTGGGATTGCTCTGCGGCGGTCAGTGTCAGCAACTTTTTCGGAGGACTTGTTTCGTCCAACTGACTCTCATACTGTAAGGAGACTTCAGCGACAATATATCCCCCGTCCAGAGACGCTTCCGTCTCATCCAGTGTGATCTTTCCGCTGGTTACCGGCAATCTCATATAGATGGAATTGCCGTTTCCCCGCAGCTCCAGCTGCCATTGCCCCCAATTTCCCGTGAGTTTTACGCTGCTGCCCTTCTGCAAAGTGGGTTTGAGCAACTGATAATAGCTTTCGGCGTTGGCGCCGCTCAGATAATCCAGCAGCGCATGCGCTTCCGTCTCATTGCTGAAAGTGGCGGGATAAGTGGAGTTTTCCCGGATTTCCCGGTTGACGACCTCATAGGTGGTGGTAAACGAGGTGTCCCAGCCAAAAGTGTCTGCGCCCGCCAGGATATGATTTTTCCGGGTGTTCTGTTCTTCCCATGTTCTGTGTTCTTCCATTTGTACTCCTTTCTTTAGAGCGCGGAGGATGCTTATGTCCATATTTCGGTTTTGTCCGTGTGAAGTTCCAAACCTGTTGCGCTATCCCCGCATATAGATATTAGAGGCATATCCGCCGTCTGTAAATTGCAGACTCGCGTTTGCCCAGGTAAGAAAATAGCCTCCCTCCTCTCCATTGTAGTGAATGTTGTTCATCATGTTTTTCACCCGGGACTGGATCTCATCGCCTATAAGCTCTGAGATCATTGTAAACAGCCCAAAGGTAAAAATGCCTGCAGTGATCTCGATCCACAGGGGGATATGCTTGTCCGAATGAAATTCATCTTCGCTTCCGGCGATGGGAACAAAGTATACTCTGCCGCCGTTTTCCGGGGTGAAGCGCGGACTGCGGACGGAATGGAAAGTATAAGATATGTAGGAATCCGCCAATCCGGTAAAATCTACGGTCCCCTCTACCAGCAGATGCAGGTAGTCTCCCACAAACTGGAGTTTTATCAAACTTGCCTGAATCGTATAGTGTGTTGCCGCAACCTTTATTTTGGATACGAAGACGCTTCCCTCATTGACAATGGAGTTATCGTCAAGTACCTTAAATCTCCCCCCGCTTATGTTGAGGAGCTGTGGAATGCGGGGAAGAATGAATTTCTCCAGAAAAATCCTGCGGCTCATTATATAGCCAAAATCAAATCCCATCAGTAGCTGTGGGGAAAATTGACGGCTGGGCTCGTGCTCCATCTGCCGCACCGCGCACATGACCGCCATCACAGGCATCCCGTCCAGATTCTGAAAAGCGGGCACGCTCTTGCAGACAGAGATGCCCAGAGGCTGGAAATAATCCCCGTTCAGCTTTGCCAGGACAATGGAGATCCGGTTTTCCTGCTCGATGAGCGCCCGGGCCAGAACCGTGCCGAAACTGTCCTGTAGAATCTCCTCTTTGATCTCTCCCGTGATATCCGCGTTCTCGATCCAGACGGCGCCAAAGCGTACATCGCTGCTGCTCTCGGCAAGGGTCTTGCAGACAAAGCCAACATTCTTTTCATCTTTAAAGCAAAATTGCAGATGCGCTCTGCTGAGAATCCGGTCGTGCTCTTCCGTTATGCCTCCCACGCTGATGCGGACATTGCGAAGCGTGAGCTCCACAGCCATGTATTGTTCATTTCCTGACCATCCGATCTGAAACTCCGGGATCTCTGCGCAGAGCATACCGTTTTTGTAGTTGAAGGCATCGAGGAAGGCTGTTTTCTGTTCTCGAATATTTCGGTTGATCCGTTCTGTCTTACATGCAAAAACGATATCCCATGTGCTTTCCATAATATCCTCCTCTGGCTTTCCCTCTATACAGCCGGTCCTATGGGGGTGAATAATTTCAGCTGCGAGGCTACAATGGGCAGTCCCTTGTTCCGTTAGCGGGCACTGGAACATTTCGGTTTGGCCTGTCTTAATGACAGGGGTTAAAAAATATATAATTGTGTTTCTATATGATAACTTATTTGGTAAAAGTTGTCAATATAATTTGCTGAAATGTCTGCAAAACATACACGAATGTTCCCAGTAAGAAGAAAAAATAAAAATTATAAATATCTATTAAAAAATATTTGACAAATACGTGGAGTGGAGTATAATTGAGAGAAAACACCGCAGTGCTGGCGAGAGAAGGAGAACAGAGCATGAGACAGTTTTGGGGATATCAGAATAGCGAATTTACCACGCAGTCTTCCGGTAAGCCGTCTGTCTTTTTTGCGTATTCCTGCTTTAGGGAAACGGTCACGCAGAGCCCTATCCCCGCCGAATTGCTGATAGCAGAATCTCCCTGATGAAGGGGAGTCAATTGGGGAACATATATAGCAGGGTATCTGTATAGACGTATACAGGTACCTTTTTTGTTTATGATCCTAGAATCCCCGCTCTACAGGGATTTGAGTGTTTTCCCGGGACGTATGCGCGCGGATTGTCCCAAATAGCAAAACAGTGTCAGATAAGTCCGCCGTTGGCGGCAGAAGGAGGAAATGATGAACACACCCATTCTGGAGACAGAGAGACTGATCCTACGGCCCATCACGCTGGCAGATGCCAGGGAGGCCTTTGACAACTGGACCGGCGACCCCGAGGTGGCCCGGTACATGGCCTACAGCACGCACAAAAGCATAAAGGATACGGAGGAGTGGCTTCGGGGCGTGGAGGACACGCGGGAGCTGCCCACCAGCTTTGACTGGGGATTCCAGAGAAAGAGCGACGGTCGACTCATCGGCAGCGGCGGCATCTACTATAAAGAAGATTGCGGCATGTTTGAGTTGGGCTACAATATTATGAAGGAGTGCTGGCATCAGGGCTATACCACCGAGGCGGCCAGGGAGATGGTTCGTTTTGCCCTGGAGGAACTTGGTCAGACCAGGCTCGGATGCAATCATGTGGTGGAGAATGTAAACTCCGGCAAGGTTATGATGAAAGTGGGATTTCGGCGGGTGGGGAAGAAACCCTGGGTAAGCCTGGACGGCACAAAAAAGGGAGAGTGTTATGTGTACCTGTATGAAAAATAGTCCGAGGAGGAGAGGCGGCCTTCAAAGCGAATAGGGGAGGGCGTGCAAAAACCGCTTGACACAGGGGGAGTTCCATGATATGCTCCATATATGAGTTGTCTTAGGATTTCGTATTTTCAACAGTTCAGGCAGTTTCTGCCAGTGATTCTATGTTGCCATGTGGATGTGCAGGCGCCGGGAGGAGACAGCGCTGACAGAAAGCGGAAAGAGGTAGGGCATGAACGCGCTTAATACTATATGCCAGTGGATCGTTATGGGAATTATGGCGGTGGCGGCGGCGCATTGGCTGATTGGCCGGTATCCGGCCATAGGACGGAGACTTGGCAGCTGGCTGTCGTATGTCTGGCGTAAAAACCCGGCAGTAAACGTTTCGGACAAAACGGGCAGCAGGCCCGCGGCGGGAGAGCGGGCGGACCAGGGGGGAGCGGAGAGAGGATACCGTCTGGGAGTTCTACTGATTTTGTATGGGCTGATCGCCATACGCAGCATCGGATTTGGCACCATACCCGGCGGATTTAACCAGGACGGGGCCATGGGGGCGGTGGATGCGCTGGCGCTGGCCACCTATGGAACGGACCGTTTCGGCAACTGGCTTCCGGCTCACTTTCAAGCATGGGGTTATGGGCAGATGAGTGTGTTGCTGTCCTATCTGACGGTTCCCTTCATCTGGCTGTGGGGGCTGAACAGCGTCACGGCCCGGCTGCCCATGCTGCTGGCCAGCATTGCCGGCGCCTGGGCGCTGGGCGGTCTGGTACGGGATATTTTCGGACGCCGCTGCGGATTGGTGGCGCTGCTCTGCGCCGCCATCGCCCCCTGGCATTTTATGCAGAGCCGCTGGGCGCTGGACTGTAATATGTTTCCCCATATGTTCATACTGGGATTGTACTTTTTAAACAGGGGGCTGCAAAAAAGTCGGTATCTGTATTTGTCCATGGTCTTTTTTGCGCTGTGCATGTATGCTTACGGCGTATCCTTTTACATGGTGCCTGTGTTTTTGCTGTTGTCCTGTGCCGTGCTGTTGCTGAGACGGCGAGTAAATTGGAAGCAGGCCGCGCTGGCGGCAACGGTCTATTTCGGACTGTCCTGGCCCATCTATGGAACCATGCTGATTAACTTTATGGGTTGGGAGACAATAACGTTGCCTTTTACCACTATGGCCTATTTCCCCGACAGTATGCGGTCCGGTGACATTATCTTTTTCTCTGAGCAGCCCTTTGCGCAGCTGCTGCATAATGCCCGGGCCCTGTGGCGGCAGGTATTTCTGCAAAAGCCGGATCTGCTCTGGAATGCCATGAATGATTTCGGAACACTGTACCTGTGTACCATGCCGCTGGTGCTGGCGGGAGCGGGGATAACCTTTTATGGCGCCATAAGGGGGGACAAGCGCAGGAGGATATCCTGCGCGTTGCTGCTGGTATACTGGGGGACGGCTCTGATGACGGGGTTGTTCATCAATAATGTAAATATTAATCGCATTAATATTATTTTCTATTGCCATATAGTGTTTGCGGGTATTGGGGTACATGCCATTATCAGGGAGTGGAAGCGTCTGGCGGCGGGGTTGGCGGCTGTATACGGTCTGCTGCTGGTATTGTTTCTCAACCAGTATTTTACCGACTGGGCGGATCAGATAGAGAAAAATTTCTTTGCCGATTTCCTGGCCGCAGTGGAGTACGCGGGAGAGCTGGAGGCGGATTACTATTATATAACGCCGGATTCCCAGTCTGACGGTTCCTGGTGGGTCAGCCAGATCCTGACCATGTATGCCATGAAGATGGATGCCAAGTACTTTCAGGGCGGGACCAATGTGTTCCGGGGAGCGGAAATCCCTTACGTGGACCGCTATCATTTCAGCAATGCCAGCGGAGAACTGATTCAGGATAACGCGAATATTGTATATGTGGTCCGGGAGGACCGCATCGAAGAATATGCGCCGGAGCGCTTCGCCCGGAGGCAGTTTGGAAATTATTATGTGGTGGTTCCATGGTGGTTGGCCGGGTAGCCAGGCAAAGAGAATTGGTCTGATTGTTTTCTGCACATGGCGTTTTTTGCCGGTATGAGCATGCTCATCTGGAGGCATCGGGGATGTAATATCGGGAATTTAGATGGAGACGGCAGTTCCGCTAAGGATATGCCGTCTCCGTTTTTCATGACAGTAAATTCTCATGGAGCAAGGCATCTATTATTTATGACATTGGAATCTTCGCCAAGCGCATTCGGCGGTTTTAACGCGCGCTCCGATTGTCCTGTCATGTGTTAAAATACGAATATCAATATATATTTATTGATAAACGATAAATACATATTGACAATCAATGCATTACATGGTATTTTATGGGTACGGAAAAATCTTGACGGAAGGAATACTGTGGGATGAATAAAGATATGGTGATAAAAGCAACAAAATATCTGGTGGATTTTATGTTTTTTGCAGGCATTTTGGTAACGCTGACACTGCCCTGGAGTATCAGGTGGGCGGGAAAGTATCTGGAGTGCCTGGCGGAGAATTACGGAGAGATTGTCACGATCTATTTTGTGCTGGGGATACTGGCTCTGGCCATTGTCTGGGAACTGCGGAGAATGTTCAAGACCGTGGTGGCTGAGAATTGTTTTGTACGGGGAAATGTAGCCAGCCTGAAACACATGAGTTATTACAGCGGTCTGATTGTGCTGATGTCCGTTGTGCGCACCCTCGTCTATACCACAGTTGCCATGTTGGTGGTCATTCTGGTGTTTGTGATTGCCGGGCTGTTCTGTCAGGTGCTGGCCCAGATTTTTGACCAGGCCATTCATTATAAGGAAGAAAATGATCTGACGATATGAAAATGGAGAAGTCTGTAGCGCGGAAAGAGGAAGCTATGTCAATAATAATTAATCTGGATGTCATGATGGCAAAACGAAAAAAGGGATTGAAGGAGCTGGCCGGTGAGGTGGATATCACGCTGGCGAACCTTTCGATTCTGAAAAATAATAAGGCAAAGGCGGTGCGTCTGTCTACGCTGGACGCCATTTGCAAGGCGCTGAACTGCCAGCCCGGGGATATACTGGAATATGTGGAGGAACCGGAAGAGGCAGAGACCGATCAGCGTGGATAGCCTGTCCGGCAGTGGAAGACCCATTCTCGAAAGGAGAGACCGGAAGAGAAAACAAGTGTGGTATCAATCAGAAAGGAGATTTGTCGATATGGAAAATATACAAAACAGTGTTTGGCAAGAGCCGACAGACCGTACTCAGCCACAGCGAAATTGTGATACGGGCGTGGTGCCCGGTTCCCAGCCGAGCCCCATCCCCGGTCTTCGGCCCGGTTCCCAGCCGGGCCCCGGCCCCGGTCTTCGGCCCGGTTCCCAGCCGGGCTCCGGCCCCGGTCCTCAGCCGGGAATGCCCATGAACGCAATGCCGGGCCCCATGCCCGGCACTTTCAGGAAGCCTGACACGCCGGAAACTCGAAAAATGAAAGAAAATTTCCATATATTCGGTCTGGCTGCTTTTCTGCATGCCTGTCTGTATGCCTACTGCATGTACCGCAACAGCAGCGGGGTGACCTACCCTTTTTTCGTGGCAGGAAGTCTCTTTTATATTTGCTTCTGCTTTGCAAAACTGGGGATTTCCTTAAAAAAAGAAAGCATTTTTTACATGACCAGTATGATGCTGCTGGCGGTATCCACTTTCTGCACCGACGACGGGCGGATTATCGTCCTGAATAAGCTGGGAATTTTCCTGCTGACCATGAGTCTTTTGCTGGCGACTTTGTATGATACCGGGAAGTGGAACCTGAGCAAATATCTGGGAGCCATCTGTCAGACGGCATTTATGGCAATCTTGGAATTGGACCGGCCTTTCAGGGATGCGCACTGGTATACCAAAAATAAAATGAAACACAAAAGCAGTAAGGTGTGCTATGTGATCGTGGGATTGGCGATTGCCTTTCCTATCTTCATGGTGGTGTTGCCGCTGTTGATCAGCGCGGATGTGGTGTTCCGGAATCTTACGGTGAGACTTCTGGAGCATCTGCGGCTGGGGAATATCCTACAAGTGTTTTTTATGGGGGCTTTCATGTTTCTGGCCGCTTACTGCATTCTCAGCTATCTGTGCAAGAAGACCATCAGCCAGGAGGTGAAAGACGGTCGAAGAGGGGAGCCCATGATAGCGATTACCATTGCCACGCTACTGACCCTGCTGTATCTGGTTTTCAGTGTGATTCAGATCGTATACCTGTTTGCGGGAAATATGTCACTGCCCGCAGGGTATACCTATGCGGAATATGCCAGGGAAGGCTTTTTTCAGCTGCTGACAGTCAGTGTGCTGAACCTGATCTTTGTGCTGGTCGGTTTGGGATGTTTTAGGGAGAGCAGGGTGTTAAAAGGCATACTCATTGTGATGTCACTCTGTACTTACATTATGATCGTCTCCAGCGCTATGCGGATGATTATCTATATCAGATGGTATTATCTGACCTTTCTGCGTATATTTGTACTCTGGGGCCTGACGGTGCTGTTTATGCTTTTTACCGGGATTATTATTTCCATTATCAGGGAAAACTTTCCGTTATTTCGTTACAGCATGGCAGTGGTGACACTCTGCTATATGGTTCTGGCGTTCAGCCATCCGGATTACTGGATTGCCAGAGTCAATGTGGCCGGCACGGATCTGGCGATGCGCAGTGCCTTTTTTGAAGGAGAGCCCTATGACGATTACCGTTTCCTGAGTCATTTGAACGCGGACGCCGCTCCGGTGCTGGTAGAGCTGATGGTCCGGGAGGGATATGACTTAAGCGCTTATTATCTGGAGGACCCCTCCTATAAAGCCGGAGAGGAAGGACAGCGCTACGATGAGCGGGGGGGATTTGGCTATTATTATCTGGACCGCCTGAAAGAGAGGAATGCTCGAAACGGGATCAGAACCTTTAATGTCTCCCGGTTCCTGTCGGAGTTTTTAGTATTGGCGGAGAGTACGGAGGGAATGTAGGGGAGAGGCAGTTTATTGTCAACAGGATCGGCATTTATTATATTGTCGGCGCGTTTGCGTATGGTGTTATACAGGACACGGGGAAATGGACACCCGTGCGCGCGAGTATGGCAAAATGAAAGCGGGGCTGTCGCCAACGCAGATCAACGTAGATTTGCAGAAGCGATAGCCCCTTTTTTTCAGAATATCCGTGTAGTCCACCTGGTGCAGTCCCACACATCCGTGGCCAGGCCCTCATAGAAATCCGGTTCATGACAGACCATGAGGATACTGCCCTTATATTCCATAAGAGCGTGCCGCAGTTCCGCCTTGGCATCCACATCCAGGTGGTTGGTGGGCTCGTCCAGCAACAGTACGTTGGAAGCCTGATTGATTAGCTTGCACAGCCGCACTTTGGCCTGTTCGCCGCCGCTGAGAACCCGGACCTTACTCTCGATGTGATTGGTGGTAAGGCCGCACTTGGCCAGGGCGGAGCGCACTTCGTACTGGGTAAAACCCGGAAATGTATTCCATATTTCTTCAAGGCAGGTGGTGTCTATACCCTGGTCCATCTCCTGCTCAAAATAGCCGATTTCCAGATAGTCTCCCTGTTCTACGGAACCGGACAGGGGCGGGATCAACCCCAGGATGCTCTTAAGCAGAGTAGTCTTGCCGATACCGTTGGCCCCGGTGAGGACAATTTTTTCCCCTCTCTCCATCTCCAGATTTAAGAGGGTGGACAGGGGTTCCTCATAGCCGATCACCAGATCACGGGTCTGGAAAATGTATCTGCCGGGAGTGCGCGCTTCCCGGAAACGAAATTCCGGCTTGGGCTTTTCCCCCGCCAGTTCGATTACCTCCATCTTATCCAATTTTTTCTGGCGGGACATGGCCATGTTGCGGGTGGACACCCGGGCCTTGTTGCGGGCCACAAAGTCCTTGAGATCGGCAATCTCTTTCTGCTGTCTGTTGTACGCAGCTTCCAACTGGGATTTTTTCATGGCATAGACTTCCTGAAATTTGTCGTAGTCCCCTACATATCGGGTCAGCTGTCGATTATCCATATGATAGATCAGATTGATCACGCTGTTTAAAAAGGGGATGTCGTGGCTGATCAATATAAAGGCGTTTTCATATTCGTTCAGGTAGCGCTTAAGCCATACAATATGCTCTGCATCCAGATAGTTGGTAGGCTCGTCCAGCAGCAGGATATCCGGTTTTTCCAGCAGCAGCTTGCCCAGCAGCACTTTGGTGCGCTGTCCGCCGCTTAACTCCGTCACGTCCCGGTCCAGACCAATTTCCGAAAGGCCCAGGGCCCGTCCTACCTCATCCACCTTGGAATCAATTCTGTAAAAATCGTGCTGGGTGAGCAGATCCTGTAGGGTGCCAAATTCTTCCATACAGGTTTCCAGCTCCTGGGGGGATGCCTCCGCCATCCTGTCGCACAGCCCATTCATTTCCGCCTCCATCTCATAGAGAAAATCAAAGGCAGAGGAAAGAGTCTGCCGAATCGTTATACCGGCCTGCAGCACTGTATGCTGATCCAGATAGCCCACACGGACATTTTTTGCCCATTCTATTTTGCCCTCGTCCGGTGCAAGTTTTCCTGTGATGATATTCATAAAAGTGGATTTCCCCTCGCCGTTGGCTCCCACCAGACCGATGTGTTCTCCCTTAAGCAGCCGGAAGGATACATCCTGAAAGATGGCCCTGTCTCCGAAACCGTGGGTCAGATGTTCTACATTCAATATACTCATGTCAATAACCTGCCTTTCCCTGCAAAATAAATAAGTTATGGTCACTGAGAATTTCACTTTGCTTGATGTATTGTAAAAATCACACATATGGCTTTATAGAACACAAAGTGAAATTTTTATAGTTTCCACGCAAACCGTACAACAAGGAAAGTATACAGGAAACCGGCGACGCTGTCACGTATAAAATGCCTTTAAACCGGCGGCGCCAAAATATTAAGAATTTTTAATAATACATTTTCTGGAAAACAGGGTATACTATGGATATGAAAAAAGTGATTTTTATCACTTGTCACTTGCGCTTAGTGACAGAAAGGAGTATTATGAAAAAACTGGCAGTACTTTTATTAACAGCAACGCTTACTCTCAGTATGGCGGGCTGCGGCAACGGGAACGAGGAAAACGGCGGGAGCCAGACCGGAAGCAGTGAGACCACATCGGAGGCTGAAAACAACACAGAGTCTGTGTCAGAGCCGGAATCCCAGCCGGAGGCGGATCAACAGCCGGGGGAGGATTCCTCAGCGCCACAGGAGGGGATCAGCGAACAGATGAGCGCCATTCGTCAGGCGGTGGTTGACGCGCTGGGAGAGAATTATTGGCCCGACACGCAGATTCCTCCCGAGTATCTGGAGGGCTATGGTCTCACCAGTGAGATGTATGCTGATTTTTGGGGAGAAATGCCCATGATCAGCACCAATGTGGACACGATCATGGTCATCAAGGCCAATGAAGGCCAGATAGACGCAGTGGAAACAGTTCTGAACAGTTACCGTGACACACAGGTGAACAACACCCTGCAATATCCCATGAACATCGGCAAAGTTCAGGCATCCCGGATTGAGGTTGTGGGCGATTACGCATGCTTTATACAGTTGGGCGCAGACACCATAGACCTGGAGGAGGAGGATTCCATCCGCCATTGTCAGGAACAGAATGAGATGGCTCTGGAGGCTATAGAGCGGGTAATCCAGCAATAATTTATAATAAAGTATGGGGAACAGCTTATGGTATTTAGCAGTATACCTTTTTTATTTCGTTTTTTACCTGTCTTTATGATTCTGTATTTTGTGGCTCCCCGGAGGATGAGAAATGTCATCCTCTTTTTGGGGAGTCTTTTCTTTTACGCGTGGGGAGAGCCGGTGTATGTGTTGCTGATGCTCTTTTCCACTCTGTCGGACTATCTGCACGGCAGATTGATCGGCGCCTGCAAAAGCAGGCGGGTTGCAAGAGGGCTTCTGATCTCCTCCATCGTGATCAACCTGGGCCTGCTGGGATTTTTCAAATACAGTGATTTTCTGATTGGCACGGTCAACCGGCTGTTGGGCAGCAGTATTCCGCTGCTTAAGCTGCCGCTGCCCATCGGTATTTCCTTCTATACATTTCAGACCATGTCCTACACCATCGACTGTTACCGGGGAGAGGCCAAAATACAGAAGAACATACTGGATTTTGGCGTCTTTGTAACCATGTTTCCCCAGCTGATTGCCGGTCCTATCGTCAAATACCGGGACGTGCAGGATCAGCTGCGGCAGCGAAAAGCGGATATCGGAGCCATCAGTTATGGCTGCCGCAGGTTTGTGGCAGGACTGGCCAAGAAAGTTTTGCTTGCCAATAACCTGGGACTTCTGTGGACAGAGATCTCCGGCGGCAATCTGGAGAACACTACGGTGCTGGGGGCCTGGCTGGGAGTGTTGGCTTATGCCTTCCAGATATACTTTGACTTTTCCGGGTATTCGGATATGGCCATCGGACTGGGAGCCATAATGGGCTTTCATTTCCCGGAGAATTTCAATTATCCCTACATGGCAAAGTCGATTACGGACTTCTGGCGCAGATGGCATATCTCTCTGAGCGGGTGGTTTCGGGAGTATGTGTATGTTCCGCTGGGAGGAAATCGCAGAGGACTGCCGCGGCAGCTTCTGAATATCCTGATCGTCTGGATGCTGACAGGGATCTGGCATGGGGCCGGATGGAATTTTCTGCTGTGGGGGCTGTGGTTTGCCCTGTGGCTGATTCTGGAAAAACTGGTGCTGGGGCGGATGTTCAAGGCTCTGCCTTCTCTGGTGGGACGACTGTACACCTGGCTGATAGTGCTGGTGAGCTGGGTATTTTTTGCCATTGAGAACGGGCCTGGCGCCCTGCGTTACCTGTCTGTAATGTTTGGCCAGGGTACGGCGGGACTGTATGACTCTCCCACGCTGTTTATTCTTCTGGAATACCGCGTGCTGTTAATCTTTGCGGCGATAGCGGCCACCCCGCTGGGACATCGGTTAACAGAAAGTTTCTTTGCCGTCACGGGAACCGGTGTGACGGTGGTACGCAGGGTGTTGGAAAAGCTGGTTCCCGCCCTGTTGCTGCTGGCATCCATTGCTTATATTGTGGAAGCCTCCTATAATCCTTTTTTGTATTTCAGATTCTGATTCCTGTATTGGGAGGGGAAAATAGCGGATTGGCGAGGGTGTGTACCCGCGCTGTGAGAGGTATGGATATGAAACTGGAAAACGAAAAATTCCATCAGGGTATGACAGTGGCAATGCTGGCCCTGATGCTGCTGGTGTTGGCGGCGGCTGACATGGTAAAGGCGGACCGTCTTTTTTCGGAGACGGAAAACAGAATATTGGCCCAGAAGCCGGAGCTGCGCCTGGAAAACATTATAAGCGGAAGCTATGGGGAGGAGTACGAGAACTATGCCACAGACCAGTTTGTGAGTCGGGACAGATGGGTTGCGCTGAAGACCCGGATGGATATTCTGCTCCAGAAAAAGCTGATCAAGGGGGTGTATCTGGGGCGGGATAACTATCTCATAGAGCAACATCTGCCCGGAAATTATGATCAGGGGAAGGTGAATAAGCGACTGGACCAGCTGCTGGGGCTCACGGAGCAGTATCCCGGGATAAAGGTAATGCTGGTGCCCACATCCGACAATATTCTGGAGGATAAGCTCCCTCCCCACGCGGTCAGCTTTGATCAGAGAGGTCTGCTGGACCAGGTTAAGGAGAAGATCGGGGAGGAACATGTCATAGATGTGTTCCCCATTCTTGAGGAGCATCGGGAAGAGGAGATCTATTACAGGACGGACCATCACTGGACTACGCTGGGCGCTTACTATGGCTATCGGCATTGGACTGAGGCGATGAATTACCCGCCTCGCAATTTTGATCCCCAGGATCTGGTGACGGTGTCGGACAGCTTTCTGGGAACCCTGCATTCCCGGCTCAATCTGCCCATGGAGGCCGACAAGATCCAGATTTTTCCCAGAACTGCCAGCCGCAGAATCAAAGCGGTGTACGATTTTGCCAAGGAGACTACTAGCTACTATGAGCCCTCCTATTTGGAGACCAAGAATCAGTACGGATATTTTCTGGATGACAATCATGCCTTTATTGAGATAGACACGGCCTATGTGGCCAAGGACAGAGAATTGTTTCTGATCAAGGATTCCTATGCCAACTCGCTGATTCCCATACTGGCGCCTCACTATGAGAAAATCTATGTGCTGGATTTGCGTTACTACAACGGCAGCCTGTTTTCCCTGATGGAGAAGTATGTGACCAGCGAAAAAGTGGATGTGTTGGTGGTGTATAACTGTATTCATTTCCTGGAGGAGTTTTCTTATCGGTGATGTACAGAGCAGTGAACCGGAGATCAAAAGATCTCCAATAGGAGGAGGATATGCCAGTAAAAGCGGTTATATTTGATATGGACGGGGTGTTGTTTGACACGGAGAGGCTCTGTATGGACAGTTGGCTGGCCGTGGCAGAGGAACAGGGCATTCCGGATATGGAAAAATTTTTCCCTTCCTGCATTGGCAGGAATGTGACGGATACAAAGGTTCTGTTTCATGAATTTTACGGGGACGCGTTTGATTATGATATCTTCAGAAAACAGGCTTCGGCATGGTTTCATGCGTATATCGAGCAGAAGGGCGTTCCGGTAAAACCAGGTGTCAGGGAACTCCTCGCCTTTCTGAGGGAGGGCGGCTATGCCATCGGGCTGGCTTCCTCCACCTCCCGCCCTGCTGTGGAGAATCATCTGGAGCGTGCAGGCATAAGGGATACCTTTCAAAGTGTGACTACCGGGGACATGGTGCTGCACTCCAAGCCCTGCCCGGACATTTATCTCATGGCCTGCAAAAGTCTGGGCACGGACCCGGCGCGGACCGTGGCCGTTGAGGATTCGCCCAACGGAATCCGCTCGGCTTACAGCGCCGGGATGATTCCCGTCATGGTGCCGGATCTGCTTGCGCCGGATGAGGAGATGCGGGAGAAGAGCGCCGTGATCTGTTCTGATTTGCTGGAAGTGATAGCGTTTCTGGAGAGGTGGAAGTGACCTGCGACGGAGCGAAGGATACGCGCAGGCGACCGTAATGAATGGCGTACAACGCCGTTTAGGACCGCGAGCCGGGGATGGCGACAGGTATCCGGCCCGGGAATGAAGGTGAGGTGTACATATGGCTGATTTGGGAATGCCCCAGAATACAATTGCAATCTTGCAAAAATATAACTTTGTTTTTCAAAAAAAATTCGGGCAGAACTTTCTGATTGATTCCCATGTGCTGGAAAAAATCGTTGACGCTGCGCAGATTACCTGCGAAGACTGCGTGCTGGAGATCGGGCCGGGGATTGGCACCATGACCCAGTATCTGGCGGAGAGCGCCAGGGAGGTGGTGGCGGTGGAAATCGACAGGGCGTTGATACCGATTTTGCAGGACACCCTGTCCGCTTATGACAATGTGACGGTGCGCAATGAGGACATCATGAAGGTGGATGTGGGGCAGATCGTCCATGAACGCAATCAGGGCAGACCCATTAAGGTGGTGGCCAATCTGCCCTATTATATAACCACTCCCATTATTATGAGTCTTCTGGAGAGTCATGTGCCGGTTCAGAGTATAACGGTCATGGTTCAGAAGGAGGTGGCGGACCGGATGCAGGTGGGGCCAGGCACTAAGGATTACGGGGCGTTGTCCCTGGCGGTGCAGTACTATGCCAGACCGGAGGTAGTGGCCCGCGTACCGGCCAATTGTTTTATGCCACGGCCCAGTGTGGACAGCACAGTGATTCGGCTTACCAGATATCAAAAACCGCCGGTGGAGGCGCGGGACGAGAAGCATTTGTTCGCGCTGATTCGGGCGTCTTTCAATCAGCGCCGCAAGACCCTGGCCAACGGTCTGGCCAACGGCATGGGAATATCCAGGGAACAGGTGACGGCAGCGCTTAAGGAGATGGGATTGCCCGCTACCGTCCGGGGGGAGGCGCTGACGCTGGAGCAATTCGCGACACTCAGCAATCTGCTGATACAAACAACCCGTGCGGTATGATATCCTTTCGGGAAACCATGGGAGAAAACCGGCAGTGTCATACAGGGCCGCGTTGGATTCAAGCCAATCAGGTTCGTAAGGCGTGCAAGTAGGGCGGAAAGGGTGACCAAAACTGGAGTGTAGATATATACCGTATTCATAAAACAGAGTAGTACTGAAAAGGCAAATTAATTTATGAAGAAATGCATTTTACTCATATGTGTAATCTTTTTATTTCTGCCCGGCTGTGGCCGGGCAGAAAGTCTTCCGGAAGAATCGGAACCGGCGGATGTGCCTGTATTTGCCGGCGAAACCTGGGATACAGGGATTACACCGGCTTATATGCCGCAGTTGGGTTCTTTTCTGATTGTGGAAGACAAGTTGTATTTTGTGGATAAAGGGGATGGAGACTGCGGCAAAATCTACAGGGTATCGCTGCATGACCTCCAAAAACCCCAAGAGGCAGAGCTTTTTCTAAAGCAGGAGTCCGGCCATATCGAGGCTATGTCCGCCGGGAAGGACGAAGCGGGGGCGGACTGTCTGGCGGTCCTTGGTCAGGACGGGGCGGGAGCGCGCTTTCTGGCATTGTACGGATTGGATGGAGGAGAACAGTGGAGCCAGAGGTGGGATGAGGACGCGTCTGCGGAGGGGCGCGGCCAGGCGGTTCTGCGGCTGGCGCAGGATGAGACGGGGCATTATTATGCCCTGGGATCGGAGCGGATCTGGCTTTTGGACGAGAAGGGGCATTGGCAGGGCGAGATCGTGTGCCCGGGAAAGAATTATCTGGATCTCTGCGCGGACGGCCGGGGCCGGGTCTATGCGACCTGTCAGAACGACCGGGGAGAGACCGTTCTGTATCGGGTGGATTATCAGAAGCGGAAGCTATGGGAAGAGACTTCCGTCTCCTGTGATGGCTCTATGTGGACCGGCGGGGAGGATACGCTTCTGATGCAAGGAGACGGAAGCGTGATGATGTATTCGCCCGGCCGGGGAGATGCCGCGGAATTGT
Organism: uncultured Lachnospiraceae bacterium; assembly: GCA_947648875.1. Taxonomy (GTDB): domain Bacteria; phylum Bacillota; class Clostridia; order Lachnospirales; family Lachnospiraceae; genus Acetatifactor. Next base: position 57,523 of record CANSPM010000013.1, read on the forward strand.
TTCACATCCTGCAAGTTCATTTAAGACGGGAGGATGTGCAGACAATGAAAATCCTGCCGGAAGGAGATATGCTGGTGGTGAGCTGGGAGCCCCTGAACAGGAAGGCGCCGGTGACTGTCACCAGATTGTATGAAACCCAGGGAGAGCTACAGCCCAAAACAACAATTACATTGCTTCTGCCGCAAGCACTGCTACAGGCTGATCAAGGAGCCAAGGGTGGTATATTCGGGAAAATAGTGGAAGAGTTCAATTTTTCAGGCGAAGAATATGAGGTGGTGCTGGAGGGAGTAGAGCTGGGAGAGGGCGCGGACCTCTATGCGGCCGTCAACACCCGCCTGCTGGCAAAGGAAAGCGCTGACTTGATCTATTTGCTGGACTATCAGGATATTGAGCGTTATATGGCCAAAGGCTATCTGGAAGACTTAACGCCCTATCTGGAAGAGTCGGAGAGACTGAGTCAGGATGACTATCTGGAACCGGTGCTGCGATGCTACCGCATCGGGGACGCGCTCTACGATATACCGGTCAGCTTTTCCGTATACACATTGGCGGGAAAGGCGTCGGAATTGGGCGAAGCGCCCGGCTGGACGGTGGATGAGTTCCTGGGCTGGCTGGAAAATCATCCGGACGTTCTGGCGAAGGAGGGGCTTTCCCGGAGCCATATTCTGACCTATTGCCTCATGGGAGGTATGGATGCATATTTAGACCGTGAGAGCCGTCAGGGCCGTTTTGAGGGGGAGGATTTTCAGAGCCTGTTGCAAAGAATCCGCAAGATAGAGCGGGACGATGCGGGGCACTGGGATGACTGGAGCGAACTGGTGAAAGGCGGAGAGAGGCCGGTTCTGGATCTTATGAATATATCCGATTTCCTGTATTGCGGGGAAACGGAATATCAATATGGAGAAGCATTGGTGTACAAAGGTTTTCCCACAGAAGACGGCGCTCCCTGCTATTTTTATGATGACAGCGCGATTGCCATATTAAGCAGAAGCGCGAACAAGGAAGGGGCATACGCTTTCTGGGAATATTATCTGACCCATCGCGTTATGACCCTGTCAAAGAGTTCCTATTTTACGAATCGCGACGCGCTGGAAAAAAGCATGGAATACGCTTCGGACCAATACAGAGCGGATAAGGATTCCGGAGAGGGGCGCTGGGCCGCCGCCAAATCGGAGGGTCTTGAGGAAGGTGTTGACTGGTATCCGGCCATGACGCGGCAGCAGCGGGACAAACAGCTTGCCATGATGGAGCATGTGAGGCCGGATACCCTGGAGAATATGACCATCCGGAATATGATTCTGGAGGAGGCGCAGTACTATTTCGAAGGTGACAAATCATTGGAGGAAACCTGCGGCGTCATACAGAGCCGGGTGCAGCTGTATCTGGACGAGACAGGGAGGTAAAACCGTATTTGCTTTATAAACGATATCTAGTCGGGCCCGGCCTGGGCCCGGCACAACATCTTGTATTTTTTCTCTTTTTTTTCCACATTTATTTTTGACATACTTCACGCACTGTGATACACTTATTATAACTGTTTACCATGCAGAGAAACGGCGGAACATGGGCCGATCGTATGCTTTGCACGTGGACTTTCAGATACGGACCGGTGCAGGATCGCAGACCGGTGGGAACTGATAATGGCAGGACCCAGGGGTGCGGGAAAGAGGAAACTTTGGATAAAAATGAGTATAAGATAAAATCGGATGAGATAAAGGCGTTGATAGCCCAGGGAGAATACCAGCAGGCGGCGGAGATTGCGGACAGCATAGACTGGCGGCGGGTCAAGAGCGTAATGATGCTGTGTACTATCAGTGATCTGTATAAAATCAACCGCAGATATGAGGACAGTCGGGACATATTGCTGCTGGCTTACGACCGTCATCCCGGAGGGCGCACCATTGTGTATTCCCTGTGCGAATTGTCTATCAAGATAGAAGATTATGTGATGGCTATAGAGTACTACAAGGAATTTGTGCAGATCGCCCCCAAGGATACGGGGCGCTACATTTTGCAGTACAAGCTGTACCAGGCCCAGGATGTGAGCCTGGAGGAGCGCATTGCGGTGCTGGAGGAACTGAAGGCAAAGGATTACCGGGAGAAATGGGCCTATGAACTGGCCTATTTGTATCACAGAGTGGGACTGGCTACCAAATGTATAGAAGAGTGCGACGAGCTGATTCTGTGGTTTGGAGAGGGAAAATATGTGGTGAAAGCCATGGAACTCAAGATGCTTCACCAGCCTCTCTCTGACGAGCAGCAGGGAAAATATGACAGCCGCTTTCAGCCCGAACCGGTGTATGAGGATGGGGAGCCGTACTATGAGGACGGGGAAACTGCCGGCCAGGAGGCCGAAGAGCAGGAGTACGATCCGGAGAATCCATATGTGGCGGAGACGGAGGAACAGGGGATGGCGGAGGAAGCCCAGTCCGCAGTACAGCCTGCGGATGTGCTGCACGCGCCAACGATTCGTATCCCTTCGGAGGAGATAGAGATCCAGGTTAAGACCATGGATGTGGGAAAATATAACACCATTAATCTGCAAAAGGAGTTGGCGGAAGGTCTGCGGGAGGTGCTGGAGGAAGAGGAACCCCAGGATGCGGATACCTCCGGCTTTATAGAACCCATGACGGAGGCGGATGGGACCGGGAGCCAACAGTTTAAAACTGCGGGCGGCGTCATGTATGAGGCGGCGGAAGAGCAGGTGGAGACGGAGGTTTTCTTTGGCGCCACAGGCGAGATGGGGGACATAAATCTTTCGGAGACAGCCCCGGAACCCGGGGAGATATTGACAGAGGAGGAGATCTATACAGAGGAAATCCCGGTGGTGAGAACAGGGGCCGGAGAGGAAGAATTGCCTGTGACAGAGGCGACCATTCCAGAGGAGACGGAGCGCGTCAAAGAGAACGCGCCTCTAAAAGAGGAAGCGTCTGCGGAGCCGGTAGATCAGACGGCGGCTCTGGTCATGGAGCAGCTGCGGCAGCAGAATCTGGGAATAGAGCCTCCCAGAGAGATGGCGGGAGTGTTGTCCATGGAGTCGGATGGACAGATCAGTCTGGTGGTTCCCGAGTCGGAAACGGTGGAAAAACAGATCACCGGACAGATGCGCATAGAAGATATACTGGCCGAGTGGGAGCGCATGAAGCGCAGCAATGAGAAGAGACGCAGAGAGGCGCTTCATCAAAAGGTATTGCGGCAGACGGGGCCTATGTTCACCGCCTTTGAGAAGTCTATTCGGGACGGACTTTTGGAAAAGCTGGAACAGGGGGCGGAGCCGGAGGATATTCTGGCCGAAGCGGAGAGATTTTCCGGCGAAGGAGCTGTTGCCCAAGAGACTGCGGCGGAAGAGAATGAAGTAATCGCGGATGAAACAGCGGAGGAAGAATTCAGTGAAGAGGAGCAGGCTGTAAGGGAATCTTCCGAGAGGTATTATGAGGAGGAACTGACAGGCGAAGAGGCGGAATTTTACGAAGAGGAACCAGTTGTAGAGGATCCTGCGGAGATATTTTATGAAGAAGGGGCCGACGGAGAAGTACCTGTGGCTACGGAGGAAGCCACAGAGGAATTTTTTGAGGAAGAGTCCGTTGGCGAGGAGCCCGTGGGAGAGTTTTATGACGAAGAATTTACCGCTGAGGAGGAAGAATTTTACGAAGACGAGGAGTCTGCTGAAGGGACTGACGCCGAATTATTTGGAGACCGGCTGGAAGAACCGGTAGAAGAATTTTACGGTGAAGAGCCCGTAGGAGAGGCGGCGGAGGAAACCGTAAACGAATTATGTGGAGAAGATTTGAAGGAACAGGATTCCTCGGAAAAAGAATCCTACAGCAAGAAATCCCCGGATAATACATCCATGAAAGAATCCAGGGGGGACTCTTCATCAGATGAAACGGCATCCGCCGACGAGGCTAAGGAAGCCCGGCCGTCAAGAGAAACGCCCAGGCTGCGCGCGCTGACCAGGGAAGAAAAGGAACTTTTCGGCGCCTTTATCCAGAGCAAGTCCTCCAGGGAAAAGCTGATAAACGCTATTGATTCCATCAGCATGGCCTCGTATACCGGCAATGTGGTGATAACCGGTGATGAGGGTATGGACACGCTGACTTTGGCCAAAAACATGATTCGGGAAGTGCGGATGACGGATAGCAATTTCTCCGGTAAGACCGCAAAAATATCCGGGAAATCCCTGAATCAGCGGGACCTTGTAAAGACTCTCGACGGTCTGGCCAACGGCGCTCTGATCATACAGAAAGCGTCTCATATGCACAAAGACACGGTGGACGCCCTCTACAAAGCATTGCAGCAGGAGAAATATGGCCTCATTGTTATTATGGAGGATACCCGTAAGGCCATGAATAAATTTCTGGATGTCTACACCAAATTGGCGGAATGCTTTAATGCCAGAATGGATATGGAGGCTCTGAGCAATGATGCCCTGGTCACTTTTGGCAAAAAATATGCCAGAGAGAAGGAATATTCCATTGACGAACTGGGCATCCTGGCGCTGCACACGAGGATCGCGGAGCAACAGACCAGCAGCCATGCCGTGACAATTCTGGATGTGAAGGGAATTATGGATGAGGCAATCCGACACGCGAACCGCAAATCCCTGGGGCACTTTGTGGACATATTGCTGGCCAAGCGCTATGACGAGGAGGATATGATCATTCTGCGGGAGAACGACTTTATATATTAATGAATATATACTGACGAACGGGAGGTAGGGATATGGCAAAGGCAAAAGTAAAAATGCCTGGAGAAGACGCACAAAAGAGACAGGGGGAAAAGGTACAGGAGACGGAGAAACGGGAGGAAACCGTATTTATCTCCGAGGCAGACCAGTACCTGTTCGCGCAGGGGACACATTATGATATCTACAAAAAACTGGGGGCTCACCTGTCCGGGGAGAACGGCGAGGAGGGCGTATTTTTCGGCGTGTGGGCGCCCAACGCGGCCAGTGTCCATGTGATTGGAGAATTTAACGGATGGAATGAGGAAAGTCATCCTATGGAAAAGCTGGGCCCCGGTGGAATCCATAAGCTGTTTGTGCCCGGTGTGCAGGAAGGCTGTATGTATAAATTCCTGATTACCACCCAGGACGGTCAGAAACTTTACAAGGCAGATCCTTTTGCCAATTACGCGGAGTACCGTCCTGGTACGGCTTCCAGAGTGACAGATCTCTCCGGATTTGCGTGGGAGGACGGGAAGTGGCTGGAGGAGCGGGATAAGAAGGATGTGCAGAAACAGCCGCTGGCAGTATATGAATGTCATGTGGGCTCTTTTATGAAACACCCGGACGGCACCAAGGAGGGCTTTTATAACTATAGGGAGTTTGCGGACCGTATTGTGGAATACCTGAAAGAAATGCGCTACACGCATATTGAACTGATGGGGATTGCGGAGCATCCCTTTGACGGTTCCTGGGGCTACCAGGTGACAGGTTACTATGCGCCCACATCCCGTTACGGAACCCCCAAGGATTTTATGTATCTGATAAACAAGCTGCATAAGAACAAGATTGGCGTGATCCTGGACTGGGTGCCGGCCCATTTTGCCATGGATGCCCATGGATTGGGCTGTTTTGACGGCCAGTGCATCTTTGAGCATCCCGACCCCCGGCTGGGGGAACACCCGGACTGGGGCACCAAGATTTTTAACTATGGCAAGACCGAGATCAAGAACTTCCTGATTGCCAATGCGCTGTTCTGGCTGAAAGAATTCCATGTGGACGGAATCCGTGTGGACGCTGTGGCATCCATGCTGTATCTGGACTATGGCAAAAAGGACGGCCAGTGGCTGCCCAACAAGTTCGGGGGAAATAAGAATCTGGAGGCCATAGAATTTTTCAGACATCTTAATTCCGTGATCCGGGGAACCTATCCGGGATTTATGACCATTGCGGAGGAGTCTACGGCCTGGCCGAATGTGACAAGTGAGATCGGCGGGGAGGGCCTGGGTTTTACTTTCAAATGGAATATGGGCTGGATGCATGATTTCTGCGAATATATGAAGCTGGACCCGCTGTACCGCAAAGGCAATCACTACGCCATGTCATTTGCCATGAGTTACAATGAGAGCGAGAACTATATACTTCCCCTGTCTCACGACGAGGTGGTACACCTGAAATGTTCCATGGTAAACAAGATGCCCGGCTACCAGGTGGACAAATATGCCAATTTGCGGGTGGGGTATACTTATATGTTTGGCCACTGCGGTAAGAAGCTGCTGTTTATGGGACAGGACTTCGGGCAGGAGAGAGAGTGGAGCGAGGAGCGGGAACTGGACTGGTTTCTGCTACAGGAAAAAAATAATCTGGGCATGCACAATTATGTGCGGGATTTGCTGGAGTTGTATCGTAAGTATCCCTGCATGTATGAGAACGATAATTCCTGGAAGGGTTTTGAGTGGATGAACGCGGACGATGCGGATAAGAGCACCTATTCCTTTGTGAGAAAGTCCGAAAGCGGTCGCAACAATCTTCTGTTTGTAATGAACATGACGCCCATGCGCTGGGAGGATTATGTGGTGCCTGTGCCGAAGAAAAAGAAGTACAAGCTGGTTTTAAACAGCGATGACACCTGCTATGGCGGCAACGGAAACGCGGTTCCGGAGGAACTGGCAGCAGTGGAAGAGCCCTGCCATTACCACGACTATTCCGTCTCCTTTGACCTGCCCCCCTATACAGCCGTGGTATATCAGTTCTGACGCGACTGTAAAGAAAACGGAAAATTGACCGAAATAATAGGTGAGTGCCTGTGCGCTCACCTGTTTTTTGTGAAATTTGTATGTGTGTTCAGTCAAACATACAGGGAAAGGGACGCTTATGAAGATAAATTTTGAGCAGACAGTTCAGACAAACGGTTCCCGGGAATTACCGCGCCACACCCCGAGGCCGCAGGCCGGGAGAACCGGTCGTGGATACGGGGCTTATGTGGATGGCAGAGACAGTGTGCATCCGGGCAACGCGTTGGGAAGCCGCTGGAAGCAGAAACAGAGGGGCCGGGCTGCCGCAGGGAAAAATCTGGCGGAAATACAGGCGCAGGCCGGGGCGGCGGATGTGCAGATCGTGCAGAATCAGATGACGGTAATGTCACATACCATGTCCGATGAAGATTACGCCAGGATGGCGGAGAAGGGGTATGATCCCCGGGAGATGGACCCGCAGGACGCAGTGACCATACTTGACAGGATTAAGGCCGAACTGGTGAAAGCAGGCTGTCATGTGGCGGGATATACGGACACGCTGGATATGGATACTCTGGCAGAGGCAGTGGGAGACCGGGGGCTGGCCCGGGCGTTACAGGAGAGTTTCGCGGCTGTGGATATTCCCCTGTCCGTGGAGAACGTGGATAAGGTTATGCAGGCGCTGGACCTGGCTCACGGCCTTGAAGCGCCAGAGGAAGGAGACTATTATTATATGGTCGCCAGCGGCATGGAAGCCACAATCAGGGATTATTATCTGGGAGCGGCCAGTGGCTGTGTTGTGGAGCAGGAGCGACAGGCGGAGTATTTTGACTCGGAGGTCAGGGGCTATATGACCCGTAATATTGTGGGGCAGTCTCAGGACGGGAAGGGGACCCCGGCGGGCGATGAGAATCTTGATTCCCGGGAGATCGACAGGCTTTTGGGTTCTCTGGGCTGTGAGGGCACAGAGCAGGAGCGGGAGGCTGCAAAGTGGCTGGTGCAAAGGGGACTTTTAGTGGATCGGGAGAGTCTGCGGAGGGCCATGGAAATCCGGGGAGTATCTTTTCCGCTTACGGATGAGCAGGTGACCAGGGCTGCTGCCGCTGCCATTGCCGACGGACGGGAGGCCCTGGAAGGAAATCTGGCGGACACCAGATCAATCCGGCAGAAAGCGTATGACCTGATGGTTTATTACCGGAGCAGCGATGCCCGGCAGCGTATTGGCGACCACAGACTGCTGGAGGAGATCCGGTTGCGCATGACGGTGGAGACCAATGTAAAACTTCTGGAGAGCGGGTTTTCCATTGATACCAGACCCATTGAAGAGACCATCGAGGCGCTTAAGCAGGCCCAGCAGGAGCTGGCCAGAGAGTTTTTCCCGGAGACAAAGTATACGGATCAGGAGGCGGTGGAACGCTATCGGCTGTTGGAAGATGCCTGGCAGGTGGCGGAGGAACTGCCGGGGCTGCCGGTGGATACCGTGGGACGCTGGCAGGAGAGGCTGCGCGGCGGAGCGCCCGGGAGCGGGGAGGCACAGGACCAGAGTCTGGAAGCGTTTCATCGTACAGGCAAAGAACTACAGGCGGAATATGAAAGGGCAGGGCAACGCTATGAGGCTGTCCGGACCGAGCCGAGAACCGATCTGGGAGACAGCATACGCAAGGCTTTTGCCAATGTGGATGAAATCCTGCGGGATTTGGGCTATGAGCCTACGGAGGAGAACCGCCGGGCCGTGAGAGTGCTGGGGTATAACCGGATGGAAATCACGCCGGAGCATGTGGAGGAGATCAAAGCGGCTTGCGCCACTGTGGAGGAGGTCACCGGAAGAATGACCCCGGCGGCGGTGCTGCGCATGATTCGGGACGGTGTAAACCCGCTGCGGCAGAGTCTGCCCCAGCTACAGGCGTATTTTGAGGGACAGGACCAGGGGCAGGAGGCACGGGAGGAGACGGAGCGGTACAGCCGTTTCTTGTATAAAATGGAGAAAAAGGGGGATATCACCCCTGAGGAGAAGAGCGCGTTTATCGGCTGTTATCGGCTGCTGCGCCAGATTGAGAAGGGAGATGACGCGGCCATCGGCAGCATTGTGAACACCGGAGCGGAGCTGAATTTCTCCGCATTGTTGTCGGCGGTGAGAAGCCGCCGGGCTGGACATATGAATACGCTGGTGGACGATGCGGTGGGAGCCCTGAGCCGTCTACAGGACAGAGGAATGCGTATTGACGAACAGATTAATCTCGGATATACCCGGGAGTGGAACCGGGTGCTACAGGAGGCGGTCAGTCAGGAAGGGCTGATGGCGACTGCCCCGAGTACGTCACCGGATTCCGCGCAGCGGGGAGGCGACACCTCCCGGAATGCTGCAGTACAGGGGAATGGACAACCGACAGATGCCTTGGCGCGGGAGAATGGCCAATCGCCGGATGCCACGGGGCAAAATGACGGTCAGGGGACGGACTGGGACAGCGCGGAGACAAGGCAGGAGATGGCCAGAGCTGCGGCAGCTTCCCAGGATGTCTACAAGGAATTGGATCGCGCCCAGGAAGCGCCTGCGGTGACCAATGTGCTGACTGCCCAGAGCATGGAGGAAGAGATTCAAAAGCTGATGGGACGCTGGAACGCGGGCAGCAGGGACAGGGAGAAGCCTTCTCAACTGTGGCAGCGTCTGCATAAGCCAGAGGAATTTCAGAGAGCTTATCAGGAGACAGTGGCGGATCAGGAAGAACAGACGCATCGCGAGATTCAGGAGGAGACGGATAGTCTGGTGGATGTGCGGTCTCTGCGGCTGATGACCAGGCAGTTCCGTTTTATGGGCAGTCTGTCTCAGTCCGAGGAATACTATTTCCCTATGGAACTGGATGGGGAAGTGGCAGCTATACACTTACAGATTTGTCACGGTGAGGAAAAGGGGATTGTACGCATTGAACTGACCAGTGAATGCATGGGAGGTCTTAAGGGAGAATTTCAGGTCAAAGAGGGAACCGTAAACGGTTGCTTTGTGGGAAATCACGGGGAAGCGGTAATGAATCTGCGCCGTTCGTCCGATATATTTGGTAGTTATCTGCCGGAAGAGTTGCTTCCTGGCCAGGTGGAATACATACACGACGCGTCAGGGAAAATGGCCATGTCCTGGGACAGAAATGAGACGAAAGAGGCGGCGCGGCAGGAAAGCCTGTATGCCACAGCCAAAGCCTTTTTACAGACGGTCAGAGATGTGGAGAGACAGATGAGGGGAAATTTGTAAAACGGGGATGAAGCGCATAAAATGCGCTTAGAAAATGACATTTACCGGCTGGGCCGGGTCAGGAGGAATTAAATGAGAATCAATTACAATGTATCGGCAATGCTTACAAACAATGCTCTGGCGAACAACGACAATGCTCTGTCCGCGTCTTTGGAGAGGCTTTCCACTGGATTGAAGATCAATCATGCCAAAGACAATCCCGCAGGGCTGGCCATGGCAAAGCGGATGAACGCTCAACTCAAGGGCCTGGAAACAGCCAATGACAATGCGGGCGACGGCATATCCATTATCAATGTGGCGGATGGCGCCATGACCGAGGTCAGCGCCATGCTACAGCGAATCAACGAGCTTACAGTAAAGGCCGCCACAGGCACCACCACCGACGGAGACAGGGAACTTATACAGGAGGAGGTCGCGCAGCTTAAGGAGGAGATCGAGCGCGTGAAGGACACTACCCAGTTCAATGGACAGAATCTGTTGGACGGCACCTTTAACGTGAAGGGATATACAGATGATGATTATATTAAAGTCAGTTCCTTCGGTGAGAAAACTCCTGCGGGAACCTATACAATAGATTCCATTACGTTTGCGGATGAACTGGATGCCGACGGCAACCCCACAGGTAATAAGACATTGACGGCAATTACTCTGGGAGGGGAATTTCCTGCCGGAGTGACGGCGGTTCCCGATGGGGTGAATGATACAGTTGCCCAGAGTGGTTTTGTGACGATCAAGGGCAGCAACGGATTTGAATTACAGCTTGACCTGAATGACGCGCCTGATGGCACGGTTACGAATATGAAGGTGGAGGTCACGGATATAGGGCCTATGCGGCTGCAAATCGGCGCCAATGAAGGGCAGGTGTTGGCAGTGGAGATTCCCCCCGTTTCTCTGCGCAACATGGGCATTGAAAACATTGATGTGAGCACTCAGAAAGGGGCGCAGGATGCTCTGGCGCGGATGGACGGAGCCATTGGCTTTGTGTCCGGCGTCAGAGGCAAACTGGGGGCCTACCAAAACCGTCTGGAATCTACAGTGAACAGCCTGGATGTATCGGAGGAAAGCATGACAGCCGCCTATTCCCGGCTCATGGATGTAGATATGGCGGAGGAGATGACCCAGTATGCCACTAACCAGGTGTTGACCCAGGCGGGTACTTCCATGTTGGCGCAGGCCAATGAGAGACCCTCTCAGGTATTGCAGCTGTTACAGTAAAGGACAATACAAAAACGGACAGCGTCGGGGAACACGGGAGGGCAGAAACGGTCCTGCCGAACAGGGGTGGACGATAGCCAGAAAGGTATGGATGTTTATGACTTCGGAGATCAAACAACAGTTTACGTTTCGAATTTCTCAGGCCAACCCTACGGAGATGGTCGTGATTTTGTATGATATGACGCTGCAATATCTGGCGGATGCCTCTGAACTGGCGGAGAAGGGAGATTTCGGCGCGTATCAGCAGAATGTGCGCGGTGCAGGGAAATGTATCAGCGAATTGACACATTCCCTGCATCTGGAGTATGAACCCGCCCTTTCCCTGCGAAAACTGTACATGTACTGTATTCGGCGGCTGGCGCAGGCCCAGATACGTCGACATGCGGAACTGCTGCGGGAGGTGGAAGGCATCATCACGCCGCTGCGGGACGCGTACAGGCAGATTGCTCCGCAGAATACGGCTGGTCCTGTGATGCGTAACACGCAGACCGTATATGCGGGCCTGACTTACGGTAAAAATACGCTAACTGAGAACATGGCTGACCAGAGCGCGAATCGGGGAATGCTCGTATAGTCCTTTTCGGTGTCCTACGGGGGCGGTATCCGCAGCGGCTGCGTATTCTTCCTCGGAGAGCGCCGACAGATGCTTGTATCGCTTTAAAAGCGCGTTAATTTCATAGATATAGCAGTCGACCATGTCAGGGTCGACTGCGTTATCGAAGCCCGCATACGCAATCTCCAGCGCAGTGCGGGTTTTTTCCAGATCCTCCCGCAATGAGGGGACGGAAAAGTGTACATCCATGTTTTCGGGAGTATAAAAGCTCTGACTATAATAGGTTTTCATAGCGCTCTCCATTTTCAACTGACAAAATTTGGTTGGTATAAGTATAGGCCCGGTATTTCTAAAATATTCCAGCAAGTTCATTTTGCTGGTCTTTTTTTCCAATTTTTTCATACTATGATATAAAAGAGAGTCCGGAATAAGGGAACGGGAGAGGATCAAATGGGCCAGACAAATGTTTTGGTGATTATGGGAGTCTGTGTGCTGGTGTTGCTGGCGCTGGCCTGGCGGCGTCAGCTTGAGTGGCTGATGAATCTTCTGGTGCGGGGAGTTCTTGGGGCCGTGGCAATCTATTTTATCAATCTGGCGGTGGCGGCGCAGGGATATCCGACGTTGGTGGGGATCAATCCTGCCACGGTTTTGACATGCTCAGTGCTGGGATTTCCTGGCCTGGCGGCACTTTACGGCCTTCAGGCTTTCCATTTGTTGTAGGTTTTTCACAAAAATAATTTTTCTTTGTTTTTGCTATGGACATTTGCAAAAATAGCGGCTATAATGCATTTCAACAAGAGGCGACTCAAGTCTCTTATCATCTGAACATCATGTTATTGCTAATTTGTGACTCACAAGATTTTACCACGATTTCATGCAGGATGTACAAAGCCCGCCAAAGAGGGCAAAGAGAAAGGAGAGGTGTTTTTGGAGCATAAAATATTGGCGCTCTGCGATCCGGAGGAGGACTATGCGGGGCAGCTGTCCGCCTATTTGCAGAGTTATAAGGATTTTCCCTGGGAGGTCGAAGTCTATACCGGGATTTCACAGCTGGCGGACGGCGATAAGCAGGGTGAGATCGATCTGTTGCTGGTAGCTGAATCGGTATATGTCCCTCAGCTGCCGGTGGAGGCAGGGGCTATAGTGCTGCTGAATGAAAGCGGTCTGGTCAAGTGGTCATCACTGAAAAATGTGGACAAATATCAGCCTGCGGAAAATGTACTGAAAGAACTGCTGGAGACATACATGGAGAAAGAGGAAGACTTTTATCCCCGGCTGAGTACCGGACAGAAAACCCGGATTGTGGGAATGTATTCGCCTGTCCGCCGATGTCTGCAAACTTCCTTTGCACTGACTTACGGCCAGCTGCTGGCGGAAAAGCACAGGACGCTGTATTTGAATTTTGAACACTATGCCGGGATGCCGGAATTGTTGCCCGGAGAGAAGGGCAGGGATTTGGCCACGCTTTTGTATTACATGAAAGCGGACCAGAACAAATTTGTTCTTCGAATGAAAGTTCTTGCGCAGAAAAAGGGACAGCTGGATTATATCGCTCCGGCGTATATGGGGCATAATCTGATCTATATTACCGCTCAGGAATGGCAACAACTGCTGTGGAGGATCGGCGAGAGCGGTGAATATGAATATATCATTCTAGACCTGTCCGAAAATATGCAGGGACTTCTGGAAATTTTGAGGAGATGCAGTAAGGTCTACATGTTGGTAAAGGAAGATCCCGTGGCCAGATGCAAAATTGACCAGTATGAACAGATATTGTCGCTGTACGAATACGATGATGTGAAGGATAAGACCAGAAAGTGTCATCTGCCCCTGTTTCGACGCCTGCCGGACCTGATTGAGCAGTTTACCAGGGGAGATCTGGCGGAGTATGTCAGAGATTTGATTGAGGAAGAGGAGAGCCTGGGCGTCGGCCTGGGTTAATGGAGAGAGGGCTACGGAGATGTGGCCGGATACAATGCGGAAAGGACGGCAGAAACAGACTGTGAAAGATTACGGAGAGTTAAAACAGGAACTGCGCGGCAGGGTACTGGAGCAACTGGATTATGGAAGAGAACAGTCGGACGAGGAAGTCATGGAAATCATCGACGAGGTATTGTTGGAGGAGCAGCTGCTGAGGCTGTTGCCTGTGGGCGAGAGTCATCGCCTTCGGACGGAACTTTTCTACTCCCTGAGAAGACTGGACATACTACAGAGCCTTATAGAAGACCCGGAAATAACGGAAATAATGATTAACGGTCCCGGCAGCATATTTGTTGAGCGCGCCGGACATATGCAGCTGCTGGATCTGGTATTTGATTCGGAAGAAAAGTTGCAGAATGTAATCCAACAGATTGTAGCAGGCTGCAACAGAGTCGTAAATGAGGCATCCCCCATTGTTGACGCCAGATTGTCAAATGGCGCCAGAGTGAATATCGTCATGAACCCCGTCGCCTTAAATGGTCCCATCGTCACCATTCGTCGTTTTCCCAATACCCCGATTACCATGGAGGAATTAATTCACAGGGAATCTCTTACCCGTGAGGCCGCAGAGTTTTTACAGATGCTGGTGCGGGCCGGATACAATATTTTTATCAGCGGCGGTACCGGCAGCGGAAAGACTACGTTTCTCAATGTGCTGTCCGGATATATTCCGTCCTGCGAGCGGGTGATTACCATTGAAGACAGTGCGGAGTTACAGCTTCAGGGCCTGCGCAACCTGGTGCGGCTGGAGACCCGCAACAGTAATGTGGAGGGGTGCCGGGAGATAACCATTCGTGATCTCATTCGAACCAGTCTGCGCATGAGACCGGATCGGATCATAGTGGGGGAGGTGCGAGGGGCAGAGGCGGTGGATATGATGCAGTGTTTGAACACGGGGCATGACGGCTCCATGTCCACTGGCCATGCCAATAGTGCCAAGGATATGCTGACTCGGCTGGAAAACATGATTCTCATGGGGATGGACATTCCGCTGGAAGCGATCAGGAAACAGATTGTATCCGGCATGGATATCATTGTGCATCTGGGGCGTCTGCGGGATGGGAGCCGGAAAGTTCTGGAGGTATCGGAACTGGTGGATTGCGACAGGGGAAAAATCCGATTAAACCCCTTATATCTGTTTGAAGAGAAAGGGGAGAGCCTTGAAGGCCGGGTGCAGGGCTCTCTGGTGAGAAAGGGGGAACTGTTTCGTGTTCAAAAAATTCAGACGGCAGGTTTGTAGTTTCAGCCCGGGTACTTCCTATGGGGAATCTTTGGGGGATCTGGGGAAGGGATTGCTGGTCACAGGGGGGTTCGCGTTTTTCTTCTACAGAAGCGTGTGGGCGCTGCCGCCCATGTTCCTGGTGGGATGGCTGTATCTGAAAAGGAGCAGACACCGTCGCCGCCGCCAGAGAAACCGCCAGATGCTGATTCAGTTTAAAGAGTGTATCCAAGCGGTGGCTGCTTCCATGAGAGCCGGATACTCAGTTGAAAATGCGTTTTTGGACAGTATGGCCGACATTCGGAGTATGTTCGGAGAGGGAAGCGCCATGGAGATGGAACTACAACAGCTGCGTCAGGGACTTTATAACAATGTTACGCTGGAGGTATTGCTGACAGAGATGGGACAGCGCAGTACCCTGGAGGAAATACAGGAGTTTGCGGAGGTATTTGCCATTGCCAAGCGAAACGGCGGAAGCATACCGGTAATAATTGACGCCGCCACCAGGTCCATCAGCCGCAGGCTGGCGGTGGAAGAGGAGACAGAGACTTTGCTGTCCGCCCGAAAACTGGAGCAGCGTGTGATGAATGTCATGCCCTTTTTGATCGTCTGGTATGTGGAAGTCAGCAATCCCGGGTATTTTGATGTGCTGTACGGAAATCCGGCGGGTGTAGCGCTGATGACCGGATGTATGGCAGTTTATCTTGCGGCATACTTCCTGGCGGAGCGAATTTTTGACAAGGCTTTTGGGGAGGAATGAGCTTATGTATATGATTGGTATAGCCCTTGGAACGGGCTTGGCACTGCTGTTTTTTTTGTCCCGGCGGGAGGAGGGAAATCTTCTGAGAAAGGTATCTGTATTTCTGTACAAAAAGGGCTGCATCCACAGGATACCCCTGCTGAACGCTCATCATGTGCAGCAAGACCTGGAAAGTCTGTATCCCGGTCAATCAAGTCTGCTTTTGCAGGGAGACTACTACATACAAAAACTACAGTTGTTGTTGCTGGTACTGTGTGTGGGCACTTTGCTGGGTGTAATGGTTCATGTCAAAGCGAGTATGGATGGCAGTCTGACCGGAGCGGGGGAATTGTTGCGTCCCTTTCCGGGGCAGGGAGAGAGACGGGTGAAACTGCGGGCCTGGCTGGAGGGAGAGAAATTGGGGGAACTCACAGTGACGGTGCCGGAGCGCATGATGACCTGGCAGGAAGCCCGGAAGCTGTACGGAGAATTTTGGGAGGCATGGAAAACGGAGACTCTGGGGGACAATCCTTCCTGGCAAGAGGTATTTATGCCTCTGACGCCTGCGGAGGAACTGGAGGGATATCCCTTTACAACCAGCTGGCAGAGCAGTGACTATGAAGTGTTGGGCAGAAGCGGCGCGGTCCGTGCCGCTCAGTCGGCGGTTCCGGTGACGCTGATCGTGGAGAGCAGGTATCAGGACTTTTGCTGGGAGGAAGAACTGGAACTTCTGGTGGTGCCAAGACCGGTGGGGGAAGCCGAAGCGCTGGCGGAGCAGGCACTGGAGGCCTATGGTCTTGTGGAGGAGTGCACCAGCCACAGGGACAGAATCCCTTTGCCCGAAAAACTAAAGGAAGGAAGACTGGTATGGCGGGAGGTCAGGGAGGATCATAGCCTACTGTTGATGCTGATGACTGTGATTACGGCAGCCGCAGTATTCCTGCTAAAGGACAGGGATTTGCACCGACAGGTTTTGCGGCGGCGGGAGCAGATGAAGGAGAGTTACCCGGCTGTACTGAACAAGTTTATTCTGTATCTGGGGGCGGGTATGACGATTCGGGGAGCTTTCCAGAAAATTGCCCAAGACTATCATACCCGACATAGAGGGGAAGCACAGCCTCTATATGAGGAGATGCTGTATGCCTGCAACCGGCTACAGGCAGGTGTCTCGGAGGGGCAGACTTATGAACTGTGGGGGGCCCGCACCGGTTTGCCGGATTGCGCCAGGCTAAGTACCATGTTGACGCAGAATCTGAAAAAGGGAAACGCGGCTTTGCTTACCCGTCTGGGGGAAGAGGGGGACAGGGCATTGCAGGAAGATCTGAATCTGCGCAGGAAGAAGGGAGAAGAAGCAGGCACCAAGCTGCTGGCACCCATGATTCTGATGATGGCTATAGTGATGGTGCTGGTCATGGTTCCGGCATTTCAGGGTTTTGGACTTTAATGTAACTGTAAAGCGCAGATGCCTGTACAGTGCCGAAAAAGTGCTGTCTGCCCTGCGGACAGTACTTTTCCCCAAGAGAGGAACTGGGAGGGCGGATGCGAAATTTTAACTTTAGAACAAGGAGAAAATCATATGAAAGTGTGGAAAAAAGTACGTAACTGGTTGGATGGAAAGCTGATTGGCTGGAAGTATTTTATGACGGAAGACAATGTCGGCATGGGAACGGTGGAAGTCATCCTGATCATAGTAGTACTGGTGGGAATTGTAATCATATTCAAAGCTCAAATCACGGAACTGGTGGAATCCATTTTTTCCAAAATAACAAAACAGGCCAACAAAGTTTGAGGACACAATGATGAATGTGCGGAGAAAAGGCCGGGAAGCCGGAAGATTCCAGGGATATCTGACCGTGTATGCAGCGCTGACTTTGACGGTGATGATCTCTCTGTGCCTGGCGCTGACAGAGGGGGTAAGGAGGCATACGATTGCCTTTGAGACAGAGTGTGTGATGGACATTGGGCTGGACAGCGTGCTGGCGGAATACCATCGGATGTTATTGGAGCGCTATGGCTTGTTTATGGTGGATACTTCTTACGGGACAGACTACCCGTCTTACCATATTACTGAGCAGCATCTGACGAACTATCTGACGCGTAATCTTTCCAGTGAAGACTGTAGTGTCCTGCCCTTTCTCTATCGCGACCTGCTGGGAATGGAGATACAGGACGTTCAAATTCTGAAGGTAGCACTGGCGACAGATGACGGAGGAAGGGTGTTTCAACGCCGGGCGGCAGAATGTATGCGAAGCCGCGTGGGACTGGAAGTGGTGGAAAAGCTGCTGGAATGGATGGAGACAGTCGACGGACAAGGACTTTTAGCGGAGGACATAGAAGACCAGATGGACCGTGTAAGTGCGGAACTGCGGCGTTATGAGGAGGCAGATCGGCCCCTGGGGGAAGAGGAGTGGATTAAGGTCGAAATTCCGGACCCCACAGAAGCCGTGCAGGCATTGCGGCGGGAGGGTATTCTTAAATGGGTGGTGGAGGATATATCACAGCTGTCGGAGGCAGCCACCGGTACAGACCAGTATATCAGCGGCAGATCTGCCAGGGGAGAAGTCAATTATGGCAATTATCCCAGCGGAGAGCGGCTGGGCCTGACGGATAATATCCTGCTGTTGGAATATTTTTTGAATTATGCGGGCAGATACGGAAAAATCAGAGAGGACAGCCTGCTGCAATACCAGGTGGAGTATCTGCTGTGTGGCAATGGCGCGGACATAGTCAATCTGCGCCATACGGCCAATCTGCTCCTTGGCGTCCGGGGGGCGGCCAATGTGATATATTTGCTTCAGGATGAGGGTAAAAGAGCCCAGGTGGAAGTTTTGGCAGCAGCTTTGTCCGGCGTTATTGCGCAGCCGGAACTACAGCCGGTGTTTGAGACAGCTCTGATTCTGGCATGGGCTTATCTGGAAAGCCTGTACGATGTGAGAACATTGTTTGCCGGTGGGAGAGTTAATTTGCTGAAAGAGGAGGGCGACTGGCATTATTCTCTGACCGGCATCTGGTCTCCGCAAAGGGATACTGCGCGGGAAAAGGGTACAGGACTTTCCTATGAGGACTATCTGCGAATATTTTTGTATGTACAGCCGCCGGAACTTCTGACCATGCGTTTTATGGATCTGATGGAGATGGATATCCGCAAAACACCTGGCAACGATTGTTTTCGCATGGACGGTTGTATAGACAGGCTGGAGGCGGAGGCTGTAGTTCGATCCGGTTATGGATACAATGTAACGATCAGGAGAGAGAAAACTTATTGATAGTGCGAATGCGGTTACCGGGCGCCCTTTCTGGTATGGCATATTTCCGGTATAAACGCTACAGCAAAGCGGAATTGAGGAACGGATGATCTTTGGACAGGAGGTGAGCGGATATGTCTTCTCTATGGATGGAAACGTCGAATGTATCAGATAAATTTCTATATTATGTGCCTTCTCCCATGTGCAACTCCCTTTTATGCAACTCTCGTGTTTTACCATTTATAGAGAAGATATATCTGCTGATCTCCTGCGCCGGAAAAGAGAAGAAAAGTAGCAGGGGAAGCATGACTGTGGAGGCAGCTGTGGTAGTGCCGCTTCTGATTCTTTTTATCCTTCATCTGGGTAGCTGTATGGAGATGTTGCGACTGCACGGCAGGCTGGAATATGCGTTGTGGCAGGTGGGGCGGGAACTGGCAGTATATGGGGCGGCGGAAAGCAGGCTCCATACCCCGGATACAGAGCCGGACGGAGCAGGGGAAAACGTTGAAGGCAGTACCCGCAGTGAAGTCTTAAGTACCGTCACTGACCTGGCGGTGTCTTATCTTTATGTCAATGGCAGGCTTGAGCGGATACTGGGAGGAGACTATCTGGACAGTTCTCCTCTGGCCTATGGGCAGCAGGGAATAAACTATCTGTCATCGGAATATCTGGAGGAGGATGAATGTATTGATATTGTTCTTACTTACCAGGTGTGTCCCCAGATTACTTGTTTTCCTTTTCCCTATTTTCGTATGGTCAGCAGATATTATGGACGGGCCTGGACCGGCTTTGCCGTGGAAGGCGGGACAAAACCGGTCACATATGTGTATGTTACAGAGGATGGGGTGGTGTGGCACAGCCGAGGGGACTGTTCCTATCTGAAACTGAGCATCCGTGAGGCGCAGGCTGAGACTGTGTGGATGCTCCGTAACAAAACCGGTGAACGGTATCAACCCTGCGGACGGTGTGCGGATCAGCCACATGAAAGTCTGGTATATCTGACGCAGGAGGGCAATCGGTATCATTGCGTCAGAAGCTGCCCCTCTCTGATGCGGCGTGTCCATGCGGTGTTGTGGCAGGAGAATATGCCTTACCGCCCGTGCAGCCGCTGCGCGGCATCGCGTCAGCACAATCAATGAATGACTGATACCGCATGACAGATAACTTTGTATGATGTTTTAACCGGAGGCATGAGCACAACAGAAAGAAATGAGGAGGAAATGCATATGTGGGAACAGACCGGATGTCTGTGTACTGCGGTTTTATTGGCCTGTCACAGTGTAACGGACATCAGGCAGCAGTGTATACCCCGGGTGTCTCTCGCGGTGGGAGTATTGATCTCCTGTGGCTGGGCTATGGGAAAAAGCCTGCTGGGGATGCAATCCTGGGTGGGACTGGGTGTCGGAATACTGCCGGGATTTATCACTCTTTTACTCGCCAGAGTCACCAGAGAGCAAGTAGGGCGGGGAGACGGCTGGGAACTGATTATTATGGGAAACAGTATGGGACTGGCAAGCTGCCTGCTGGCGCTGGGAACGGCCCTGCTGGGTATTTTTCTGCTCAGTGTAGTGTTGCTGGTGTTGGGAAAAGCAGGGAGGAGCACCCGTATAGCCTTTGTGCCCTTTCTGGAGATGGGGGTAGTGGTGGTGCTGCTGCGAAATTTAATTTTGAGCACTTATCAATAAATACTATAATACGATGAAGCGTAATGACACGGACGGAATGGATGTGATACGGGAAATCGGATAGTGTGAAAGAATAGAACACTCATTACGATTTGTGCCGCCAGCCGAAGGCGGCGGAATGGAGATTAACATGCGAAGACAAACAGGGGACAGCGGCTATTTTACTGTAGAAGCAGCGATTGTCCTGCCGATGGTGTTGGGGGTCTATCTGTTTTTGATTATAACCCTTTTTGTGCAGTACGACCGATGCATTCTGGAGCAGGATATGGCATCCATGATGGTTAAGGTCAGCAATCACACAGGAACACCACAGCAGCAGTTGCAATATTTACAGGAACTGACAATGGCCTGGGACAGGGAGTCCTATCTGTGGATTCAGCCGCCATCTCCGCATTTTGCCATACAGGGACAGCGGATTCTGGTTGAGGCGGTGGGGGAATATGAAATGCCTGTATATGGCAGTTTGACCAATATAGGCGGTCCTTATCAGCTGAAAATGTCATTTTGGCTGTATAATTGGGACAGAATTGCGCTTGCGAAGTTACTGTCGGGACGGAGTGAAGCGTTTTCGGATGCGCGATAGAAAAATCTCTGTGTTTATCTTCTACAGGAATATGCGCGTTTTCGTAAGGATTCAGCTTATGCCATGTCTTGGCAAAGTCTGTAGCGCGCAGGAAAGGAAAAAATGGGTAAAGAAGAAATAGAGAACAATAAATTGGAAACGGAATTTGTGAGAAATCTGAACTGTAATTATGAGAGGCTGGCTTTGGCGGAAAAACCCAAAGAGAACCGCTACCAGTATTGCATTTTAAATCGGGGAGGCATCCGATTTCTACTGCCTTGTAGTCTGCGGTACATGGATGGCGATGCCTTTTTGTATTATGATATCACCTCAACGCAGAATATTGCGCAGCTGTTCGGGGGTAGAAACCTGGGCAGAGAATGGATGCGGGACTTCTTGTGGGGAATGGAAAGAATGCAACAGGAACTGGGGCGTTTCCTTTTAGAGGGGCGCAATATAATCTGGAATCCGGAGCATATATACCAGGATCTGGAGACAAAAAACCTGTATTTTATGTATGTACCATACTGCCAGAAAGATACAGGCTTTGCGCGCTTACTTGACTTTTGGGTAGAACATATTGATTATGAGGATGAGGCACTGGTGGAGTTTGTATATGGTCTGTATGAGCAGTATACAACCGTAGGAGACAGCTGCCTGAACCGGCAGATTTTTGACAGTTTCAAGGAATTGGAGAAAAAGGAAAAGCGCAAAAAGAGAATATGTGCGACAGAGCAGACGGGGGAGCGGGTATTGACGCAGAAGCCGGAAACGCAATCTATGGCGGAATATGGTCCCCTACAGAAAGCAGCTGATGCAGGGGAACAGGAATATGCAGACAGACGCAGGGGGCTCCTCTCTTTTCTGGGAAGCCGCCGAAAAAAGATGGAGGCCATATCCTATCAGGAGATATTACAGCGGCAAGTGGGAATGCAGACATTGGAGGCTGTGAGTGAGGAGATAACCTATGCAAAGGAGGAATCCTGCAAAGCAAAGGAGGAGGAAGAGTATGGAAGGACTGTCTATCTGGAGGATCAATCGAGGGAACGGACGAGGGGACTGTACAGGGAAAACGGGGAACTGGCAGTGAAGATCGAAAAGCTGCCTTTTGTGATAGGCAAGAAGCGTGAGGAGGTGGATTATGTGCTGGAGGATCGTTCTGTCAGCCGTATTCACGCCAGAATCCTGGAAGAAGAGGGCCGTATCTATCTGGAAGATTTAAACTCTACCAATGGAACTTTTAAAAACGGACTGCGGATGCAGCCCTATGAGAAGCGCCGTCTGGAAAAGGGCGATGAACTTCGTTTTGGCAAGGCAGAATATACCTTTTGCTGATATGGACATAACCGTAAAATATCCATAAGTAGTCTCTTTTTTTCGGGCGCGGCTATGCCGATATGCTGTTCCCTGAGTCTGTAGTAAATGTAGCCAGACCTTTGTCTATGACCTATGCGGTTGATCAGATGCATGGCCTATTCGCGGGAAAATCCATAAACTTTCCATCTTTTTTCGTTGACGAACAGGGGCAAAGAGTGGTACAGTTTTCTATATAGAAAAGCAGAGGGATCTCTATGGGTAGATATATTGGTAAACTGAGGACGCTTCCCTTTATGAGTGTCATGCTGGTGGCGGCCAATGTAGTGATATACCTTTTATGCCAGCTGCCGGGAAACACGCTATATGGAAGAGGATGTCTGAGTGCGTTTGAAATAGTATCGCGGGGGGAATATGGCCGGATACTCTGGGCCATGTTTTTACATGCGGATGCGAGTCATTTGTTCAACAATATGATTATTTTGTACTTTATGGGAGCGATGATAGAGAAGGAAATTGGGCATTTTCCTTTTGCGGGGATCTATCTGATTTCCGGAATTGGGGGGAATCTGTTGTCTCTGATCAGCAAAATTGTTGGTGGTGACTGGGCGGTATCATTGGGGGCCAGCGGCGCTGTTTTCGGCCTGGACGGGTTATTGTTGGCGCTTGTGCTTTTTTCTCCCAGGCGGATGGAAAATATCACACCGCTTCGAGTGGTATTGATGATCTGTCTGTCTCTGTACAGTGGCTTTACCGGAGGAAATGTAGACAATCCCGCACATGTTGGCGGATTGTTTGCGGGATTTGTGCTGGGGGGATTGTTAGTAATCTATACGCGTCTCAAACGGATAAGGTAGATGCGGGTAATGGAGGAAAATGTGAACATCAATATCTATTATGGCGGAAGGGGATTGATTGACGATCCCACCCTGTATGTAATCAATAAGATGAGGGAAGTGCTGGAGGAACTGCGGGTACATGTTACCCAGTACAATCTATATGAAAACAAGAGTGCGATTCCGACTTTACCTCAGACATTGAAGGAGGCAGACGGCATTATCCTGGCCAGTACGGTGGAGTGGTACGGGATTGGTGGCTACATGTATCAGTTTCTGGATTCCTGCTGGCTGTATGGTGATAAGGAGAAAATAGCCAAATTATACATGTGTCCTGTGGTGATGTCCACCACTTACGGGGAGCGGGAAGGAAAGCTACAGCTTGCCACTGCTTGGGAAGTATTGGGGGGGCGGCCCTGTAGCGGGATTTGCGGCTATATAGCCAATACCCTGACTCTGGAGATGAAACAGGAGTATACAACAATTATTGAGAAAAAGGCGGAGAATTTGTATCGGACCGTAAACCAGAAGATTCCCAGCTTCCCTGCCAGCAATCAGGCTGTAAAGAACACGGTTGCCATCAGCCCCAATGTGGATTTGACACCGCAGGAGTCTGAGCAACTGTCCCGTTATGTGGCAGACGACAGCTATGTACAGCGCCAGAAAGAGGATATTCAGGAACTGGCCAGCATGTTCAGGGACATGTTGAGTGAAAAGGATGACACTTCTCAGGATACCTATGTTCAGCGATTTCATCAGGTGTTCAAGCCTCAACCGGGCTTTGCGGCTTCTTATGCCCTAAATCTGGACGAAAGAAAGGATGCGCTGGTGATCCGGGTAGACGGGGCGCAACTAGAGTGCTATTATGGCGTGGCGGAGGACCCGGAGGTGGAGATTACTACCACGTCAGAGATCATGAATGACATAACCGCAGGACGGATGTCTTTTCAGAGTGCGTTTATGTCGGGTTCCATGAAGATGAAAGGGAATTTCAGGGTAATGCGGATGTTAGATAACTTGTTTGCCTTTGATGAATAGCCCTTCATAATTTGTAGGGGCAGCGTGTCTTTTGGCACCCTGATTCTACTTATGATTATAGAGGAAAGGGAGAGCAAAAAACCATGAAAAAAGATGACTGTATTTTCTGCAAACTGGCCAATGGAGAGATTCCTGCCAGAAGTATTTATGAAGACGAGAACTTCAAGGTTATATTGGATGCCGCGCCTGCCACCAGAGGGCATGCGCTGATTCTCCCCAAAGAGCACGCTGACAATCTGTATCAATTGTCAGAGGAAATGGTTGGAAGAGCTTTTAGACTTGCAAAAAATATGGCGGCATCCATGACGGACACGCTGGGGTGCCAGGGTTTTAATATAGTTCAGAACAACGGAGAGGCGGCAGGGCAAACGGTATTACATTTTCATATACATCTTATACCACGCTATTTGGATGATGGACAGGGATCTTTCTGGGAACCCAGGCACTATTCGGATGAGACTCTGGACGGGATTCGCGGCGAGCTGACGCAATAGGCAGTTTTGGCTCAGAGGGGGCATACAGGAGGAAAGACAGGATAGGATGAGGACAATAGCGGTAAATGTGATAACAGATAACGTTAAGGAAATGTGTATTGAGGCCAATCACTTTTTATCCGAAGATATGAGACAGGCTCTGGACGTCGCCGCACAGACGGAGAGGTCTTCGCTGGGCAGGCAGATCCTGGCGCAGTTGCAGGAAAATCTGCGGATTGCGGGAGCGGATATGATTCCAATCTGTCAGGATACCGGTATGGCAGTGATTTTTCTGGAGGTGGGGCAGGAGGTATATTTTGCGGGAGGAAGTCTGGAGGACGCTGTCAACGAGGGGGTGCGCAGGGGATATGTTGAAGGATATCTGCGAAAATCGGTAGTAAAGGACCCGCTACTACGGGAAAATACCCGGGATAATACACCTGCCGTTATACATTATGAGATTAAGCCAGGGGATCAGGTGAGAATTACGGTCGCTCCCAAGGGCTTTGGGAGTGAAAATATGAGCAGGATCTTTATGCTCAAGCCTGCGGATGGACTAGAAGGGGTAAAGAATGCCATACTTACAGCGGTAAAGGACGCGGGCCCCAACGCGTGTCCTCCCATGGTGATAGGAGTGGGAATCGGGGGGACCTTTGAAAAATGCGCAATTTTGGCAAAGCAGGCTTTGACGAGAGGGGTAGGTGAACGCTCTTCTATTCCCTATGTCAGGGAGTTGGAGGAGGAAATGCTGACGGCAATCAACGGATCTGGCATTGGGCCAGGGGGGCTTGGCGGGTCTACCACTGCGCTGGCTGTGAACATCAATACCTTTCCCACCCATATTGCAGGGTTGCCAGTGGCCGTGAACATTTGTTGCCATGTGAACCGCCATGTGGTGAGGACATTATAAGGAGATGGCAGGGAAACACCGGGATTGGAATATACATAGAAAGCAGCAAATCGCTGTGCGGTGAGAATATAATAGGGCGGCGGCTGTGAACCGACATGTGGGAAGGAGCAATTGTGGAAAATAAGCAGGGCAGGCATTTATATATACCTTTTGACAAGGAGGAAGCAATAAAGTTAAATGCGGGAGACTATGTGTATTTGAGCGGTACGATTTATACAGCTCGGGACGCCGCGCATAAAAGAATGTATGAGGCGATGCAGGATAAGGGATCCATACCGTTTGATATACAGAATAATGTAATTTACTACATGGGTCCCTCTCCTGCTCGGGAGGGGAGAACCATAGGCTCCGCAGGTCCTACAACCGCCAGCCGCATGGACAAGTATACTCCGACTTTACTGGACAGGGGACTTCGTGGAATGATTGGTAAGGGCAAGCGCAGCGCCGCCGTGGTGGATGCGATTATCAGAAACGGGGCAGTGTATTTTGCGGCTGTTGGCGGAGCAGGAGCGCTGCTGTCCAAGTCTATTATTTCTTCGGAGACGATCGCTTATGACGATTTGGGGACAGAGGCCATTCGCAGGCTGGAAATACGGGATTTCCCAGCGATTGTAGTAATTGACTGCGCAGGGAACAATCTCTATGAAACAGCGGTTTTGCAGTTTGTCGAAAAAAAATAGAAAAAACAGTTGACAAAGTAGGATGGCTTATGTATAATAATTTTTGCGTCACGTTGAGACGCACAATAGCATATTGGTAGAGGTGTAGTTCAGATTTGGAGAAATACTCAAGAGGCTGAAGAGGCGCCCCTGCTAAGGGTGTAGGTCGCTAACGCGGCGCGAGGGTTCAAATCCCTCTTTCTCCGTTTTCTACCAGTGCTAAAATGCAAGTAGAAAAAATAATTAAAAAAGTTGTTGACAAGCTGAAAATAATGTGGTATCTTATAGAAGTTGCCACTGAGAACAACAGCAATGACAACAGCGGCGAGATTACACAGAGTAAACTTGCTTGGAACTGTGATACCGAACAAGATTGTTTGGAACACATGTACTTGGAGCATGCCTGCTCCCTGGACCTTGACAAATAAACAGCAATGCAACCCTGAAAATTCTAAAAGCGGATCGCT
>CANSPM010000014.1 GCA_947648875.1 uncultured Lachnospiraceae bacterium
GCACCCGGAGTGTGGACTGATCGGAAACATGCGGAACTCTTAATAAGGAGGATTTACATGCCAAATCGTGAGGAGAAGCGCAACTTAGAGACCATCCCTGTGGGTTCCCTGGGAATTATAGCCCTGGAGGGGTGTAAGGTGCTAGGCGATATGGTGGACAGGTTTCTTGTAAAATGGAGAACAGAACGGGAACATGAGCATCGTGATTCTCTGGCCTTTTCCGGTTATCAGAGAGATTCCTATCTGCTGAATGCCAAGGTACCACGTTTCGGTTCCGGTGAAGCCAAAGGTATGATTCTGGAATCCGTCAGAGGCTGTGATCTCTACCTGCTGGTAGATGTCTGTAACTACAGCCTGACTTACTCTCTTTGCGGACATGAAAATCACATGTCTCCCGACGACCACTATCAAGATTTGAAACGTGTTATTGCCGCTGTAGGCGGCAAGGCCCGGCGGATCACTGTGATTATGCCCTACCTGTATGAGAGCCGCCAGCACAAAAGGACGGGGCGTGAGTCCTTGGACTGCGCTCTGGCATTACAAGAACTGGTAGGTATGGGCGTAGATAACATTATTACTTTTGACGCCCACGATCCCCGGGTACAGAATGCCATCCCTCTGCACGGCTTTGAGACTGTGCAGCCCGCTTACCAGTTTATCAAGGGATTGCTGCGCCATGTGAAGGATCTGCGGATTGACAGCAATCACATGATGGTCATCAGCCCGGATGAGGGCGGAATGAAGCGCGCTATTTATATCGCAAATGTACTGGGGCTGGATATGGGCATGTTCTATAAGAGACGGGATTA
Source organism: uncultured Lachnospiraceae bacterium (assembly GCA_947648875.1). Lineage (GTDB taxonomy): Bacteria > Bacillota > Clostridia > Lachnospirales > Lachnospiraceae > Acetatifactor. The sequence continues at coordinate 810 of CANSPM010000014.1, forward strand.
TACCAGTGTGGTTAATGGCCGCAATCCCATCGTGGCTCACGAGTTTCTGGGTTCCAGCGTAGAGGGCAAGGACATGATTATCATTGACGATATGATTTCCTCCGGTGACAGCATCCTGGAGACTGCCGCTGCCCTGAAACAACGCAAGGCAGCTAATATCTTCGTATTTTCTACCTTCGGCCTGTTTACCAATGGTCTTGAAAAATTTGACCGAGCCTATGAGAACGGCCTGATCACCAGAATCCTGACCACAAATCTGATCTACCAGACTCCCGAACTCCTGGAGCGGGAATGGTATATTAACTGCGATATGAGTAAATATATCGCCTATATCATTGATACTCTGAACCATGATTCTTCCATCAGTGATCTGCTGAATCCCAACGAGCGGATACAGAGCATCGTATCCCGATATCGAAACGGGGAATTATAATCAATAGCATTTGCCGGGCAAAACAGCAAAACAGGCAGGTAATGGGTTGGGGCCGGCGTAGCATAAAGCTGCGCCGACTCTCCTATTCCTTATATGTAAAATACTCGCAAAGCAGGGAGACTAATGTTTTCAAACAGCATATCATTACTTAAAAGTTCCTTTCTTACATAGCCCTTTCAAAAACCTTATATCCTGGAAGTACAGTTCCTGCACAACATAGGTGCTTTTTACCTTTTGAGTAGAAAATTGCCCTTAACAACTGTTTTAAAACTTCTATAGCCCCTCTATTCTTATCTATTTTCCTGCCTGCTTCCACAGTATTATACTCATTTCTGGAGAATATTGGTCCGGTCAATATCTGAGAGTTCTGCTTTAGCAAAACCTCCTCATTTCGTCCCCTTTCTCTCAAACCGTGACCCCTTCTCTCGATTTTTTCAGCATATACAAACCCATAAAACAATCCTCTACTCATCTCTTGATAGTGTCAACTTTATACCTGCAAAATCGGCTCACCCCCAGTTAAGTCAAGGGATTCAGGGGCTATGAGCCTTTACCTAACCTTTCCTCGGCTTGGGCAACCTAAATTTTACTTACAAAAACCCAGTCAAGGTCGGGCTGAAAGTCCCTTCATTGCAGCCTTGACAGGGTTTCCGTAAGTAAAATATAATCGACTGCAACCGAGACAAGGGGGCGGTTTTCCTAATTCGTTTGACACTTCCCCCCTCTCTCATTCCCCGATATCAGGCAACTGCGAAAAGTTTTCTACAAGTGACGGTATTGACAATAAATACAGAAACGGGCTCCGATGCGGTGGCGAGTCACCCCTTTTTTTGTATTTATTGCCCAATCCCCGTGCTCTGAAAGGGAGTTTCGCAATCACCTAACCTGGATATCCTACCTGGGAAAGCCTGAAACACTAAGAGCAGCCACTTATTCAAAACTGAGAAAGAATCTCCGCATCACAGTGTGGTCACATGTATGATCTGTGTCCAATATATAATCTTTTACACAATTTGTCCGTTTACGGAAAAGGCGTACTCGAAGTCTTTTGGGATATTGGCTGCACGTCTCAGATAAAACTCTCCGCAAATGTCAACCAAATAATTATTTTTAGTTGACAATCTTTCCCTAATATTGTATACTTTCTATACAACAGGGTTGACATTTTCGCCTACAGACTCCTCCTCCACAGACCACCCTATCTGTTTTCAAGACTTGTCTGTACCTATAGCCAAACGAAAGGAACGATACGGAATATGAACACAAAGAGAATTGCTTTAATTGGATTGATGACTGCCGTTATTTGCGTACTGGGACCGGTTTCCTTCCCCCTGCCCGTAAGCCCGGTACCCATTTCACTGGGAGTACTGGGAGTACTGCTGGCTTCCTACCTGCTGGGAATGAAGTGGGGTATGGTCAGCTGCCTGGTCTACCTGTTGATCGGCCTGGCAGGACTGCCTGTGTTTACAGGCTTTTCCGGCGGTTTGGGCAAAGTGCTGGGACCCACGGGCGGCTATCTGATCGGCTATATTTTCCTGTCTATGTTTACAGGTTTCTTCGTCAGCAAATGGCCCGCTAAATGGCCGATGCATCTGTTGGGTATGGTATTGGGCGAGACAGTCATGTATCTGTTCGGGACTTTATGGCTGGGATACCTGATGAAATGTTCGTTCATTGAGGCGCTGTGGATGGGCGTAATCCCCTACATTCCCGCCGATCTAATCAAAATCGCCATCACACTGGGACTTGGAGGTCTAGTGCGCAGACGGCTTTTGAAAGCCGGCTTTACCAGCTGAGAATGGCCTCTTGCCATTCTCACCAAATTGTGTTACACTGTTTTTCGTTGCAGGAGCCTCACTGACTCAAACCCGCAGGCTGCCCAAACCGAGTGTTCGTGACCTTCCACTCGTAAAAAAAATACTAGAGGAGAGATTCATAATGAAAAACAGTAAAACACTTTTTATCGCCCAGGCGGCACTGATTGCCGCCCTCTATGTGGTGTTGACATTGCTGGCCAACTCTCTGGGCCTGGCAAATTACGCCATTCAGCTTCGTTTCTCCGAAGCGCTTACCATATTACCCTTTTTCACTCCCGCTGCCATACCAGGGCTGTTTCTGGGATGCCTGATCAGCAATCTGTTAACCGGTGCTATCGTCTGGGATATTGTCTTTGGCAGCCTTGCTACCCTGATCGGCGCCGTTGGCACTTATCTACTGCGCCGCTGTAAATGGCTGGCTCCCTTGCCTCCCATTGCGATTAATACCCTGACCGTGCCATTTGTACTACATTTTGCATATCGCTTTCCGGGCTCCATACCCTTTTTCATGCTGACTGTGGGAATCGGGGAGATCCTGTCCTGCGGTGTATTGGGTATACTACTGCTTTTGGTGCTACAGAAATACAAAAAATATTTTTTTCCCACCACCGGGAAATATAATAAACAACATTGATATTTCTACTGTCGACTCTTACAAATATCATTATATTTCAAAGAATTTAAAGTGCATCACAAATGTTGTTAACTAATGGTTAAGTCCTGATGGAAAACAGCTTTGAGCGGCTCCTGCAACGCCGTTTTCATAGTAAATTGTATGCATACACAAAAAAGGTGGTATGATCACCCTGCTATAAAAAACGAATTATCATAGCAGAGATGATCATACCACCGTTTCTACCTGAAGTATGGGTACAATCTTTTAAAAATTATCGTTCAGGTACAGCTCCTCTCCACATTCTCTTATAGCAAGATCTCCGTCACTCCGTCCTCGATCATGTAGCACATCTCCTCATGAGCATCTACATTCTCCGCAATTTGCTCTGCTTCCAGTTTTATGTATCGAAGGTCTCCGCTGACCAGCAGTGTCCCTGTGGAATCATAGATTTCTGTCTTCATAGTGGCGAATTTAGGAGTTGCTTTTATCACAATTCCCTTTCCCACCAACTCCTCCCCATAGGGCACAGGTTTTCGGTATTTTACCGCCATAGACATGGTAACCCCCAGAACCTCTTCCCCTTCCAGGGTCCACAGCGCTCTCAATCCCAGTTCGTCGAGCATAGTGGCAGCCAATCCGCCGTGAACTCTTTGTGGGAAGCTCTGATGCTCCTCCCCAAAGCGAAAACGTGTCATCACGCTTCCGTCCTCCATATTATAAAACGGTGCCTTTAACCCCACCGGATTGTCCACGCCACAGACAAAGCACATCCTACTGTTCCTCTGCTTACTCACTACCTTCATTTTCCTCTCTCCTTATTTAGAGTTCCGCATATCCCCTCTCATTTCACTCTCCGGTGATGAATACCCGGCCGCTTGGGGCGTCCTGATATTCATCAGTGCACTGCGAGGGGATAGGCTGTTTTGAGTTCCGCATATCCCCTCTCATTTCACTCTCCGGCTCAAATATCTGACCAACTTTAGTGTCCAGATATTTGAGCCACTTTAATCTTCTATCCGGATATAAGTGATAAAGGAATTGCCGTTCTCTTCCATCCACTCTCTGGTGTCATTCATTCCCTTCTTATAAAGCCTGCCTGTGGACGGTTCCATCACCACCACATTGAACTCATTAAAACCGGTGAGCAGCACCGCTTCCCCATCTTGCAGGCGGGCCAGTACCGGAATGTCCTGGTTGATAAAATACAGCATGGCATCCAGACTACAGCCTCCCAAATCCAGTACCCGGGCCTGCTCCTCCAAATTCTCCTCCAGAATTTCTAGGACGGATTGCCCCCTCCGAAGCAAATCATCCGCATTCCTCACAATGCCCTCCAGAGACAGCATGGCCTCCAGACAAACCGCCAGACTCCCCCTTTCCTCGGTGGCCTCCTGAGCCGTGATTGCCATAATCTGATTGCGAGTCACTCGATTTCCTCTGTTCCATATGGTTCTGCCGCTGTCATCCACCACCACACCAAAACAATCATTGGCATGATTCACAGCCATTGCAGGATCGTAATAGATTCCCGCTGTGCTGCCCTTATCATACACATAGAATCGTTCCCTCTCATTGTCCATGGGCAGAACAATATTCCTCCCTGCACCGATTACCACTTCCTTGGGAGTCAGCACCTGTAAGTTCTTGACCTGGATCTCCTCCCGCACCTGAATCTGTACCAGTTTTTCATAGACATCCACTGCCACCACAACCAGACGATTCTTGCCAACTTCCTGTGTGGCGCTGTTCATAATATGATCCTGTGTTGTATCCACATAGCTGCCATCCTCCCGGCGCAGCACACGTTCCAAAGTGATCTGGTTTTCCTCTACCTGACAGGACAGAGTATATATATTTTCCTTCTCATAGGCTTCCAGCAGTTTCCCTGACGCATCCCGGATGCACAGCTGATACATGGGAAAAAGCAGCCGCCCCGCCCCATCATCTACCACATCCTCCTGTCTTGCCACTCCGTAAATAATATCCTCCCCCATAAAACCCAATGGGCGGGCCTCATCGCCCGCTTCCATTTCAATGCGGGTTAGCTGTTCCGTTCCCAAATTCATGATATACAGTATCTGGTCCTGATACCATACCACAATTTTGTGATTTTCGGAGATAACCATGGCTTCGTCAGTTTGTACCAGTGCAATTCTCTCGCTGGTGCGCTCCATCGTATTCACCTCATAGATGCCATGATCCAAATGCAGATATAGTTTACCCTCCCGATTCAGATACAGCAATTGCTCCAGCTCCTGCCTCAGAATATCATAGGACTTATCATAGGGGATATACACCAGTTCCTCGATGGTATTCTGCTCACTGTTGTAAGTATATAACTGTATCCCCACCTCCCCTTCATGCCGTCCCCTGTTCATATATCCATATACGGCAAATTGTACATTATTCCCCTCATCCACATCCAGAATCTTCAGGTCATATTTCTGATACATATTTCGTGCGTCCCATTGAACCCTGGCATTTTGGGACTGGTCCTCATAAAAGGAAAAAAGCAGCGCCAGTTTGTTGGTATTCACATTGTAACTGAGCAACCGACCGGCTACTTCAAAAACCACTATATTACCGTCCGCGCTTTCCACCAAGGCCATGTCCTCACCCACAATGCCCAGCATGATCTTGTCATTGCCATAGATATCTCCCTCCACTGCGGGAATCTGTTCCATGGTGCGTTCAAAGTCCAGCAAATATACCCGCTCCGACGTATAACGGATTCGATAAAATTCCTCTACCAGATAGCAATTCCAGTTTTTTTCACTGCCAGTAGACACCAGATAATGGAGTTCCATGGATGCAGTCTGGGATGCCAGTTCCACCAGGTTCACAGCTGGATCAGTCAACGGCCGAACATCCAGATCCCCCCAGGTAATCTGATAGAAACTGCTGTGGATATCCACCCTGTGAAAGGTAGTATTATCTCCCTGAGAATTACTCTCCAGATATTTGATCAACTCCCTGGCCTCTTCCCTGTCAAAGGTCTTCTCATGAAAATCCCGCACATAGGCCAGTTTCTCATATCCCCAAGTATTGTCGCTCCAAATGGCACGGGTATAATACCAGATCTCCCGACCGGACCTGTCGGTAAGTACCAGAACCAGAGTGTACTCCCTGTCTTTCTCTATAAGATCCTTCAGGGCAGTTTCCACCCGTATGACATCACCCTGTTCAAATTCCGTAATCTCGGTTTTCTCAATAAGGCGGTTGCCGTCCCGACTGCGAACCTCCATGCGGATTCCCTCTAGCTCCGCCCCATAGGTATCAATCCTGAATATCAGTTCCCGGTTTTCACCCAGTTCTGCAATTGTCCCCCGCTGATAGGCTGTGTCCATAGGCTGGGCATATCCGTGAATCTCATTGTAAAGAATATCACCCTTTTCCAGTGTGATAACGGGAAAACTGGCTGGGGACAGTTCCATGGTCATATTCTGATTATCATGATTCATGACTCTACCCGCCACCAGCAGCGCTATCACAAAGGTCAACAGAAAGATCACCCATTTTACGATAATTTTCTTCATAATCCCTGATTCCTATAAAGCAGATGTGCCAGTGTGGGATTCACGTCCAGCAGTTTCATAGTTTCCTGTAAGGCGGCGCTCTCCTGTAGTCCAGATATCCCTGTTTTCTGGCAAGCCTCCTGTCTTTTCAGCATACGCTGCCCGATCACACCGACTCCCTGGGTCCTCTTTACGGCCCGAATCAGGAGATTTTTGGGAGTATGTTCCATATCAATAAATTCCAGAATCTGTGTATCATACCCCTGCTGTTCCAGCAGACCTGCCCGAATGGCATCGGTAATCAAAGCAGACATACGCTCTTTAATCACACCATAGCGCAAAAGCGGCTGCAATTCCTTACAGTGCATCTGCCTGTTGACTTCATGTTGACAGCAGGGCACCGCAAGAATCACGCTGGCTCCCCATCTCACCGCCTTTTCAAGCGCATAGTCCGTTGCCGTATCACAGGCATGAAGAGATACCACCATATCCACCTTTGGTTCCCCCTCATAAGTGCTGATATCCCCCACCTGGAAGCGCAGCTGCTCATATCCGCACTGCTTGGCCAGCTCATTGCAATGCTGTATCACATCCGCTTTCAAGTCCAGACCTGTGACACAAATGTCTCTTCCCTGTAAAACATGAAGATAATAATACATGGCAAAGGTCAAATAAGATTTTCCGCAGCCAAAATCAATTATATGAATCGTACCCTCGCTGGGAAGCCGATACAATATATCCTCAATAAACTCCAGATAACGATTTATCTGGCGAAATTTGTCATATTTATTCTTGGTTATTTTTCCGTCGGGAGTCTGAACCCCCAATCCAACAAGAAAATCCACCGGGTATCCCTCCCGGAGAATATACTGCTTTTCTCTGTTATGAGCCAGTGCCCTGGCGGTGTCACATACTGCCTTTCTGACCTTGATGGTCATTTTCCCTTTCTTGCTGACCAGAACGGTGACACTTCTGTCCCGAGCCGTAATCTCGCATTGGCGGAACTGTTCCTGTAACTGTTTCTCTATCAGTTCACAAGCCCCGAGGGCATCATGATTCTCATGGAATACCTGTTTTCCCACATACCTGGTGCTCTGAAACATCAGCTTACCCTGTAATAGCACTGGGCGCATTTTAATCTTATCCCCACAGGATCTGTCCCTGCTGTTGCTCAAAATCACCTGCACCAATTTGTCGTCCACAATTTCTCTCAACGTCGCACTAAGCTCGTCCATATCTGATTCTCCAATTAGAGTTCCGCATCCACCCTCCCTGCGCGCTTTTCCTTAGATCGGAATCCGTCCGCCAAAGCGTACCGATTGCGATCTGCGCGCTGGCAGGGCAGATGCTGTCAGAGTTCCGCATCCCCCTCCCCGCGCTTTTCCCGAGATCGAAATCCGTCCGCCAAAGCGTACCGATTGCGATCTGCGCGCTGGCAGGGCAGATGCTGTCAGAGTTCCACAGAGCCACGAAAACATATAGCTTTCGTGGCTCTGCCTGTTGTAAATCTTTTCAGCGAAAACTGAAAAATCCTCTTTTGCCGCCTCTACGGCGTTTATATACTTCATTTACCAGGAGTACAAAGATAAGCGACGGCATCATTTTCCCATCATATCCCGGTGGCTCCTGCGCCGAATCCCGCTGATTTTCTTCCCGCCGGATAATATCTGTTATATTCTCCGCCAGACGCTCCAATGTATAGCGGTCTGGATACTCGTCGTAAATCACGCTGCCCTCATAATCCATTTTATCCAGAATCTCAGCAATCCTAATCTGATGATGCCGCACCTCTGCAGGATACATCTGTCGAAAATATTCCAGATCACGCAGCACGTCCTCACGCTGCTGACCATAAAGAGTCGCGTTTCCATTACCCGCCGCCGGATATGTCATATAAAAAGGTAATATTCTGCGCTCAAAATCCATGTCCATGCTACCTTTTCTTTTTCTATAACATATGCATCCGATATATCCTGCGTTCCTGACCTGCCCCTTCAGCCTGGCAACTGTAGACCGCTTCCCTCAGCTGCCACTACGGCTTACTTTATCACCTGAATACGGGCCAATGCCCGCAGCAGGGCCGTCTCCGCTCTGGCTAAGTCCGTATCGTTGGTATGTTCATGGATACGCTCCTGGGCACGGTCTCTTGCCGCCTCAGCCCTGCTGACATCAATCTCACTGGGCCACTCCACAATCTCAGCCAAAATAGTAACCCGATCAGGCAAAATCTCTACAAACCCCGCATGCAACGCAGCTTCCTTTTCCCCCTCCGGTTCCGTGATCGTGAGGACCCCCGGCTTAACAATCACCGTCATGGGAAGATGACCAGGCAGCACCCCGATTTCTCCCTCTGAGGTATTGAATTCCACCATTTCCGCTTCGCCCTCATAAAATACTCTGCTAGGCGTAATAATTTTCAAAGTCAAGCAATTATTTTCTGCCATGGAAAACCTGCCTTTCCCTATTTCACTCTGGCCAGAACATCATCTATGCTGCCGGCGTTCAGGAAATAGCTCTCCGGAATGTCATCATGCTTGCCCTCTAAAATCTCCTTGAAGCCCTGAATGGTCTCGTTGATGGGTACATATTTACCCTCCATGCCGGTGAACTGACCTGCCACAAAGAAAGGCTGAGATAAGAATCTCTGTACCTTACGGGCACGGGAAACCACCAGTTTGTCATCCTCCGACAGTTCATCCATACCCAGAATAGCAATGATATCCTGCAATTCCTTGTATCTTTGCAAGATTTCCTGCACGCCACGGGCTACCCTGTAATGTTCCTCACCCACAATTCGGGGGTCCAGGATACGGGAAGTAGATTCCAGAGGATCTACTGCCGGATAAATTCCCAGCTCCACAATGGAACGGGAAAGTACAGTGGTAGCGTCCAGATGGGCAAATGTGGTGGCTGGCGCCGGGTCAGTCAGGTCATCCGCAGGCACGTATACCGCCTGCACGGAAGTAATGGAACCGTTCTTAGTGGAAGTAATGCGTTCCTGAAGAGCGCCCATCTCCGTCTGTAGTGTAGGCTGATATCCCACTGCTGAAGGCATACGCCCCAGCAAAGCCGATACTTCGCTGCCCGCCTGCGTAAAACGGAAGATATTGTCAATAAACAGCAACACATCCTTACCACCCTTATCACGGAAATACTCCGCCATGGTCAAACCGGTAAGGCCCACACGCATTCTCGCTCCGGGGGGCTCATTCATCTGTCCAAATACCATGGTGGTCTTGTCGATAACCCCTGACTCACTCATCTCGTGATACAGGTCATTCCCTTCACGAGTGCGCTCGCCCACGCCAGTGAACACCGAATATCCGCCGTGCTCGGTGGCAATATTTCGAATAAGTTCCTGAATCAGTACGGTCTTTCCTACACCCGCACCGCCGAAAAGGCCGATCTTACCTCCCTTTTGGTAGGGGCACAGCAGGTCGACCACCTTGATACCGGTCTCCAACAGTTCAGTCTCCGTTGACTGTTCTTCAAAATCCGGTGCCGGCCTGTGGATGGGCTCATAGGTCACGCCTTCCGGCGCCGGCTTATTGTCAATCGGTTTACCCAGTACATTAAAAATACGGCCAAGGGTATTTTCACCTACAGGCACGGAGATGGGCGCGCCTGTAGCGATGGCATCCATACCTCTCACCAGGCCGTCCGTCGTACCCATGGCAATACACCTGACGGTATCATCACCCAGATGCTGAGATACCTCCACTGTCAGCTCGCCTCCGTCCTTACCGGGAATCACAATCGCCTCGTTGATCTCCGGCAGGCTTCCCTCGCCAAAGCGGATATCCAGCACCGCGCCAATGATCTGGGTAATCCTTCCTTTATTTTTTCCTGTCATAACTTCCATACCTTTCTAGCGGAGCAGTGCTATGAAATAGCCTCTGCCCCAGCTATAATCTCTGTTAATTCCTGTGTGATCGAGCCCTGACGAGCCCTGTTGTATTTCAGCGTCAGATCACTTATCATTTCTTCCGCATTGCTGGTCGCATTGTCCATTGCCTGCATGCGCGCGCCATTCTCACTGGCTACAGCCTCCATCAGTCCGCCGTAGATCAAGCTGGCCATATACTTGGGAATTATCATTTCCAGAGCCTCTTCGTCGTCGGCCTCAAAATTCATGGGCACATCCGACTCCTCCCCGTCCCTCTCTGCCCCCTGCTCTACCGGCAGTAGCTTTAGCATTGTAGGTACATGGCTTACAGTATTCTTAAAAGACGTGTAGGCCAGATAGATCTCTCCGACATCGCCCGCAGCATACGCTTTCAGCAGTTCCGTGCACAGCAGCATCGCATCCGGATAGGCCGGCTCCTCCACCACATCGGACAGGTCCATTCGTACCTCATAGCCCTCTCGCACAAAAGCATCCTTGCCCTTGCGGCCCACGGCATAAATCAGCACATCCTCTCTCTTCCAGCCCTCATGGCGGGTCACCAGCTTTACAATATTGGAGTTGTAGCCTCCCGCCAGCCCTCTGTTGGAGGAGATGACAACCACAGCTTTTTTGCCATTGCCCGCAGACTGCAGATATCTGTGCTGCAAATTGCCAACCCTTGCCAGAATCCGACTTACCGTCTGATACATGCAGTTAAAATATGCCTTGGAGTTCTCTGCGCTGGCTCTGGCCCTTTGCAGCTTTACGGTAGAAACAAGTTTCATGGCTTTGGTGATCTGCTGGGTGCTCTGTATGCTCCCTTTGCGACGCTTGATATCACGCATTGATGCCATATATATACCTCTTTTCTGCAATATCGCATTAGATTCTACATATTAATGAAACTGTGCCTTAAACTCCTTAATCGCCTTAACCAGCAATTCTTCCGTCTTCTCGGAAATCACCTTCTCCTCCGCAATTGCCCGGGGAATCTCGGCATATTTTGTATCCAGGAATTCAAACAGCCCTTTCTCGAAACGAGTGATGTCAGCCACAGGCACATCCAGCAGGTACTTGTTGGTAGCAGCATAGATAATTACAACCTGGTATTGCACAGCCATGGGCTGGTACTGAGGCTGCTTTAATACTTCCCTGATGCGTTCACCCTGAGCCAGCTTTTCCTTGGTGTCGGCGTCCAATTCTGAGCCAAACTGTGAGAAAGCAGCCAACTCACGGTATTGGGCCAGTTCCACACGGATGGGAGCCGCAATCTTCTTCATCGCCTTGATCTGGGCCGCTCCTCCCACACGGGACACAGACAGACCCGCGTTGACTGCCGGCCGAAAGCCCGCGTTGAACATCTCCGTCTCCAGATAGATCTGGCCGTCGGTGATGGAGATTACGTTGGTAGGAATGTAAGCGGATACGTCCCCGGCCTGGGTCTCAATAATCGGCAGCGCCGTCAGTGAGCCGCCGCCGTATTCTTCGCTCATGCGCGCCGCACGCTCCAACAGTCTGGAATGCAGATAGAACACGTCGCCGGGATAGGCCTCACGTCCGGGCGGACGACGAAGCAACAAGGAGAGTGTACGATACGCGGTGGCATGTTTGCTCAGATCATCATACACCACCAGTACATCCTCGCCTTTTTCCATCCACTCCTCACCGATGGCGCAGCCCGCATAGGGAGCGATATATTGCAGAGGTGCCAAGTCACTGGCAGTGGACACCACCACGGTGGTATACTGCATTGCGCCGTGCCCCTCCAGCGTCTTTACAATATTGGCCACAGTGGAAGCCTTCTGGCCGATGGCCACATAAACGCACTTTACGTTCTGCCCCTTCTGGTTGATGATCGTATCCAGGGCGATGGCTGTCTTACCCGTCTGACGGTCCCCGATGATAAGTTCGCGCTGGCCTCTTCCAATGGGCACCATGGCATCAATGGCCTTGATGCCTGTCTGTAGCGGGGTATCCACAGATTTTCTGGTAATAACACCGCTGGCCACCCTCTCTATCTTACGATAGTTCTCATTCTGCACCGGGCCCTTGCCGTCAATGGGTTGCCCCAGCGCATTCACAACACGTCCCAGCATGGCGTCTCCCACCGGGACTTCCACTACCCTGCCGGTAGTTTTAACCGTATCGCCTTCATTAATGTTTCTATGATTACCGAGAAGTACCGCACCCACATTGTCTTCTTCCAGGTTCATCACCATGCCGTACACTTCGCCGGGGAATTCCAGCAGTTCGCCCTGCATGGCATTCTCCAGACCATGAACACGGGCAATACCATCTGCCACCTGAATGACCGTGCCGACATCAGATACATTAAGCTCAGACGCATACCGCTTAATCTGTTCCTTGATTACGGAACTTATTTCTTCTGGTCTTAAATTCATAGGTTGGTTCGCACCTTTCTTCCCGTTGGATTCAGCCCAACTGGATTTGTAATAATTCCCGCTTCATATCCGCCAGTTTTGTGCGGATACTGCTGTCTACCACTCTGTCCTTAATGCGGATTACCATCCCTCCGATCAGCGAAGGGTCCACAGCATAGTGCATCTCCATAGTAAGGTAGGGAGTGGTATTAAGAAGCCTGGCCTGTATGTCCGCCTTGCGGATTTCTGGCAGTTCCACAGGCGTGGTCACATAAGCCGTGCCTATCTTCTTCTCCTCCTTTACCTTCTCGGTAAAGTATTGGAAAATAGCCTGTAACTGACCATATCTTTCCTTAACCAGGATCAGTTCCAGAAATCCAGTCATCTCCCTGCTGATCCTTCCCGCAAATGCCCCTTTCATAATCTCCACCTTTTCCTGCTTGGAAATCTTGGGGTGCTTCATCAGTCTGTCCCATTCCGGATTCTGCCTGAGCACTGTCTGGATAGTCTTTACCTCCTCCAGAAACGCATCTGCCTGGTTCGCCTCCATGGCAGTCTGGAACAGGGCTTCTCCATATGTCTGCTCCACTAACTTAGCCATGTATGATCACCTATCTCCTTCAGAGTCTCATTTACCAGGCTGTCCTGAATCTCAGCATCTATAGACGCTGCAACAGCCTTGCCGGCCATCATCGCGGCGATGCTGATCATCTCCCGCTTCACCTCGTCAGCCATCTTCTGCTTTTCCAGCCTGGCCTCCGTGCGGGCGCGCTCCATGATCGCGGATGCCTCGTTTCTGGCTTTGGCTATGATTTCATTCTCATTCTCCAACGCCCGTTTGCGGGCATCGCTGAGAATCTCCTCCGCTTCCTTGTCGATATCCCTTATCTTCGCCTCATACTCTTCTTTCATTCTGGCGGCCTGCTCCATATTGCTCTGCGCATCGTCCAGTTCGCTCTTGATCTTTTCCCTGCGGTCCTGCAACATCTTCCTGGCCGGATTGAACAGAAAGTAACTCAGCAACAGGAACAGCACAAAGATCGCAATGATCATCAGCATGGAGTCAGCCAGCAGCTGGTAGTCCAGATCAAAGAGTCTCTCCATGGGCTCCTGGGCCGTTAAAAGTATCATTCTCTGCCTCCTTTATACACTCGCTCCATAAGTACGCCGTCTCCGGCGTAGATTGATTTATCCGGGAGGCTTATTTGCCCAACGGCTTTACGAATAACAGCAGCATGGCGATCAGCAGACCATACAGACCGGTGGTCTCTGCCACAGCCTGCCCAAGCAGCATGGTGGAAGTGATTGCGGACTTGGCACCCGGGTTGCGTCCCACTGCGGCGGCTGCATGGCCGGCTGCAATACCCTGTCCAACACCAGGTCCGATACCGGCGATAACCGCCAGACCCGCACCAATCGCAGAACATCCCAAGATAAAATCAGTATTGAATTCCATATTTTTTCCTCCTATTCATGACAATAGAAAAACCACACAATGTGCTTTCTATATGTGTAAGTTACGCATATTCTGAAAATATGCCGTTTTGCTTTTCCTTATTCGTTCTATTCTTCACTGCCGATGGCATTGTTGATGTATGTCATGGTCAGCATACAGAATACATAGGTCTGAATTGCTCCGGAGAACAAGTCAAAATACACATGCAGCGCCGCAGGCCAAATGGTGGCGAACCATCCCAGCAACCCGTATACAAGCGCCATCATCACCGTGCCGGACAGCACATTGGCAAACAGACGCAGGGACAAAGACACTGGCACCGCAATCTCACTGATCAGGTTGATTGGGAACCAGATGGGCAGCCATGGCGGCAGTGGTGAACACATATCCACCCAGATATCCTTGAGCTTTTGATGCTTAAACTGATTGAAATGAATCAGCACAAAAGTGAGGATACCTAACGGCAACGTCACGCCATAATCCGCTGTAGGCGGCCTCAATCCCAGCAGACCCGATATATTGGACAGTAGGATAAAAATAAATACCGTTCCAATATAATTGTAAAATCTGGGGGCATTTTTCCCCATGGGGCCATCCACTATGCCGTCCAGTTTCTCCACCATCAACTCCACCACGTTCTGGAAACCCGTAGGCACTTCCGTGGCCTTTCTCATGGTTCGGTTCGCGACAATGGCAAAACCGATGAGAATCAGCATGACGATCAGGATGCACACATGCGATGTTGTTATCCACACTTCATGGCCGAAAAAGCTGTATTTAAACAGGCCATGTATCATAAAATCGATATTGTCAGCCGAGGATAACAAAGGTCCAATTTGCATACTCTCACCTCCCTCTTAATTTTCTAATATTATTTCGTAACCGCCCTGCCAGTGACGCTTCAGGCAAAAAAATCTCCGTTCAAACCGTTCGGCAAATTTTCTGCACCCGTCTGCGGCGCTGTCTGCGCGCTTACCGTTCATATGCCTTCTCACAAAACTTCCGTTTCCTGCTCCTCCGGGGACACAGGTGCCCTCACAGGCTCCTCGTCCGGCATGGGCTGTGGCACCGGATCTGTCTCGTGGAAAAACATATTGCATAATTTATGAGTAAACGGCTGAATATATGCCGCTACTTTCATCATCATATAGCCTAAAAATACAATCAGAGGATTCAGTACATCCGTCAGCATAATAATTCCTAAAATGATACACAACAATGCGTATCGAAGCAATCCTCCTGACACCACTGTCTTGGCGGCGGCATCCCCCATATCCAGCGCTCTGTCCAAAGTCCGGTACATATGCCAGCTTCCCAGCAGGGCCAGCAGGATGCCCAGCCACAAAGCGGCTGCGTACATCCCTTTTTGCCTGGCTGGCCACATACCCACCAGCTGGCATGCCACACCGCAAAAGAGGATTCCCAAATCCAGTTCCAGCAAGCCTCTGTTTATCGCCTTCAATCTATTTATCATCGTCTTTGCCTGCGTCTTTCCGCTCTGCCTGTCCGCATGTTTTCTTCTCGTGAGGTTGCTCGTCAAAAACCGACCTGGCCATACGCCAGATGTTCTGGAAACCAGCAATGGCACCGATAAAGAAAAACAGCACCATAAAAAAAGAGGTGCCGCACCTGCGGTCCAGCAGAATGCCCAACCAGGACATAAATCCAATAGGCACCAGCATATTGATACCAAACTGCATAATCAACACCAATGCACGGTATACACTTTTATCCTGTTTATTTTTTCTCTCATAGGGCGCTTTTTTGCTCATTTCATTATTATATATAAGTTTTTCAAAAAAGTCCAGCATAAGCAAACAATATCCCGTGAAAAATCTATAAATTTTTCCAAAAATAAAGTTGACTTCCAAACATACACATTGTAGTATCATTTTAACAGACAGCAGGGCGTTATCCATCCGCCTGCCCCTGCATCCCAGATTTTGACAGATGCAGGAACTCATAGAAAAAAGGAGACCCCATGAATACATTTCAGTTATACCGCAAACGCCTGATCCCCGCCGAATGCATCCTGCTGAAAGACGATGTTATCCTAAAACAGACCGATGATCTGATCATCACCTCCTGGAAGACCCTGAATCCCAAAATTGCTTTCAGCCATGGCTGTTCCTGCTATTTTCTGAAAGAAGGATTCAAACTCAGCAAGTTTTACCGCCAGGACAATTCCCTGCTGTACTGGTATTGCGATATTGTGGAGTATGCCCAGGATGAATCCGCACATACTCTGACGGCCACAGATCTGCTGGCCGATGTAATCGTATATCCCGACGGCCGCATAAAAGTGGTAGATCTGGATGAACTAGCCCAGGCTTTTGAGACCGGCCTGCTCACCGCCTCCCAACTCTCCGCCGCGCTACGACAACTGAATCATCTGCTCACCTACATCTACAAGGATAAATTTGATCAGCTACAGGCACCGATAGAAAGCCTCGGACTTTAACGCCCGAGGCCCTTGCATCTGGTCAGTAAAAAATATGTCCTCCTATGGAAATGCCGGTAAGCCCCGGTATGGGGGTACGGAAATATACACAGTTGCCCACATTGCTCATGCCGGACATGGCTTCCTCCGCCGCTCTGTAACAGTCGGGAGTCGCCTTGTTATTCGTAAGCGCCAGCGCCAGTCTGCCGCTTCCCACCGGTGAAAACTGCTTTTTCTGGTAGATTACCCCCAGTATCGTATCGGGATAGACACTACTGAGCATTCGATTGATTACCACGGCACCCACTGCAAGTTTTCCCTCATAGGGTTCTCCCCCCGCTTCGCAGTAGATCAGATTGGCAAGCAGATTCAGATCTCCCTCCTCAAAAGTAACGTCCGAGATATTGCGCCAGGTGGCGTTGGCGGCCCGCTGGGACATGGCGATCTCCTGTTGTAGTTTCTTTTTGAGGGTCTCCAGATCCTCCTCCAGTTTTTTGAGATTAGCCTCGTACTCTCTGGCCTCCTCCTCCGCCTCGGAGATCTGGTCCGCATAGTCTGCCATGCGGTTGCTGGTCTGGCTAATCAGACCGGATACCCGGCTTTTTTCCGCCTCCGCCTGCATTTTCAGATAGTCCAGTTCCTCTTTCTCCTGTTGCAGCCGAATTTCCTCGGACTCAATAAACTGCCGGTTTTCAATGATCTGATCCAGCATCTCATCATCCGCTTCCGCCATGCGCTCCGTATATATGGAGATATTGAGGAACCTGGCGAAACTCTCCCAACTGAAAAGGATATCCAGCAGGCTTTCCTGTCCCATCTCATATGCATATTGTATACGCTTTTCCATGCAGTCATACTGCCACGCCTCCATAGCTTTGGCATCCGCCAGAGCCTGGGTGGTATCCACAATTTCCTGCTCCTTGTCCCGAATGAGTTGTTCCAGCTCCTCCAAATGGTCGCTGACCGCCGTCAACTGCTCATTTAATTCCGTCAACTGTCGTCTCAGGGACTTCTGTTCCCCTTTCAGACCGTGCAGTTCCTGCTCGTTGGCATCCATCTGATCTTCCAGCTGATCCTTCTCCTGCTCTTTTTCCTCAATCTCCTGCCTGGTAGAACTGGTGGCATGAGAGGGAAACGGTACGCTGCCAAAAGTCAGGGCCACCGCCAGCAAAAGCACAATTCTTTTTGTTCTACCCTTATAATATGCTCTCATATGCTCTCACAATTCAAGTTCCACTTTTCTGCCTGTCTTATGATAGGGAACATACACCACTCCGGCGGCATCAAACATCCTTTTGGATGCCATATTGGAGGGCGTCCCCCTGTATTTGTCACTGGCGTACACCACTGTCCTGATGCCCGCCTGAATGATAGCTTTGGCACACTCATTGCAGGGGAACAGGGACACATACAGCTTGGTTCCTTCCAGAGATCCGCCACGATAATTCAGTATGGCATTGAGTTCACTGTGTGTCACAAAAGGGTATTTGGTGTCCAGTTCCTCCGCTGCCTCCCGCTCCCAGGGAAAGCAGTCGTCGGCGCAACCGTTGGGAAACCCGTTATAACCCATGGACAAAATCTTGTTTTCCTGACTGACTATACAGGCTCCCACCTGGGTCCCCGGGTCCTTGGAGCGCATTCCCGAGAGCTGTGCCACCCCCATAAAATACTCATCCCAGCTTATATAATCCTCTCTCTTACCGCTCATAGCCCATCCCCTTACTTAGTGCCGAAAATACGATCTCCAGCATCCCCCAGACCGGGCACAATATATCCGTGTTCATTCAGTCTCTCATCCAGCGCTCCAATATACATGTCCACATCCGGGTGTTCCCGCTTCATGAGTTCCACACCCTCCGGCGCGGCGATAATGCACATGAAATGAATGTTCTTACATCCCTTATCCTTCAACATCTGAATGGCGGCCACGGAGGAACCTCCGGTGGCAAGCATGGGGTCAACCACAAAGACCTCCCGCTCCGCGCAGTCGGCAGGAAGCTTGCAGTAATATTCCACCGGTTTCAGAGTCTCAGGGTCCCGATACAGGCCGATATGCCCCACCTTGGCTGCGGGGATCAGGCTCAATATACCGTCCACCATCCCCAGCCCCGCCCGGAGAATCGGCACAATTGCCATCTTCTTGCCCCTGAGTTCCCTGACAATGGCGGAACAGATCGGCGTCTCAATCCGCACATCCTCCAGCTGTAGGTCCCTGGTGGCCTCATAGCAAATCAGCATGGCAATCTCGCTGATAGTCTGCCTGAAATCCTTGGTGCCAGTCTCCGTCCTGCGTATGAAACCAATCTTGTGCTGGATCAGGGGATGATCCATGATAACTACTTTTGCCATAAATTTTCCCTCTTATCAATAAGTTCGGAATCCGCTCTGATGCCGCAGACTCCCGGTCCCCAATGTCCGCGTCCCTCAGCCTTCGGATAAGCGCACTCCGGTCAACTGCCTGTTTAAGAATTCAGCATGTCCACTCTTCTCCGGTGTTTATCTTCATTGGAAAAGGGTGTATTCAAAAAGGTTTCCACAATGTCCAGCGCCAGGTTTTCACCGATCATGCCGCCGCCCATGGCCAGCACATTGGCATCATTGTGCAAACGGGTCATTCTGGCGGACAATGTGTCTGAACACAGCGCGCAGCGCACTCCGGGCACCTTGTTGGCCGCAATGCTGATACCGATGCCTGTGGTACAGATTACAATCCCTTTCTCGCAGCTGCCATCGGCTACCGCCTGCGCCACCGCTTTTCCATAGATGGGATAATCCACGGATGTCTTGCTGTCACATCCCATATCCTGATAGGGAATCTGTTTGTCTTCCAGATATTGAATAACCCCCCGTTTCAGTTCGTAACCGCCATGGTCGCTTCCTATTGCTATCATAGTTCCTCCATTCCGCCGCTGTCAAAGCCGCTTCTTATATTGTTTCGAATTATGGATATGCGTTTCTTCGCCTCCGCTCTGCCGATCTTCCCAACCCGCTCCTGCATATCGAGGTTGTCGATCCTGTATGGCGAAACATCCGGTTCAGATAAATCATACCCCATAATTCTATCCATCAGAAGAAATTCTTTGTCTGAAATCCATCCCTGTTCCGGATCATAAATATATGGAAAATTCCCCTCCATATTCCCGATCAGGCGCAGATCTTTTATTTCATATTAACTGTCGCTTTCCATATTATTTCCCCGCCTGATCCACAGCATCCAGCACAATCAATTTGTGACCGGCCGCCTTCAGCAGGCGGTTCATAATCGCCTGCCCCAGCCCCGTGGCTTCAAAGCATTCCGAATATATCCTTGTCACCTGCAAATCATCAAACTCTCTCAGGATGCCATACAGATGTCTGGCAATGCCGGCCTCGTCCCGCCTGCTGCCCAAGCTGCGAACCACATCCGCCCGGTACTGTGCCAGCATCTCATCCGTGCTGATCACCCCCACCTTATGTCCTTTTTCTCTGTCTTGGGCCGCATGAACATTGATGTAGTCCGTCACCTGTGCGACAGCACCTGCGATAATCGTGAGTTCCCCCTTGGGAGCGTAATGCCGGTATTTCATCCCCGGCGCTCTGGGGGCCTGTCCGCTGTCCGCCTCCAGAATCGTCCTGTCTATGCTGACCTGCCCCAATACCGCCTCCAGCATGTCCCTGGTGACAGATCCCGGGCGCAGGATCTGCGGCGGGCTGACCGTCAGATCCACGATGGTGGACTCCAGTCCGATATCCCCCTCGCCGCCGTCCAGGATCATATCAATCCGTCCGTTCATATCTTCTATCACATACCTGGCCGCTGTGGGGCTGGGTCTGCCGGAGAGATTGGCGCTCGGAGCCGCCACATAACCGCCGCCCCGAAGGATCAGGCCGCGCGCCACCGGATGAGAGGGCATCCGCACCGCCACCGTCTCCAGCCCTCCTGTGGTCTCACAGGGAACACAGTCCGCTTTGGGCAAGATCATAGTCAGTGGCCCCGGCCAGAAAGCCCGGGCCAGCAAAAACGCCTCCCTTGGCACCTGCCTGACTACAGCTTTCAGATCTTCCATACAAGCAATATGAACAATCAATGGATTGTCCGAGGGCCGTCCCTTGGCGGCATATATTTTTCTGGCAGACTCAGGGTTTAAAGCGTCCCCTCCCAGACCGTATACTGTCTCTGTGGGAAAAGCCACCAATCCCCCTCTGCGCAGCACTTCTCCCGCCTCCTGTAGTGCCTGCTCCGCTTCATAAGAAAACGTCTCCCCCTGCGCCTGTACCACAATCACCCTTGTGTCCATTGCTCCACACCTTTACCATATCGCAGACATACCTGATACGCTGTCCTTAATAATGTTTCCGTATTGTATCATAGCATACTTTGTCCCATTTGTCTAATGAGTCTCGGCAAACTATCTCTCTGTCTCCGCCAGATACTGCATAATTCCCATATGTATGGCCCAGGCCACCCGATCCTGATAGTCCTCCTGGGCCAGCAACGCCGCCTCCGCCTGATTGGAGAGAAACCCGCACTCTACAATGACAATGGGTATATCCGTCTTTTTCAGCAGATAATAACTGTCGTTGGCCTTGATCTGCCGTCGGTTCTCCGGATCCAGTTTCTCCACCAGCTGTTTTTGCAACAACTGTGCCAGAAGCTGACCGTCTCTGCTTCCGTCGTAGTAAAAAACCTGCGCGCCATGAACATATTCCTCCGGATAGCTGTTCTGGTGGATACTGACTGTGATGGCTGGTTTTATCTCTTCAATCAGGGCCACCCGCCGCTTCATATCCTGTACTTTTTTGTTGGACGCGTCGCTGTCGTACAGGCCGTTTTCATCCTCCCTGGTCAGCACTACCTGAACGTCCTGAGCTTCCAGATATTGCTGGACCTTCCGGGCAATACTCAGGTTCACGTCCTTCTCCAACACCTGGTTAATGCCTATTTTGCCCGGATCGTCTCCTCCGTGCCCCGCATCGATCACCACACATCTTAGTCCCTCCCCGGGGGCCCTTGCATCACCCGCCTCCACATTTTTTCCGTTTACGAATACAGCCGCGCTGTGTGCCACATAGACCATGGACAACGCCAGCAGTACTCCCAGTCCCAGAGAAAATAATTTTTCCAGTCTTTTTTGCATATTGATAATGTATCCTATATCTTCTTAATTATCAATATATGTCTGCTCTATCCTCCTTATGCGGCGCTGCAAGACAGCTTTCCCGGCCGCGATGCGGCAAACGGCAATACCGGGCTCTTCGCTGTCAATACGACAAAGGGACATCGGGGCATTGCGTTTGAAAATCCTATATGTCAGGGCACCGATTTCGCCCTTTCTCAGGGAGCGTTGACATAAGCGTTAATCAGCTCCCAGGCCGCTGGCGTGCCATAACTGATCTGCCATACCGCCACCCCGGCGATTCTGCGGTTTTGCATCACATTGAGCTTCACCTGAATGGATTCCTCGGTCTCGGCCCAGATCTTGTGCGTCTTGCTGCCGCTCTGCCATTCTGCATACAGCTGAGAGGTTTCCTCGTCCCATACGGCTTCCGCGCCCACACGCTGCAAATAGTCTTTGGTATTGGACAAAAGAAGATACTCGTCCGTCACCGTGGCGCCGTCAATTGTCCACAGAATCGAATAAAAGGGCACGGCATTGATCACTTTTTCCGCAGGCACCTGCTCCAGGGTGCGGTCGATACCGCCGCTGACATAGCCAATGCTGGCTACGGAGCCGGGGTCACCGCTGCCGTGCCAATGCTCGTCATAGCCCATAATAATCACATAGTCTGCCACTTTTCCCTGCACATCCCGGCGGTAATAGTCATTGAAGCTGAAAGGCACATAATTGTCAAAGGACAGAATCAGTCCGTTCCCACGGCAGGCGATGGACAGTTCCCGTATAAACTGGGCATAGTGTTCGCTGCACTCCGCCGTGAGTTTCTCAAAGTCTATGTTGAGGCCATCCAGTTTCAGATCCACCGCCACGCCAACTATATTTTCGATAAGACGGCCTCGGATGGCAGTGGAGGACAAAATCTGGAAATCGTTGATCCCCGCCTGATTTACGTTGTTATAGTTGAAATCATCCAGCACACCCCATACCTGCAATCCCATGCCGTGGGCGCGATCCACATAGGAAGCGCTGGCAAAACTCTGAAAATTGCCCTCATTGTCACTGAGGCTGAACCAGGTGGGCGCAATCACATTCATTCCTCTGGTCCCGGCCACCATACTTTCAAGGGTATCATTTCCTCCCACGCCCCCGATGGAGTGCCAGCCCAGACTCACCTTCCCCGGTAGCCGAATGGAACTGTACTGGGGCTCCACATAGCCCGTCACCGGGGTCTCCTGGATTTCCGTCAGCTCCTGTAGTAATTTATTTTCCACATAACCTATATATCCGTCACCGGTCCGCACCTTGCTCCAGTTCTCCATCTGTTCCAGCACTTTTACCTGGCTGCCCCCGGGCACGTCCCAAAGAATCTCGCTCTTAATGCCCCCTTTTACACGCACCGTCGTATCCTTCGTCACAGTGGCCACAGTGGCGGTGCCCCACTGGGTGTACACCTGCACATGGTGCTGCGCATATTGCAGTTCCATATTGCAGTAGCGTTGTACGTAATCCGCAGCGATATAGATCTGGCCCCCCTCTTCGTAAGCAATCACATAGCCCAGGTCCTCACTGCCGCCGCTTCGCTCCTCCACGCTGCCTCCCAACATGACGCGCACCACCTCCGAAGGCAGCGCATACAGCAGTACTCCCTCCGCGCGGTTCGCGTAAAAGGTGTCATTAAAATACTGATGTACCATATCTATGGGGAAATAGCACCTCCCCTCCTTCAGGGGAACCAGCATCTCCAGCCTCTCATCCTGTAGGTACACGGCCACCCGGCTGTCCGCCTCTTCCGCCGTCAAACCGTAATATGCCGCCAAGTCCACTCTTTCCTTAGAATAGGAGTATTTTTCCACCAGCATACTGACAAGCGTCACTGCGCCGATCACCACAATCAGCAGAATTGCTATGATTACTGGAATCGCTTTTTTCATAAATTTATATACCTTTCCCTTTCAAATGCAGAAATACACCATACATACCGGCGAAAAGGATTTTGTCCTTTCCGCCAATATGTAATAGTATACCAGACTATTCCGGCAACGTCATCACCTATTTTGACAAAATACGGCAGAACATCCTGTTATTTTTATCAGCAATTTCCGTCAGAGAGGCATTCTCCGCCGCTGTCCTCCGTTCTGCCTTGTTTTGAGGCACTGATCCACGGCTTACTGTGGATCGATTCTGTCAAACCTTACCTGTTCAAGAATGCCCATTTCGTTCAGAACATAATCGGGCATATAGACCGTTTGTTCCTGCACACACTTGCAGGCTACTTCGTCCGGGGAAGCAGGTCTGTTATCCATATACAGGCTCACGCCCCGCTCCTGCACTTTCTGTAGCTGCATCCGCATCATCTCACGGGCGCTTTGGACTTCTTTTTCGCTCAAGTTATCCCTCCTCCCAATATGCTGTACATCCAAAAGGAAAAATGTGATATATTATGCCAGCAAATTCCATATCTATGTTGGATAACGCGGGGAATAGTTGGTCCAGAGAGCTCCGACAGTACAATGCAAAAATATAAAATACAGATTTTGAATTATAATGTGACTTAAATTTAAAAAGTGGGAAATATATTATATAAACCGATCAAGCGCGCATAGAACCGCTTGTAAGACATCCTGATTATTTTAGCAAAAAAAAGACTGAATCATACTATAATAAAAAGGATTAGAGGAACGAAACGTTCCGGATCTTCGGAATAGATAAAGATATTTTAACCGCTTGCCTCCCTTCCTGTACGGAATATCGGAAGCATCTCTTGTTATGCATTATATGTCATCTGTCAGATTTTGGCAAGTAGAAAATTAAATTTTTTCTAAAAACATTCCCAGGTCTATTGACGAAGAATCTGGGAAAGTATATGCTGTAAGGGCGATTGCGGAAACTGTGTGTAAATCCGAAAGGAGTTGATCCTGAAATGAAAATAGAAAAAGTGAGTGAAAACCAGATTCGCTGCACTCTGACCAAGGAGGACCTGGCC
Source organism: uncultured Lachnospiraceae bacterium (assembly GCA_947648875.1). Classification (GTDB taxonomy): domain Bacteria; phylum Bacillota; class Clostridia; order Lachnospirales; family Lachnospiraceae; genus Acetatifactor. The sequence continues at coordinate 25,433 of CANSPM010000014.1, forward strand.
AGCAGAGAGCTACAGATCAGCGAACTGGCTTACGGGACCGAGAAAGCAAAAAATCTTTTTCGGGACATGATGCAGCAGGCCAATTTTGAATTTGGCTTTGAGGCCGAGGACATCCCGCTTATGATTGAGGCCATACCGATGAACGCGGAGTGCATCGTACTGATTATCACCAAGGTGGAAGATCCGGAGGAACTGGATACCCGCTTTGCCCGCTTTGCCCCCTCTGTGCATGAGGAGTTGGAGGACGCGGAGGAAGAGGCGGCTTCCGCTGCTGACGAGGTGATGGATCTGTTCCGCAGACTACAGGGCAGCGAGAATATCTCCTCCCCTTCCGCGTCGGCCCCGGAGCTTCCCGCCGACGCAGAAGGCAAGCTGATGATGCGGATGCTCCGATTCCATACCATGCATCTGCTGCTGACAGCGGCCGCTGCCGTGGCGGAGGGGGCCGCCGGCTCCAGTTCTGTGTATAAAGACGTCCGCGAAGACTGTTACCTGCTTCTGCTGTCTCATCCGCAGAAAGATGCTTCCGACTTTAACAGATGCTGTAATATACTCTCGGAATATGGCTCTTTTGTAAAGGTGACATCCTCCACGCCCTCCTACCTGGAGGAACACTGTGAGACAGTCATTTCAGAGAACGCGTTACAGGCGCTGGCAAAAATCTGAACATCTGGCAAAAAAATGCCTGGGCATCCCCCAGGCATTCCTGCATACATACTACGCTTCCTGAATCGTCTTCATCAGCGCTTCAACATCAATACCATGCACCATTGCGGCCTCTTCCAGACTTTCGCCCTGCGCGGACGGACATCCCAGGCAGTGCATACCCGCGTTCATTAAAATCGGCGCCACATCCGGGTTCTTCCGCAGAATCTCCCCAATGGTCATCTCCTTCGTAATTCCTTCCATATACAGACACCTCCTAATCGTAATTGCTTCTGTGTATCCTTTCAGCCTTTACAGTATAATACTTTTCCCCGCTTCTGGCAAGTATAACCTTTTATGGACAGTTTTTATAAATTTTTAATAAAAATATAGGGCAAAATAGCAATTATGTACAGGAAAAAGTACACTACCAGCCTTGACTATCCAGATTGTTTCTCCTATAATAGGGGCATAGGATTAGGAGTTACCAAAACACATTCACTAATTCAATAACTTATAGGAGGCTATTTCAAATGAGACCTGAATGGAACGAGTTTGTAGGCGGCAAGTGGGAAAATGAAGTCAATGTACGTGATTTCATCCAGAAGAACTATCATCCCTATGATGGAGATGATTCTTTCTTAGCCGGCCCTACACAGAACACAAAGGATTTGTGGGCAATGGTACTGGATCTGCAGAAACAGGAGAGAGAGGCAGGCGGCGTTCTGGATATGGACACCAAAGTTGTCTCCACTATCACCTCCCATGGTCCCGGTTACCTTGACAAGAGCAAGGAGACTATCGTCGGTTTCCAGACCGACAAGCCTTTCAAGAGATCCCTGCAGCCTTATGGCGGCATCCGTATGGCCGAGAAGGCCTGCGCCGACAACGGCTACGAGGTGGATCCCGAGATCAGCGAATTTTTCTCCACCCACAGAAAGACCCACAACGCGGGTTGTTTCGACGCATACAATCAGGAGATGAGAGCCTGCCGTTCTTCCCATATTATTACCGGTCTGCCGGATGCATATGGCCGTGGCCGTATCATCGGTGACTACAGAAGAGTTGCCCTGTATGGCATTGACAGACTGATTGAGGACAAACAGGAGCAGAAAGAATCCACCGGTCGTGTGATGACCGACGATGTGATCCGTCTGCGCGAGGAGATTTCCGAGCAAATTGTCGCTCTGAAGCTGATGAAGGAGATGGCCGCTTCCTACGGTTGCGATATCTCCAAGCCCGCCGCCAATGTAAAAGAAGCTATTCAGTGGACTTACTTTGGCTATCTGTGCGCGGTTAAGGAGCAGAACGGTGCCGCCATGTCCCTGGGCCGTACATCCACCTTTATCGACTGCTACGCTGAGAGAGATCTGAAGAACGGTGTGTTCACCGAGGAGCAGATCCAGGAGTTCATCGACCATTTCATCATGAAACTGCGTCTGATCAAGTTTGCCCGTACTCCCGAGTACAACCAGATTTTCGCAGGCGACCCTGTATGGGTAACCGAGTCCCTGGCAGGTGTGGGCGTGGACGGTCGTCATATGGTTACCAGAATGAGCTTCCGGTATCTGCAGACCCTGTACAATCTGGGTGCGTCACCCGAGCCCAACCTGACCGTACTGTGGTCCACCAGACTGCCGGAAGGTTTCAAACGCTTCTGCGCCAAGACCTCTATCAATACATCTTCCATCCAGTATGAGAATGATGATCTGATGAGAGTGACCCACGGTGATGACTACGGCATTGCCTGCTGCGTATCTTCCATGAGAATCGGCAAGGAAATGCAGTTCTTCGGTGCCCGTGCCAATGTGGCCAAGTGCCTGCTGTACGCTTTGAACGGCGGTGTGGACGAAGTTACCAAGAAGCAGGTAGGACCCAAGTATCGTCCCGTTGTCGGCGATGTTCTGGACTTTGACGACGTTTACAGCAAGTTCATCGACATGCTGGAGTGGCAGGCCGACGTGTATGTAAACACGCTGAACATCATCCACTATATGCATGACAAATACTGCTATGAGAGAGCTGAGATGGCTCTGCATGACAGAGACGTGAGAAGGTATTTCGCAACAGGTGTTGCCGGCCTGTCCATCGTGGCAGACTCCCTGTCCGCTATCAAGTACGCCAAGGTTGAGGTTGTACGTGACGAGGATGGCATCATCGTTGACTTCAAGACCACCGGAGATTTCCCGAAGTATGGTAATGACGATGATCGTGTTGACAGCATTGCGCAGGATGTGGTTCATAAATTTATGACCGCTATCAGAAGACATCACACCTACAGAGATGGATTCCCTACCACTTCCATCCTGACCATCACTTCCAACGTTACCTACGGCAAGGCAACGGGCAACACGCCTGACGGACGTAGAAAGGGCCAGCCTTTCGCTCCCGGCGCTAACCCTATGCATGGACGTGATACCCATGGCGCGGTAGCGTCTCTGTCTTCCGTATCCAAACTGCCTTTCAATGACGCGCAGGACGGTATTTCCAATACCTTCACTATCATTCCCGGCGCTCTGGGCAAGGAAGATCAGGTATTTTCAGGAGACATTGAGCTGGATCTGAGCAAGTAATTCAGACAACATCGAGGCTGTGGTGTAGAAGGAGGTATATATGGACGAGAAAAAAATGATTGATGACCTCGTAAAGATGCTCGACCAGGGCATGGAAAGCGGCATGGGGCACATCAATGTGGACCGTGACGATATCGGGGAAAACAAAACAGTTCAGACCATGGGTTGTTCGGATTGCTCCCGTACCCCGCTGGCCTGTAGCGTACCCACTTTGCATCAGGGACTGGATGATTACGAATAGGTGCATCATATGCCGCCCCCTGCGGGCGGGCGGCATATAATATCTTAAACAGTAAAACAAATTTAAAACAGGAGGAAAAAATTATGGCAACAAGTGCAGCACAGGTTGATAACCTGGTAAACTTATTGGATGGCTATGCTACAAAGGGCGGTCATCATCTGAATGTAAACGTATTGAACAGAGATACTTTGCTGGATGCTCAGGCACATCCCGAGAACTATCCTCAGCTTACAATTCGCGTATCCGGTTATGCGGTGAATTTCATCAAACTCACTCCGGAGCAGCAGGCTGATGTTATTTCCCGTACTTTCCACGAAGCTATCTAAAGGACGGTTGTCGACACCGGAAATTGTGTCTCATACTGTCAAAGATGGGCGTCCCGCACATTGGGACGCCCTTTTTTACATGCTTCTTTTTGCATTTTGGGATATACTATCTATAAGGCGGCAGAGACTTAAAACCGCCTTTCCATTTAATGGAAATTTTGATATAATAAGTATGTTAAAATGTCCGGATACGCAATGTCCAATATAAAATCAGCGCATTAGCGCTGGCATAGGCACAATACGCCCGGACTCATAAAAAATTACCACTTAACATGATTTGCGAGTGGAAAACACTTTAGGGCGGCTACTTATTTATCGCCCGTGACCTTCATGAAAGGAGACGCATTTTTATGCAGGGAAGAATTCATTCACTTGAGAGTTTTGGCACTGTGGATGGCCCCGGTACACGTTTTGTGGTGTTTGTACAAGGCTGTCCCATGCGCTGTGCCTATTGCCACAATCCCGACACCTGGGAGATGAGCGGCGGCACGATGATGGAGCCGTCCTACATCATTGAGCAGTACGAGCGTAACAGCGCGTTCTACAAAAACGGCGGCGGTCTGACCGTCACTGGCGGAGAACCATTGATGCAGGTAGACTTTCTGATTGATCTGTTCACTTTGGCTAAAGAGAAGGAAATACACACCTGTATTGACAGCTCAGGTATTGCCTTTAATCCCTCCAATACGGCATGGGTTGAGAAGCTGGATAAACTTATGACACTGACAGACCTGGTAATGCTTGACATCAAGCATATTGATCCCGACAGGCACAGAGAACTTACATCCCAGCCCAACAGGCATATTTTGGAGTTTGCCGCCTATCTAAATGAAAAAAAGGTTGATATGTGGATTCGGCATGTGGTGGTGCCTGGTATCACAGACGACGACAAATATCTGTTTGACCTTGGTTATTTCATCGGTCAGTTTGACAATCTGAAAGCCTTGGATGTACTGCCCTACCATACTATGGGCGAGGCAAAATACAAAAAATTGGGCATTTCCTACAAGCTGGCCGGTGTACCTGCCATGGATAAAGAAAAAGTTGTAGAAAAGAAAAAAGTAATACTGGAAGGCATCAAAAAACGCCGCGCAGAACAAAATTAGTACTTGTATTCAGCGACATTCTATATTACAATAAGAGAGGTATTAAATATTCTATCAGTTGGGAGGATAAGAGTATGGCATTTGTAGTAGGCGACGCCTGTGTAGGCTGCGGTGCTTGTGCCGGTGTGTGTCCTGTAGGCGCAATCAGCATGGAAACCGGTGTTGCAGTGATCGATCCCGATACCTGCATCTCCTGTGGTTCCTGTGCCGGTCAGTGCCCTGTGGGTACCATCAGCGAAGAGTAATCGTATTTGTGAGAGTGAAAAGGCATTTCAAAAAACGAAATGCCTTTTTTTCTTGTCCCTTCCTGGCTTAAGAGACTTGTTTTTCTCTGCCGTCTGATCCTTTTTATCCTGCTTATCGTGCTTATCCTGCTTATCCGCTTTTCTGCGGCTCTTTTTGCATAACAGCTCGTCCACCTTCCGATAATATTCTTCGCTGCGCTGTTGGGCCAGACGATCCCTCTCTTCCTCCCGTTCCTCCTGGTTACGGAATTGATAATCCAGTTCTTTGATCAGGCTCTCCTTCATGCTCTGACAAAGTTCCTCGTTATTTTCCCTCAATGTCTCCCGGATCAGCTGCTGCAATAACCATTGCAGACGTCTTGCCTTTTCCTCGCGGCTTTCCGCAGACAAGCCGGATGCTTTCTGACGGGCCGGTTCCACCAGTTCCTGCCTGGCAACCGTTGCGTATTCTTCCTCCGTCTGAGCCGTGTCGGCATCCCTGACAGAAACCACGTCAATAGCCATGTTCTGTGCATTATCCGGATGCCCTTCTTCCCCGGTGTATTCTCTCCCTCCTGCCCTCTCACGGAAGTCTCCTTGCGGCAGAACATCCAGCTTTCCGTCTTTCAAGATCATCTTAATTGCCTTCAACTGTAATCCCCTTTCTTTCATAGCTTTGATCTGTTTAAAACGCTCCACATCCTCCTGTGTATAATAGCGATGTCCCAATTCATTGCGCTTTATAGGAAGCCGCAATTCTTCCTCCCAGTAACGCAATACATGACTCTCTACCTTGACTTCCTTGGCGGCATCCGATATGAGCAAGTATGTTCCCATAGTATTCCCCTTTCTATATTTAGTTCCACATTTCCCCTGCAAACACATATGCCCCATGGGCACGCTTGGGGCGTTCCTGGCATGAATATGTGCCCCATGGGCACGCTTTATTCCCGGCATGAATATGTGCCCTAATGGGCACGCTTTGGGCACTCAGGCATGAATATGTGCCCCCTGAGTACGCTTTAGGCGTTCCGACATGAATCATTGTGTTTTCAGGGTATCTACTGTCAAAAACAAGTTTCCCATGTAAAAAGAGAATGGATTTTCCCCTCCACTCTCTTTCGTAGTTTCTTATTTCTCCAAGTTGGCAAATCTGGTGTATCTGGGCAGCCATGCCAGTTCCACCGTTCCGATGGGACCATTTCTCTGCTTTCCTATAATGATCTCCGCAATGTCTTTTTTTTCTGTATCATGATTGTAATAATCATCTCGATAAATAAACATCACCACATCTGCATCCTGTTCAATGGCGCCGGACTCACGCAGGTCAGACATCATGGGACGATGGTCCGGTCTCTGTTCCACCGCTCGACTAAGCTGAGACAGAGCTACCACCGGCACATGCAGTTCTCTTGCCAGACCTTTCAGAGCCCGGGATATATCCGAAATCTCCTGCTGTCTGGAATCCGATCTTCCGCTGCCCGACATCAATTGCAGATAGTCGATAATTATGATGGAAAGATTATGTTCCAGCTTAAGTTTACGGCATTTCGTCCGCAGTTCGGCAATGCTGATGCCAGGTGTATCGTCTATAAACAAATTGGAACGGCCAATTACGCCTGCACTTTCTATCAGTTTTTCCCACTCCTCGTCGTTGAGCTGCCCGGTACGCAGATTCTGCGCATCTACGCTGGACTGTAGCGAAAAAAGACGGTTCACCAGCTGCTCCTTGCTCATCTCCAGACTGAATATGGCCACTGTCAGATTCAGCTTGAAAGCAATATGCTGGGCAATATTCAGCACGAAGGCAGTTTTGCCCATGGACGGACGGGCAGCAATCAGGATCAGGTCCGAAGGCTGTAGGCCTGCCGTCCGATAATCCAGATCCAAAAAGCCTGTGGCAATGCCCGTCACCGTGCCCTTCTGCCGGGATGCCGCTTCGATTCTGTCCATGGCGTTCATCACCACCTGCCGGATAGGCGTGAAATCTTCTGTATTTCTTTTCTGCACCAACTGGAAGACTCTCTTTTCCGTGTCCTCCAATATGTTTTCAAGGCTCTCCTTGCCCACATAACAGGTGTTGGCAATCTCCTCGTTGAGTTTGATCAACCTGCGCAGCGTGGATTTTTCCGCCACAATATTCGCATAATATTTAATATTGGCGGAGGTCGTCACCATCCCCAGCAAGTCGCGGACAAATTCCAGGCTGCTTACCTCCGGCGGCACATCCTTTTCCTTTAGCTTGTCCTGTAGCGTCACCAGGTCTACCGGGTACCCCTTGTCATTGAGTTCTACCATGGTTTCGAACAGAATACCATACTGTCTGTTATAGAAATCCTCTCCCATGACAATCTCAGAGGCCACCACGATAGCCTCACGGTCCATAATCATGGAACCGATCACCGCCTGCTCCGCTTCCACACTATGGGGCAAAATCCTCTTAATCGCTATTTCATCCATATTTTCCTTATTCCTGTATTACCCGAGCCTGTGCCGCAGCTGCGTCAGTCCCTATGCTTCTGTCACTTTCACGGTAAATTTACCGGTCACCTGTGGATGCAGCTTTACAGCCACCTCATAGTTGCCAAAGTTCTTCAAGCTCTCACTCAGTTGTATCTTTTTCTTATCCAACTCGATTCCGTGCTGTTCTTTCAGAGCCGCCGCAATTTCCTTGGATGACACGGAACCGAAGGTTTTACCACCCTCTCCCGCCTTGATACTCACCACCACCTGGCGGGACTCCAGATCCGCCGCTAACGCTCTGGCGGCATCCAGCTGTTCCTGGGCAATTTTCTCGCTGTTTGCTTTCTGTAATTTCAATTCGTTCAAATTTCTGGGGGTGGCTTCCACGCCGATCTTCTTCGGCAGGATATAGTTTCTCGCATATCCGTCGCTGGCTTCGATAATGTCCCCTTTCTTCCCCAGCTTTTTCTCATCCTGTAACAAAATAATTTTCATATGATTCCTCCTGCTGTTGGAGATCATTCGATCTCCCAATCGCTGCACAATGGCTCCCAAGCTAAAATTCCGCAGCCCCTGCTTAAATTTCTCCCGTATCCAACATATTGTCGATGGTGGATTTCAAAACACCGATGGCCTCCACAATTCCTGTTCCCTCCATCTGACAGGCCGCGATGGACATATGGCCACCTCCTCCCATACGCTCCATAATCAACTGCACATTGACCTCATCAATGGACCGGGCGCTGATATAAATCTTGCCCTGGTAATCCGTCAGTACAAAACTGGCCTTGATCCCCTTGATATTCAGAAGTTCGTTGGCCGCCTGGGCACCTATCACCGTGGGGCTGGGCAAATCATCGCTTGTACACACCGATATGGCAAAATTCTGCCTGTATATCTCAGCCTGGCTGACGGCATCCGCCTTGGCCTTGTACTCATTGGCATCCTCTCTGAACAGCTTTCTCACTCTGGTCACGTCCGCACCGTTTCGGCGCAGAAATGCTGCCGCCTCAAAAGTACGCACCCCCGCCTTGCTGACAAAATTGTTGGTGTCAATTATGATTCCGGCATACATGCAGTCTGCTTCCTCTGAGCGGATCCTGATATTATCATAAGTGTACTGCAATATCTCTGACACCATCTCACAGGAAGATGAAGCATAGGGTTCCACATAGGAAAGGGTGGCATTTTCTATAGTCTCTTTGCCTGCCCGGTGGTGATCCAGCACCACCACCGATTTGCAGAACCGCAGCAAATCCGGACATTCCGTGATAGAGGGCTTATTCACATCCACCACCACCAACACTGCGTTGCCCCCAGCAATTTCAATGGCCCGCTGGCTGTCAATAATCATGTCCTCCTCATAATCGGGATTTCTGCGAAACATTTCCAAAAGCGGCTGTATGGATGCCGGAGAATCATTCAGCACAATATGCGCCTTTCTCTCCAGAGTCTGGGCAATCCGATAGATTCCCACCGTAGCGCCAAAACTGTCGGCGTCGGGATTTCTGTGTCCCATAACAAGCACCGTGTCCTTGGTGGTAATGATTTCTCTCAGCGCATGCGCTTTCACACGGGCCTTCACGCGGGTATTCTTTTCCACCTGCTGGCTCTTGCCGCCATAGTAAGTCACACTCTCAGGAGTCTTAATCACCGCCTGATCCCCACCCCGCCCCAACGCCAGATCAATGGCATTGCGGGCAAACTCATAATTCTGCGCATAGGTCAGACCGTCCAGGCCTATACCGATACTTATAGTCACAGCCATCTCATTGCCGATGTTGACTGTTTTGACCTCCTCCAGCAGGTCAAAACGATTTGTCTGTAGCTGCGCAATGGCTTTTTTCCGCAGAATGATCAAGTATTTGTCCTTCTCCAGTTTCTTGGATATACCGTCCAGTCCGGAGATATATTTATTGACTTTCCGGTCAATCAGAGCAATCAACAGGGAGCGCCGGACTTCCTCCACGCTCTCCAAAGCCTCGTCATAATTGTCCAGATAGACCATCCCCACCGCCAGAGACTGATCGTCCACCTCCTGCAAGGCAATATGTAACGCCGTCTCATCAAAAAGGTACATGGCGATCAGATATCCGTTATATCCTTCCGCCTGGATCATATCGCTGTGTTCGGCCATCTCCTTGAGAGAAATTCTCTTAAATCGGACCACATACTCATTTCCCTCATAATGAAGCTCATACTGCGCCTCGTCCAGGCCGCTGTCATCCGGCAGACGATCCCGGGTAAGAGTGGGAAAAAGGACTGTCAGCGATTTGTTATAGCCCTTGGGCTGATGTACCACCGACTCGAAAGCCGCGTTGGTCCAGATCACTTTGCCTCCGTCATCCAGCAACGCATAGGGAATCTCCAATTCCCGCAAGAGTTTTTTCTGAATCTGCCCATATTCTGTCGCGAAACTGATCAGCTCATTCATAACCAGAGGCTTGTTGTAAAAATACAGGGTAAGGGTGATCGCCAGGTAAAAGACGGCAAAGCAGGTCACAATGCCGCCCGCCCGATAATCCAGCAGAAATACTGCCGCCGATACAGCGCAGAGCAGAATCCCCAGATATATTGTAAAGTTCAGATATGTCCTAATACGTCCCTTTAACCTGATATATTTTTTCATATGTCCTGCCATAATTCTTCTCCAGTCGGACGGCGGACCTGACGGCTGATATTTTACGTTCAACCGCTTCCTGCCATAAATATGGATATATTGTATCATAGTTTGCCGCATTATGCCACTAATTAATTTGTCATATTGTGGCAGTTCTTCCTGGATTCCGTTGTTTATGAGCAAAATAGGAAGACGAAAATATAGAAGTTGCCCTTTTGTGTTTCTGTATGTGTGGATTGACGGAATGTTATTTGGCGGGGACCAAAGCGCAAGGCCGGGACGCAGGGAAAAGTACGCAGATATTGCTGTAAGAGCCCCAGACAGGAAGACCCGCCATTCGGCGGGTTTTCCATTGACAATCAGTTTTGTTTCGTTGGCTTCTGTCCCCATGCCGCCAACCATTTATTGACTGAAGCAGCGACAGCACTCCCTGATTGGACTGATTAGACTATGCCGCAAAAAAGAACACCGCAATACAACAGCCATGCTGTCATTTCGCAGTGTCCCCTGTCTTCCTGTCCTGATTTACCGGACTCTAATCCTGAACGTAAGGCATCAAAGCCACATGACGCGCCCGCTTGATGGCGGAAGTCAGCGCTCTCTGATGCTTCGCGCAGTTGCCGGTGATACGGCGGGGAAGAATCTTGCCTCTCTCAGACACATATCTTTTAAGTTTGTTGGTGTCCTTGTAATCAATCACATTATCCTTTCCACAGAATACGCATACCTTTCTCTTTCTGCGGATGCCGCCCTTTTTTCTAACTGGGGAATCAGATTTCTCTGCTTTATTGTAAGCCATTTTCAGTGCCTCCTATCTTAAATAATCGTCCATTAGTTAAACGGCAACTCCTCGTCTATTCCGTCGGGAATGTTCATGAAGCCGTCACCTGCACCGCCGGGTGCGGGAGCGCTGTTGCCGCCGCCCATATAACCACCGCCATTGTACCCGCTGTCACCGTTGCCTGCCGAAGCGTTTTTGCTCTCGGCAAACTCGATTTCATCTACCATGACACGGACACTATAGACCATCTGACCGTCCTTATTGGTGTAGTTGTCGTTCTGTATTCTGCCGCAAACTACCACCTTTACGCCCTTTCGCAGATAGCGCTCAATAAACTCGGCCTGCTTGCCAAACGCGGTACAGTTAAAGAAATCCGCATCCGGCTCGCCCTCCCGTTTGAATCTTCTATCCACCGCAATGGAAAAACGCGCCACCGCAGTCTGGCTGGCTCCCTGGGAATATCTTACCTCGGGATCTCTGGTCAAACGTCCCATAAGAATTACTTTGTTCATGCCTAATCTCGCTTTCTTTATGCCTCGTCCTGTCTAACGACTAAGTATCTGATGACATTGTCCATAATGCGGACACGGCTCTCGATCTCCGCAGGCACGGTGGACTCTGCATCAAATCTGATGAAGTAATAAAAGCCTTCCTTCATCTTCTGAACCTCATAAGCAAGCCTCTTCTTGCCCCACTCATCCACCTCTGTGATGGTACCGCCAAATCTCTCCACGAGAGCCTTGCACTTCTCAATAATCTGTGCTCTCTCCTCGTCCTCGATCTTAGCGCTGACAACAACGGCTAATTCGTACTTGTTCATTAAAGTTACCTCCTTCTGGTCTCTGGCCCCCGCCTCACCGGGAGCAAGGAATTAATATATCACAGCTATCTATGATAGCATACTGTTTCCTGAAAAGCAAGCAAAAAATACGCTACATTTATCCAAAACTCTGCGAAACTCTTAACTGTCAATATTACATTCCCGTTTCTCGCAGTCCGCGAAATGCCCCCGAGATTCACCCCCATACCCCTACGAGGGTGCCAGCCACTCATTCCGCAGGTATTATCTCCTTTATATTCTTTTCCAGCAGCCGCCTGGCAATCATAATCTGATGACCGCAACCTCTGCATTTCAATCGGAAATCCGCCCCCACCCGGAGGACCTCCCACTCCCTGCTGCCGCAGGGATGTTGCTTTTTTAATTTCAGAATATCTCCTATATTAATGTCCATTTCGCATACCTCATAAGCAATTTCCCGCCGGCACCATTCCGCCAAACAACATCCGGAAATCTACGCAATCAGAAATGCCCTACCATAAAATCCTTTATTACACCCATGAACTCCCGCAGCAGGTTGTTGGGCAGCGTCCAAGGGTAAGAACTGGCCGACAGGCCCTGCACATGTCCATAGCCCGCGCCGTCCGCCAGCCGCAGCGCCCGGAACATGTGGAAATTGTTCGTCACCACCACCACCGTATTTTCCTGTCTGTTCAGCAGCCTCCCGCTAAACTCCAGATTCTCACAGGTATTGCGGGAGGCCTCCTCCAGCAATATTCGCTCCGGGGCAATTCCCGCCCCAACCAGATAGTCGTACATACCTCTGGCCTCACTGACCGGCTCATTGCTGCCCTGGCAGCCGGATACGATGGCCACAGTCTCCGGATTCTCCTGTAAATAGACCAGCGCCCGGTCCAGACGGCGCTGTAGCATGTTGCTGGGTCCGCTTGCCTTCATCTGGGCACCCAGAATGATACAGTAATCGGCCCCGGGCCGGGCCTTGGCCCCAAATTCCGAAAAAATCAGGCCCTCCACCACCACCAGCGCCGTCAGCCCTACTCCCACCAGTACGCCCCAGCCTATTTTGACCCAGCCGGGAAGATTCTCCGTTCTCTGCCCAAACAGCAAACCGCCCCACCCCATCAGGAGCAGACCGCCCAGTCCCCAGATCAGGAAAAACCAGGACCCAAAACTTACAAAAAGCAGGATAAAAAGGCAGTACAGCAGACACAGAATCCCCAGCCCCAGCAGGATTCCTCCAGCCCGGACGCTGGCCGGGCGTTTTTTCCCCCGCCGATATACATAGATGACTCTCTTCGTCTTATTAAAAGGGATCAGTTCGTCCCGTCTCCTCTTGTGCATAATGCCCTCCTCAGAATTTTCTATATTCTACTATAACAGAAAAATACAGTCGCCTCAACCATCAAAATACAACACAATTCTTAAATTTTCTTATTCAAAAAGTATTTCGTTTTTTTGCATTAAGTACTTGTTTATATTGTCCAGAAATGCTAATATATAACAAAGTGTGGTATGCAATTTACACCAAAAAAGTATCAAAGAAGGAGAATCCGTATGGCAAAAGAAATGATTGCAATGATTCTGGCTGGCGGACAGGGCTCCCGACTGTATGCCCTGACACAGAAGCTGGCTAAACCTGCAGTTCCTTTTGGCGGAAAGTATCGAATTATTGACTTCCCCTTATCCAACTGCGTCAACTCAGGCATAGACACTGTCGGTATCCTGACCCAGTACCAGCCTCTGGTGCTGAACGAATACATTGGCAACGGACAGCCCTGGGACCTGGACCGTCTCTACGGCGGCGTACATGTACTCCCCCCCTATCAGCAGGCACAGGGGTCTGCCTGGTACAAAGGCACGGCAAACGCGATCTACCAGAATCTGTCCTTTATCAAGCGCTACGATCCGGAGTATGTGATCATTCTCTCCGGCGACCAGATCTGTAAACAGGACTACAATGATTTTCTGCAGTTCCATAAGGAAAAAGGCGCGGAGTTCAGCGTAGCGGTCATGGAGGTTCCCTGGGATGAAGCCTCCCGTTTCGGACTGATGGTGGCCGATGAGAACGACAAGATCACAGAATTCCAGGAGAAACCCAAGAATCCCAAGTCTAATCTGGCATCCATGGGTATCTATATCTTTAACCGGGATATTCTGGAGAAATATCTGATCGAGGATGAGGCTGATCCCAACTCCTCCAATGACTTCGGAAACAATATCATACCCAATCTGCTGCGGGACGGCCGTCAGATGTACGCCTATCATTTCAGCGGTTACTGGAAGGATGTAGGGACCATATCCTCTCTGTGGGAGGCCAATATGGAGATCATGGACCCCGAGACCTCCGGTATCAACCTGTTTGACGAGAGTTGGAAGATATACAGCCGCAACAGCGGCATGACCGGTCATAAAGTGGGTTCCAACGCCGTGGTGGAAAATTCCATGATTACCGACGGCTGCCGCATCAACGGCCATGTAAAACACTCTATCCTCTTCGCGGGAGTGAAGGTGGAGGCCGGCGCCACCGTGGAGGATGCCGTGGTAATGGGCGGGAGCGTGATCCATGCCGGCGCCACCGTTAAACACTGTATTGTTGCGGAGAATGCTGAGATCGGCGTTAACGCCGTGGTTGGCGCCATGCCGGAGAACGACGAAAACGGCGTAGCCACTGTAGGCCCCGGTGTGCATATCGGTGCAAGAGCCCTGGTGGGACCTAAAGCCATGGTAGAAAATGATGTAAAGGATGGTGAATCACAATGGTAAATACGAATCTGGATGCCCTGGGCATTATTTTTCCCAACAGCTATGACAACCAGGTTCCCGAGCTGGTAAGCGAACGTCTGATGGCTTCCATTCCCTTTGCAAGCCGTTACCGCATGATCGACTTCCTGCTGTCCAGCATGGTGAACTGCGGCATTGACAATATCTCCGTGATTGTGCGCAAGAACTACCGTTCCCTGATGCGTCACTTGGGGTCCGGCCGCGAGTGGGATCTGACCCGTAAAAACGGCGGCTTGAATATTGTGCCCCCTTTCGCGGAGAAAACCGTGAAGGTGTACAACGGACGGGTGGAGGCACTGGCCAGTATTCTGGAATTTTTAAAAGTGCAGCGTGAAAAGTATGTGGTGATCTCCGATGCCAACATCGTAGCCAATTTTAACTTTAACGCCATGATTGACGCCCATGTGGCCAGCGGCGCCGATGTGACCATCGCCTATAAGAGAGAAGAGATTCCCTATGGATTTATGAATTTACAGCCCACTCTGACGACGGACCTGTATTACACTCTGGAACTGGATACGGAAAACCGTCGGGTGACTCAGATCAAGACCAATCCCAAGGAGCACGGGCCCCAGAATTTCTCCATGAATATCTATCTGATTGACAGGGAATTGCTGATTGAGCATATTGCCAACGCCTATGCCCATGGCTTCAGCTATTTTGAGCGGGACATTCTGGCTCCTCAGTTGAACGAGCTAAATGTGTGCGGCTATGAGTACACCGGCTACACTGCGCGGATCAGTGACAAAAACAGCTATTTCAATGAGAATATGCGCCTGCTGCAGGATGAGAACCTGAGCGCCCTCTTCGACCGCTCTCCCATCTACACCAGAGTGCGCGACGACAACCCCACCCGCTATATCGGCAGGTCCAGGGTCAAGAACTCCATGGTAGCTGACGGCTGCGTCATCGAAGGTGAAATAGAAAACTGTGTACTGTTCAGAGGCGTCAAGGTGGGGCGCGGTTCCGTGGTAAAGAACTGTATCCTGATGCAGGATACCACGATTATGAACAATGTGGAAATGGACTATGTGATCACCGACAAGGAAGTGACAATCTCCACCGGCAAGGAACTGAAAGGAAACGATACCTTCCCTGTGTTTATTCCGGCCTACAAGGAAATCTAATCAGATACATAAGCTGACAAATGACCGGGCAAAACTTGTTTGCCCGGTCAAATTCTAATATATGGGACTCTTTTTAAATGCTATAGCATATTCCGGGAATATGCCGGGGCTCTAATTGAGAAAGGAAAACCTTATGTCCAGGGAAACAGATCGCTTTATTGAGATTATCAAAGGAAGCAACCACATTGTCTTTTTTGGCGGCGCCGGGGTCTCCACCGAGAGCGGCATTCCGGATTTCCGCAGTGTGGACGGATTGTACAACCAGCAGTATGACTATCCGCCCGAAACCATCTTGAGTCACAGCTTTTACCGCAAAAACCCCCAGGAATTTTACCGCTTCTATCAGAATAAAATGCTCTTCCCCGATGCCCGGCCCAACATGGCCCACCGGATGCTGGCCCGCCTGGAGGAATTGGGCAAACTGGATGCCGTCATCACCCAGAATATAGACGGTCTCCACCAGGCCGCAGGAAGCAGGAAGGTCTATGAACTCCACGGCTCCGTGCTCCGCAACTACTGTGAGGACTGCCGGGCTTTTTACGACCTTGCCTACGTGATGGACGCAGATGGAGTACCCCATTGCGGCAAATGCGGCGGTCCGGTCAAACCGGATGTGGTACTCTATGAGGAAGGACTGGACCAAAACACCATAAACGGCGCAGTCAAGGCCATCAGCCAGGCCAATGTGCTGATTATCGGCGGAACATCTCTGGCTGTCTATCCCGCCGCCGGACTCATAGACTATTTCCAGGGAGATCACCTGATTGTCATCAACATGTCTCCCACCCCGAGAGACCGCTATGCGGACCTGTGTATCCAGGAGCCCATAGGCCAGGTGTTCGGAGCGCTGGAAAATGTTTTATAGATGAAAAATATCGTTCAGTGTATTCAGTCCGTGGCCCCTCTTGCTGATCACCACCACCCGGTCCCCGGACTGAATGCAGCTGTTGCCGTCCGGAATACTAACTTGCCCCTGACGAATGATCATAGCGACCAGAATATCTTTTTTCAGCTTAAATTCCGGCTGTTTGAAAGCGACTCCCAGCTTTTTGCAATTGTCATAGGCAATAAATTCTATAGCCTCCGCCATACCTCCGGCCAGCTGGTACAGACACTGGATGTCATTGCCCTTGGCATTGTGTACGGTAACGTTCTTGACAAAGCTCATAACATGGTCCGCCGAAATCACCGCCGGAGAGATGGTAATATCCATATTGACCTTATTCAGCAGTTTCTCATAAGCGGTGGCATTGACCCGGGTGATCACAGACTCCACGCCGCAGGACCAGGCAAACAACGAGATCACAAGGTTCGCGTCGTCGCTTCCCGTCAGGGATACGCATACATCCGCCTTCTTCATCCCCTCTTCCAGAAGCACATCCGCATCCACACCGTCCGCATGGCTGATCTCCGCCTCCGGAAGGAGCTGTGCCAGTTCCTGACAACGTTTTCTGTCATTCTCCAGTATGGTGACACTCCTCTTATTCTCCAGCAGTTTTTGAGCCAGATAATAGGCTACGGTGCCACCGCCCACCAGCACGACTCGTCTGGCAGGTTTATGCGTCAGCCCCAGTTTCATAATAATCTGTGAAATGGCAGTGTCCGCCGTGATGATGCCCACCACATCCCCGGGCTGTATCACAAAATCTCCCTTAGGTATATAAAGTTTTTCCCCCCTGGACACAGTGGCCACCAACATATCTGTGCCGAAAAAACTTTTTACTTCTCTGAGGGGCAAACTGCCACCGGGAATAATATTCCTGTCCATATTGATCCGGATAATCGTGGCCACATCACTGAAATAGGCATCTGCCTTAACCTTCCCCGGCATGCCGATCTGACGGTACATCTCTTGAGCCGTGTCCAGTTTGGGATTGGTTATACAGTCAATCTGGAACGCCTGGGCGAAATAATCCTTATCTCTCGAGAGTTCCGGTCGGTGAATCCGGGCCACCGTATAGCGCGTGCCGCAGTTTTTGGCAACCATACATGCCATCAGATTGATCTCGTCCACCGGGGAAACGGCAATCACAACATCTGCCGTGGATGCTCCCGCCTGCTGTAGGATCTCCTTGGATGCGCCGCTGCCGCAGACGCCGCTGACGCTGTAAAGATTGGTGACCGCTTCCACCCTCTCTTTGTCGCAGTCTATTACCACCGTATCATGTCTTTCCGCCGCTATCCTCTGCGCCAACAGCGTTCCCGTCTGACCCAGTCCCACAATTATTATTTTCATCTGCTTTTTCTCCTTATTTATATTCCGCTGCTGTCCTGCTGACGCTCGCTCTGCCGTCGGACGCGACGGGCCTTGTGCTGTTCGATCAGCTGATAGCCCTTCTTTACCGTCAGCCCCTGGACCACCACTGTAAACAGAATGGTTACATACGCCGTATTCAGTACCACCAAATAAGTCTCCTGGCTCAGAAGTTCCCTGGTACTCATGGCCAGGGCCAGAGACAATCCGCCTTTCAACGCGCTCCAGGTCATCAGTGATACAAATTCCATCATACTGTAACTACTGGGGATTTTGTGCTTGCCCAGCAGCACACTGGAAAGGGCCACCCCGGCAAAACGAGACAGAATCACCGCCACCACAGACACGGGCACAATAAAGAGGATGTGGGAACTGATATGTACATTTAATACTGACAGCCCAATCATCACAAACAGAACGGCATTCAGGATGCTATCCAATATCTCCCAGAAGTCCACATACAGATTATGGGGATCATATACCTGGCGCTTTCGCTCCTGAGCCCCCATTACATAGGCAAAATACATGCCGCACACCACCGAGGCAATGACCCCTGAAAATCCGAAGTGCTCGCAGACCGCGTAAACCAGCGCCACGTCCAGCACACTGATCAGAATCTGCCGCACCGGCTCCCGCGTCAGCCTCATCAGCCGCCCCAGGAGAAAAGATATGACCAGTGCCACCGCCAGCGCGCCCACTACCTCCTTGAGCATCACCACCAGAAAATTGCTCTCGCCGCTGTGTCCCACGATGCTCTTAAAAAAAACAAAAAGTGCTACACCCGTTCCGTCATTAAAGAGAGACTCGCTCTCGATCACAGAAGTCACATTCTTGGACAGTCCCAGTTTGTTCAATATGCCCGTGGCCGCTATGGGGTCCGTGGGAGACACGATGCATCCCAGCAAAATGCACAGCCAAATATCCACCGGCACCTGAAACAGCCTGGCCGCGCCCCAGAATAAAGCGCCGTACAACAAAGAGGAAATCACTGTGGTCAGCAGCGCCAGCAGACTGATCGCTTTCAGATTCTGCCTGAATTTCCGCAGATTTACCTTACTGGCCCCGGCAAACAGCATAAAGCAGAGCACGGTATCCAGCAAATACGCCTCAAACTCAAAACTGGCGATCTGGTGTAGGGGTTTTGACAGAGATTCCCCGGGAACCAGCATGTCCACAAGCAGCAATAACACGCTGATAACCAGTGAGAAGAGAACCAGTGAAATATCACTCTGCAAGTGAATCCATTTTTCATTGACCAGGCCGATCCCCACTATAAAAACTAAAATGACAATTACAAAACCCATGATACTCATTTTCGGCATGTCTCCTCTCAGCAATAGAATCCACGCTCCGCGCGGATTCTATTGTCATGAATAAAAAAAGCCCCAATCGCCGTCTACAATCAAGGCTCCCTTCCTATTTCTTTCTTCTGCTCCGCCTCTTCAGTCTCATTTTTACCCAGACAGACAGCACAATCAGGCCTGCTCCCAGCACGGCAGAGAGCATTCCCAGAATCAGGAGCATATTGCCCACCGGGGCAAAAAACAGTTCCATCACATTGCTCCGCATATTTATGGCATGATTTATTGCGTCTGCCAGTAGCTCACAGGCCGCCGCCGCCAGACAATCCATAACACCCAGCACCAGAAGCGCCATACCATAAATTTTGTGTCCGCTGAAACTATGTCCATTGAGAAACCATAATCCGGCACATCCTCCCACTGCCAGCAATGCCGCAAGCGCCAGAAACCAATCGGACAATATCACCCCTGCCAAGCCGAATATTCCAGGCTTTTTTTCGCGGTAATGCTCCAGAATAAACCTCTCGTCCAGCCCCAGATTATCCCATATTATTTCATATCGCTCCATATCTTCGGCCGTGACATGATATCCTAAATCCCGGCTGACTTCCTCCCGGTATGTCTCCTCCAGCGCGGCGATATCCACAAAGTCAATCCTGCCTTTTCCGGTCTTTTTCAGCAAATCTTCACGATAATCCCGTATTTTTGACGCAATAAAGTCTCTGGTGTATTCTGCGTCCAGCAGATTAATGGCCCCCTGCTCCTCTATACCGGGAGTCTGCACCATCACCACAAAAAACTGTGCCATGGACATGCGGTCCGCGATCTTCGTAATTTGCATCTGGGAAAGCTCCCACTCTGTGGCCAGGATTTCAATAGCCTCATCCCGCAGTCCAAAGCGCAGGCTTCCGGCAAAGCTGCCTGTCAGTCCGATCAGACAGATAATTATACTAAAAACAATCGTTATTACTGTTCTCTTTCTGTGGTTCATTTTGATCCTTCTCTACTCTCTCCAATATCATAGCAATTCTAAAACGCATAATCAGAGTTATCGTAAAAAAGGACCCCGAACTTGCGGGATCCCTTAAGAGGTGCGAGCCGGATTTGAACCGGCGATAACGGTGTTGCAGACCGGGGCCTTACCACTTGGCTATCGCACCATGCATAAATGACTCCAACGGGAATCGAACCCGTGTTACCGCCGTGAAAGGGCGATGTCTTAACCGCTTGACCATGGAGCCATATCACAGGACGGCATTACAAAATCTGGAATGTTATCAACCAAAATGCGACCTAACAAATGTATGTTACCACAGAATCACATTTTTTGCAATAGGAAATATTAAATTTTTTCAGATTAATGAATCTTCTGCCTGTAAGGCCAATGCAGACTTCACCGCACCGGCCTTACATATTCCCACTTCACGGCTCCCTTAACAACAAGTACACCGTACACCAGAGATGCCGTCCTCTTCTCTGTAGGAGTACCCCGCCAATATGCCGCGACGGGAACTCAGTCGGATAATTCAGAAAATGCTATCTCCACATCATTTTTTCTCATAAACAGAAGCCCAAATGATCCCGGCCCGCAATTGCTGGAAATAGCTGAGGACGCTTTCTGTAGATAAACCCTTTCAAACCGACAATACTGCTGCGCCAAATCCTGAATATACTGTAGGCTCTGCTCATCCAATCCGGCATAGGTGATAATCAGAATACGTCGGTCAATATTTCTGGTGTCCATGAGCACTTTTCGAATGTAACTCCTGGCAACACGCATGAAGCCGCCCATCTTTATGCCTGATACCACCATCTTGCTATGCCGCATCTTCAGAATGGGATGCAACAGCAGCGCGTCGCAGAGAATCTGCACTCTCTTGGAAATTCTCCCCGCGCGGCACATCATATGGGTACTGTCAATAATAAAGGCGGAAGAGATATATCGCCGCAGACTCTTCACGGTTTTTACAATCTCCTCTTTCGTGGCACGGTTTTCCGCCATATAAGCAGCGTACAGCACCGCCAGGCCCATGCTGCTGGAGAGATGTCCGGAGTCTACCACCGTGACGTTTTCAAAAGATTTCGCCGCCTCCACAGCGTTTTGGTATCCCTGGCTGACATGACTGGCCATGGTAATATGTATCACATTTTGGGCTTCCGTAAGTTTTTCCGCAAAAAATCTTTCATAGTCTTCCACATCGGGAGGCTCTGACGCGCCATTCTTCCCCTCTGCTATATGTACCAGCAACTCGTCCGCATCCAGCTCCACTTCATCCAGAAAGCGCCCCTGATCGGTGCGGACATAGTAAGAGCATACGGGAATGTCAAACTCCTTCTTGAGTGATTCCGGAAGGTCGCACACGCTGTCCGTGGTAACCATGATGGACCGGCGCTGGGCCTGATCAAAAACCAGCACATCCTTCCCGATTTCCGCCTGTATAGTCTCGTCGCTCAACTTCACCAGCTCTTTTGGCAGAATGCTCAGTACGGCAGCTTCAAGCAAGGCCCCGCTGACCGGCTTTGCCAGATAGCCGCTGAAACCCTCTTTCCGATATATACTCTGATTGTCGCTCCCTGCGTTGGCCGTCAGCGCCACCACAGGCGTATCCTGGCACAGGCCACCGGGCTGGGTGCGCAGCGCGTGCATACACTCTATCCCGTCCATTTCCGGCATCATGTGATCCATCAGAATACCGTCATAATGCTGGTTCTGCGTAAGTCTCAGACACTCTGCACCACTGGATGCCGTATGGATCTGAAGTTTTGTCTCCGAAAGCAGCTTACGCACCACCATCAGGTTCATTTCATTGTCATCCACCACAAGCAGATGTGCCTCCGGGGCCTCAAAACTCTGCTTATACTGTTCCCCCTCATGAATCTTAGAGCGGGAGTCAAGCGTAAAGGTTCCCAATTCTTTGCTGTCAATAATGTCCTGTTCCAGTGACACAATAAAAGTTGAGCCTTTGGTATATACACTGTTGACACTGATTTCGCCTCCCATAAGTTCCACCAGCTGCTTTACAATATTAAGGCCCAGACCCGTACCTTCAATATGGCGGTTTTTCTCCTCCTCCACCCGCTTGAAAGCGTTAAAAATATAGGGAATATTCTCCTTTTTTACCCCCTGCCCGGTATCCTCAACGGAGTACCAGACGCGCACTCTGTTCAGGGTCAGACGTTCGCAGCGCACAGACAGGGTGACAGAACCCTCGCTTGTGTATTTCACGGCATTGTTCAACAGGTTGATCAGAACCTGCTTGACACGCACTTCATCTCCGCAGAGCATACTTGGAATAGAGGCATCCACCTGTAGCCGAAACTCCAATCCCTTTTCTTTCGCCTTTATCCATATCATGTTGACAATATCCGAAAAAAGAGCCCCCGTCTCATATGACACATTTACGATTTCCATCTTACCCGATTTTATTTTGGACAGATCCATAATATCGTTGATGAGGGTCAGCAGCATTTTGCTGGCCCCCTGGATATTCCTGGCGTTTTCCGCGATATCCTCGGAGATGTTCCCCCGCAGGATCATCTCATTCAATCCGATAATTGTGTTGATGGGCGTGCGGATCTCATGGCTCATACTGGAGAAAAAATGATTCTCCGCCCGATTCAGTTCCTCAATTTCCTTCTTCTGCTGTATGGAGAGTTTGTTCTCCTCCTCGTAAAGGTAATTCTGGAACAGCAGCAGTATGCTGGTCAGCCCTCCCGCCAAAATGACGGAGCGCACAGAATCAAAGTAGGCCTGGGCCGTAGTATTCCTCACCACAAATCCGGGATCATAATAGGCGGTATAGTAGCAGAACAGTGTCTCCGCTGTACAGAGAAGGAAAAAGACCCCCTTTCTCTTTCCCTGCAAAGCGATGCTGATATAAATAAAGCAAAGTACAAACCACTGGGGCGCCCCGCCGTATATTCCGCCTGCCGTGAAAAAACTGACAGGAAAGAGCAGGAGAAGAAGCACCGCTATCGCCGTTGCGCCTGTATTGATACATCCCTTGCGAATGCTCACATTTGCCACCACAGCCATGAAAATAAGACTCACCGGCAGAATAAAGAGATTCGCAAGGTGTCTACTGAGCAACAGTATAAATATCAGCGCGACCATGCTGATGCCTGTGACCAGACGGAACATACGCTCCCGCAGGCTGCTCTTATGATCAAAGACTGTTTCAAACCATCTTCTTAACACACCGCATTTCCTCCTAATTAAAATCGCTGCGCGACATTTCTTAGCTGGACTGATTAGAGTTCCCCCTGTCAGCGAAACCGAATTACAAATTGCCCAGATACTCTGTAATGCTCCTGCAAACATCTTCGTACATATTGAGCAGCAGGAGATGATTGTCCCGGATATACTCCACATCCCCCCTCTTACCTGCCTGCTCCAGAGTCTTGGCATGGGCCGACAGCCGCTCTGCTCCTATGGTCAGCGATGTGCTTTTTAAAGCATGGGCCTTTACCGCGTAATCCTTCCAGTTGGCTTCCCTGTACAGCGCGTCTAATTCCTGTTTCTTTTCCTCGGCCTGGGAATCGAACATCTGTAGCATCTCCTGGTAAAAATCCTCCTCCCCCACACAGTAATCCAGCCCCATCTCCACGTTTATACCAGCCCGAGTCAACGTGTCATAGGCTGAAAGCTGCTCCGCCATGGGTGCTTCGTCACCGGCGGCAGGCACGCAATTCGCTTCTGTCGATCCTGTAGCCCTCTCCGGCATTTCCGCAGAATCCCCGGTCCGCTCCGGCAATTGCGCGTATTCTGCGGTCAGAACCTTCTTTTCCTCCTGTCTTTCGGTCAAAACTGCCTTCTCGCCGTCATACCGGAAACACTCTTTCGGAAGCACCCGCCGCAGCACCCGCTCCAGAACAGAGCGCTCGATGGGCTTGGGTATAAATTCCGTAAATCCCTCGCTTTTGAACATTTCTCTCGCCCCGCTGATGGTATTGGCGGTCAGCGCAATTATGGGCAGATCCCGGTACTTTCCATTTTTGATTTCCCGTATGCGCAGGAGCGTTTCCACACCGTCAAATCCCGGCATCATATGATCCAGGAAGATTATGTCATAAGACATCCGGCTGCACCTCTCCACTGCCAGCTTTCCGCTAAGGCAGGTATCCACCTTTATGCCATAACTTCCTAAAACGCCCTTGGCCACCACCAGGTTCATCTCCTCGTCGTCCACGGCCAGCGCCCGGACTCCCTCACAGGAGAACGGCCTGCGCTCCGGATTTCTTGACTCCTCAAATCCGTTTCCCTCCACCTGCCCGTTCAGCAAGTTGACAATGGACAGCGCGGAGAAAGGCTTGCGAATCAGCATCAACCTGCTGTTGCGGCCAAGCACAAACTTTCTGTCCGCAATCACCACAACCCTGATTTTTTCCGCCATTTCCTCATAGTAGGCACTGTTCTCCATATATTCTGACTGCGCAATAAACATATGTGTCAGTTTATGCTCCCGCTGTAGTTTCTCCAGCCCCTCAAAGTTATGAGCCTGATAGCCTTCAACCCCCAGCCCCTCCACAAGATGCAGAATCAGGTTGTCATAATACCGCCGAACCTCGTCGCTGCCAAATCTCTCCGGCTTGAAATAGCACGCAATGCATAATTGTCCGGCATTCGCAGCTGAAATCCCGGGCGTATCATCTCCCACCCCCTGGGGAATGATGATATGCGTCTGCATTCCTTGCTGCTCCTTGCTTTCAAAATGAATGAAGCCGCCCATGGAATGAAGCAGGCCGCGAGCAACGGGAAGCCCCAGGCCCAGACCGCCCGAATAACGGCGGCTTCCGGAATCCGCCTGGTAAAAATCATCCGCCATCTGCGCCAGCTGATCAGCGGTCATGCCTATGCCTGTGTCACAAATATCAATGATCAGATTGGCTCCATAGCTCTCCCGCCTGAACCTGATACAGACACTGATGCCCCCTTCCTCGGTAAATTTGATGGAATTTTCCACAAGAATCTTAAGCGCGTGGGATATTTTTTCCGCGTCTCCGATCAGAACCGAAGGAATCTTGGGATCAATATCAAACACCATTTCCAGGTGATGCCTGCTGCTTTGCAGCGTTGTCATGGTAATCACATCATTTACCACCGAAGTGATGCTGTACTCTTCCTTCGCGGCAGTCAGTGTACCTTCCACAATCTCCGTATAATCAAGAATATTGTTAATCTGGCTTGACAAACGTTTGCCCGCCATTTTTATGGACTGAATATCCTCATGGATCTCCTCAAGATTTTCCTTGCACAGAGCAACTTCTCCGATTCCGATTACCATATTGATCGGCGTCCTAAGTTCATGGGACACATTGGACAGGAAATCGGCATTCTGTCTTTTTGCAGTCTGAAGCTGCGCCAGCATTTTTTTGTATCGCGCCACCTCCTCGCTGTTCCTGTTGATCCGATATCGCGCGATCAGACACACACCCGACACCGACACCGCGCCAATCCCCAGGCGAACCGCGTCCCACATTTCCATATCGTATGTAATATCATACAGAAACAGAAAATGATAAAGTAGCACGGACGAGTAAAAAGCGACCGCCATGTACAACAGCCGCTTTCTATTAAAAAACGATAATGCCACCAGCAAAACGCATGCTGCCACAGGTACTTCATAAAGGCTGAACTTATGCACCCCAAAGAAGAAAAACTCTCCCAGCATAAGCCCTGTGCACATATTCTCATACAAAATCTCTGATCCGATCTTGCCGATGTGCAGCCACCATACCGCAAGGCAGCTCAAAGCAATCAGGGGGATCATCCACAGTTCCCATGACATGGCAAGGGTGACCAGGATCAACACCACACTGAACACGCTTATAACGCCGGCCATAAGCAAATGCGTACTAACCTGTGTCCCCGTCCTCATTTTTTATCCAGCTCCTTTGCTATCCTTTGCAGTAAATCCTGCGGATAAAACGGTTTTTTCAAATAGTTGACCGCCCCCAGCCGAATTGCGCTTAACACGTCATCCTCGTCTCCCGATGCTGTCAGGAAAATCACCGGGGCTTCATTGCCTTGATCCTTAAGGCGCTCAAATGTCTCAAGGCCATTCATGCCCGGCATTGCGATATCCAGCAGAATAAGGTCCACTTTTTCATATGAAAGTATATCCAGCGCCTTTTGTCCCGAATCCGCCAACAGCACCTCATATATTTTCTCCAGGATTTTCTTCGTCCTGTGCAGGTTCATAGAATCATCGTCCACCACCAATATCCGCTTTTGCATACAGCAACCTCCCTATTTACTTCTCAGGGCTTTAAAGGCCTCTATTGGATATATTTTAAATCAATCTGACGACAAAATCAAGTTCAAAATGTGATGCCTTTCTTGCAGCCCGCTGTCTGATTATATAAAATCCCCGACTCCTGCCTCATTCCTGTGGAAATCACTCTTATACCCCGGGAATGCTGACCGCTCTTTCAGCAAAGTCTCCGTTTCTCTCCTCTACGTACTCTCTTAATTCCCTGCTTCTCTCCACCTCTTTCGCGCTTTTTCCGAACACGGCCGCCTGGAACTCCAGAATCCGCCTGTCCGATACAAACAGCCCGCTGCCGGCGTTTTCCCCCGGCCTTTCCGCGCAGTGGCCAAAAACAGCGCTATATTCCGTGGGGTCGTTGCAGCAAAGCGCCATTTTCTGTCCAAAGTATGTCTGTATTCTGCTGTTAAGCGCATTCGATGTGGCGGCTGTAATAATGACGCACAGCCCCACTGACTGCGCCTCTCTGGACAGGCTGCCCGTCTGCTCCGCCTGTTCGGGAAAGTATTCCCGGAACGCCGCCATATTGTCAATAAGCACCACCACCAGGGGCATATCCGTATAGCCGGCCTCTATGTAGGAAGCAAAATTTCCCACTCCTTTTTCTGAAAATATTTCTTTCCGTTCCGTGATAAAAGAATTCAGCAGTTTAAACAGGTTCTTACATTTCTCTTCCTCATTGGATGCAACCACCCCTCCCACATGCCTGGAATTTTCAAGGTTTTTGAGAACCATGTTGCCGCAGTCCACCATATATATATTGACCTGCCCCGGAGAATACTTTCGTATAATGCCATACGCAATGGTCTGTAGCAAAGTTGTCTTTCCCATTTGCGCCGATCCCACAATGTAAACGTTGTTCCTGGAAAGTTCCAGTTCCACAATTCCCTGCCGCTGCTGCTCCGGATCATCATACCATCCGATGGGAACGGAATATTCCGGAAAGCCTGCGTTCTGATAGTTCAATTCGTCTGTCTTTATGACGGTCTTCAGCGCTGGCAGACAGATTCCCGGCAGCTTTTGAATGCCGTTCCCCGCACAGTAAGATCCGACATAATCCACTATGGCATCCAACTGGGAGCGATTTTCGCTGTCATTGCTGTTTCTCTTGCTGGTATAAATCAGCTTTTTCCTGCCCCACTGATTTCTCTCGTAAACAGCGTACACATTTTCCTTCGCGTCGTTTCCCTTGGGAATATCCGCCCCGCTGTACGCCGATTGAATCAGTTCAAATATCTCGTTATTGCCCACCTGGAAATAAGCCCGCCCGGGTTCTACGATCTCCGCCGCCAGAGGCGTCTTGATCACCTCGTTGCTGTCCTCCTTTGTCTGCACCTTCAAGCAAAGTCTGAATTTGGAATTTGACCAGATCTGGGCATCCACGCCCGCCGGTTTCTGTGTCGCGAGGATCAGATGGACTCCCAGAATACGGCCAATGCGGGCCACCGTTATCAGTTCTTTCATAAAATCCGGGTATTCTGCTTTCAGTTCGGCAAACTCATCCACAACCATGATCAAATGGGGCATGGGCTGCCGCGCCCTGTCCGTCTTGTACAATTTTATATAATCGTTTATATGATTGACCTCCGCCTCTAGAAGCAAATCCTGGCGTCTGGCAATCTCCGCTTTTATAGACAGCATGGCTCTGTTTATCTCCCGCCGGTCTATATTGGTGACCGTTCCGATCAGATGGGGCAGACCGGCGAACTGGTTAGCCATTCCGCCTCCCTTAAGGTCTATAATGACAAACCCCACCTCGTAGGGATGATACAGAGTCGCCATGGACAGGATATAGGTCTGTAATATTTCGCTCTTGCCAGAGCCTGTAGTCCCCGCAACCAGTCCGTGGGGTCCATGCCCCTTCGCCCCGTCGCTGATATCCAGAGTGACAATCTCATTATTGCTTTTCACTCCGATGGGTGCCGCCAGAGTCCTGTGTACCCGGGCTTCTTTCCAGCGCTGGCCCAGATTCAGATCCTCCACGGAAATAATACCCAGCAACTCGAACATGGTAATCTTCTTTATCAGCTGCCTCTCCAGCGTGACTTCATCCACATGGATGGCTCCCAGTTTAAGAGCCACTTCTTCTGCCTCCCTGTTTGTAACGGCAGGATACGAGAACGAGATTCCCCGCTCTCCATTACTGGTACTCAGGATTTCCCCCGTCTCCCCGTTCCCAAGCCTAATGATTTCCGTACAACCCAGGGGAATTTTCTCCTCATACTCTTCCAGGAAAACAAATGTAAATCCATAGGCGGCACAGTTTTTCACATATTTAGACACTGGATAAGTCGCGATCATGGAGGCATCCGTCACAAACACAATATAGCGTTCCTCAAATGTGCACTCCTTTTTCCCGGACAGCACCGCCTCCCTCTCCGACAGAATCACATAGAGATTCTCCAACAGAAGATTTTTGCTCTCTTCGTCGCAGACGATGTTTCTCACGTCCAGCTTATCGTTGCTTACATTTCTCAGCCAGCGCACCCACTGAAATTCCCGGGTGTATTCTCCGTCCAGCAGATAGACCAGCTTTACATCCCGGTAAAAATGTCTGACAGCCAAATCCAGTGTCATGTTTCGCAGTATCTGGCAGAGCCACGCCTTTTTCCCCACGATGCCCACCCCGCAGGAACGGTCTAAATCCACCACGATAGGGGCATTTTCGATACATCTGTACTTCTCTGCAATCTCTGCCGGGAGCATGGTTATGGGGTCCGTGGTATCAACAAATTCCTGCTTGGAAAACAGAACCGGATTGGCCGACTCGATGGCGCCGGTTCCCAGATACACTTTCAGGAAGTCCCCATCCTCCGGTTCCTTTTCAAACAGCCTCTTCCCGAAATCCATGGTCTCACGGATGCTGTCCTCCAGAGATGGATGGATGAGACGCAGAATGCGCAGCTCGTTATCCCTGCTGTTCTGGATCAGCACTTCCTTTTCCGCGATATACTCTCTGTACGCCCGCTCCCGTCCCTGGACTTCCTCCCTGTACTTCTTCTGATCCTGCACATAAGTGACAACGGACATAATCGCGCCCATTCCCATAGATACCGCGCTGTAGGCAACCAGCGTGCCGCCGCCGTCAATGATCCCCCTCAGAATAATCGTCATGGCAAGCATGACAATCGTGGGGATCAGGGACAATATAATACTCTTTTTCAGCGGATTCGGTTTTGCCACCGGCTGCTGGATCTGAATCCTGTCCGACGGAATCGCGCATTGGATTCGCGTGTTCCTGTTAAACTCAGGATACTTAAACACCGTTGTCCCCGTCCGGGCCGTCTCCTGCCGCAGGCCGTTCACGGTAATGAACGAATCTTTTGACGTATAAAGCGATCCCTCTTTATAAAAAAAACTGATCCCCACAATGGAGATAAAGTCAAAATCTTCTATTCCCTTCTTCCCTTCAACCTTCTCCCTGTTGACATATACACCGTACCGGCATCCCTTGTCATACAGTACCAGACCCTGTTCCTCTGTTTGCAGCAGAAATGTGTCTTCTCCCACATGGGGATTGTCCAGGCGGATCTGCGCCTCCCGGCTTCCACCCACTGTCACCTGCCGCAGATCATCAATAAATATCCTTCTGTCATAATTTTTCTCTTCATAATCAAAATCTATGCCATATTCCAGGGCAAACACTTCGTGGTCGGAGTTTTGATAGCATACCTTTGCCACCAGACCATGTTCCAGCCGCAGGCTCATCATTTTTCTCACATCGCCCACATCAAAGTATAAATTGTCCGAGCACAGGACGCTCCACCCGCCGTCCAGAATCTGAAATTTCAGCTGTATTTCACCGAAAAATAATTCTTTTCTCAGCCTTACCTGGGATTCCATGACAGTCCCCACCAGAAGCGACTCCATATCCGGGGAAAGCTCAATCTCCCTGTATAAATTTTTATTGGAAAGAATTACTTTATATCTCTCGTTCATCTGCCTGTCACCCACCCGCTTATTTTGTGTAATATACGGCACTTCCGTTTCTCAGTCCATATTCCCGCAATGTCTTGTTTCCCTTCAGAAACGCAATGGGATTCTCCGCCTGTAGATAACACTTCTTAATATCCGTCTGGTCGATCCCCAGCTCATAGGCGCTGTTTAGTGCCAACACCAACTCATTGGCCGTCATATCCAGCGGAACATCCACATCGGCCTCAAACTCCTTATTTGTTATGAAAAATCGGATGATAATCGTCGCTTTTTCCATTGAATCCTCCACACCCGGACGCCCTATCCCGGTCAGATTTCCCTCTACAGTATCAAAAAAGCTGCCTTTTTGATTCCTTCTTTTTCCGAAAGTTCCTCACATTTGGGGATGCCGTTCACGACAAATCTGTCCACATACTCATTGACTGTAAACTTGAGGGTCACATTTGGCGATATCAGAGCATTATAGGCGTCCTTTTCAAATTTGTTGCATACAAATATATATTTATCGGAATTGGTGCCATTGATGTTGGAGATCAGTGCGTTTACCGCGAAAACCGCGTTGACACTCTGCTCCGTGACTATAATTACCTTGTCCGCAGTATTAAACAGCCTGGCCTTCTCCTCGTCAAGAGCGCACTCGGCATCTATCACAATAAAGTCATAATCTCCACTCTTTTTTGCTGCCTCAGCGATTTTATGATATACTGCGTATTCCAATCCCACAGACATCAGAGCGGCCTTGAACGCGGGCAGATAGCTGAAAGACTCTTTCCGCAGAACATGCTTAATCTCCTCATAGATCTGCCCCGACGGATTCAGAAGCTTCATATAGATCTCGTTAGATGTGACGGGAGTATCATTATCCATCATATACTGAAAATTCTGTAGTCTGCTCGCGTTTAAATACAGCACCTGTTTCTCATAATACTTTGTGAGAAATGTGCTAACCCCCATGGCGATGGTAGTCTTTCCCGCGCCACCGCTGGCGGAGGTGACGAGAATAATCTGGGTCTCCTGTCTCTCGTCGCTCTCCAGGTTGAAAGTTCCCTTGCTCTTCCCCACAATCTCATTAAATATTTCCTTTACGCTGGTGTATTTATACAACTTATTGACATTGAGTTCTTCCGTTCCGTTCTGCTCATTCTGCTCTGTCATCACAAATATATATCCGATATTGTGCTTAAGCAGCGAAGAGGCATACAGCCCGTCCGACAATATGAGGATTTCGGCCTTCTGGGGTACGGAGAACAATTCCGTGAAATATTGTTTGTCAGTGATGATCTCCAGATCAATACGGTTAAAAAACTCTTTCACAAATTTCAGCTGCAACGGTACGATATAGTTTCTGTCCTCGTCCGCTATGATCACTCTCGGTCTCGACATTTATACACCTCTTCATCTTATACGATCTGGAAATCACTGTCGGCCAGACGGATGATATCGCCCTTTTTTATCCGCTGCCGCTGTCCCGCAGACAACCTGACTCGATTTACATATGTGCCGTTGGCGCTTCCCTCATCCGAAATATAGAACTCCCCGTTGTTCCTGCTGATTCTGCAATGCTTCCTGCTGATCATATTGTTAAAGGGAATCACCGCGTCCACCAGCCCCCGCTTCTTTCCCAGAAGTGTCTCGGCTTTGTCGATCAGGAGTTCAAAATGCCCTGGCGCGTTCATAGCCACGATTCGGATGCTGTTCTCCCGCAGCCCTGCATCCGCCCTGGAGGATTCTATAATCGGCGGTATCCCCGCGCTTCGGGACTTGTTGTACACCTCCTCCAGCGTCAGTGATCCGTTGCGCAGATCATGCACAAACTGATTCAGGCGTTCGCCGGGTGCGGAGACCACGCGGCCAATCAGCTTCACAATGCTTGACCGCAATTCACTTTCATACTCGGCATAGCTGTCAAAGGCCCTCTCGCTGACAGGGATATATACCAGCTTTACTTTCAGTGTATTTTGCTCCACAAACACCTTATCCCAGGACAAATCTATATTTTGACAGTCCAGAAAACCGTTGTTTCTGACCTCTATCACATCCGCGAACAGATTGATGACCACCAGGATCAGCATATCTTGTGTAATGCGGGCGAACAAGGAGGAAATGGGTCTGTAATCACTTGTCAAATAATACAGCGCCAATTTGCCATTGCGCAGCATCTTCATACACTGTACGAAGATGCCGCTGTTCTGGCTCTGTAAAACCTTGTAATCCGTGTTGACAAAATGGGCACTATTTTCCAGTACATATTCAAAATTGCTGCCGCACTCGACCTCGCTTATAATGCCCCGGTCTTTAAGCATGTACATATCATCCCACCTCTCTGCTATGCTCTAGACGAACGTCTTCTTCTCCGTCCAAATAACACCGCGCCGCCCGTACCCGTTCCGGCCACCGCAGCCGTTCCTCCGATACTTCCCCAGAAGAGCACTTTGTCCGCATACCAACGAACGATGACATTTGTGGAAATGGTGACAGAATGACTGAACGAAAACGCGCTTATGAAATCCATTGCGTCCGTGTCGGTCATATTGCCGGCCATATCCTTCACCACCAGCCGAACTTTCTGGGCCTGGGGATTCTCCGCCAGCATAAGGCTTCCATAATAATTCTGCGCGTCCCCGGTAAAGTCCGTGATATCCTCTCTCTCCTTCCCGTCCACATACACGGCTACGGACGCAAGGCCCATGGTGTCGTAGACACTGTATTTGATCTCCAGGCTGGTGGCATTGACGATGGCGCTCTCCAGCCCGGTGATACTGTTGATCTCCGGAACCGTGCTGTCCACTCGAAACAGGATCGCCTTGTCCTCATAGTTGGTATTCTCCGGCGTATTGCCGGTCTGGTCCCGGGAGGACACAGATATCTTATATACGCCGTCCTGGGAAAAGTTTTCCTTCGAGATGGTATATTGATACTGATACCACCCCTTGTTGCCTGTCATAACCGCATCATTGATATCCGGCGTGACCTTGTAAACACAATCTTCCAGCGGCCTGCCGTCCCTGGAGATTTCGATGTCGAGCGACTGGCTCACCAGGCGGTCCGCATTGAACTCCGTAATGAGCAAATCCTCCTCCACCTTCTGTACATAAGCTCCCCCGTCCCTGATCAGGTCCACAAGATAATTGCTGTAATCATAAACCGATCCGTATCTGTTCACGGTAAAGGTCGCCGTCTTTTCCACGGTATGGCCCGCCCTGTCGGAAAGGATGACAGTGACCGTATAGATTCCGTCATTCTCCGGCGTGCTGGAAAACGTGTCAAAACTGCCGGAGCCTCCGAAAGCATTGGTAGTCACCTGCTCTCCGATAAACTGTTGGGTTACATCCCGATTTTTATCGCCATAGTTTGTACGGGTCAGCAGAATTTCATAGTCCTCAAAGTTGATATCCTCAAAGCTCACTGCCAGTACAACCTCGCCTTTAAACGCTTTCCCGTCGGCCTCCATACCGTTGATGGTGATGACTGCTTCCTCAATCTGCGTGTCAATGGTCATTTGCTCCGACATGTACTGCTGCATAGCATTTCCGGACTTATCAGAGCAGGTAATCTCCACAAAGTAATCCCCGTCTTCGGTGAGTGTAAAAGTTCCCGTGTGAACATCCGTGTTGTTGTCCGTCCACATGGGCGTTACCGCATACGGCGCCCCGTCTTTGGTCACGGAAACCGTCACATCCTCCGAATAAAAGTTAGCCTCATTGATGGTGACTGTCGCGTCTATGTCGCCGTCATAGTACGCAATATTGTTTATCTGCTGCACAGGCGCATTATACTCCACGGTGGCTGTGGGCGCTATGTTGTCCACCACGATCCTCCTGGCGTCCCGCTGATAGCCGGTCTGATTTCCCGCCCTGTCTGTGGCGCTGACTTCGACCGTACCGTTAAACTGATTTCCCGCCGCCAGCGCCGCCTGTGAGATCTGGAAACTAGCCGTCGCCGTGGCTCCCCCCTCCGAAAAACTGATCTGTGCTTCCTCTATGGGCTGCTGCATCAACTCCGCGTTGACCGAACTTACCCCCTCCGCTCTCAAATAGCTGTAGGCAAAATCACGCACACCGGAAATCCTGTCCACAGCCGTAACACTTACGGTCATCTGGGCGTTATAGAAGCCAAAACTTATATTGGCCAATATGGTATCCAACACGCTGGAGCTGTAAGATACCTCCGGATTCTCGGGCATGGAGGTGTCAACCGTAAAGTAATCCGTAGGATAATCCGGCATCTCGTGCAGAGCCAGATCTGTGTACGCAATGTCGAACGAATAGTTGGCGTCTCCCGGAAATACGATCGTCGTTGTATTTCTGTCCCCATCGGAAGTCCAGCCGCCGCTCCTGTATAAGGCTTCGGCATTCAGAGCGTTTCCGGCCACATCCGTGGCGTTGATGATGTACTCGATCTCATCCGGATTAAAATTATGTTCCGTAATTGTGAGCGTGGCACTCAGTTCCCCGGGGAAATACTTTCTTGTAATTCCCTGACTGTCCGCCAATGTGTTGACAGGATTCTGATCGGAATATTCCACTTCAATAACCGGCAGTATCGTGTCCATTACAAACACATCGGATCTATAGACCCCCATTGCGTTACCGCTTCTGTCCGTATAGCTTACCGTAAATACATAGTCTCCGTCGTTGGCATGATTGTCCGCCGCGTCAATCACATAGGTCCCCACATGCACATCCTCAGAGACATCCGTCCAGACGGGCATGACCCGCACCGCCTCTTCCTCATCTTTTGTGAGCATTACAACCACATCCTCGCTGAAGAAGTTTGCCTCTGTAACTGTAAACGTGGCCGTCAGCGCCTTGTTATAATACAGCTTGCCGCCAAATGTATTGTCCGGCGTCGTATACTCCGCCGTTATGGCAGGCGATATGGTATCCACCACCAGCACATGGCCGCTGTCCGTACATTTTTCACTTTCATTCCCATACCGGTCGGTGGCGGTAAAGGCAATCCTCCCCCGAAGCTGCCGGGCCTGCTCTCCGGGCAACGTGACGGTGGCGGTAAATTTTGCCCTGTCCACCGGGTCCTGAACCGCAGTTACGCGCGTATCTCCATACCGCTCCACATTCTCCGCGCTGACGCCCTCCTGGCGCGTATAGCTCCACGTAAAGTAATCCACACCCGACGTTTCATCATAGGCGGTAAACGTAACGGTGACTGCGGGATTGTAGAACCCCAGAGTGATAGCGCCCAATACCGTGTCCATGACGGAAGCGGAATAGCTTACCGACATTCGGTCCGCCGCCGGCGGGGTATGATCCACCACAAACGGCTCCGTGATGACCTCCTCGGCCGCAGTAAGCGCCAGGTCGTTGTAATTGCAGGTCAGGACATAGATGGCGTCCGCGAACTGTTCCGACACCTGCGCTCTGTGTACATCTCCCTCATGCTCCCACTGGCAGCTTTGCAGATAATTCTCCAGATCCTCCACCGGCACGCCCTGATCCGTAATGGTCCTGGCTTCCGTCAACACCGCGATATCGCTCTGGCGGAAATTATGTTCCGTCACGGTGATGGTAGCCGTCTGTGGATTCTCTCCGCTGTAGTCATCATACGCAAACTCTATGACCGGCTCCGTGGCGTCCACCACTACGGTCTCCGATATATAGGAAGGCATCTCGTGGCCGGTGCGGTCCGTGTATGTCATGCTGACAACATAATCCCCGTCATCCAGCAATGTAAGCCCGGCTGTATAATCTCCCACAGCACCGGCAGAACTCCATTCGACAGTCTGTTGCCGGGCCTCTCCCCCATCCTTTGACACGGTTATACGCACATCTTCCGGGAAGAAGTTCTTCTCCGTAATATGGAATACAAAATCCACGGGACCGGAGAAGTAATGTTTTGTGCCCACTGTCTGGCAGGTTCCGCCCTCATCCCGCAGTCCGAAGCTGACGCTCTGATCCGGCAGGACGGTGTCGATCACAAGGACATCGGAGGTATAGAGCTCCATGGTGTTATCACTTCTGTCCGTATAGCTTACCGTAAATACATAATCCCCGTCATTTCCATGGTCCTCCGGCGCGTCAATCACACAGGTTCCCACATGTACATCGGTGGAAATATCCCTCCAGACCGGCATGATCCGAACCGGCGTTTCCCCGTCTTTTACAAGCGTTACCACCACATCTTCACTGAAAAAATTTGCCTCTGTAACCGTAAACTCCGCTGTCAGCGCCTTGTTGTAATACAGTTTGCCGCCGGACGTATCGTCGGGCTCCGAATACGCCGCCGTGATGGCTGGCGCTATGGTGTCCACCACCAGCACATGACCGCTGTCCGTGAGTTTCTCGCTTTCATTCCCATATCGGTCCGTCGCGGTAAAGGAAATCCATCCCCGAAGCTGCTGGGCCTGCTCCCCGGGCAGCGTGACCGACGCGGTAAATTTCGCCCTGTCCACAGGGTCCCAGAACGCGGCGCTCCGCGTGTCCTCATATCGCTCCACATTCTCCGCGCTGGCGCCCTCCTGGCGAATATAATTCCATGTAAAGTAATCCACCCCCGCCGTGTCATCATACGCCGTAAACGTGACAGTGACCGCCGGGTTGTAAAACCCGAGAGTAATGACTGACAGAACCGTGTCCATAACGGAAGTGGAATAGCTTACCGACATTCTGTCCCGGGACGGCGGGGTGTGGTCTACCACAAAGGACTCTGTCCTGACCTCCTTTGCCGGATTCAGCGCCAGGTCAAGGTAATTGCAAGTCAGGACATAGATGGCGTCCGCGAACTGTTCCGAAATTCGCGCCCTGTGCACATCTCCCTCATGTTCCCACTGACAGTTTCGCAGATAGTTCTGTAAATCCAATACCGGCACATCCTGCCCCGTAATGGTCTTAGCCTCCGTAGTCACCCAGATATCTCCCTGTCGGAAATTGTGTTCTGTCACGGTAACAGTGGCCGTCTGCGGGCGCTCGCCGCTGTAATCCGCATAATCAAAGGCAATCACAGGAGCCGTGGCGTCTACCACTATGGTCTCCGAGGTATAAGCCGGCATCTCATGACCTGTACGGTCCGTGTAGGTCATACCCACAACATAGTCGCCATCCCCCGTCAGCGTAATCCCGGCGGTATACTTGTCCGCCACAGCGGTGGGTTTCCACGTCACAGACTGCTCCCGGACCTCTCCCCCGTCCTTTGACACGGTTATATGGACATCTTCCGCGAAAAAATTCTTCTCCGTTATATCAAAAACAAAATTAACCGGACCGGAAAAATAATGCTTTGTCCCCACCGTCTGACAGGTTCCGTCCTCATCCCGCAGTCCGTAGCCCACACTCTGCTCCGGCGACATGGTGTCGATCACAATTGTACTGGAGGTATAGACCTCCATCGCATTGTCACTCCTGTCCGTATAACGCACCGTAAAGACATATTCCCCGTCACCTGTATGATCCTCCGGCGCATCAATCACGCAGGTTCCCACATGCACGTCCACCGAAGCATCCGTCCATGCGGGCATAACTTGTACCGGATCGCCATTGTCTCTGGCAAGCATTACGATCACGTCCTCACTGAAAAAGTTGGCTTCCGTAATCGTAAACGTGGCTGTCATGGGCTTGTTGTAATACAGCTTGCCTGCGGACGTATCGTCAGGTATGGAAAAAGCCGCCGCGATCACCGGAGCCACAGTATCCACCACCAGCACATGGCCGCTGTCCGTCAGTTTTTCGCTTTCATTTCCATACCTGTCCGTCGCGGTAAAGGCAATCCTTCCCCGAAGCTGCTGGGCCTGCTCCCCGGGCAAAACCACGGACGCGGTAAATTTCGCTCTGTCCACAAAGTCCCCGGTCGCGGCTGTCCTCGTATCCCCATACTGCTCCACATTCTCCGTGCTTGCGCCCTCCTGGCGCTGATAATTCCATGTAAAGTAATCCACTCCCGCCGTGTCGTCATACGCCGTAAAGGTGACAGTGACCGCAGGGTTATAAAATCCAAGGGTAATGGCTGCCAACACCGTATCCTTTATAGACAGGGAGTAGCTTACGGACATTTTCTCCGCCGTCGGCGGGGTGTGGTCCACCACAAAGGATTCCGTCCTGACCTCCTTTGCCGGATTCAGCGCCAGGTCAAGATAATTACAAGTCAGGACATAGATAGCGTCCGCGAACTGTTCCGAAATTTGCGCCCTGTGTACATCTCCCTCATGTTCCCACTGACAGTTTCGCAGATAGTTTTCCAGATTCTCCACCTGCACGTCCAGGCCCGTAATGTCCCTGGCCTGTGTGGTCACCGAGATATCGCTCTGCCGGAAATTGTGCTCCGTCACGGTGATGGTGGCCGTCTGCGGGTTCGTCGCGCTGTAGTCCGCATAGGCGAAAGCAATCACCGGTGCCGTGGTGTCCACCACTACAGTCTCTGAAGTGTAGGGCTGCATCTCATTCCCGGAACGGTCCGTGTAAGTCATACCCACCACATAATCCCCGTCATCTGCCAATGTGAGTATTGCCTCATACTCACCCGCCACATCCGTGGGGTTCCATAGGACCGACGGCTCCCCGGCTTCTTCCCCGTCCTTTGACACGGTTATGTGGACATCTTCCGCCAGAAAATTAGCCTCTGTAACATGAAATACAAAGTCCACCGGGCCGGAAAAGTAATGCTTTGCCCCTACTGTCTGACAGGTTCCTTCCTCTTCCCGCAGCCCATAGCTTACGTTCCGGACTGGCGGTATTGTATCCACCACGAAAATGTCGTCATCCCGCAACACATCCGAAGTATTTCCGGCGATATCTCTGGCGGAAACCTCCAGATACCCACGCAACTGTTCCGCGTCTCTCTCCGGAAGCGTCAGGGTTGCCGTAAACTTCGTGGGATCTGTTTTATCCCGCTCTGCCGGGAGTTCACCGCTGGCCGTCTCCACAGTACTGCCGGTTGTGCCCGTATTATTTGTTTCACGCACATAAGACCAACAGAACGTATCCACGCCCGAAGTATTGTCCCTTGCGGTAAAGACTACTGTGATCTCCCCGTCGTAATACTTAATCCCATCCTGTGTATGCCCATCCGGCTGGGGAAAGATAATATGCAGGTCATAAGGCTTCTCATTATCCAGCTTTTCCAGATCAAGCGTGATGGGGGCAGTAATCCCGCCGGTACTTTCGTTTTTCAGATAGATTATTCTGCGCTTCTCCCCCTGATCTTCTTTTTTGTTGGCCCCCTCGTCACCAAATACCACACTCGGGCCGTACTCGTTTGTAACCTTGTCCCGGGCTACCGTATATCCCGCCCCAGGGCGCACGGTAACCGCCGTATTATGCCATCCGTTGCTCAGATGCTCCGGAAGAATTTCCCTGCCTTCCGGATTGTATTTTGTATACGCCTCGTCCGGAATCTCTTCCGTGGACAAAATAATCGTGTAACACGCCTTGCACTCTGCATAGACTTCCCGGATTTCCGCCCCATATTCTTTGGTTCCCGCTTCTTTGATGGCGGTGATGACAACGGACAGACTCCCTCTTTTCTCAAGTGCTTCACTTAAACGCTTTATATCTTCAACTGTGACCTGGCCGCTGTCGGAGAGTTCTATTCCTATATCCTTAAGCCCGCCTGAGAAACCCGTCACCTCTCCTCTGTAGGATATTGTCCCATTGTCGTCCTCATGGCTCTTTTCTGCCGTCTGCGCAGAGATAATGTCTCTTGTCCCCAGAATAAAGCGGACTTCACTCTCCTCAAAACTGATCAGATCTTCATCCGTCGCCCGCACAGCCAGCACATAACTTTTTGATACACTGGAATAATTTTGAGTCTCCGCAGTGGTGGCCGTGATTCTGATGATATGCCCTGCCCGGGTAAGGGTCAATTTCCCGGCATTATCGCCGCTGCCCACAATGGAAGCAATTTCCGCGATGTCCGTCTCATCCTCCTCTGCCACATTTTCCACCTTGTATGTGAGATCCTGCGGGCACAGTTCATTACAGCTCACGGAGAAATTATAGGTATTATCACCCTGCTTGTCAAAATTAACCGTGTCCGCCAGGGGCTCTTCCACAAATTTAAGTATCGGCTCCGCTTTGGCAATGCTCACTTCTGCAGGAGACAGTTCAATCTCCGTGTCCTTATAATTTTCCCGTTTCACTTTGACGCGCACCCGGTAGCGGCCCGCGTCACAGGCCCGGGGCCTTTGCCCTTCAGTCAGCTCCGTCCAGTCCGTGGGCTGTAGTTCATCTCCCGCACCCAGGGCAAAAAATACTCTGTCACCGTCCTGAAGTCCGGTGACCTTTTCCAGCAATTCCTGCTCCTGTCCGTCATAGACGAGGCCGCTGCGCAAAGTTGCCGACAACCCCTGTATAGGCACTGCTTTGACTACCGCCGTGAATGCTTCCTCATATGTTTCATAGTTATCCCGCTCCACTTTGACACGGACGTCATATTCCCCTGCGTTTCGAACTACAGGCACCCACACTGAGTCGGCGCCATCATAGACGAAGCTGGTATCCCTGTCCGTCCCGGCTATCATACAGGTACAGGTAACCCTGTCCCCCATCTCCAGACCGGAGAAGGTCAGGGCGGGATGTTGCTCCCCGTCATAATCCGACTCATAGGGAATGACTCTCAAATCACTGAGAACTGCCTCCCGGATCGTGGCCGTAAGTTCTCCTGACTCAAATAGTTTATATCCCGCTCTCGCCACCTGCACATACACCGGGTAATTTCCTGCCGCCCTTGCTGTCGGCACATTCTCCTGCCAGCTGATGCCGTCTGTGGAATACCGGACCACGTCTCCGATCTCCTCACGGCTCTCCACTGCCACAAGTTCCTGATCCCTCTTGTTATATACACTGTCCAGCGCCTATATTTCGGGGATTCTTCTGAGCGTTACCGCCACCTTGGCTTCCAGAGGCTGTTCCGCAAGGGTCCTTATGCCGTATCCCTCCTTAGAAATCTCCATTGAGATTGTCATCCCTCTCTCAAAACCCGGTATTTGGACCTCCATTTTTCCATAGATATCCGTGGTGCCGATTCCGGTTATCTCTGGCAGCGACGCATTCCCGTTCCCGCCGCTCACGCTGCCCCCCGGCACAGACCCGGCGGCGTCCCCTGACATGCCTGCGTTGTCCCCCGGCACGGCTCCGGCGGCGCCCTCTGT
Source organism: uncultured Lachnospiraceae bacterium (assembly GCA_947648875.1). Taxonomy (GTDB): domain Bacteria; phylum Bacillota; class Clostridia; order Lachnospirales; family Lachnospiraceae; genus Acetatifactor. The sequence goes on from CANSPM010000014.1 coordinate 66,976, forward strand.
CGCTCCCGCGTTGTCCCCTGACACGGCCCCGGCAGCGCCCTCTGTCGTTCCCGCGTTGTCCCCCGACACAGACCCGGAATTTCCCGCCGAAATCTTATAGCTGACAGAAGCTCCGTTCACAGGGACTCCGTCATCGTCTGTCACTGTAATAACCACCGTCTCTTTGTCCGCTTTCGCCTGCAAATGGGAATCCCACAGCAGACTCAGCACCATGAGCAGAGACATCACTATGGCCAAACGCTTTTGTACACTGTGCCTTTTAAACATTTTATCTACGACCCACATCTTTTTTTCCGGTGCCTTTCTTCCCACCCTGGTCGGCTTTCTTTCCGCCCTGATCCGCTTTCTTCCCGCCCTGGGCTGCTTTCTCCCCGCTTTGGTTCGCTTTCTCTCCCTGAACTGCTTTCTTCCCGCTTTGGTTCGCTTTCTCTCCCTGGGCTACTTTCTCTCCCTGAACTGTTTGCTTCCCGCTCTGGGCCGCTTTCTCTCCCTGAACTGTTTGCTTCCCGCTCTGGGCCGCTTTCTCTCCCTGGGCTGTTTGCTTCCCGCTTTGGTCCGCTTTCTCTCCCTGGGCTGCTTGCTTCCCGCTTTGGGCCGCTTTCTCTCCCTGGGCTGCTTTCTTCCCGCCCTGGTCCACTTTCTCTTCCTGGGCTGTTTTCTTCCCGCCCTGGTCCGTTTTCTCTCCCTGGGCTGCTTTCTTCCCGCCCTGATCCGCTTTCTCTCCCTGGGCTGTTTGCTTTCCTTCTTGGGGGGATTTTCCTCCCCTGTCTGGCCGACTGCCCCTCAAGAGACGCGTATGAAAAGCCATTGTCGTGATAAAAAGCACCACATAAGCCCCATAGCGTTGCATGAACAATTTTCCTGACCATACAAGCAGTATCACGATACCCACCACAATGACAATGTCCAGTGCCACTGTGACACCGTCCACGGTGAAGCCCTGTTTCTCTTTCTTCTTCTTTCTTTTTTTCTTTTCCGCTGTTTTCTCCGCTCTTTCTCCCTTTCCATCTCTTCTCCGGGCCAGAAAAAACAGCGTATAGCCGCCAATCCCCGTCAGCCAGAACAATGCGCCCACAAGTCCAAGGGCGGCTCTGACATTCCCCTGGTCAACTCTGCCTGCCACGGGCATCAGCAGAAATGTGCCGGAGAAGCAGGACAATAAAATGGCTGACAGCAGATGATACAGCCGCCGTCTTTTTATCTGGTTCACTCAATCACCTCTTTTGTGTGTATAAATACTATGTCTTCCAATACTTCTATTTTTATGGCAGACACCCGACGCTCCGTCTGGGCATTCCCGCTGTCCGCAATCTTTGTGTATTCCCCGTCCGCCAATACTTCCGTTTCCCTGTTGTGGCGCGCTCTGTCCGCGTTTTCAGCCAGAAGCACCGTCTCCCAATTGTCCCCCCGGCTCCCGGCCTGTCTCATGTCGGCATAGGGATTCTTTTTCTCCCCTCTGGCAGATCCTGATCCCCGAGCGTTCTTCTTATCTCCTTTGGCAGAGTCCGATCTGCGGGCGGTCTTTTTATCTCCTTTGTCGGCGTCCGATCTGCGGGCGGTCTTTTTATCTCCTCTGGCAGAGTCCGATCTGCGGGCGGTCTTCTTATCTCCTTTGGCGGCATCCGAGCCATGGGCGGTCTTCTTATCTCCATTGGCAGAGTCCGGCCCACGGGCGTTTTTCTTATCTCCTTTGACAGGGTCCGTCCCCTGCAAGTTTTTTGCTGCCTCCGCATTGCTTTTACGCATACGCTCAATGCTCTTTCTCGCTGTTCTCCCCGACAATTCTCCCGCCACTGTAGGAATATGAAACACAAACCACAGGACAACAGCCAATACGGCAAACACTCCGGCGGCCAGGAAAGAGATTAACGAGATCAAAGATAATGTCTCCGCCATACTTAAGTCCTCTCTTGCGCATTCCGATACGCTCTCTCAATCGCTTCTCTGTACGTGTCATAGTTGTCCAGTATTTCCTGCTGTAGTTTCTGAGACTGTTCTTTCTGCACTGTCAGGGCGGCTGCGCGGTCACGCACCTTTTCCAACAGGGCCAGAACCTCCTCCTGCTCCACATTCACCTGGACAATGTTATTTCTCTGATCATACAGAAGCATGAAAGCCCCGTTATACAGGGATAACTGATCATAAGCCCCGGCACTTTCCACACTGCTCAGGGCGCTCTCTATGGTTTCAAATAATATTTCAAAATTATCCCTGGATGCCTCTTCCACCGTGGAGGCGCTCAATATGTATCTCTTGTAGAATGAACAGATATGGTAATAGCAGTCCGACAGGGCTTTCCCCTCAAACTCTATTCCGCTCTCATAGTTTTCCACAAAGAAGGAATACGCTTTCTGCACCCTTGTGGAAAAGCTGTATCCGCCGTCGTTCTCCGTGTAATAGTTGAAATACATCATTCCGATTTTATATTTCAGTTCGGCCACATCCGTACCGGAATCATCAAAGGAATCCTTATGGGCATTATACAGCGCAAGAAATTCATCGTTTTCCGCCTTGCTGAATCTCCCCTCGTCCTCGTAGGCCTGGAGCAGGTACAGATATGCCGATGTGCGCTCCGGATATATCTCTATCGCTCTTTTGTAGCTGGCCGCCTTGTCCTCCAAAGAAGATGCCGTGGAAGTGGATACCAGCACATCATAGTCACTGTTATTGATGTATTCGGACGTTCTTCCGCAAACTATACCCGAGATCAGACAGAGAATCGCAAGAGTAACAGAGGCGCTGAATATGCGAAGTTTTCTCTTCTGTTTTCTCTTATAGTCCTTGGTGATCAGACCGGGATGTTCCAGATCGTACAAAATATCCTGACAGTTCTGGTATCTGTTTTCTGCTGCGGGTTCCACACATTTGTTGATAATCAGTTCGATGCCCTCAGATAATTCCGGGTTCCACATCCTGACCGGCGCGTATGCCTCCCCCGCTCTGGGATCGACCCCCGTAAGCAGATGATGCATCGTCATCCCCAGCGCGAAAATATCCGACCTTGCGTCCGTCTGGCCGCTGTATTGTTCCGGCGGCGCATACCCCTTTGTTCCAAGCAGTGTGGTGTCTGCCAGTCCCTGCTCCTTATATTCCCTGGCTATGCCGAAATCAATAATCTTTATATTGCCTTCCGGCTTCAGCATAACGTTGGCCGGTTTCATGTCGCGATAGATAATGGGCGGTTTCTGTCCATGCAGATAAATCAGCGCGTCACAGATCTGCTTTCCCCAGTCTATGACCAGTTCCTCCGGCTGCGCGCCGTACTCCGCCAGTATCTTATCCAGAGATAAACCTTCAATATAATCCATTACGACGTAAATCGTCACATTGTTTTCTATAATATCCACGATGCGGGGCAGTGCGGGATGATCCAGCTTTTTCATCATATTGGCTTCCGCCAACAGACTCTTCACCACCACCTCATCTTCTTTTCCCTTACCTTTTTTCCGAATTTCCTTGACTGCCCACTGCTTGTTCAGATGCGTGTCTCTGGCCAGGTAAACTACGGACATACCGCCCTTGCCAATCTCAGTCAATATTTCATATTTTCCACCGATAATCAAACCTGCCCCAGCCATGTATCATCACTCCCAGTCAGTTCTGATCAGTATTACGGATATATTGTCCTTTTCCTGTCTTTCCTTCACAAGTTGTATCAGACGCCTCGCATTCGCATGCATGGCCTCGCCATTCACGCTCTTCGCGGGATTGAAAGCGTCAAAAATCTCCCGCTTTGTCACCTCATTCCTGAACCCGTCAGAACAGAGCATATAAACGCCCTTTTCCGTATGCCCCACCAGCACATCCGGGTTCAACAGATCGGATGCTCCCACACACTGGAGAAGCATATTTCTGCGCTTATCCGTTTTGGCCTGTTCCTCTGTCATGTCGCCCCGCTCTATCTCCTGGGCGACAAAAGTCTGATCCGCCGTTATCTGTCGTATATCTTTTCCGATTTGATAGGCCCGGGTATCTCCCACATGTACAATTACATATTGCTCACCCACAAACAGTATGCCTGTAAAGGTCGTCCCCAAAGAAATTCCCCTGGCCTGTCCGTACTCCAAGATTCTGACATTCAACTCCTTCAGCATCAGGGACCACTTTTCCCCGATAACCCGCATGTCGAGGTTTTCCAGTTCGTATGCCAACTCCTCGCCAAACCACTGCAAAAAAGCCCGGATTACCGTGGCGCTCGCAAGTTCTCCTTTTTCCAGTCCCCCCATCCCGTCACAGACCACGGCCATGAGCACCTCTCCTTTAGAGTATTTCCCATGCCTGACAGCGATACTGTCCTGATTGGTTTCTTTGATTATTCCTACGTCTGTATCTGCCGTAACAATAAAATGCACGCTTTCACCATCCCCTGCTATATCCTGAACTCGAACTCCTCATCAGCCAGTTTCAGATGATCACCGTCAAATATTTCCATCTCCTGCTGCGTCGGGATTGGTCTGCCATTTATAAACGTCCTGTTTGTGGACTTCAGATCCATGATAAAATATCTGTCTCCCCGAATGACAATATCCGCATGGGTCCTGCTGACTTTTTCGTTGTCCCGCACAACATAATCCAAATACTTATTTCCCTTTCCGATCCGAAAAACAGGCTTGGTAATCCAGATGACCTCGTCCGTGCGCAACCTGCGCAGCGACGGATACCTTGGAGGCTGCTCCTCCAGCAGCCCTGTGGCCTCTTCATCCTCCAACAGCCCCGTGGCCTCTTCGTCCTCCAACAATCCCGTGGCCTCTTCGTCCTCCAGTAGCCCCGTGGCTTCCTCGTCCTCCAGCAGCCCCGTGGCTTCCTCATCGTCCAGCACCCTTGTGGAATCTTCATCCTCTGACAGACCTGCGGATCTCTCATGATCCAGCAGCCCTGTAGACGCTTCACTGTCCCGTGGATCTGCCGCGTTCCTTCCCCCAGTATGATTCTGACCGCCCACCGGCTTATCCGGCGAAGGACTGCTTTTCCGCGTGTCATGCCTTTTTATGGTACTGACAACACTTTTGTCCTCACTCTTTATAAATTGCTCGATCCGCTCCCCGTCATAGGTATGTAAACTCTTGATGAAATATACAAAACGGGATATATAATCCATATCTTCTTCCTGAACGGAAGTCACGGAATAAATGATTGACTCCATAAAGGCAAATATATCTGCCTCCTGTCCCGCCTGTTCCAGCGGGAGATAGATAAACAGCACTTCCTTTGTAGTTTCATTGATAAAAACATGTTTGACATCCAGTATCATATGACTGGCCATCAGGGAATTGGCTTTCAGTTTTTGAAAGATGACCACAATCTGCTCCATGATAAACAGAAAATCATACTTGCTCACCGGTTTTTTCAGTCTTTCGGCCAAGCTGATTCCCACTGGACCCGAATACTGTATGGCATTCCTGCCCAGACGCTTTGGCCTTAGCAACCCTCTGATATTTTTGTCTGAAAACAGGGTGAATTGTCTTTCATCCAGCTTTTCCTTCAGCGCTAGCTTCGCTTTCACGATCAGCTGATATCCCCTGGTTTTAACCTTATATTTTGCCATTTTGCCAATCATCCTTTATGATATCTTTAGGTTCATTTCAACAGTTCGTCATATGTGGTGTTGAGTTCGTCCCTGATCGCCCTCAGCTGTTCTACCTGCACATGCTGTATTCCCCGTTCTATTTTTACAAGACATTCCCTTGTAATGGGAATCCCCTGCAAATCCAGAAGCCGGACCAGTTCCGTCTGTCCTATACCTTTTGATACTCTTATTTCCCTGATATTTTTTCCTATATTTCCTCTGCGATCCTGCTTAATCTTTTGTTCCAACAGTTCCACCTCTTTTAGGTTTCGACCTGAATTTATTCTATTTTATTTATATTTTTAAGAGCCATGGGACTGATTCCAGTCCTATTTACTTAAAATAATATTGCACTGTAAATAGAGGCATTTCCTCAATATACTCTAAACCGCAAATGACAACTGACTGTCTGGCACACTAAAAATACCTCTGAGATTTTCATCCCAGAGGCACTGATCCGATCATTGCGCTGCATTTTTTATGCTGTTGTTCTCACTTACAAACTCCTTCAATACCATCATTTTCCCGCCGGACAACCGGGACTGCTCTGCCGCCAGTGCCATATAATGACTCTCCAGAGACTGCCTTAAGGACGTCAGAGCGGCCCTGCCCCGGTCCCTCGCCTCAAACAGGTCGTGGAGCATACAAAAATCCCCGCCGCTGTGCCCGGAAGCCGTCTCCTCTGCATCAATCCGCAGAGTCTCCTCCTCCCCGCCAAATCTGTGGAGCACCAGCGTTTCCTCTTCCAGATTTCCTGTAATATCTCCCTTTGTCCCCATAATATGTATCGATCTGTAATTGTTGCGATTCAGTCCACACATATGAAATCCTACGGTCACACCGTTTTCCATCTCCAGCGTGATGGACTGATTATCCACCACATCGTTGTCGCAGCGAAACACGCATCTGCCATAGGGGCTGGTATGCAGAACATCCAGAAGTCCCTCTCTGGTGGGCCGTACCATGACTGCGTTCTGCAGCCAGCCAGCGCCCTTCGCGTCATAGCCTGTCACTCTGTCGGTCACATAGATCTTCTCCGCGTCATATGGGCACTCCTCCTTTACGGGGCAGCCTTCCAGACAGTAGCGGGGTGCCCCCTCCGGCGCGTTCTCCTCCCGAAAATAAGAGCGGCTTCCCATGGAGGAGATACGTTCGCAGCGGCTGTCCGTAAGCCAGACCAGCAGATCCATATCATGGCAGCATTTTTGCAGGATCATGGGACTTGTCTCTGTACTGTTTCTCCAGTTGCCTCGGACAAAGCTGTGGGCCTGATGCCAATAGCCTACATTTTCACTGGCCTGTATGGAGATGATCCGCCCGATCACTCCCTCCTCCAGAAGTTTTTTCAATCTCTGATAAAAGGGCGCGTACCGCAGTACATGACAGACAGTTACACTTCTTCCCAATTCCTCTGCCTTCTGCAATAATCTCCTACACTCCGCCACATCGTCTGACACCGGCTTTTCCAGCAGAAGATCATATCCCTTCTCCAGAGCCAGACAGGCGTGCCGCACATGATCCGCGTCCTGGGTGCATATAAACGCCATATCCGCCAGCTTAGGCCGCGCAAACATTTCCTCTACCGTGGAAAAACACTGTTCCTCGGAGAGGGCGTACTCCCGCTGTATCTCCTTAAGTCGCTCCGGAATCCTTTCCGCCGCCGCCACCAGCTTCATCTCCTCCGGAAATTGTTTGGAATAAGGCGCATAGGTCAACCTTCCCCTGCCTCCTGCTCCGGCAATCGCCACTGTTGTAACTTTCATCGCTTTTTCCTCCTAATGAAGATCCTTTGATCCCCTGATTGCTGCTTGATCGCTCTAAAGGGGAAAGTCCAATCAGCCCATTACATTTTCTGAATGAGCGCGTCCAGGTTTTTCATCAGCACCATATCCGGTTCCTGATGATGGATAAAAGAACTGTTCATTCCGTTCTTCCTGATTTTTTCAATCCACAGCAACGCCGTTTCTCTGCTGATCTTCTGCTCCAGCATTCCATAATAGATATACGCAAGTTCATTTGACACATTGGTGTTGAAAACCGCGGGATCGTCGGAATTGATACAGACAATTAAGTTCTGCCGGTCGTTTATCCCATCCAGTTGATACAGCTGATTTTCTTCCATTCTGTCTAAATCCGCAATGGCCAGATTGGAAGACGGATTCACCTCAATTACGATTCCTTTCCTTCCCAACTTTTCCTTCAACATTTTCTGGAGTTCCTCCACAATCAATACATCCTGTTCGGTGACCTCATAATGAATCGGCTGTTCCATTTTTTTCACAAATCTTTTGCAATGTCTGGCCGCCGCCAGCACCCCGGCATCCCAGATAATCTTCTCTCCCCGAAACATCTTATCGCACAAACCTTTCTTTATCCTTCCGGCTTGAGCCTCCTGTTTCAATGTATGTTTGTAATCCGTAAACAGTCTGTGATATCCCGCCAGCAGAATTTCTACCCCAATCCCCTCCTGCTCTCCTTCGCCCCCTGACCCGCCGTATATTCTTCCGGCCAACTCGCAAATCCGCTTCTCGATATATGCTAAAATGGTAGCCTGGAAATTACCGTAATTTCCACTCAGCATATCATAGGCCCAAAGATAGTTTTCCAGCGCTTCAATCTGTGGAATAATGATCACCGGATTCTGGGTTCTCCATTTTCTGGGTTCCATTCCCAACGCAATTCCATGTCCGATTCTGTCCCCCGCGTGAAACTTCAAATACTCCACAGCTTCATCCATTCTCCGCAGCCCTGACAGAATATGCCGGAAATCCTCCCCCGCATGGAAAGTAAATCCCAGACTTTGGGTGTAGCCTCCGGCTCTGCTCTTTCTTCCGATCTGTTCAATACTGCTGTCCCGCGCATTTTCATAGATTGGCGCAAACACCCAGACCGGTGTGGAATTTTCCAGACTCGCGGCGTCGATTCCCACCAGATATCTGCTCAACTCCACAAATTCCGTCCTCAAATGCGTAAATGCCTCGATCTGCTTTTCATATTCCTCCTGCTGTTTTCCAAACAGGAAATAGGAACAGTCTTCTTTTCCGTTTTGAAAGCACTTTTCCGGCACAGAATCATCCGGTCTTTTCAGGAAATGTATCACGAGCCCCACCTGGGGAATCCGTCGTTTGGGGATATATTCCCCTTTTTCATAATCGCAGTAATCCTCTTTCAGGATTTTCTGATACGCTTTCAGGAAATCCAGTACCTCCTGTCTAAAGCGCTTTTCCGATACTGGCATGGACGAGCGAAATTCGATTTTCTGTAAATCCTGATTCTGTAGCTGCTCCCGAATCGCTTTCTCCCAGAAATCATGGATATTCGCATGATTCAATGCCGAATTTACGCTGTAATGGGCCTGCTGAAAGTAGTCCAGCCCTTTTATCGTCTTCTGTTGTACACTGATATGAAACAGATAATTCCTGAATCGTAAATACTGCATTATACTTTTCTGTCTTTTCTTCTTTTTGCCTTCTATGTCCTCACTTTCCTCACAGTGCATCATGTCCTGTAAGGCGTAATACAGAAATACATTTTCATCCAAGGTGTGCAGATTCTGATCCTCTCCAAAGACCCGCATACACAGCCTGTCCCGAAAGGACTCCCGGGGTAAATATTTTTCTAGGATTGCCCATTTTTTGGAATAAAAATCCGTAATATCCTTTTCTTCCTGATTTTGATACCTTTCCACATAATGCTCTTCAAATCTTTCTCCGTGGGCAAAGTCCTCCATAAAACTTCCCAATTCCGCTTCCGCCCTGACCGCCGCGCCTTCTTTTCCCTGTATTTCCAGCGCCAGGCAGGCTCTGGCGATTCCGCAACCCAGGATATAAAAAATCACTCTTCTGTTTTGTTCCTTTGTACCATTCACAAATTCCCTTCCCCAAAAAGTCTTCGCCCTCTCTGTCGTCAACGGCTCCATCAGGGAATCCCATATACTGGAAAAGGTCCTGGACACACCTTTATGTAAATGATTTTCGGCAACACCCGCCTCCAGGACTCTGGAAAGCTGTTGGTCGGCCACCTCAATGTTCCCGTAAAAATAATCCAAACATCCGGCATCATGCCGTCTCTGATTCTCAATCATATACAGAATCGCAATGACGTCCATGGGAACATGGCAGCTTAGGCTGTGAAACAGCGCCACCTTATTGTTGCCCGCAAATCCTCCAAAAAGTTCTTCATCCCCCTCATTCTTCCAGTATTTAAAAACAATTCTGCCATCCCTGTGGGATATCAGCGTTGAAGCCATTTTCCGCATAATGTGAAGATAAAGCTGCTGTCCGTCATCATATTCTTCTGCGGAACAGAGAAAACACTTTTCAAGGTACAGGTATATCTCATCATAGGAATAAATATTGTAATTTTGGCGGATGTACTCCACTAACTGCGCTTTTAAACAGTTCCTTGTCTGCTTCGCCTGCCGGGGCTCTCCGCTTTTGACTTCCCGGATGTATTTCGACAGGAGATCCCGCCGAAATACATCCATAGAGGCAAAGGGATAACACAGGACACCCAGGAAACGGTTGATGGAATCATTGATCATCGTCTGCTTCCTTCCTTCATTTAAGCAAATATCTCTTCATACTCTTCAATGTTGGTTTCTATATCCGGCTGTACTTTCGCCAATTCCCCGTTCAATCTTTCCATAAATGTATTCATAATCTGCTCATCCGATTTCTGATACGCTGTAGACAGCGTTTTGGCAATTTCAGCCAGAAGCGAGGCATCCTGAGATATACCTTCCGCGTCTCCCACAAATCTTTTATATTTGTAATAACACTGTAGCAGGAAGATGAAATAGGATTCATTATACCAACTGTACCCGGTATTCTGCGACGAATCTAAAACCGCGTAACTGAGCTGTAGGGAATCCAGCACCATCTGGGCCTCCGCTCTCCCGTACTTAACCCGATAGTTTGTGGCCAGCTTCCTCAGTTCTTCCATTATGTCTTCATAAATCGCATACGGCATAGGGTCTTTGAAACCATGTTCCAACAGCTTTTCCCTAACCTTTCTCTTGGTCTCCTTTGATTTTGTATTAGACACGCCGTCTTTGGACTTGCAAAATATTTTCCAGCTATCCATGGCAGCGCCAGTATCCAGCCTCCATTCGCCTCCGGGCTTAGATTCCCAGATTTTCCTCGTTTTTTCAAAATCCGTTATCACCAGTCTATCCGCGTCCTGTCCATTGAAATACAAACAGTTTTTAATCTTCTGCAAATAACCGGCAATCTCACTCTCCAGATAAGCGACCGCCGCTTCCGCCATTGCCTCTCCCCACAGCTTCCCGCTGTCAATTGCCTTCAGAAGCGCCACTCTTTTGGAGAGAACGTTGTGTTCAGCAGGCTTTCCATCCCCGTCCACGATTCCGTCATAGGTAAATTCTGCCCATTTTTCCTTTATGGCATCCCCCTCTCCTTCTAAATCCTGTGCTATTGTATTCATCATCACGCGCTTGATCCGCTGTTCTTTCTGCTGCGCTGCCCATGTTGCGTCGGTACCATTTTGACCGCGTTCGTCATTGTACACCGTATCCCATAGCCCGTCAAATAACCGCATCACTTCATTCTGTGTTTTGGAAGCTGACAATTGATCCCTGATATATAAAAATTCCATTGTGTAAACAGGGTAATACTGCGCAACCATGTCTAATTCAGAGATTCCATTCACAAAAGCCACCGATGTAATTGCCTTCCAGAGCGCAATAATGATGCTTTGTCTGAGATCCACGTCATCTTTCTTCATTGCGCTTTCCTTCTTTACCGCACTTTCGCTCTTTTCTGTACCCTCCCTCTGTGCGGAATCGCTGTCCTGATACAATTCCAGTACTTTTTCCAAGGGCAGGTTTTTATAATAGGCCAGGTTCAAAGTTAGATCTCCTTTTACGAGAAAACACCTGTTTAATCGCCCCGGCGATAACTCTTTGAAAGTAACATTACCCGGATTGAATTTGCTATCGCCCTCCCAATTCCTACCATCTACATCCAATACCTTCTCCGCTATATCCGGATGAAAGAAAAAATCTTTCATAGCTTCGCTCTTAAGTTCAATATAAGATTCGTTGTTTCCCGTTATTTTTAAATAGTCTCTTTCGTACAACAGTCTGGCCGCAAAATCCACCAGCAAATACAGCGAGAAGCGCTCGACCGGATCTCCGATTTCATAAGGGTTCGGCTTTTTCTCATCTTGTTTTCTGCCCTTGCCTTTCTGATTTACATTCTCAGAATCCGGATCCATCGGGCGCTTTTTATAAATGATAGAACGCGCATTATCAAAATAGACTCTGCTGGACTCCAGGTCCAGGCCAATGGTAAACATTCTCTTTTGTATCTCTTCCCGATGGTTGTTATAGATAACTTTAGAAGAAACCATTGTGTCTAACAGCATCTTTTTCTGCTCCAGTTTCCGCCGTTCAATCTTCTTTTGCTCACGTATTTCTTCGGAATTTCCGCCCTTTTCCTTCTGCCCCTCCTCATATTGCTTTCTTTCCCTGGCAATATCGCTCAATACATTATAAACATTGTTCAAACCTCTTGAAGTACTGTCAAACAGACAATACGTATAAGGCAGCGGCATGTTTGTCTCTTGTTCCATGTAACGGAAAAACGCGGGGGCAATCCAGTCTTTCAGCGCTTCCTCCAATAAGTCGGACAGACGTTTCTCCTCTCCCTTTTCCTCCCCCATGACATAATAGTTTCCCCTCTCTTCCAGAGACCAGTGCTTAATATTATGCCTGTAAACGGGCGGAAGGATTTTCTTCAAGTATTCATAGGTGAGCCGCTTTTTGCTGTCCAGAAGGAGGTTCTTCCCAATACGCTCTCCCAGAATATCTTTTTCCAGTGCCTTTTCCTGCCGGAGAAAATCCATCGTCAACGCCTCTTCAAACGTCTCCAGATCCCCGGATATCAATGTGACAATATTTTCATTGGATAAATAGGATAGCAGCGTTTTTACCACGTCCGCGCAACGGTATGTACTCAGGTCGATATCATCTATAAACACAAACAGCAGACCTTTACCCTGTTCAGATTTTTTCATCATTTTCTCGATCAGCTGATTGAATTTAAGGATAAATTCCGTATCGGAGTTGAAAACTTTCGCGGAACTCGACACATATTGATTGTCCGTGGTGTACTCATGGATCAGGATGTCACGGTACTCTTTCTGAATATAGGTATACTGCCGGATCACATCATCACAGCAGCTGCGAAGTTCGCTTTTTCCGATACAATCTCCATTTTCCCCTTTAGACTGTTCTTTATCCTTTTCATCCACCACGTCACTGAGCATCCCTAAAATTGTTGCCATTAAAGTGCTGGACTCTGACATATTTTCCGGCACGACAATGGGCAGCACAATATCATTATTTTCCTTCTGGCGTATCTGCAATTCTGCCCTGATTGTCTTTAATACGGAAGTTTTTCCCGCCCCTCTTACGCCAATAATGCCTATATTGTTTGTCTTCTGATCAATATACTGGTTTCCCTTCTTTTCTTTCTTATACAATCTCTCCGTGCTCTTCTCGCCTCTGAACTGGTCAATCTGGATATAAATTTGATCATAGGTGGGTAAAATCAAACGGACTTCCTCCGCCGTCAATTGCCTGGCGCCAATTTTGTTTTTCTGCATATTTCCCGCATTCATCCTTTCTCTTTATAGTACATTATATAGAATCTTATACAATGGTCCTGCGTCTTCCTAATCGTTTATAATATAATCATATCATTTTTTGAATATCTGTCAAGTAATACATATCTATTCGTGGTAAAGAGAAAATTCTTCTGCTTAAAAGGACATTTCCGATAGCAGGAATGCCCTTTTCAACCTCGCTGCTATTTTATTGTTCTCTTATGAAATATAAACTATTTGCTATATATGAATATTGATCATCAGATAACGCATCCTTCTCAAACCCACTTACACTATAAGCATAAGGCGTCCTGTCCTATACAACTAGCAAGAGACGCGTATTGTTTGTAAATTGCATACGCCACGCTTTGCCGGGCGCTGCGGGGATTTCTCCGGGCGAAAATCAAAAGAGCTGTTATTGTTTGAAGTCATTTTAGAAGAACATGAAATGATTGAGCAGAAAATGCATCAGGCTGTAAATGAAATGAAACAGGATGGGGATATTGCCGAGCAGCAAGCAAGGGTTGTTTGGGATTTTTTGATTCTGGCTTCAAAGTCACCGATCTTGAAAATGATAAATACAAGAGAAGTTGAGATATTGGCAAGGAAACTTCCGCCAGAGGTTTTGAAAGAACATTTGGAACATGACAGTTCTGCTGTAAAAAAATTTTTTCCGTATTACCTGTTAAGGAGGGAGCCGACAAGGACACTTTCAGTGCCGCTTTCCGTGCGATTTATTTTGCCACACTGCATGAGGAGGAAATCGGGAAAAAACATTTTCAAAATGTCCTTTATCACTTAATAAAAGGTTTAGTAAATCAAATTCTAGAATGATTGACTGTAGTTTTTAGGACTACAGCCATATCGCAATACTCAAATATCTGCTGTCAGGTGCATCTGGCTTCCCCCCTGGTCATTCAGGCACAGCACATGGGGATAACCCTGCCCCGCCCGGCCGCCGCCGTGACTGGTAATCTGAAGTTTTCCATATCGGTTATCCCATATCTTATATCCTCATAAATCCGCAACAACCGATTTCGGATATTTCCCGGAACCCCATTGACTTGTAAAAAGCAATGGAGTTTGGTATATTGTCCGTTGTCAGTCCGATTTGTCGCACATGGCTGTATCTGTCCAGTATGACTTGCAGGAGTGCGGAGCCGATACCTTTCCGCTGACATTCCGGGAACACCAAGATATCCTGAATAAATACAATGGTATGTCCATCGCCCACAGCACGAATAATGCCGAGAAGCTGATCACATTCGTAAGCTGCGAGGATCAGCAAGGAGTTTTCAAAACCCTTTCGCAGCGCCATCTGCCAGTAAACCCCTCAATCATTTTGCCCTGGTAAGGAAGTGTCTGGGCAGGACATCTAATTCATTTATTGTTTCCTCGATAAAATTTATACCCGTACAACAATAGATCATGCAATGTAATGCAAATTCAGTATATGTCATGGAGTGAAAAAAATCATAATAACCTCTTCCTAATCCCCCGTCCGTCTCACATTTCCCGGACACGCTCTGGTGCAGTCTGCTTACCTCCCTGACAGGATATGCCAGATATGTAAGCCTGCCTCGCATTTCATCCAGGTTCCGCATGATGGTCTGTAATTCTTCCAGTAGGAAAAACTGCTCACCATCCTTATAGCTGAACTTGTTTCAGGTCTTTCATGTGGTCAGCCATTCACACTATTTTGTTTCAGCTGAAAGTATTTTTTGACCATAAAAAAGCCCGTAAACACCAAGGTTTGCGGGCTTCACTCCCCGAGTAGGGCTCGAACCTACAACAACTCGGTTAACAGCCGAGTGCTCTA
>CANSPM010000015.1 GCA_947648875.1 uncultured Lachnospiraceae bacterium
AAACACTGGGGTTGTGGGTGTTTTTTACCCACCATTACCCTTGAAGAGCCAGAAATCTATGTCATTTTGGGGAACGAAGTGTTATAATAAAGCCATCGGCAAATCGGAATATGGAGAATGAAAATATGCAGACTATAGATTTTGTAACAATTACTGCCTGCGGAGAATGCTGTTGTAGGATGTAAGAAAAAAGAAGATAGCATTTGTCAAGGCTGCATAGAGTCAGATGGACATTGTATGGAATGGACGCAATCCAATGGCTGTCCAATCAGAGCGGAAAAGCGGGAGTTGGAGGTGTATTGAAATGAGTTTTTCTGATATGGTTGTAGGAGAAAGTGGATTATTGGTAGAATTACGCTGTCGTAATTCATTCAACGAGAAAATCTATACAGATATTACAAACTATCTTAATAAGCATTTATCCGAATGGAAATCGACCGGTTTTATACCCGTTGCTGATGCAGTATCTGTATTCAACTTAATTGACGAGTTGTCTGGTGGAAGTCAATTTTGGAGCGAAGAAGTAGAACTGCGGGTGGAAGATGCTGTATTGGAAATACAGGAAATAATCAGTTCATTAGAAGAATAAACCATATTTTATTCAGGAGGGACAATGGCGAGACGACCTGCATTCTTTGTTAATCAAAGAAAGGTTATCAGTGAAATGTATTTGTTTGAATGGTATTCTGGTTTTGCAGTTTCTCAAAAACAAAAATCCATAAAAAGTCTGCACGATGCCATTATAAAAACAGACGCAAGTGCCAGGCCATTGGAAATCAGCAGCAGGAGCACGGAAGCCATTGGAATTAGATTAAGTGCGTTCAATCTCAAGATAAATAGCTATACTCTTGAGAATATTTTTCAGAGTGCTAAAGTTTTTGAGAATGGAGGGCCTTATCTTGATTTGCTTGATGTGTCGCCGAAAGAAGCCAAACGCGATGAGAGGCTGCATAAATCAGGAAGCCTAAAAACGTTTCGTTACCAAAATGAAGATTTTCCTTTAATTCCTCAAACGGTATTCTATGATTTTATCTACATTGCCGCTATAAAACAATCGTTTACAACAGATGATATCAACACTGTTTTGTGTTACAATTATTTTACAGATATTGAATTTAATCCCGCAAAAAGTATCAATACCCAGGCAAGAGCTGCTGCGATCCTTAAGTTAATTGTAGACGAATATGGGTACTTACCATCTTTTAATAAAGAGGATTTTATTCAATTTCACAAAGAACATATTTTTGGTTGACGAATTTCGGTTTATCGGAAAATTAAACAGTACAAAAATGAGAGGTTGTGGAACTTATGGATCCTACGAGGGAAACAAAAAGCGAATTATCTCTTCGCTTGGCATCTAGTGCAGTTATATTAGCTGGAATTATTATTTTGTTTACAGGTATATATTATTGCGTAATTAAGGCAGGCATCCCTTATCAAGACCCGCCATTGGAGTTACAAATACAATATGCCATCAACACAGGGATTGGCAACACGCTGATAAAAGAGGGCTTTCTGATTTCGATATGTGGTGGAATTGCCCGATGGCTTTTAAAATTGATATTGAAGAAAAGGCGAAAGAAGTAAACTTCCAGTTTGTAGAATTGTAGCCAGCAAAAATTGAATAGCAGCCGTACATACAGAGCGCCCTCGGATGTAAGTACATCAGCTTTGAGGAAAAGTCTGCGGGTAATGAAGGTTAATTCGTCATATCAAAGGGAAAAATGAAACAGTAACTACGAATTCAGGATTGCGCCGAAGAGCAGACAGGGATAAGATATGCATGACAATATAAAAGCAGCGGAAGTTTTTGAAAAGTATCTCTCCAGGATTGAAAACGAGACTCATCGCGTTCAAATGCGGGAAGTTTTGGAATGGACAAAAACCAGCTTTCCCGGTTTGGAGCCTAAAATTGCGTGGAACCAGCCCGTTTTTACGGATCATGGCACGTTTATAATCGGTTTCAGCGCCGCGAAGCAGCATTTTTCCGTGGCGCCGGAGCCTGCGGCAATTCAGAAATTTTCCCGGGAAATCGAGGCTTCCGGATACAGCCAGGGCACCAATCTGTTCCGCATCCGCTGGGAGGAGCCGGTGGATTATGCCCTGCTGGAACGGATCATTGAATATAACCGACAGGACAAGGCGGACTGTTCTGCTTTTTGGAGAAAATAGCCTCATGCAGGTTCATCGAATGGGCTTATCCGAAAAAAGAAGGATAGAAAAGGGCTTGACAAACATACCAGAGGTATGATAATGTGAACATACCGGCGGTATGTAAAGGGGGACACACAATGGCAAGGAACAAACACCCGGAGGAGACGGTCAGTCTGATCTTGGACGTGGCCGGCCGTCTGTTCCTGGAAAAGGGCTATGAATATACTTCTATTCAGGATATTATAGACAATCTGGGAGGACTCAGCAAGGGGGCCATCTATCATCACTTCAGGTCCAAGGAGGATATTTTGATCGCCGTTACGGACAGAATGACGGAGGAGTCCAATCGGATGCTGGCGGTGATACGCGACACCCCGGACTTAAACGGAAAGGAAAAGTTAAGGGCCATATTTCGGGAATCCATTTTCAGACCGGTTCAGGAGGATATGTTTTCCACCGCACCCAATCTGGGCAACAATCCCAGACTGCTCTACAGTATTTTCAGTGAGACCATGATGGTGGCGGCCCCCGACTATATTCAGCCCATTATCGAACAGGGGATCGCGGACGGCTCCATTCAGACAGAGTATCCGAAAGAGTTGGCGGAACTGATCATTATGGCGGCCAACATCTGGATGAATCCCATGATTTTTGGGGATTCCGCCGAGGGGGCCTTTCGGAAGTTCATGTTGTTCCGCCAGATGATGAAAGGTTTTGGTCTTGACATTGTGGACGATGAGATGGCACAGAGACTACAGGAATTGGCGTCCATTTATCTGCAAAAACGGTGAACCAAATCTCAAGGAATCCCGGACGGAGCCGGCGAAGGGGAAAACAACACAGAGGTTACAAAATCTGCCCTCAAGACGGGCGGATTCTTTTTAAACATTATACATACCGTCATGCGGTATGGTAGAAGACATTATGCAGACTGTTGGGGCTGGCCCACCGCATAATGAAAAATGGAATCGAGGATATGGAGGTTTGAGAAATGGAACGGAAATTGTTTTCAAAGGATTTTTTGCTGGTGGTCACAGGGCAGATTATCTCCCTGTTTGGTAATGCTACAGTGCGGTTTGCGCTGCCTCTTTACCTGTTGAATCAGACAGGTTCCTCCGCACTGTACGGGGCGGTGACGGCCTGTGCGTTCATTCCTGCCATCCTGTTGTCCCCGGTGGGCGGTATTGTGGCGGACAGGGTAAATAAGCGGAATATCATGGTGGCGCTGGACTTTTTTACGGCGGCGGTGATCACGGCCTTTTCTCTTCTGATGGGCGGGGTGAACCTGATTCTTTTAATGACGGTTACCATGATGCTTCTGTACGGCATCGCAGGTGCGTATCAGCCTTCCGTACAGGCCAGCATTCCCGCGCTGGTAAGCCAGGACCGTTTTATGGAAGCCAATTCCATTATAGGTTCCATCAGTTCCATTGCTTCCCTGCTGGGTCCTGCTTTGGGGGGCGTTTTGTACAGTGCCTGGGGACTTAAGCCCGTGCTGTGGATCTGTGTGGCCTGCTTCTTTTCCTCAGCGGTGATGGAACTTTTCATCAGGATTCCCTCTCCGAAACAGGACTTTGGCGGAGGCATATGGAGGATGGTGAAGGAGGATTTCACCGGAAGCATTCGCTTTATCCGAAGAGAGAAACCCATGGTTTGGAAGTTGGTACTGGTACTCTGCGGAATCAACCTGTTTCTGTCCTCCATGATTATTGTAGGCCTGCCCTATATGATTACGGAGGTACTGGGGCTGGATGAAGCCCTGTATGGATTTGCCCAGGGGGCGCTGGCAGCGGGAGGGCTGGCGGGAGGCGTGTTCGCAGGTATTTTTGCCAGGAAGCTGGCCATCGGAAAAGCCGGAAAACTTCTGATCGCCGGGGCCGGGTGCATGTTCCCTGTGGGGATCGGGGGATACTTTTTTTCATCCGCTATGGCGGTTTACGCGGTCATAACGGTGTGCTGCTTTCTGGCCATGGTATTTGCCACGGTGTTTTCGGTGCAGGTCATGTCCTTCATCCAGGCACAGACGCCCTTGGGGTTGGTGGGAAAGGTGATCGCCCTGGTGCTCACCGTGTCCATGTGCGCCCAGCCTCTGGGCAATGCCCTGTATGGAGTTTGGTTTGAAATCTGTCAGGGGCAGGAGTTCATGGTGATTCTGCTTGGGGGGGCGGTGTCTCTGGGGATCGCCCTGGGGGCAGGGAATCTGTTTCGGGAACTTTCGGAGTAAAGGGACGCCATATTGATGAAAAAAGATGCAGACTATATTGAGAAGATACAATATGCCTGCACCGGGCCGTTGAGACCAGACCGAACGCAGGCACAAAAAGGGCATAAGAAGATGCCGCCCTATGTGTGCAACGGCTACGGCCAGGAGAGGACCGCCGACTGAAAATAAGGTGCGGATGAGGCGTGGATTTCGGTTTGCAATTGACCAGATCAATAAAAGCGCCATGAGGAAAAGTCTCATGGCGCTCATTTCTATTTTCTGTGACAGAATGTCGAAATATTTCTTATTTCTTTTCCTTCTTCTTGCCGCCCACCAGGAAAAAGCTGCACAGCAGGGCGATCACATACAGTACGATGGTCACATATAACACCGTCTGATACCCCACAGGGTTCACCTGTGTCAGCCCGCCATGTCCGTCGCTGACATCCACCATTTGTCCCACATGCCCTACGATGAAGGTTGCCAGCTGATTGCCGGTGAGACCTGCGATGGCCCATGCGGAGAGGGTAATACCATGGATGGCGCTGATATTCTGCATACCGTAATGATCGGACAACAGTGTGGGCACATTGCTGAAACCGCCGCCATAACCGGCGTTTACCACGAACAGAAGCACCAGCACCAGAATCAGCAGCAACGTGCTCTGTCCCATATCCGCAATGCCTCTGGTCAGGATTACCAGGCCGGTAGCAATGATGGAAAGGATGATCATAATCTTATATACAGTATTTCTGTCCTTCATGGTGTCGGCCCAGGCGGAGAAGCCCAGACGACCGCCCGCGTTAAATACTGCGGTGACGGAGGACAGCACGCCGGCCATGCCTGCCAGACCGATGCACTTGATAATCATTTTTTCCTGAGAGATCAGCGCCAGACCGCAGGTGATATTTATGTAGAACATCAGCCAGATGCCGATGAACACCACGGGCTTGGTCTTGATCACATCCAGGGCCCTTGCCCCCTTCTCCTGAGACGCAGGCTCATGCCAGCCTTCGGGCTTGGCTAACAGCAGATGGCCCGCAAACATCATGACGAAATACACACAGGCCAGAATCAGGAACATCTTGTAGATGCCGCCTTCTCCCAAAGAGTTCAGCAACGCCTGCATAATGGGACTCGCGATGGCCTTGGCGGCACCGAAGCCGGCCACAGCCAGACCGGTTGCCAGACCTTTGCGGTCCTGGAACCACAGCATCAGCGTTTTCACCGGGGACAGATAGCCTGTTCCCAGGCCGATTCCCATGATGAAACCGTAACAGACATAGATTCCGATCAGCGCCAGCGGGCTGTGCTGATGGGTGCCGCCGTACCAGATGAAGAAACCTGTTCCAGCCATGCCGGCGGCGAAACAGATCGCGGCGATCAGCGAAGAACGATGGATATCTTTTTCCACTACATTGCCCAGAAAAGCGGCGGACATGCCCAGGAAAAAGATGGCGAAACTAAATGCCCACTCGGTGGCACTCTTGGAAAAGCCGATATGGTCGGCAATTTCCTGGCTGAAAATGGACCAGCAATACACTGTACCGATACTACAGTGTAGCAGCAGAGCCGGGATGGCTGCCCGTATCCACTTGTTTTGAATGTTTTTCATACGTATCCTCTCCTATATAAAATATAAAGTAAGAATTAAATATTTATAAATTCCTTTGTTATTCTACTCCTAAAGTACTTTTTTTTCAATATGGAGAGCGAAAAGATTTATATTTTTTCAGCATTTTATTGACATTTTGAGTAAAACATTTTAATCTAGAGTAAAGAAGTCCCTTTGGGGACAGGTGCGGAGAATAAAATAGGAGGATGTGAGCTTATGAAAAACAAACTACTGGCAGCGACACTGTGTGTCTGTCTCACAGGGGCGCTTATGGGATGCGGCGGGCAGCCAGCGGCTTCTTCGGGGGAGCAGACGGAAAGTGAAAGCGAAACCGGCAGCGTGGCGGAGAGCGTGCAGCCCTCCCCGGAACCTGTGGTACAGCCTGTGCGCAGAGAGGCGGATTATACGGGCATAGAGACGGCGGCCAACGGGGCAAAAGTGTCCGTGCATGATCCCTCCATCAAAGTGTTTGACGGCAAATACTACATTTACGGTTCCCATATGACCGGGGCTGTCTCGGAGGATATGCATACATGGGAGTATATCGGCAACGGGTATAGTTCGGACAATGCGCTTTTTGAGGACCTGTTCCATGAAGATCTGACTGTATTTGACTATTCCGGCGATCAGGGCAACGGGAATTACGCGGTGTGGGCGGAGGATGTGATGTACAATGAGGACATGGGCAAATATGTGATGTATTTCTGCACTTCCTCCACCTATATAAAGTCCAACCTCTGTTATGCCACGGCGGATAGGCCGGAGGGGCCCTATGAGTATCAGGGGGCGCTTCTGTACTCCGGATTTACGGAGGACGATATTGGGAAGACGGATGTGTATGACTATGTGGACGAGGCATATGCCGCTGAGAATTATCTGACCGGGAACGGTCAGTACAATAATCAGGACTGGCCCAACTGCATAGATCCCGCGCCCTTTTATGACGCGGAAGGCCGGCTGTGGATGACCTATGGCTCCTGGTCAGGAGGAATCTTTTTGCTGGAACTTGATCCGCAGACGGGCCTGGTGATTCATCCCCAGGCGGACCCGGAGAATGAGGTAGATCCTTACTTTGGCAAACGTCTGCTGGGCGGCGGTCACCAGTCCATCGAGGGTCCCTATATACAATACGATGCCAACACAGGGTATTATTACCTGTATCTGAGTTATGGCTCGCTGGAGCGGGTGGGCGGCTATCAGATCCGTGTGCTGCGCAGTGACAAACCGGACGGAGAATATGTGGACATGGGGGGACAGCGACCTCTGAAAGGCTATAACAATGCTTATTACGGTCTCAAGCTGTCCGGCAATTACTATCTGCCCAGCTGTAAATATGCCTATATGGCCACCGGCGGTATGTCCACATTTTTTGACGCAGACGGCAAGCAGTATGTCTGCTATCACACCCGTTTCAACAACGGGAATGAGTATCATGAGCCTGCGGTAAAGCAGATCTTTATGAACGAGGAAGCCTGGCCGGTGCTGGCACCCTATACCACCACGGGGGAGACTCTCTCCCAGAGCGGTTATGACAGGGCCGAACTTGCGGGGGAATACTACTTTATCAATCAGGGCATGAAAATTGACAGGGAAATTTCCCAGCCGGTGATGATTGACCTCCATGAGGACGGCACGGTGACCGGCTCCATCGTGGGCACATGGACTGTGACGGAGGGCACACCCTATGTGCATATCACCTATGATGATCATGTGTACAGCGGTGTGTTCTGCGCCATGAAGGACCAGGCGGGCACAGATGTGATGACTTTCTCCGCCGTGGGCGTAAACGAGAGCATCTGGGGCGTCAAGTATTGATGAGGGCTGCGCAGTGGGGGCCTGGAGATTTTCCGGTCGCCGGAACGGATAGAAATCGCATTGCGGGAAAGACGCAGAGAACGTTGCTACGGATCTCAAATTAAGGAGAAATATGGATAAACGTTATACAAAACGGGATTTGTTAAAGGATATCCTCTTCACTTTGGCCACCGGTATACTGATGTACGTCTACTGGGCCTTTACGCTGATGGTGGCCTCCATTATACTGGTCAATACCTGGCATGTGACATGGCAGCGGCTTTCTTTGATCGCTCTGGGACTCACCCTGCTGTCTCTGGCCGGCTACGTGATACATCGGTTCAGAAAGAGGAAGAAAACATAAGAAAATATGCCTCCCTGTATATGCGGGGAGGCTTTTTTTGCGTTTCAGCCATTGACTTTAGGAAATAATAGGTATACTATTAAGGCGTTTTTGATAAAGATATAGCTTTTGGAGAATGGGGTATGCTGGTACTTTATTTTGTGTTATGGGTCATATTCAACGGACGGATCACAGGGGAGATCTGTGTTTTCGGTGTGGTGATCGCGGTGCTGCTCTGCGCTTTTACATGTCGGTTCATGGACTACAGCATGCGGAAAGAATTGTGGCTGTACCGGAAGCTGGGCAAATTGCTGCGATATGCGTTTGTGCTGGTTATAGAGGTGGTAAAGGCCAATCTGGGAACGGTGCACCTGATTCTCACACAGAAAGAAGAGATTGTGCCTGTGCTGGCGCGGTTTCACAGCGATTTGAAAAGTCCTCTGACCCAGACGCTCCTGGCCAATGCCATTACGCTGACGCCGGGCACCATCACGGTGGCGCTGGAAAACGGGGACTACACGGTGCATTGCCTGGATGAAAGTCTGGCGGAGGGCATGGACAACAGCATTTTTACGGAACTGGCACAGGAGTTGGAACAGAGAGGGGCGTGAGGAGACAGGCATGAGCGATTATTTACCGGGCCTGGAACGGGCATACGGTTTTCTGTTTGTAGGAGCGCTGGTATTTCTGGCGATTATGGTGATTCTATGTCTGATCCGCGCGATTATCGGTCCGCGGATCGCGGACCGGGTGGTGGCAGTGAATATGATGGGAACCATGGTTATGGTGATTATCGCCATACTGGCGCTGTTTCTGAAAGAGGGATACCTGGTGGATATCTGTCTGATCTATGCCATGATCAGCTTTCTGGCGGTGATCATATTGACCAAGGTCTATATGGGTGTCTACACGGAATGGAAGCGGCGCGGAAAAGGGCACAGGGAGGAGAGGTGAATCATGGCGGTACTGGAATGGCTTCGCTTTCTGGCCGGGGCAGCGCTGCTGCTGATGGGCCTGGGGATATTTGTCATAGAGATGATCGGAGTGTTTCGTTTCCGCTATGTGCTGAACCGTATGCATGCGGCGGCCATGGGGGACACGCTGGGGATCGGCTGCTGTATGCTGGGACTGATTGTGATCAGCGGGTGGAATTTCACTTCCCTTAAACTTTTTCTGGTGATTCTATTTCTATGGTTGTCTTCTCCTACGTCCTCTCATCTGATCGCAAGGCTGGAGGTGACTACGGATGAGGAGCCTGAGAAGCATTACCGCAGGATCGTGATGGGGGAGGAATGTGGGACAGAACCGGAAGAAGAGGGGAATGCGGCTGCGACGGAGCGGTAAAAGTAAGGAAGGAGGACGATTATGACAGTTTTTACATGTATTTTATTTTTGTTCCTGATTGTGTGTGCAGTGGCGGCAAGCCTCTCTAAGAGCCTGCTGAACACGGTGCTCATCTTTATGTCCTACAGCCTTGTGATGTCCATTATCTGGGTGATTCTGGAGTCCCCGGACCTGGCTGTAACGGAGGCCGCAGTGGGCGCGGGAGTCACTACGGTGCTATTCGTGCTGACTTTGAAAAAAATACACGCCATTATGGGAGCGGACGCTGCGGAGAAAGACGCGGAGAATGAGCTGGAGTACAGAAGGAGGCGAAATTCGTGAGCAGAAAGGTGTCCCGGGAGCAATATGAGAAAACCATATCCTACAGACTGAAATCCTGGCTGGAGGGCAGCAGGGACCTCTATGTGGGCAATCTGGAGATGCGGCCTCAGAGTCCGCGCCAGGAAGATGAGGACACCAGGCGACAGCACCGGGAGGACCAAAAGAAGGTGCGGGCCCGGGTTTATGACACGGAACATAACCGGGAGGTGCTGCTTTTTAAAAAAGTATACCGGATTTTCAGTCTGCTTTTCTGCGTTCTACTGGTATCCATGCTGCTGATTGGCGTGGCGGATCTGCCTCCGTTCGGGGAGGCGGACAAGCCGGTAAACAATGAGGTGTCACAGAGATATATCGAGAAGGGATTGCAGGAGACGGGGGCGGTGAATATTGTCACAGGCATGATTCTGGATTACAGGGCCTTTGATACGTTGGGGGAATCCCATGTATTGTTTATTGCCACCTGCACGGTACTGATTCTGCTTCGGACAGACGGGAAAGAGGGGGAGAGCGGCCGGGAGGAATCCAACGACAGAGCCTACGAGCCTAAAAATGACGTGATTTTGCAGACGGCGGCAAGACTGCTGGTTCCCTTTATCATTATTTTTGGCATCTATGTCATTCTCTGCGGTCACCTGGGGCCGGGGGGCGGTTTCTCCGGCGGCGCGGTGATCGGAGCGGGGCTGATTTTATATGTCAGCGCTTTCGGTTTTGAGAAGGCGGAGCGGTTTTTTACCGGGGCGACCTATAAGTGGATGAGTTTTGGGGCGCTGGCCTGCTATTGCCTGTCCAAGACCTATTCTTTTTATACAGGAGCCAACCACATTGAGAGCGTGATCCCTCTGGGCACGCCGGGCGCTATCTTGAGCAGCGGGCTTATTCTGCTTCTCAATATCTGTGTGGGGGTGGTGGTGGCAGGCACCATGTATACTTTCTATGTAATGTTCCGCAAGGGTGGGTACTGATGTGGGATCGGTGTTGACAGGATTTCCGCTGCGGCGGGGGAGGGGCTTTGTTGAATCTTGGAAATTTAATTCGCAACTATGGGGAAGCGGTGGCTATGATTCTGTTTGGCATTGGCTTTTCCAATCTGCTCTTGCAGAAAAATCTGATTAAGAAGATCATAGGGCTGAACATCATGGACACGGCCACGTATCTGTTTCTGGCGATGAAAGGCTATATCGACGGACGCAAGGCTCCGGTGGTAGTGGACGGCGTTCAGAGTGTGGAGGCTTATGTGAATCCCATCCCCAGCGGTCTGGTGCTGACGGGCATCGTGGTGTCCGTGTCGGTGACGGCTTTGATGCTGTCTTTGACGATTCGGCTGTACCGGCGGTATCATACGCTGGATTTGGATGAGATTACCACGCGTCGCGAGGAATTATACCCTTTTGAGCAAAAGCGTGTCAATTAGGAGGCAAAGCAATGGATTTTATTCGCAACCTTCCTTTTTTCTCCATTGTCCTTTCTCTGTTTTCCGGTCCTCTTTCTTCCATTCTGGGAGGGAAATGGGCAAAAAGGGTAAACAGTGTGGTGATTGGGCTGTGCGGCGCTATGTCCGTCGCGGTTCTGTGGTATGTGTGTCGTACCGGGGAGGCATTTGTCTATACCATGGGGCATTTCCCCGCTCCCTGGGGCAATGAGATCCGGGCCGGTATACTGGAGGCGCTGATGGCGGTGATTTTCTGCGCCATTATGCTGCTGTGTATGCTGGGGGGCGCCCGGGAACGGGAGGTGGAGATTGAGGCCTCCCGACAGAATCTGTATTACATTATGGTGGATCTGTTGCTCTGCTCTCTGCTGGCCCTGATCTATACCAACGACCTGTTCACTGCCTATGTGTTTGTGGAAATCAATACCATCTCCGCCTGCGGACTGATCATGATCAGGCGCAACGGCCGGACCATAGAGGCGGCGGCCCGGTATATGATCATGAGTCTGTTGGGGTCAGGCCTGCTTCTGCTGGGTCTTTGCTTCCTGTATGATCTGACCGGACATCTGCTCATGAGCCATATAAGGGAAAGCGTACATGCCCTGGTGGCAGGGGGGATGTACCAGAGGCCTCTGCTGGTGGCCATCTGTCTCATGTGCGTGGGTCTGGCCATCAAAAGCGCCCTGTTTCCCTTTCATAACTGGCTGCCGGACGCCTACGGATATTCCACAGTGTCCTCTGCGGCAATTCTGTCCTCCCTGGTGTCCAAGGGCTATATTTTCCTGCTGGTAAAAATATTCTGCCGGGTCATAGGGTTTGACGTATTTCGCGGCAGCAAGGTGATTCATGTGCTGTTTGTTTTCGGCATCGCGGGGATGATCATGGGCTCTGTGGACGCCATTCGGGAAAAGGATATCCGGCGGATGATCGCCTACTCGTCGGTGGCCCAGATCGGTTATATCTATATGGGTTTCGGTCTTGGCACCATGGAGGGCGTGATCGCCAGCATTTACCATGTGATCTGTCACGCAGCCACCAAGTCCCTGCTGTTTGTGGCGGCTTCCGGCATCACCGACGCGTCCGGCGGCAGCAGGTATTTTAAGGATTTAAACGGCGCCGGGCGCCGCAACACGCTGGCGGGGATAGCGTTTACCGTGGGGTCTCTGTCCATGGTGGGGGTGCCCATGTTTGCGGGTTTCATTTCCAAACTGTTTTTTTCTCAGGCGGCGGTGGGCCATGAGATTAAAATGCTGCCCACGCTGATCGCACTGGCCATCAGCACCGTTTTAAATGCGGTATATTTTATGAAGACGGTAATCCGCATCTATTCTCCGGTGAAAATAACAGATTTAGAGGAAAAGCATACAGAGCGTGGGGAACCGGAAAAAGGAATGGGAAAAGTCATCCGTCCGCCGGAGGGCTATAAGGAAATAACGATCTGGCAGCAGCCGGCAAAAGCGGCGTCCATGATTCTGTTTATTCTGCTGAACATTCTGCTGGGACTGAACTCCGAGCCTTTGATCGGACTGATTGAGCGAGGCCTCCGGATGTTTTCATAACCGTTACGTTGGTGGGCGGATGAGGCGGAAGGCACAAACCGGGTCTGTATAGCAATATGGGAAAAGAGGGAGACATGAGCAATCTGTGGATAGTAAGCCCTGTTCTGGTGGCATGGCCCGGGGGAATTTTTCTGCTGATATGGTCCTTTGCGGAGCATTTGGCGCCCCAAGGGGGGAAGGACAGTGGCAATACCCCGGGCGGAGAACAGAAATCGGGGAGAATAAGGCAAAAAGCAGTGGATATTTTTGCCACAGGCGTGCTGTTGGCGGCGGCCATATCCGCGCTGTGGGTGGCATGGAGCGGCGAGCGCAGTCTCACATTGTTTTATCTGATGGAAGATATTCCCATATATTTTCAGGTGGATGGAGTCGGAAGATGGTTTGTGAGCCTGATGACGGCAGTGTGGGTGCCCGTGGGTATTTACAGCGTTTTGTACATGCGCCGGGAGGGGGAAGAAAAAAGGTTTTTCGGCTTTTATCTGCTGCTCTATGGCGTGTTGATCTGCTTGTATTTTGCGGGAAATCTGGTGACGATGTATCTGTTTTACGAATTAATGACCCTTACGTCATTCCCTCTGGTGCTGCATAACGGCAGCAGGGAGGCGATCATGGCGGCGCTGAAATATCTTTTCTATTCCCTCTGCGGCGCGTACATGGGGCTGTTTGGTATTTTCGTTCTCCACCGGTTCTGTGGGAACCTGACTTTCACGCCGGGAGGCGTTCTGAGCCGTCAGATGACACAGGGGCATGAGAGTTTTCTGTTGGCGGCAGTGATGCTGATGCTGATTGGGTTTGGAGCCAAGGCGGGGATGTTTCCCCTGCACGCCTGGCTGCCTACGGCTCATCCCGTAGCGCCGTCTCCCGCCTCCGCAGTCCTGTCCGGCATCCTTGTAAAATCGGGTATACTGGCAGTCATCCGGGTGGTATATTATATCGTGGGATCGGCTTTCCTGCGGGGGACATGGGTGCAATACACCTGGATCGCGCTGGCGCTTACGACTATATGTATGGGGTCCCTGCTGGCTTTCCGGGAGCCGGTTCTGAAAAAACGACTGGCCTATTCCACGGTGAGCAATCTGTCCTATATCCTCTTTGGGCTGGCAGAACTTTCCCCCACGGGATTTACAGGCGCGCTGCTTCATGTGGCTTTCCACGGAGTGGTAAAATGCGGTCTGTTCCTGACGGCGGGAGTATTCCTGTTCCGTTATGGAAAAACCAAAGCGGGAGAGTTGGCGGGCATAGGAAGGAAAATGCCCGTTGTCCTGTGGTGCTACACTTTATTTTCCCTGGCCCTTATCGGCATTCCGCCCACCTGCGGTTTTGTGAGCAAATGGTATCTGGCCCAGGGCGCCCTGGAGGCGGATCTGGGACCCTGGGGGTATGGGGGCGCGGCGGTGCTTCTTGTCAGCGCCCTGCTCACCGCAGGATACCTTCTGCCTGTCGTCACAAGGGGCTTTTTTCCCGGAGAATCCGGGGAAGAAGGCCTGGGCCGGCCGCTATGGGGGGAGGGGGCATCGGACGCCGCAAAGCAGCAGGGAATCGCGGCCATGGTGATCCCGCTGCTGCTTCTGGCAGCTTTGGCGCTGGTCGCAGGTCTGTTTCCCAATGCCCTGACAGAATACGCAAACGAGATTAGAATGCAGGTTTTTGGGTAAGGGGCAGAAAAGTCGCGAAGGGGGGCGCGAGGAACTTTCATGAGTGAACTTTCGTATGAAAGTTTCTCTCCGGAGAGCGAGCCGAAGCAACTTTACGCTTCAGAGCCATCGCGCGGCGATTTTAATAGGAGAGATCAACATGCATATTGCGGTAATGATACTGGTAGTGCTGCTTCCGATTTTGGGGGGAATTTTGATTCCCCTGCTTCCCTTCCGCAGCAGAAGGGAAATGCTCTGGTATATAGAAGCCCTGGTGCTGACGAACTCCATTCTGGTGGTCACCATGCTGCTTTTTCAGCCCCAGGAGGCTTTTGTGCTGTTCCGCTTTACCGGTAATCTGCGGGTCAGCTTTCATCTGGACGGAATGGGCAAAGTATTCGCGGCCATGGCAGCCGCGCTCTGGCCTCTGGCAATTCTCTATTCATTCGAGTATATGGAAAACGATCACAATGAAAAGAGTTTCTTCATGTTCTATGTGATCACTTATGGGATAACGCTGGGAATTGCCATGGCGGACAACATTCTGACCATGTACTTTTTCTTTGAGATGATGAGTCTGGCAACGCTGCCTCTGATTATGCATACCCGGACCAGAGAGGCGGAACTGGCCAGCCGGAGCTATCTGCATTATATGATTGGCGGGGCGGCATTTGCCTTTATCGGGATGATTTTTATACTGTCCTATGGAACGACTTCCGCCTTTGTGCCGGGAGGGGTGTTGCATCCGGACAAAACAGGGGACAAGACGAGCATGGTGCTTCTGATGTATGTGCTGTGCTTTCTGGGTTTTGGAGTGAAGACTGCCGTCTGGCCTTTTTCGGGCTGGCTGCCCAGGGCGGGGGTGGCTCCCACGCCGGTGACGGCGCTGCTCCATGCGGTGGCGGTGGTCAATACGGGCGCTTTCGCCACCATGCGCATCACCTATTACAGCTTTGGGACCCGGCTGCTACAGGGCACCTGGGCGCAGAACCTGGTGATGGTTTCGGTGATTTTTACCATTGTATACGGCTGTAGCCGGGCACTGAAAGAGACCCATATCAAACGTCGTCTGGCCTGGTCCACGGTAAGCAATCTGTCTTATATATTATTTGGCGTGGTGCTGATGAGTCCTCTGGGGCTGGCCGGGGCGCTGTGTCATATGCTGTTCCACTCCTTTATGAAAATCGGTTCCTTTTTCTGTGTCGGGGCGGTGATGCATGAGACAGGCCGTAGCTATGTGCATGAACTGGACGGTCTGGGGCGGAAGATGCCCGGGGTCTTTGTGATTTTTACTCTGTGTGGTATGGCTTTGATGGGGGTGCCTGGTCTGGCGGGTTTTGTCAGCAAGTGGCAGCTGGCCCAGGCGGCGGCATACAGCGAGAGCCCTCTGGCCTGGGTGGGAGTGGCGGCGCTGCTGGTGTCAGCGCTGCTCACGGCCATCTATATGCTGACTATTTCGGTGAGAGCCTTTTTTCCGGGAAAAAATTTTGAGGATGCCGGGTTGCCCGACGTAGGCGATCCGGGCTGGAGGATGCTGATGCCGCTGGGGATATTTGCGGTTGTGCTTTTGTATTTCGGACTGCATTCCCAGCCTATTGTCGCGTTTTTGAACAAGGTGGTGTCGGTGATGCCCACAGAATAGGGGGATCTGACAGAATGACAGGCAGACCATTCTTGCCAAAAGAACAAGCAAAGCAAGGGGCTGACGGAGGTTTATCGGAAACGGATTCAGGGAGAGAAGAATGGCTATGATGGAGCAGGGGATACAGTGGATGGGCATGATGCATATGACCGGTGAGGCCTGGAGACCTGCCGTTGCGACAGCGCCAACGCTGCCATCGGTAAGCGGAAACATTATTTTGACAATTTTGGTTTTTCTGCCGTTTCTGATGGGACTTGTGGTATACACAGCAGGCAGAGCGGGCGGCAGAGAGCGGAAAGGACGGGATATATCCCGGACCGGGCGCATTTTGGCTGTCTGCGCCGTGGCGGCGCAGCTTTTGCTGGTTCTTCTGTCGGCAGGAATTTTTTACAGCAATTCCCGGGGCATGCCGCCGCATCTGTACGAGTCCGCAGAGACGGCGCTGGACTGCGTAATTCCCGGGATCTGCGGTTTCGGACTTCATTTTTACATGGATGGACTGCGGTTGATCTATGGAGTGGTGGCGGCTTTCATGTGGTTTATGACCACTCTGTTTTCGGGGGAATATTTTGCCCATCATCGGCATGTAAGCCGTTTTTACCTGTTTCTGCTATGGACGCTGGGGGCTGTCATGGGGGTGTTTCTGTCAGCGGATCTGATGACCACATTTATCTTTTTTGAGATTATGTCCTTCACCTCCTATGTGTGGGTGGCACAGGAGGAAAACGCCCCTTCTCTTCGGGCGGCGGATACCTATCTGGCCGTGGCGGTTTTGGGGGGGCTGGTGATGCTGATGGGTATTTTCCTGCTTTACCGGCAACTGGGCACTCTGGAGATCGCAGGGCTTTCCGCCGCCGCAGAAGGCTGTGAAAATAAGGGGGTTTTATATGCCGCAGGAATCTGCATGTTGGTGGGGTTTGGCGCAAAGGCCGGTGCGTTTCCCCTGCATATCTGGCTGCCTAAGGCTCATCCCGTGGCGCCGGCGCCGGCTTCCGCCCTGCTGTCCGGCATACTGACCAAGACGGGGATATATGGAATATTATTGTTAAGCTGTCAACTGTTTGCCCGTGACGGCCGGTGGGGGATGACGATTTTGGCTGCGGGAGTTGTAACCATGGTGTTGGGCGCGGTACTGGCCGTGTTTTCTCTGGATTTGAAACGGACGCTGGCCTGTTCTTCCATGTCCCAGATCGGCTTTATTCTGGTGGGGATCGGCATGCAGGGCCTGCCGGGGGACAGAAATCAACTGGCCGTTCACGGAACGCTGCTGCATATGGTGAACCATTCCTTGATCAAACTGGTGCTGTTTATGGCGGCGGGAACTATTTTTTTCAATGTGCATGAACTGGATCTGAATGTACTTCGGGGGTATGGCAGAAAGAAGCCGCTGCTGAAAGGGGTTTTTTTGACGGGTGCGCTGGCTCTCGGGGGTGTGCCCCTGACCGCCGGATACGTGAGCAAGACGCTGCTGCATGAGAGCATAGTGGAATATGGGGGCGGCGGTCTGTTTACTGTCATAGAGGGGCTGTTTCTGGTCTCCGGCGGGCTGACGGCGGCCTATATGACCAAACTGTTTGTGGCGATTTTTGTAGAAAAAAATCAGGATGCCGAAAGGCAGGCGTCCTATGAGGTGAAAAAGCCCTACATGAATCCTGTCACGGGCTTTGCCCTGACCGCCAGCGCGGCGGTTCTGCTGTTCTGGGGACTGGTCCCTGGACTCACCATGGACCCGGCGGCGCGGCTGGGACAGGGCTTTATGGGGCTGTCACGGGCGGAAGAAGAAGTGGCTTACTATAGCCCGGACAATCTGACCGGGGCGCTGGTTTCCCTTGGCATCGGCGCGGCGGTGTACCTGGTGGTGGTGCGGGGAGGGCTGATGAGGCGCAGGGAGGCTTTTGGACAGGAAAGCCTGTGTACCGCCGGAGGTGATATTCGGGGACAGCTCCATGGCGCGCGGGCCGGGGGAAGAGGGACAACAGCCGGTTCCGTGGAGGCCGGGGAGAGAAGGACAACAGTCGGTTCCGTGGAGGCCGGGGGGAGAGGGACGACAGCCGGTTCCGTGGAGGCCGGGGGGAGAGGGACGACAGCCGGTTTCATGGGGGCCGGGGAGAGAGGGACGACAGCCGGTTCCGTGGGAGCCGGGAGAGGCGTGGCCGGTGCAGCCGGAAGATGGATCAAATGGAAGATACCGGCGGACTACACGAATCCCTGGCCCGCATGGCTGGACCTGGAGGAGCTGTTGTACCGCCCTTTGCTGCTGTCTCTGCTGCCGTTGTTGTCCGGCATTGTTTGCAGGCTTCTGGACAGCGCGGTGGATTTGCTGGTGGTGGCGCTGCGCAGGACTCTCTACCGGGACAGTCCGCTGCCTCGGGAACTCCCGGAGGGCAATGCCGTAACGGAGGTCCTGGGACATATGCTGAACGGCCTACAGTGGCTGGGCAATCATACCTGGAAGCGCAGATTCCCCACCAGGAGGGAATACGTACATCTGCTGGCCATGAAGCATGCCCAGATTAAGGAGGACGGTTTTATCATCCGTCGCAGTCTGTCTTTCGGACTGTTGTTGGTATGTCTGGGGCTGGGGCTTACTCTGGTTTATATTCTGCTGTTATGAAAGGCGGCCCCGGAGCAGTCGCCGCGTCCATAAACCGGTAAAATCATTGCGTATCCGGGGATTATCCGATATACTGAAAGCAGCATGACAGGGCATGAAAAACAATTCCCCGGACAGGCCTGTCAGGAAGGGGGCGCGTATGGCGAGGACGGTAAGCATAGGCAATCGGGACTTTGAGAGCCTGCGGGAGAAAAACAATTTCTATGTGGATAAACCCCATTTGATAAAAGAATGGTGGGAAGCGGAGGACTCGGTTACACTGATTGCCCGCCCGAGGCGTTTTGGAAAAACATTGACAATGAGTATGCTGGAGAAATTTTTTCGACCGCGTATGCGGACAGGAGTGATCTGTTTGAAGGGCTGAGAATCTGGGAGGATGAAAAATACCGTGAACAAAACGTATGGCTTTGCCTTCTGCGGGAAGAAAGTGCCGATCGGGAGTGCGCCATGAAAGCAGGGAGAACGGACAGCTCCGGATACGAACGGCAACGTTTTTGCGCCCAGTAAACGACATCAATATATCGGATGTCGTTTACTGTAGAACGGACTGTTCTTTCATGTGTGCAAAGAAACCTGTTCATACATATTAAAATGAATCAACCGAAAACAATCCGTCCTTTCGCAGCTCCAACACCCGGCCGCAGACTTCACGGATATACTTCCGGTCATGAGAGACGCTGATTATGGCTCCCGGGAAGTCCCGCAACAATTTTCGGATCACCGGTCCCGACAGGGGGGAAAAGTTCCGGGTGGGTTCGTCCAGAATCATCACGTTCCGATGCTCCATGCTCATTTTTAACAACAGCAGCTTGGCCTTCTGACCGCCGGAGAGGTCGCGGATGGCATGATCCATCTCCTGCGCAGTGTATTTCATGCTTCCCAGATAAGTCCGAATTTTGGTGATCTCCTCTTTATCCCATGTCTTACACAGGTACTCCACCGGTGTGCTGTCCAGGGTCAGAAGCTCCTCATAGTTCTGGGGCATATAGGCGGCCCGGATATCGTTTCTCTCTAAAAGCTGCTCTGCGACAGCCCGCAGAAGGGTGGTTTTACCCACGCCGTTTTTTCCAACAATGCATAGTTTCTCCGACCCCCTGACCTGTAGCCTTATATCGTGGGACAACTCCCTCTCTCCCGCCGTGAGCAGCGGCAGCTCCCAGTCAATGACCCATTTTCCCGCAGGGATACCTTCGCCCGGGGTAAAGCGGAAGAAGATGGCCTCCTCCGTCTCCGGTCTCTGAGTCATGTTCTCCGCCTGGCGCTCAAAGCGGCGCTGCATGGATTTGACGGAATGCATTTTCTTTTTCAGCAGAGCTGCTTTGCCGGGGTTCTGTCTTGAAATAATATCCTGCCTGTACTCCACTTTTTCATATATTTTCCGGAATTTTTCCTGCTGCTTTTCATAGGCGGCTTTTTCTTCCTGAGCCAGGCGTTCCTGCCGCTCATAGCTGTCCTGTCTGATTTCCACATACTCCCGGTAGCCTGTACGAAATACCGTACAATGACTCTCCGTCTTGCGCTTTAGCTGTTCCATATGCAGGATCATGTTGGCGGTGCGCTCCAACAGTGTCTCGTCATGAGAGATGTAGAGCACGGGAAAGGTACAGTTGTTGATGAAATGTTCCAGCCATTCCAGCGTGCCGATATCAATGTCGTTGGAGGGTTCATCCAGCAGGAACACATTGGGGCGTCTGCACAAAATGCGGACAATCTGCGTTTTTATCTTTTCCCCTCCGGAGAGTAGTTCCATCCTGGAATCACTGTACAACATATCTATGTCAAGGCCCAGTTCCCCGGCCAGGGAGGACAGCTCCCGGTAGTCCGCCTCCAGAAAGGCGGGCTCCTCGCTCAGAAATTCAAAGACGCTTTTGGCTTTGTCGGCTCCGGCAAGCTCCTGGGGGAGATAGCCGCAGACCAGGTGATTTTTGATGATCTCCCCGTCGTACTCGGCGTAATCTGCTGTCAGGGCCGGGTCAAACAGCAGCTTCAGCAGTGTGGATTTGCCGTTTCCCTCCTCCCCGATGATGGCGGCCTTGTCCCCGTTGTTTAATGTAAAGGAAAGATTTGCCGTCAAAGGGCGCAGATCCTTTTTGTGATAAATATTTAAATTTTTAACCTGTA
Organism: uncultured Lachnospiraceae bacterium; assembly: GCA_947648875.1. Lineage (GTDB taxonomy): Bacteria > Bacillota > Clostridia > Lachnospirales > Lachnospiraceae > Acetatifactor. The sequence continues at coordinate 20,774 of CANSPM010000015.1, forward strand.
GCATAGGCACCTCCTGTCTGGGTTTTGCCGTTATATGCCAGACCCATAAAAAATGCTTCCGGCTGTATTATGTAACCGAAAGCAGATTCCACATGCGCATACTATGTTACAGGTAAAAAATACCTGTCTTCACAGGATAAAGCAAATACCAGATCTCTATCAACGGTTACACAAAGAACACAGCCTGCCAAAAGTCAGCCGTATCGCCGGAATCTCTGTGTAGTTACTGTTCATAGATTATCTCCGCATTTGCCGGACCTCCTGTTATGATTTGCCACAATAGTATTCCACTGAATGCAGAAGTCATTTCCCATGATCATAAAATGCCTACAGAGTATGGACTCCGGTAATCATGGCAATCAGATTCCAACAATATATGGATTCTATTGCTTGTCAGGGTAAAGATGTTATCCTAGACCGTTTATAGTCTAACACATCCGGTGTAAATTTTCCAGTACAAATTTATGAAGTTTACTATTTTTATTGATTTTCCGCTTATCCTTTTATAGCACGCCATATCTCCGTATAAGTTGTTTTTGTAAAGTCGGGCACCGTTTCGGCACCCAAGCATGAGCGTTGTCGGCCGATGGGCCTGACACGGTGGTGTTAAATCTGCTTAATCAAAAACATCTCCATAGGCTGTTCAAGTTCAGGAATATTCAGTACCAGACAACCACAATCTTTATAACCTATTTTACGATAAAAATGCTGTGCGCTTTCATCTACCTGCGTAGAGGTCATAACAGCATTATGCCCTTTGGCTTTCATTTCGTTTTCCCAAAACAACATTACCTCTTTTCCTATTCCATTTGCACGTTGTTCTTCTTTAAGATAAATCAATGTAACAAAGGGTATGCTATCCCAAAACAAATTGTATCGAAATACACCTACTGGAACATTGTCTTGCCAAATAACATATCCGGTTTGATTGTTTACCTTATGTTCAAACTCCTCTTCTGAAATATGTGAGTCTATGGCAAACCAGTTTTCTTTGTCCTTTAATTCAACCTTTTTAATCTCCAGCATAAATACAACCTCCTTGCTTTTTGTTCAAGAACAATATAACATAAAAGTGAAGTATTTTTAACACTGAAAACACTTTGTAACGTTTTCAGCCAAAAGCCACAGTCTGAAAACGGTGGCTTTTGGTTACGCATGTTCAACTTGTTTTAATATTCTGTAAATAGAACATTTAGATAAATATCTTTCTTCTGAAATTGTGTCAACGCTTTTACCGGTACTGTATTCCTCTTAAATTTCCTAATTTCTATAAGCAGTTTCTTTAGGAAAGATATTATCTGCATTTTTATATGTCACTCTGAATTATTTCCTGTTTCTAACTTTGATTAGAATGCGGATTTTGTGGCGGCGGGCGGATTTGACGTGGAGGAACCGTTCTTTGTGTATTTTCTTCCGAACGGACAGAAACGGCTGACGCTCTACTATGACAGCAAAACACAGCGGGGATGCGGAATACGGTATTATGAGCGGGACCCGGGCACTTTCGCCACTGCGGGCATGTACGGGTTTGCTTTTGAAGGCTCGCGGGAGAGCGGAGAGAAGGAAATCCGGGAAAATGATCTGAAACCATGGGAACAATGGGGCAGACGCGACAGAGGATTTCAGGGAAAATACGGAGTATGACGATCAGGGGCGCTCCGTAAAAAGGCATCCCTTGATTGGGTGCAGATATAGCTTTTGTAAAAACGTGTGCGTGAGTTTCCCAAATATACCTGCAATAATCAAATTTGGCAAAAAAAAGAGCTTGACAGATTTCCGGAAACAGCATACACTTATTTACAATAGCAAAGAGAAAACAGGAGATTCGCATCTGTAGATGCCGGATCTGTGTTTTCTCTTTTTGTTTTCAGCAGAAATATTTTTGGAAAATGGAGGCATATAATGAAAAAATTATTTTATCCCGCAGTGTTCCACATCGCTAAAGAAGGCAATTATACAGTTTCCTTTCCTGACATTCCGGAATGTATCGCACAGGGCAATGATCTGACACAGGCCTATGAGATGGCTGCGGACGCCCTGGGTCTGGCGGTGTCCGCCTATGAAAAGGAGCAGAGGCCTCTTCCTGTCGGTTCGGACCCCAGGGCGGTGGCGCCCGGGCAGGACGCGTTTTTGGTGGTCATTGAGTTTGATCTGCTGGCCTATAAGAGACGTACTAACTCACGGGCCGTCAAGAAAACGCTTAGCATTCCGCAGTGGATGAACGAGGCTGCCACCGCCATGGGCCTGAACTTTTCTCAAGTATTACAGGAGGCTCTTCTCGCCAGAATACAGGCGAGATAGCACCGGAAAGCAGGCATATGCGCTCCGGAATTTTACTGCGGTTACTCAAAGATCTGCTGTTCATTTTTCAGCTTTTTCCTCTTAATAGATACCTTTATGATTCCGAAAATCAGAAGTGCTATGGGAAAAACACATATCGCAGCGTTATATAGATAGAACCGATTTCTAAGTAACATAAAATTGCTAATACTTATGATCATATTGAAGACATTGGGACACATCACGGCGTAAAGCAATGCAAGGCTACAATTCATGTGTTTAATCAGAGACGCATTGTCGGAAAACAGATCCAGCGATCCGTCTGCGGTTTTTTTGCGGAAATATGCATTTCGGGCGACAGTGCCCACATGCTGTATGCCGGTCTCCTCCAGAAAATGAACATAATTTAATGTCTCAGGGTGCCGGGAAGAATTTCCCATAATCTGCACACACACATGATATTCACCTGGCAGCGTATTCTCAAATTCATAAGCCAGAAACCTGACGGAGACCAGGGTAAGTCCCTTTGCCGCCATTTCATTAAGCCATGCTTCTTCTTTTTCGTAGTCCCAGATAAAAAATAATTTGTGTACTACCTGTCTCATACATTACCACCTTTCTTTCTTGAAATTTTATCATACCTGTATAGAGTGGAAAGCGCTATGCAGGTATTTCCTTTAATTGAGTTGCGCGTATTGGCTGTAGATTTCGGACTCTTTTATAGTATTTACGGCTTCTGCTTGAGATTTACAACGTTTCCCAATATCTGAATGCCGTTCTCAATGAGTTCCGTCAGGCGCACGAGTTCGGCACACAGCGCCTCTCTTCCCGCCTCCGTAATCTGATACTCCTTTTTTCTGCTATCTTTCTCTCCGGGCAGGGCGGTAATCCAGCCTTTCATAAGTAGCGTGTTGATGGCGCCATAGAGTGTACCGGCGGCTAATTTTACCCGCCCTCCGGACAGCTGCTCTACATTTTGCATTATGCCATATCCGTGCAGGGGCTGTGCTAAAGACAGCAAAATGTAATATACTGCCTCAGTCAATGCGGAACTGGTCATTTTATCACCTCCTAGATTAGAAGCTTCCGGAAAAGAAGTTTGGCGGAATGCGGCGGCCTTAACTGCTCCGGTACAATTCCGGAAGCCGGTATATCGGTAGACGATATAATTATATCGTCTACCGATATATTTGTCAACACCTTCTGTAGAATCTAAATTACAAAAATAGCACAATTAGGTACAGAATTAACATGAGGGTGAAGGCTATGAATATGATATAATAGCCTTATTCACGGCCACAAGTGACCGAGGGGTCATCTGCCAGGGTCGGATATTCAGCCGCATCATGCGCGGTACAGAGAATGAGTGGGAAGCGGAAATCCCGGAGGGCTAAGACCTGGTGCGGCGGGGAGGGCATCAGCAGGCCGGGGATATATGCCCCGTAGATGGACAGATCGGAGTATATATGAACAGAGAAGAGGCAAAAGGAAAGACAACAGTACAGCTAACAGGAGAGACGACAGTGCAGCCGGCAGGAAAGACAACAGTGCAACCAACAGGAGAGATGATCGTGCAGCCGGCAGAGAAGACAACAGTACAGCCAGTGGCAAGGCTCTGGGAAATTTACGAGGAAATGCGGGAAATTGTATTTGTGTTGGATTTGGAAACGCACGATATGGTATATATGAATCGCTACGCGCGGGAACTCTACGGATTCTCATCCAACAAAGAAGTAGAGGGGAAAAAGTGCTATGAGGCGCTGCGGGGCAATTCCATGCCCTGCGCACTCTGTGAGGACAAAAGGCTGCGCCCCGGTTATTTTCTGGAGGAAGTGCGTTACAATCCCTTTATCGGCAAGAAGTTGGCACTGAAAGAAACAATCATTGAGGATAACGGCAGAAGGTACCGCTTTGAGATGGCTGTGGACCTGAGTGCATGGGAACAGCAGAATCGGGGATATGAGGACAACGAGGCCATGGTGAATGAAGGACTGCGCGTTTCTCTGGCAGCTTCCACGCCAACGGCATCCCTCACTGCCCTTATGGAATATCTGGGCCATGCTTTAAAGAGCCACAGGGTTTATATTTTTGAGGAGACCGAGCAGGGCGCCTTTGACAATACTTATGAATGGTGCGCCGAAGGCGTGGAGCCTCAGAGAGAGAACCTACAGGGGGTATCCTACGATGTGGTGAGTCTGTGGTATCAGGAATTTACCAAAGGCGATAATATTCTCATCAAAAGTGTGGAAAATATCAGAGAGACAGACCCTGTGGTCTATGCGTATCTGAAACCGCAGAATATTGAGTCTCTGGTAGTTGCCCCACTGGTGGGAGAGAAGAAAATTATCGGATTTTTCGGTGTTGACAACCCGCCGGAGCGGTATCTGGAGCATATTACCACATTGCTCCAGATTCTGGGGCATTTTATAGTGGCTCTTCTGCACCGGAGAAATCATGTGCGCCGTCTGGAGGAGCTGTGCTATCAGGACCAACTCACCGGGCTTGGCAACAGGCATGCTATGAACGACTATATTAAAGGCATGATATCCGGGCAGAGCGTGGGTGTGTTGTACTGCGATGTGATGGGGCTTAAGCGGACCAACGATGAAATGGGACATTTGGAGGGAGACAAGCTGCTTATCCGCGCCAGTGAATGTCTGCGAAAAACATTTGGGGACCAGGCTTTGTTCCGTGTGGGAGGAGACGAGTTTCTGGCCCTCTGTGCGGGAATAACCAGAGAGCAGCTGGAGGAGAGAGTGGAGAAACTGAAACAGGAAATGAAAAGCGGGAACGCGCCCATGGCTTTGGGATCTGTCTGGAGGAGCGATGGGAACGAGGATGTGGACCAGCTGATGAGAGAGGCCGACGGCCTCATGTATGAAGACAAGAGGGCATGGTATGCGGAGCAGGTCTTTATTTAATTGGTAACTCATATATTCGAAGCCGCTGACGGATAAAGCTGGCAATGTGTCACATGATACGGAGAAAATAATAAAATACAGGGATTATTGTCTGGATCCTATAGCATCCTGTGTGATTTTTGACAATTAAGAACGCCTGACGATGAAATGGCTGCAAGCGTGCCTGAACCGCTGTCTGCAAAAGTTTATAGGGGAGGCATCAACAGATTAGGCTGTCCGGAAATATCCTGGGATTTCTGGACAGCCTGATCTGGGTTGTGATAACGGCTCCGGTTATTTCCGACGATTATCGGTCGGGAGCCGACGATATTTTGCGCCGTGCGAAACATGGAAGAACGCGGCTGGGATTGTACCCGGGCGGAGCTTTAGATGATATATTCCATCGACACACTGATAGATATATATATGGGACAGCTACAATGGTTCTTTGCCTTCGCGGGACTCTTGTCCGTTCTGGCCGCAGTGAGTCTGCCCCTGTTTCTGGCAGGACGCCTGTACGGCAGGCATACCGTCAGCTGAATGTCCGGCTGACAGGCATACGGGGGAGCTCAAAGGCAGCCATAGGCGACGGCCCGCATGCGGAGGTGATGATACTGTTCAAGATTCGGCTGTAGGTTGTGCATGTAGACGACGGACAATCCCTCCTCCGGGGAAGCCTCGGCCCAGGTTCCGGAACCTCCGGTCCATCCGAACTGTCCGGGAATGCCATTGTGTTGCCCGGCGTATCTGTCCAGCAGCATCCGCACTCCGTATCCGTAACCGTATCCGGCCAGATAGTCGTTAGAGAAATCTTCTTTCAGCATCCGCAGAGTGAGGGTGTTGCTTCGCATCAGGTCTATGGTCTTTCGACCCAGAAGTTTCACGCCATTGTACGCGCCGCCGCAGGCAAGCATCTGCATCAGCTTTGTGTAGTCCCGGCAGTTGGTGATGACCCGGGAAAAACCCGGCACGGTTCCAGGAGGACCTACAAACAGAGCTTCCTGCTTCGGCTCCGGCACAAAGAAAGGATCATTGTCTCCCAGTTTCTTTCCCGGTTTCAGATAATAGTCCTTCACAAGTCGCTCCTCCAGGTCCCCAAACAGAAAATTGGCGGAACTGTCCATCCCGAGAGGTTCAAAGAGCATTTCCTGGATCACCTGCTCGGCGCGTTTCCCGCCGATGACTTCCAGCAATCCGGCTGTGAGTTCACTGGCAAAACCATACAGGAAGCGCGTCCCCGGCTCAAAAGCCAGAGGGACCCGGGAAGCGGCCCGAATTTGATCCCGCAGGGTAAAATATCCCTTATCACGCAGCTGTCGCATTTCCCTGGCCATCGCTACAGCAGTGGGATGCTGCTGCATGGAAATGCCGCCTATGATCATCTCATAGGGAAGTCCGCAGGTCATATTAAAAATATGCTTTACCAGGATGGGCTGCTCCACGGGGACCACTTCCAGTGTTCCGTCCGGCAGGGTAATCAACTTGGTGGAATTTCTAAACTCGGGAAAATATTCATACAGAGGGTCCGACATCAGAAAATGTCCCTGTTCGTAAAGCATCATTGCCGTGGTATACATGGCAATCTTGGTCAGGGAAGCCTGACGGAATACATGATCGGCGCAAAGTCTTACCCCCTTTTCCCTGTCGGCCCAGCCAAAGTAGTTTTCGTAGAGTATTTCCTCTTTTCTGGCGATGACGCAGCTACAGTTTGGAAGTCCGTCATCCACATATTTTTGCAGCAGTCTGTCTAATTCTTTAAAGTCAGTCATCCGATCCTCTCATTTCTGCCGCAGAGCGCGGCTGTATCACAGAACTGGTCCACACGGTGCAGCGGGCACTGAAGCCTCATTTCTGCCGCAGCTGTATCACATTACAGCAATCCGTAGGAAATCGTGCGGACACGGGGGTGGTAGTATTCCTCGCCGTTGGGAATCATGTTGTGCATATAGACAATGGAAAGCCCTTCCCGGGGATCTGCCTCACACCAGGTCCCGAAACCGCCGGTCCATCCAAAGGCCCCTGGAGAGCCGTTGAGATCTCCCTGGGCTCCGTCAAGCAGCGTGCGAAAGCCGTAGCCATATCCGTAGCCTTTGTCCGGAAAGTCCCTGCGCTGGGTCTCGCTTAGACCGTTGGAGCGCATCAGGTCGATGGTCCCGGCGCTCATGACGCGTCGGCCATTCCATACGCCGCCGCAGGCAAGCATCTGCATCAGGTGAGAGTAGTCTTCCACATTGGAGAAAAGCCTTGCCCAGCCTGCCTCGTTCTCCGGACCGGACATATGTTTTTTGTCGAAAAATGTCGGGCCGGGTACATACTTTCCCTTTTCGTCCAGAGCATAGAGGGCCACCATGCGCTCTTTAGCGCCCTCAAAAAATATGGCGGCAGTATTCTCCATTTCCAGCGGATCAAAAAGCAATTCTTTCAAAGCGTCATTTACAGGTTTGTCACATATTTTTTCGATGATGCCCGCGGCAAGCTCACTGGAAAAACCATAAATCCAGTGCGAGCCCGGTTCGCAGGCCAGAGGCGCCGCAGAGACGGCGGCAAGCTGCTCCTGCAATGTGTAATATCCCTTTTCCCACAGGGGCTTCATGCACTCCTGCATACCCCGCAGGGTGAGATCTTCCGTGGGAGCGTCGGAATTGCAATAGGGAAGCCCGCATTTCATGGAAAGAGTGTCCCGTATGGTTATGGGGGCATCCGTGGGGACAATATCCACATAGCCGTTGGGATGGCGCAGGTATTTTCTGCTGGTCTTCCACTGGGGAAGATAGTCGCCCACCGGGTCGGTAAGCAGGAATTTGCCGCGCTCATAGAGCATCATCATGGCAGTGTAGAGGGGAATTTTGGACATGGACGCCTGACGGAAAAGGGAATCCTTTGTGACCGGAGTGCCGTCTGTCAGATCGGCATAGCCGAAATAGCCCTCATAAAGGGTTTTTCCTCTTTGGATAATCTTGAGGGAGCAGCCGGGCAGGCCTCTCTCCACAAAACTTTCCAGCAGTCGGTCGATATCTTGGATTGTAGCCATATTTATACCTCTCTTGTATGTGTTATGCTTGATTTTTCTTAGAGTAACATGAGAAGGTTCCGTCTGTCAATTGTAAACTAAATCGAATTAGCATATGTATGAACTGAGATAAAACCAAATGTTTGCTCTGTGCGGAGCTTCTGGAAGAGTATGGCTTTCGAGCGATGGCAGAGGAGAAGGAAGGCAACAGGCCATGCACGGCAGGGGACATGCCATTGCGCGGATGGATACGGAACTGGGATGGAAATATGTGCGGCTGTTTATGCGAAATCTTGACGGAAGTCTCGGGCTTGTGGATTGAGAACCCGATATGTTCGTTTTGCGCATTTGCTATTGACAGCTAAAACGTAATAGCGGTATTATGTTCTAAGAGGAATGATTAAAACACGCTCCACCTGGGAGGGAGTACAATGGCAGAATTTATTTGACAGAATGATGGCAATAAGTATACACTGGAAGAAATAAATGCAAATGTGATACAGGGATGGGCTGTTATTTATGGAAGAAAAAAAGACTGCCGGAACGCAGATTAAAGAGATCGCAGAGAGACTGGGCGTATCCCAGAGCACCGTGTCTGTGGTGCTTGGCGGGAGAGGAGACAGTATCCGTATTTCCAAGGAGACCCAGAAGAGAGTGTTGGATATGGCGCGGGAGATGAATTACCGACCGAATATTTATGCCAGGCGGCTACGGCATGCCGAAGAGGACGTACCCTATGTGATTGCCGTATTCTGGCGGACTGACGGACTCAATTCCCGTATGGCCAGATTTATCAGAGGGTTATATGAGGCTTCGGAGAGGAAAAACTGCCGGGTGGAGATGGTGATACAGCCTTATAAGCCCGGGGACCTGATGGCTCACGGGGACATGCTTTCCGGCAACCGCATCAGCGGTGCCATTATCAGCGGTTTGACGACGGCGGATCAGCAGGAACTGGAGAAGGGAGACTACTCCATTCCCATTATTCTCTTTGAGCGGGAAAGCGCAAAATTCCATTGCCTTATGACGGATACTTTCCGAACAGGGGAACAATGTCTCAAATATATGGCGGCGCCGGAGGTAAAGACGGCGGCATTCATCGGATTTAACAATAACAACCGCTCGGAGAGAAAGATGGAAGCGGGATTTATCTTCGGGTGCAGGGACCGGGGAATCAAAGTCAGGGAAGATTGGAACGTGTATCTGGAATACAGCAGTTATGAATACGGGTATGAGGCGGCGGAGAAAGTACTGGCCCATGTGGAACTGCCCTCGGCCTGGCTGGTTGCGGACTGTAGGCTTGCGGGGGGAGTGGTGGATTGCTGTCATGACAGGAATCTGAGGATTCCGGAGGATATCCGGCTGATTTTCTTTGAGGATTCGGGTATTTTAAAGTACAATAAGCCGCCTCTTTCTTCCGTTGATGTCCCGGCGTATGAGATGGCGGAGACAGCGCTGGATATCATTGTACTTGCCGGCACGCAGCAGATGGATATCCCGATTCGGAGGGAACATTCGCCGCTTTACTTTATTCGGGAGAGCAGCGGGAAACAGTAGATAGGAAGAGGGCGGTTTTCGTTATTTTTCGGGAACCGCTGTTTTTGCAGATGAGGCGCAAAAACAGCGGTTTGGAGGATCTCCGCGATTCTCCCGTCATGAAACGCAGGGACCTGTTACCTGGAAGCAGGCGGGTTCTGTATTATAGAAACGAAAACAGGAGGAGAGATATGCAGACAAAGAGAAATCAGGCACTGACAATGCATCCGCTTTTTTTTGACTCGATTTACAGCAGGGTCTATGTGGAGGAGACAGACGGGAAGCGCAGACTCAAATACAGAGACGACCTGTGGGGGGTGCGTCTGGAGGATAACGGGGACGTGACCTTTTCCATGTACGCGCCCACAGCCGGTACCGTGGAGGTGGCCGGAGTGGGCGGCAGTATGGGCAGGGAGCGCATTGCTCTCGACAGGGATGAGCAGGGCTGTTTTTCCAGAACCGTGTCGGGAATTGCCCCCGGATTTCACTATCACTTCTGGTTTGTGGACGGGGTGCAGGTGACAAATCCGGCGGCTCCGGTGGCCTATGGCTGTTTTGGGGCCACCAACTTTTTTGAGGTGCCGGGAGAAGGGGAGGACTTCTGGTTTTGGAAGGATGTTCCTCATGGGGAAGTACAGATCCGCGACTATGTATCCTGCGTCAACGGTCACGCGAAGAAATGCTATGTGTACACACCGCCCTCTTACAGCCGGGAGCCGGAGAAAAAGTATCCTGTGCTCTATGTGCAGCACGGGGTGGGGGAGGATGAAACGGGATGGATCTGGAACGGCAAACTCAATTTTATTCTGGATAACCTGATTGCGGAGGGAAAGTGCCGGGAAATGCTGGTGGTGATGTGCTGTGGCTATGCGTTTTTGCAGGACGAAGATCCGGTGTTCTTTCCCGGCGATTTTGGCCGCGAGATGAAGGAGAGCGTCATTCCGTTTATCGAGAACAGTTTCAGGACGGCTAAAGGAAGATATAACAGGGCCATGGCAGGGCTGTCGCTGGGTTCGGCCCAGGCCACACAGATCGTTGCCAGATATCAGGAACTCTTTGCGCATCTGGGCGTTTTCTCAGGCCTGCGGGATCAGGAGATGGAACAAATCATCGCCCGACAGAAGACATATCCCATGGAGACCGTTCTTATGACAGCGGGTGAAGGCGAGAGGGGATTGGACGAAAGCCAGAGAGTTTACACGGAGCAGCTCGCAAAACTCGGTGTGGCAGGGGGACAGAGAAACTATCCCGGCCATCATGAGTGGCATGTGTGGAGAGCCAGCTTAAGGGACTTTGCGGAATTGATCTTCCAGGGGGATCTCCGGGAGGAACAGGAGGAGAAGTTTTCCTATCGGGAGCCGGAACTTACCAGGGAACAGCAGGACCGGCAGACATACGCGGAACATATACTTATGTTTGATCCGATCTATAAAGGTCTGATTCTGGCCGTGGACGAGAAGGGCAGACCCGCCGGAAGATACCGGGACGAGCACTGTGGTGCGGAGGTGCTTGACGCCGCAGAGGGCAGGGCCAGGTTCTGGATTCGGGCAGAGGGAGCCAGGACTGTGGAAGTCGATATCTGGGGGACGGGTAGCTACGCCATGGCGCAGGGGAGCGATGGCTGGTGGAGCTGTGAGGTGGCAGGTATAGAAAAGGGATTTCACTATTACGGTATCCGGGTGAACGGCGTGGATGTGCTGGACGGCAACGCTCCCGTGGGATACGGTGGATTCCGGGCCATCAATTACCTGGAGATGCCGGAGGAGGATTTTGCGGAGTACAGACGCAGTGCGGTTCCCCATGGAGCCGTGCGCCTGTGCTATTATAAGTCGTCGCTGACGGGGCGCGTCAAGCTGTGCTATGTCTATACCCCTGCGTCTTATGACAGGGAGCCGGAGCGCAGATATCCGGTACTCTATTTGCAGCATGGCGGCGGTGAGAATGAGACGGGATGGATCTGGCAGGGTAAACTGGCCAATCTTGCGGATAATCTTACAGCCGCAGGGCAGATGCGGGAGATGATCATTGTCATGAATACGGGCTACTGTTTCCCTGAGAGCGGCGCTTATCATCCTGCCATGGGGGCATTTGCGGAGGAGATGGCCGACTGCGGGATTTCCTGTATTGACAGAGTTTACAGGACTATACCTGACAGAGAGCACCGGGCCATGGCCGGGCTTTCCATGGGGGGAATGCAGACCCAGAGATGTGTTTTCGCGCATCCTGAACTCTTTGCCTGGGCCGGCATTTTCTCAGGCGGACTGACCATTCGTAACGAGGAAGTGGATTACAGTGAGATCCTTTTAAACCCGGAGAAATTTGCGGAGAGATTCCGTATGTTGTTCGTGGCCTGCGGCACCCGGGAGGGCGGTTATCAGGAGACAAAGGAGAATGAGGCGGCCGTGCTGGCAGCAGGTGTGCCCATTGTAACTTTTGAGCGCTACGGCTATCATGACTGGACCTTCTGGAGACACTGCGCAAAAGACTTCCTGCCCAGATTGTTTCAATGAACCGGGGCGGAACGAAGAGACAAAACCAAAATAAGAAAGGACAGATATGGCACAACAGGCAAAGATAACAATTCATCCATTATACAGAACGGGAGAGATCTCTCCCAGGCTGTTCAGCGCGTTTCTGGAGCCCATAGGTACCATGGTGAACGGTACGATGTATAACCCCAAGCATCCCACTGCGGATGAGCAGGGATTCCGCAGGGATTTCATAAAGGCCCTCCGGGCCACGGATCTGCCTGCGGTGCGTCTGCCGGGAGGAAACTTTGTGTCGGCGTGGAACTGGAAAGATTCCATAGGCCCCAGAGACCAGCGCAAGGTCAGACTGGACCCCGCCTGGCATCAATATATCACCAATGAAGTAGGGCATGACGAGTATCTGCAATGGGCGGAGAAGGTGGGAACAGAGCCGCTGTATACCATTAATCTGGGCACCGGGGACATGCGGGACGCCATGGACTTAGTGGAGTACACAAACCATGAGGGCGGGACTTGGTGGTCTGACCTGCGGCGGAAAAACGGTCATGAGAAGCCCTACGACATAAAGACCTGGTATCTGGGAAATGAGATGGACGGGCCGTGGCAGCTGGGTTCCTGGGACAAGGACCCCAGAGGGTACGGGGTGCGGGCCAACGAAGTGTCCAAGGCCATCAAATGGATTGACGGGAGAATTGAGACGGCGGTATGCGCTTCCTCAGCGCCTTTTATGGATCATTATCCTCAGTGGGAGGAGACGGTGCTACAGGAGTGCTTTGACTCCGTGGATTATCTCTCCATGCATCACTACCACAGCGCGCCTCCCGGGGATATCCGGGCGCTGCTGGGGGGAGCGGCGTACTACGAAGATTTTATCAACACAGAGGTGGCGCTTTGCGACTTGATTGCGGCGAAGTGTCGTTCTCCCAAACAGCTGATGCTTTCCATTGACGAGTACGGCGCCATGATCCGCCCCAACAGTCCGCTACATCCCGGATATGGCTATCACAATATGGTGGAGACGCACTACAAGTTTGATCCGGAAAAGAAGTATGTGCTGCACGATCCGGACAATATGACGGAACGTTTCAGACAGGGCGGAGATCTGCTCCAGATGCTGTCCATGGTTTCTATTCAGCTGGCGTTTCTGCGGCACGCGGACAGAGTGAAAATCGGATGCATGACAGGAGGACTGGGCGCGCTGTGCTCCGCCAACCGGGAACATGTCTGGAAGTCGGCTTCCCATTATGCCTTTACTTTGATGATGGAATATGCCCGGGGATACTCCATGCGGACAGCGGTGGAGTCCGAGACTTTTGATCTGCCGGGGTACGCCATTTCAGATACCTCCCAGTACACCGGCAAGGAGGGACTGTATTACCTAGACGCCGCGTCGGCCTGGGACGAGGGGCAGGAGCGGCTGGCGGTATTTGTGATCAACCGGAGTGAAGAGAATGAATATCCTCTGACGGTGGATGTGAGAGGCTTTGAGGGATACACTTTTGAGGAGCATCAGGAAATCCACAGCGGAGATTTGGAGCGCAGGAACAGCTATGAGGAGCCGGACCTCCTGCGTCCCGTTGGGCATCAGGGCGGGGTCTTTGAGAAAGGCCTACTGAAAACCAGTGTGAAACCTCTTTCCTTTAATGTCATTGTCATGAAAAAGCAGCCGGAAACCGGCGCGTAACGGAGGAAGCCATATGATCAGAATTGCGTATACAGAGAACGGAGCCCTTCGGGGCATAGAGGCGGCTGACCCCAGAATTACGGCGTTTAAAGGGATACCCTTCGCGGCGCCCCCGGTGGGAAAAAACAGATGGAGGGCGCCCCAGCCCGCCGTCGGCTGGGAGGGAGTCAGGGAGGCATACCGATTCGCGCCGATTTCCATGCAGAGCGTGCCGGGGCTGGGAACGGATATCTACTGTCGGGAGTGGCATGTGGACCCGGAGATTGCCATGAGTGAGGACTGCCTGTACCTGAATGTGTGGACGGGTGCCGGGAACCCAAAGGAGAGAAGGCCGGTGCTGGTGTGGTTCTTTGGCGGAGCGCTGCAATGGGGATATCCCGGGGAGATGGAGTTCGATGGGGAGAGGCTGGCCCGAAGAGGGATTGTGGTGGTCTCCGTCAACTACCGGCTCAATGTCTTCGGTTTTCTGGCCCATCCCCAACTGACCAGGGAGCAGCCGCAGGCTCCATCCAATTTCGGCAGTCTGGACCAGCAGGCGGGGCTTAAGTGGGTGGCCCGCAACATAGCCGCTTTTGGGGGAGACCCCGGGAACGTTACCATTGCCGGGCAGTCAGCGGGCGGAGGTAGCGTTCTGTCCCAGATGGCCTGCAAAGACAATGAGGGTCTCTTTCAGAAAGCCGTAATTATGAGTGCCATGATCAGAAGCCCCTACTGTGATGGAGGGATAGGAGTGCCAAAAGAGCTGGCGGACGCAGAGAAAAACGGGGAGGCATTCTTCGCTTTTCTGGGAGTAAAGACTCTGGAAGAGGCCAGAGAACTGGACGCGGCGTTTATCCGGGACCGTTACTATGAATATATCCGTTCCAATACGGCGATGTGCACGGTCCGGGACGGACGCTTTTGCGTGGGAGATCCCCTTGTGATGTATGCGGCGGGAGAATGTGTGGATGTGGCCGTGATGGCGGGCAACACGGAGGATGAGTTTATCAGCGAGATATCCGCTTCCAACGAGGAGGAACTGACGCGGGAGGCGCGGGAGATCTTCGGAGCGGCCGCCGATAGATTCCTGGCCTGTCCGGAGGCTCATGTGAAAACGGAGACGGGTTACGCGCCGGTGAGCGGAATCGGCTGCACCGTGAAAAGCGAGTTTCTGGCTAATGCCGCAGGCAGCCGCCCCAGAGCGAACTACTGCTACAGTTTTCGCTCGGACATACCGGGCTGGGACAACCCGGGAACATTTCACTCCGTGGATTTGTGGTTTTTCTTTGAAACGCTTGCAAAATGTTGGAGACCGTTCACGGGCAGGCATTATGATCTGGCCCGGCAGATGTGCAATTATTGGGCAAACTTTATCGCCACAGGGAATCCCAACGGAAAGGATGCGGACGGGAGGGACATGCCGGTCTGGGATACATATACGCCGGAGCATCGCTCGGAGATGATCTTTACGGGCGACGGACCGGTGGCGGTGACCAATGAGGAATGCGACTTCATTAGGCTGATGACGGAAAAGATGGGCGAGCGTCTGAGGAAGGATTGAGACGGGAAGCGAAGAGGCGTGTGCCGGACACAGTACTGATGGGAAGCGGAGGCGGCATGCGTCGGTCTCCGCCTGACGGGAACCGACAAATTCAGGCGCAGTGTCACAGGGCAGATAGGACGGATAAAGTGATAAGAAATTTTAAAAAGTTGTTTTCCGGAGACAGGGTGTTTTACATAAGGGTGCTTACGTTGGCATTGCCCATCGCACTGCAGAGTCTGATTACCATCGGCGTCAATATGCTGGATACGATCATGGTGGGAAGGCTGTCGGAGGAAGCGCTGTCGGCTACCTCCCTGGCCAATCAGTTTATCAATATTTATCATATCTTCTGTATGGGACTGGGCATGGGGGCATCTGTATTGGTGTCCCGATACTGGGGGATGAGGGAGAGCGAGCCGCAGAAGGCGGCAGAGGCCCTGAAAAAGACCATATGCATCATGGTACGTCTGACGCTGGGACTGGCGCTCCTGTTCGCCGCGATCACAATGGCCATACCCGGTAGGATCATGGGGATGTATACCCCCGAGGAATCCATTATATCCCTGGGTATTGTCTATTTCAGATACTCCATTGTGACTTATTTCTTTCTGGGGCTGTCTCTGGTCTGCACCATTGTGCTGCGCAGCGTAGGACGGGTGAGAATGCCCCTTTATGTTTCCGTAGGCGCTTTTTTTGTAAATCTGGTGGCAAACTATGGTCTTATTTTCGGCAGGCTGGGAATGCCCCGGATGGGAATAGCGGGCGCGGCGCTGGGGACACTGATCGCGAGAATTTTTGAGGCGGGTGTAATCTGCGGATATCTGTTTTTTGTGGACAGAGCCATAGGCTTTCGCATCCGGCATGTCTTTATGAGGACCGGGGATCTGATGGGAGAATATATCCGCATCAGTATACCCGTGCTGGTCAGCGACGGCATACTGGCCATCGGCAACAACACAGTGGCGATAGTGGTGGGACATCTGAGCATGGCCTTTGTGGCGGCAAACGCCATTACCAGCGTCACACAGCAGATGAGCAATGTGCTGGCGCAGGGAGTGGCCCAGGCGGGCGCTATCGTCACCGGTCAGACGCTGGGGGAAGGAGACCGGGAAAAGGCCCTTGGGCAGGGCTACGCGTTTTTGGGACTGGGACTGTGTCTGGGGCTGTTTGCCGCCGGAGTGATCAAGCTGATCAGCGGTCCTGTGATCAGTGCCTACAGCATGTCTCAGGAGACTACAAAGGTGGCCGGACAGTTGATGGACGCCATAGGCTTTATTATGATTTTTCAGTCCGCCAACAGCATTATGACCAAGGGGGTATTGCGGGGCGGCGGAGATACTAAGATGTTGATGTTGGCGGACAATATCTTTCTGTGGCTGCTGTCCATTCCCCTGGGCCTGCTGGCGGGGTTTGAGCTGGGTCTTCCGGCGTTTTGGATTTACACTTGTCTGAAAGCGGATCAGATCGCAAAGACAGTGTGGTGTATATTTCGGCTTCGCAGTGGGAAATGGATCAAAAAGATCTCTACCGGCAAAGGCGCGTGAGAAAAAACAGCCCGCCGACGGGCATGTTCTGTCGGCGGGCCTGCTGTCAAATGCGGAATTGGCTGATCAGCTGATTCAGTGTTCTGGCCTGAGTTGTAAGTTCGTTGGAGATTGTGGCACTCTTTTCTGCGGCTTCGGAGTTGGCCTGTATAACCTCGGAAACCACCTTGACTCTGTTTTCCACAGAGACAATCATGTCTGACTGTTGGACGCTGGCAAGCGCAATCTCATCCATCAATGTCTTGATGGACTGTATACATTCGTTTATCACCTGCATTGCGGAAATGGCCTGGTCTGTGGACTGGGTACCTGTCTTTACATCCTGTATGGAACGGCTGATTAAATCGCTGGTGTTCTGCGCGGCTTCGGAAGATCTGCCGGCCAGATTTCTGACTTCCTCGGATACAACGGAAAATCCCTTGCCGGCGGCTCCTGCCCGGGCGGCTTCAACAGATGCGTTCAATGCCAGTATATTCGTCTGAAAAGCGATATCCTCGATGGTTTTAATAATGCTGACAATCTGCGTGGAAGAACGGTCAACATTTCTTGTGGCGACTGTAAGCTGCTCCATCTTTGCGTCAGCTTCGGCGGCAAAGTTTGTAGCCCTGGCAACCAAATCGCTGGCGTTGCCGCAACGGGTCGCACTGTTTTGAATCTGTGCGGTGATATCTGTGATATTGGCTACAAGTCCGCTGATGGAATCCCTCTGCTGTGCCGTTCCCTGGGATAGTTCCCGGGCTCCCGCAGACACCTGATTGGCGCCGTGGTTTACCTGGCTGGCGATATGCGCGATATCGCGCATAACGTCTGTCAGATGGGTGCGGATACTTTTCAGGCTATCGAGAAGGATCTTAAAATCTCCGATATAATATGCCTCATTTATTGTCACATCCACGGCGATATTGCCGTCTGCCATCTCCCCGAGAATCCGCCCCACATCCTCTATGGTTTTTCGGAGGCACTCGCAGACATGGTGGATCGTCTGCGCAATCATTCCGATTTCGTCTGTCCTTCCATAAAAAGAGGTCAGTTCCTTATCAGCGGACAGTTCCAGAGAGCCGAGCCGCCGGATTGCCCGCTCCATAATCATGAGATCGCGGCCTTCCCGGTATAGAATCAGCAGTGTAATCAGGAGGATCAACACGGTCACAGTGGCGCACAGAATCCCCACAGTGGAACGCGCGGTAGACACTTCACCATAGACTTCCGCAGCATCGTTCCGAACCATAAACACCCAGTTACGCTCCTCCAGGTATTTGTATACCACGAGTTGGTCGATTCCGTTTTCGTCCTGATAGGAATAGGTGCCGGCCGTCGTATCGCCATCTGCTTTGATGCGTCCGAGAATCTCCCGGTATCCGCTGTCAGTGGTTTCCGTGTTGAGCAGATTTTCATCCTTGTGGTATAGATAGGTGCCGGTTTCTACATTTAGAAACACATACTCACAATTTGGCAGTCCCTTGATATCCAGATGCAGCAGCGCGTCCATCAGGCGGCTGGCATAGACACCGGCCCCTACATAGCCGACGCATGCATCGCGGTCAAAAATCGGATAGTACATGGAAAGAATCATACTGCCTGTGCCCGGAGACTTCATAATACCCAGGTTGGTCAATTGCGGTTTTGCCAGAATGGTATTGTGAAACTCTTTCAGCGAATCACCGGTTCTGGTGGTTATTCCGATGGCGTCATGGGAAGTATGGGTCAGAATATATGTGTCAGGGGTAGCTATGTATAATCCCTCAAATCCCCCCTTGACTGTGGCGAAATCTTCGGTGTATTGCTGCGCTTTTTGCAGCAGCTGCGTATTTTCCGGGTTAGCCAGAAGGTTCTGCACATCGCTGCTCAGAGCGAAGGCTGTCATGTATTCCTCCGCAGAAGTCACATAATCGTTAATGATCGCGGCCCTGGATTCCACGGCGTCAACCATCTGGTTGGTAATATTGCTTTCCACTATCATGGCAATACGGTTGGATACGATAATCCACAATGCCAACATGCCGATGACAGTGATGACGGTGGTGATGATACCGATACGTGATGCAAGTTTACGATTTGCCAGAAATCTCATAAATTATCCCCCTTGCGGTAAAAAAAGATTTCGAAGTGGGCAGTACTGACTTTATGTATTCTGATAGTGTGCCTCTAAATATTATACCGCATGGAAAATTTTATCATGAGCAAATTTTTTTTTCAAGACGGTGCCCTAAATTTTTTTACTGCCATTATTTTACGAAGAAGGAAGGCGCTGGGGCTCGGATAAGCAGGACATGACCTTAGTGCGATATTTTAGCCGTTTTACGGGATTCTACCGGCAGTCGGTTGCATACTTCGGGGCAGAAAAGTATAATAAATCCTATCAGAGAGGCAGTCCGGCGTAAGAGACGGCAAGAGGCTGTTGATCTACAACAGGAGGCAGGCATGTACGAGATTGACAAGGAAAAATTTGGGGAATTTGTGGCGGGGCTGCGCAGGGAACAGAGCATGACGCAGAAAGATCTGGCTTCAAAGGTCTATGTATCGGACAAGGCGGTGAGCAAGTGGGAGAGGGGGCTGAGTATGCCGGATATCACCCTGCTGATCCCCCTGTCCCAGGCGCTCGGAGTCTCGGTGACAGAGCTGTTGGAATGTCAGAGGATGGAGCAGGACACCATGGATTCGAACCATGTGGAGGAACTGATGCACAAAGTAATCACCTATTCCGAGGAGACTCCCGAGGAGAGGCACAGAAGACGCAGGCGGGAGGCGATATTGTTCGGGGCGGGTCTGGCTGCAGTGACGTTGGAGCTGCTGGGGCTGCGGGCGCTGGGATATAGCTGGGGAGTGATCTGCCTGAATCTGCTGACTTACGAATTGCTGCTTATGGGTTTTTGCGCGTATTTTTGCTTCTTTGCCAAGGACACACTGCCAGAGTATTATGATGAATACGAAATTAACGTGTACAGTGACGGAATTTTTCGTATGGATATGCCGGGGATACATTTTAACAACCGGAACTGGCGGCCCATCAAGAGGGTGGCCATACGGGGAATGGTGCTCTTTGCGGTGGTGCTTCCAATGCTGTATTTCCTCTGCGGTTTGCTGCTTCCTGCCTTTGTGGAAAGCGTCTTTGTGTTTGTCTGTATGCCGCTGTTTTTTGTCGCTCTGTTTGGTCCCATGTACGCGGAGGCCAAGCGGTATGAATAGCGTCAGGACTGCAAATAGTCTATATCGGGAAAAGATTTGACGGGAAAGGAAAGATTTTGATATGAATAAAAAGAAAGTACTTGTGGAAACAATTCTGGGAATTGGCTGGAGTGTGCTCGCGCTATGGGGGGTAGTGTGTTTTAATCGATATGTTCTTATGAATCTTCCTCTGCTCTCACGGATGATGTTCAGCATTGTGTTGTATCTGTGTATAGCCGTAGGCCCCCTTCTGGTTATGGTTCTCGCCGGAGATACTCTGACGGATTACCTGTTTTCCGGGGAAAAGATCGGGGCGCAGATTCTGATTGGCATGGGGATCGGAGCCGTTATGTCTCTGGTGCTCACGCTGCCGCTCTTTTTGACAGGGCATGGAGAGTGGAGTGACAATGGTAAGCATTATGAGTTTCTGTGGCAGTTCCTGTATGAGATCGTCTATTGTGTGGGAGCGGTGGCGCTTGTGGAAGAGTTTATTTTCCGGGGATTTCTGTACCGGAAGCTGCACGTTCTCAGCGGTTCCCGACCAGTGGCCATCCTGGTATCCTCTTTTGCTTTTGGGTGGTTTCATATTTTGGGAGGGACCATTGTACAGGTGGCGGTGACCAGTCTGCTCGGGCTTGTGTTCTGCCTGGCGAGACACAGGTTGAAAAACTGCACCACATTGTCACTGATAATCGGCCACGGTCTGTACGATTTTCTGATCACGGTGTGGGTGAATGTATTTTTGTAGGATGAATCATGGAACATAATTGTTCTGGAATTTGCGGGAACCCCGGAAATCTGACATGAAATGAAAAAGAAACAGCATCTCTTTTTAGAAGGGGTGTTGTTTCTTTTTTTATGCGAAACGAGAGTCCGTCATCTTTCCATCGGCAGATTTCAAATATCCCCTGTTTTCCAAGGTTAACGGAGTCAAGTTTTTCGGATGGCGTATGGACGCAGAAGCAGACAGCCCTTTTGACCGGTACCTGCCCGAGATAGACGATACTTTTGCGGAAGTACAAAAGACACAGCGCGCGGAGGTGGCGCATAGAGAGGACGATCCGGAGAGCGGCTTTACAGCCATGCTGCCGTTGGATGCGCTGAGATCATGTGACTTACTTACCCTCCCGGGAATCCGCAGTGACAATTCCCGGGATAGTATCTGCCGGATCAGCCGCAGTAATAAAGGAACGCCCATCAGGCAAGTGGTTTTGCTTAAAGATGCAAAAATAGCACATTTTGTGACAAAATTGACGCAAAGCGACAAGAAAAAGCATGATATAATGAATAAAATCCTTGCAGAGCAAGGATTCCAGTGTTCATGACAAAAGTATTTACGCAGAGTGAATTTTTTGTATGACGCAAGAACGAACATTTGAAGGGAGACTGTAAAATGAAGCAGGCAAGCAGCATTGTTCTGGCGGGCGCCGGACTGATCGCTGTTCTGGGGCTGTCTGTGTTTTTGGCGATCATGGCGCTGTTGTCCACAGACGGCCAATCCGGGGGAAGCGGTACCGAACCGCAAGAAGGCTCCTTTTTTCTTACAGATTTTCGATATGACGAATCCATCTCTGTCTCCTGGACCGGTATATCGACGGACATACCGGAGATAGAGGATAACCTGAGTGCGGTTGAAGTGGTGGTATCGCCGAGATTTCTTCTGATTTTGGAACCGGGAGAAGAGTATGAAGAATTTAACGCGCCGCAGGACATTATTATACCTTTGAGCGGCAGACTGCATAAATCCTACGACATATTTTTTGAAGACAACCCCTATAAGGGGCGTGCCCTGCTGACTCTGGAAATATATCCCCGCTTTGAGGATTATAACGGCGAACCGGTCACGCTCCTGTTTAACTCTCTGGGGGAATGCTTATCTGTAGTAAGGAAGCAGAAAGCGCAGACAAAGATAAAAGAGTATTATATGTCTTTCTGTCACAGGCATGTTCGCCGTCATTTTACATAAAAAAGAGTGGATTTTTATTCTAAAATGAACTATAATGTATAAGAATACATATTGCGGGAGGCAAGACGGCTTCCTGTAATCGAATCCGGCGCCCCAGGCGCGCCTTATAGAGCAGCGGTGGTATCTGTGATAAGAAGAAAATTTATAAGCACAAGGGCAATTAAGCAGGGCATGGTGATCGACCAGGCTATTATAGACAGAAGCGGGCGTATTCTGATTGCCCGCAAGACGGTTTTGGACGACTTTTTGATCGATGCTCTGCAAAAGATGAAGATAACCGGTATCTACATCCGGGAGGGGGAGGAAGATCCTGAGACGGACGGCGACATAGAGGTGGCACCGGAAATTCAGGTGGCCATTGATAAGCTGACCGTGGCCGACCGCTCCAAGGTAAACCTGTCTGAGAGTGTGAAGAAACGCGTATCGGAGGGCATTAAGTTTCTCTACCATGATACCTCCGCGCCTGACTTTATTGACACCGCTGCCAATGTCACCAACAGCCTGGTGGGTTCCATTATGGAAAACGAGGCGGTGGCGCTGAATATAGACACATTGAAATTCAGTGATGAGTACACTTTTCAGCACAGCGTGGATGTGGCCACAATCGCTATGCTGATTGCCAAGAACAGTTCTATGTCCGAGGCGGAAATACAGAAGATCGGTATGGCCGGTCTGCTTCATGATATGGGAAAATCCCAGATTCCCAATGAGATCCTGAACAAAGCGGGTAAGCTGACAGAGGAAGAATTTGCCGTTATGAAAAATCACTCCGTCTTTGGCTATCGGATTCTGAAGGATAAGGGCGGTATTCCTCAGGAGGTGCTGATGGGTGTACTCCAGCATCATGAGAAACTGAACGGGAAGGGTTATCCCATGAACGTGCCGGAGGATAAAATCCATCCCTATGCGAAAATTTTATCCATTGCGGATATCTATGACGCGCTCGTGACGGAGCGTCCATATAAAAAGGCATTTTCCCAGCAGGACGCCATAGAGATGATCATGGCCATGACGGACGAACTGGATATCACATTTATGCGCAACTTTCTGGGTATCGTCATCCTTTATCCTGTGAACAGCGTAGTTACCCTGAGCAACGGGGAGAAGGCCAAGGTGCTGAAGAATAACCCGCAGTATCCTCTGCGCCCCAAGGTTATAGGGCTGCGCACAGGGAAAGTATATGACCTGTCGGAGGACATCAAATGTGCCAGCCTGATTATCGAGTGAGGATTTAATTCGGTTGGAGTCCGTCACTTGCTGACAGAGAATTGTCATCACTCAGAAAAGCAAAAGTAGGATGGTGATATGATTAAATTGTTGGAATTGAAAAAGCCCCGGATGGTGGCGGAAGCTGCGGAGAAGAGCAGAGGGATGCACATTGCGTTGGAGATTCCGGTATTCATCGCTGTATTTCTGGTGTGCAGTATAGCGGAAATGATCGTGTTGGTGCCGGTACAGCTTATATTGATGTTTACTGATCCGAATTATATAAATGCGGCTTTAAGCGGAGACATGGCAGGGGTTGCGGAGGCGGCCAACGCTCTGGTGCAGTCCAATGCCATGACTGTGGCGATGCTTTTTTCCACTGCGGGGATTATTCTGGTGACCTTGTTGTTCTGCAAGCTGATTCAGAAGCGGAAAGTAACTACAGTGGGGTTTCAGAAGCAGGGTATGTGGAAGGAATACGCAGTGGGGCTGGGGGTCGGTTTTGGAATCTTTACAGTGGCAGTGCTGCTCTGTGTGGCAACGGGGGCTCTCAGACTAAAGGGCCTGTCCCCCAGCTTTTCCGCTGGTATTTTTGTATTGTTTCTTCTGGGTTACCTGGTGCAGGGGATGGCGGAGGAGGTGCTGTGCAGGGGATATTTTCTGGTGTCTGTGAGCAGACGGTATCCGTTGGCGGCAGGTATCGTTGCCAACGCGGTGCTATTTGCCGCCCTGCACCTGCTCAACGACGGCATAACCGTGCTGGCCTTTATAAATCTGGTGCTCTTTGGTGTGTTCGCCTCTATATATTTTGTAAAGCGGGGCAATATCTGGGGCGTTGGCGCTTTGCATTCCATCTGGAATCTGGCGCAGGGCAATGTCTATGGCATTCGTGTCAGCGGCATGCAGACCAGCTGCTCCGTATTTTCCTCGGAGACGGTGGCGGGACGGGAACTGATAAACGGCGGTGATTTCGGACTGGAAGGCGGGCTGGCGGTGACGATTGTGCTGGTGGCGGGAACCTTGTTTCTGCTGGCCACAAAGCAGCGGCGATATGTGGAGAATTAGCATTTTGCAGGCATATGACATTGCGTCCGGACCCGGTTTATCGGGTCCTTTTGTTTTATAATGTTCTAGGAAGATATCCGTTTCTGCTGGCGGTACAGATCATTCTCGTGGCGCTGGGCACGGCAATGCCAGTGCTGCTGTCCACCCTGGGGACAGGCATATTTTCCGGAGGGGTAACTCTGGGAAAACTGGCACAGTCCTTTCTCCTGCTCTGGGGCTGTGCCGGGGCGGGAACAGCTCTGGGCAGCCTGTTATCTCCCCGGGTTATAAGAGACCGCAGGCTGTCAGTGTTTCTGACAGTAATAGCGGTTCTGCGCCCTGCCCTGAGAAAATATGCAGTGGCGGGATGGTTTTGCACTGAAAAAATTTTGACTCATTGCTTTTTCCAATCTTGTATAATATAATAGAGGGCAAATTGAAACATATGAGGTGAAAGGTGTAATGAAAAGCGATATGAGGAACAGGACCAACCGATTCTTGATTATAAGTTTTATAATCATGTTTATTTTGTGCGGATGCATATTTGTGGTTTTGATGAGTCATATAATGAATTTCAGTAAAAATACGGTTACGGAAATCAACGATTTTTATCTGGACGGAATGAGCACACAGATTACCCAGCATTTTGATACCACGGTGGAAATAAAGCTGGCGCAGGTGGAGAGCATTGTAAAAACCGTTCCTCCCGAGGGGGAAGTGCAGGGCGAGGAACTGCTGGAGACCATGGCCATAAGCGGCGCCGCAAGAGACTTCCGCTTTTTGGGGCTGCTGTCGGAAACGGGTTATGTGCAGCTGATTTTGGGCAAGGAAGTTGATATTGCGGATGAAGAGCCTTTCCTGGGGTCGTTAAAAGCGGGTGAAAAGAAAATTGCGGTGGCAAATGTCTCCGGAACCGACACAGCGTTGGTGCTTTTGGGGGTTCCCTGCGCGTATGCCATGGAAAACGGCGAAAAGAGCATAGCCATGGTAGCGGGAATTGACGTGGATTATGTCAATAGCACGCTTATTCTGGACAATCCGGGGATGGAGAACTACTCTCATATCATAAGACGAAACGGAGATTTTGTCATAAAGAGCGGATCGGCGGTGATGAACAACTATTATGACCGTCTGCGTAACCTTGTACTGGATACAGACGAGTATGGTGCCGATTACTATGCGAAAAAGATTCAGGAATCCATTGATAACAGAACCTTGTCCGCCTTTATCATTTCCACCAGTGAAGGGGTCAGATATGTGTATGTGGTGCCCCTTCCCTACTCCGAGTGGTATCTGGTTACGGCCATGCCCTATGACACGATGGATGCTATCATACGGAAACTGGATTTCAGGAGTCTGAAGGCGTTTCTGGCTGCAATGGTTCTAATGTTCGCAATCTTTATTATTGTATTTGTGATGTATTACAGGGTCACCAAAGCGCAGATGGCGGAGATTGATAAGGCCAGAAGCGAGGCGATCCGTGCCAATAAGGCCAAGAGCGAATTTTTGTCCAACATGAGCCATGACATCCGAACGCCCATGAATGCCATTGTGGGTATGACGGCCATCGCCACAGCCAACATTGGCGACCGGACGCAGCTGATGAACTGTCTGAAAAAGATCACCCTGTCAAGCCGACATCTGCTGGGGCTGATCAACGATATTCTGGACATGTCTAAAATAGAGAGCGGTAAAATGACGCTGAATCTGGACATGATTTCCCTTCGGGAGACGATGGACAGTATTGTGACGATTATACAGCCGCAGATAAAGACCAAAGACCAGGTGTTTGATGTCTTTATATCCAATATCATAGCGGAAGACGTGTACTGTGACGGGGTGCGGCTCAATCAGGTGCTGATTAATTTTCTGTCCAATGCCTATAAGTTTACCCCGGAGGGAGGTAAGATCCATGTTTACCTCAACCAGGAGGAATCTCCCCGGGGAGATGATTATGTGCGGGTGCATTTCCGGGTGAAGGACAGCGGTATGGGGATGACGCCGGAATTTCAGAAGAAACTCTTCGAGTCCTTTTCCCGGGAGGACAATACAAGAGTGCATAAAACCGAGGGGACCGGCCTGGGCATGGCCATCAGCAAATACATTGTCGATGCCATGGGAGGAACCATAGAGGTTGCCAGCGAGGCCGGCAAGGGGACCGAGTTCCATGTTACTCTGGATCTGGAGAAAGCCGACGTGAAGGAGGAAGACATGATACTCCCCAGCTGGAATATGCTTCTGGTGGACGATGACGAGCAACTGTGCAGAGAGACGGCGCAGAAGCTGGAGGAACTGACCATTCACTGCGACTGGGTGGTTGACGGCAAGGCGGCCATTAAAAAGGTGACGGAGCATCACAACAGACCGGATGCCTATCAGATCGTTCTGCTGGATTGGCGGATGGAGGGCATGAACGGCATAGAGACCGCCAGAGAACTTCGCCAAAGATTCGGGGACGAGATGCCGATTGTGTTGATCTCTGCGTATGACTGGAGCGACATAGAAGAGGAGGCGCGGGAGGCGGGGATCTGTGGATTTATCTCGAAACCCCTGTTCAAGTCCACGCTTTATCACGGACTGTCGCAGTACATGAATCCCGTGCAGAAAAAGGCGGAAAAGGGAAAAGCGCCCACAAAGGACTTTAGCGGTGTGAGGATTCTGCTGGCGGAGGACAATGATATCAATTATGAAATCGCCAATGAACTGCTGTCCGCCATCGGCATAGAGATTGAATGGGCGGAGAACGGACAGATCTGTGTGGAGATGTTTGAGAAATCCGAACCGGGATACTACGACGCGATTCTGATGGATATACGTATGCCTGTTATGTCAGGATATGAGGCGGCGCCGAAGATCCGGGCGTCAAAGCGCCGGGACGCGGATCTGCCGATTATAGCCATGACGGCGGACGCGTTCTCCGAGGACGTTAAGAAATGTAAGGAGTGCGGTATGAATGACCACACATCCAAGCCCATAGATATGGATGTGCTGACGCGCCTGCTGGCAAAGTATCTGCGCAGGTAGCCAGGCAGCGAACAGGAGGTGTATTATGCTATACAGAAGACTTGGCAAAACGGATTTAATGGTGAGCGAGATCGGCTTTGGCGGAGAATGGCTGGAACGGATGGAACCGGAGGAATGTCGGGCCGTCTTCAAAGCCTGCGAGGAACAGGGAATCAATATCCTGGACTGCTGGATGTCTGAGCCTAATGTGCGTTCAGCTATCGGAGAATGTATAAAGGACAGCCGGGAAAAATGGTATATTCAGGGGCATATCGGCTCTACCTGGCAGAACGGCCAGTATGTACGCACCCGTGATATCCCCTTAGTCAGGGCGGCTTTTGAGGATCTGCTGTCCAGACTGGGCACAGACTACATAGACCTGGGCATGATCCATTATGTGGACTCTGAGAAGGAGTGGGATGAAATTGTAGCCGGGCCGTTTATGGAATATGTGCATGAATTGAAAAAAATGGGAATAATAAAGCATATAGGCTTAAGTTCCCACAATCCCAAAGTGGCCCGAAAAGCGGCGCTGTCCGGGGAGATTGAGATGCTGCTGTTCTCTCTGAATCCCGCTTTTGACCTAATGCCTCCCACAGAGAATCTGGACGACTATTTCGCGGAGCAGTACGATCCGTCGCTGGCAGGTATGGACCCGGAGCGGGCGGAACTGTATAAGCTGTGTGAGCAGCTGGATGTGGGTATCACGGTGATGAAAGGATATGCGGGCGGGCGCCTTTTCAATGAGCAGGCATCCCCCTTTGGCGTGGCGTTTACTCCAGTCCAGTGTATCCACTACGCGCTGACAAGACCGGCGGTAGCCAGTATTATGGTGGGATACTCCGAACCCCGGCATGTGGCTGACGCGGCGGCGTATGAGACGGCCACGGAGAAGGAGAAAGACTATGCCAGCGTATTGGCGGCGGCGCCCCACCATGCCTACAGCCGGAATTGTATGTACTGCAATCACTGTAAGCCCTGCCCCATGGACATTGACATAGCCATGGTGAACAAACTCTATGATCTGGCTGTCATGCAGGAGGAGGTACCCGCCTCCGTGAAGGCCCACTATATGGCTCTGGAAAAAAACGCCTCCGACTGCATCGGTTGCGGCAGCTGTGAGACCAGATGCCCCTTCGGCGTGGGTATTGTGGAACGGATGGAGAAAGCCAGAGAACTTTTTGCCCGGTGACCGGCGGGAGAGGGTCTGGCATAACGGAACATGTGTCGAAATGCGTGAATTGAGAGGTACAATGAAAGTTTTCTGTATTCTTCTGGCAGTCGCCGTCTTGCTGGCGATTGCCTTTTTCATCCTGAAATATCATATTCTAATGAATCTGGCGCTGAATGCCAGGTCAAAAAATCTGCTGTCGGCAGGGGACGCTGCGGAAATTCCGGTTGAAGAAGCCCGGGTGCGCAGACAAATCCGGGAGGACGGGGCGTGGATGGATACCCTGCCCCGGGAGGATGTGGAGATTTGGTCTCAGGACGGTCTTCGGCTGGTGGGACATTATATTCCCGCGCCGGAAGAACCCCAAAGGCTTGTGGTGCTTTTCCACGGCTGGCGTGGCAGCTGGACAGGGGATTTTGGCAGCATGGGCAGATGGCTTCGGGAGATCGGCTGCGATCTGTTGCTGCCGGAACAGCGGGGCCAGGGAGCCAGCCAGGGGAGATACATGGGCTTTGGCGTGCTGGAACGCAGGGATGTGGCGCAGTGGCTCCGATATTTGGATAAGGAGCGGCACAATACTCTGCCCGTGTATCTGGGCGGCGTATCCATGGGCGCCGCCACAGTGCTGATGGCGGCCGGAGATCCCCTGCCGGACTTTGTGAGGGGCGTGCTGGCGGACTGTGGCTTTACCTGTCCCTATGAGATGCTCTATGAAGTGGGAAGGAAATCTTTGCGTATGCGGGAGCATCCGGCCATGGATTATGTGAATCTGATCATAAAGTACCGGGCGCGTTTTGGCATAAGAGAATACTCCACGCTGGAGTCCATGAAAAAGACGAAACTGCCCATCTTCTTTGTCCATGGACTGGCAGACGACTTTGTGCCCTGGGACATGACCCGGCGGGCATATGAAGCCTGTGCCTCCCGCAAGGAGTTGCTGCTGGTGGAGGGCGCGGGCCATGTGCGCAGCTTTTTCTGCGACTGTGATCGGTACCGGCGGAGGGTGGAAGCCTTTTTTGGGTGGTAACGCACTGTGCGGCGGCGCATTGCCTTCCGGCGTAAGATGTGTTACAATATGTGCATGGGCCATGTGCCCTGCCGCTGCTTCACAGCGGTTTTTGCCGGAGAATGGCATTTCACGGCAAATAGATTTCTGACGCCCGAGGGGCAGGTTTCGGCACGGAGAGGAAACATAAATGCGGCGGGAAGCGGGACGGAAAAGATGGATTGGCCTGGTGCTGATCATTATTTTGTGTCTGACAGGTGTATACGGGGCGGGCATTACGGAGAATATCCCGGTATACACCTTTTTTTCGTGTGCCGCCGAAACCGGTGAGACGGCTGCCCCCGCGAGTGGGCAGAGCGGGGAGCAGGGACTCCATGGGGTAAGCCTGCCCGTCCAGCGGCTCTGTCAGAACAGCTTTATCTGTCTGCCGGACGCGGCACGGCCCACGGAGCGGCTACAACAATCCCGACCGGATCTTCTTTCGCAGGGCAGACCGGGGAGACGCGGTTTCCACAGATTCGCGGTGGAAACAGACGGCGCGGCTCTGGCGGAATTGCCGCAGCCTGCGGAGGGATACGGTTCCCGGGAGAACATGGGGAGAACCGTTATCCTGTGCGGCAGCAGAATCATATCTTACATACATGACCAGGACGGTCAGAAAGATAACATTCTCTGATTCATCATACTGACAAAGGCGCGGATTTTCCTTTCTGCCCAGCTTATGTCGCCTGGTAACGCGGCATGTACCGGACAGAAACCGGAAAATCAAATCGTTTGTCAGAATCACCCTGCCTGCGGCGGGGTATTTGGCGTTCCCGGACTTTCACTGCGGTGGAACAGGGATAAGGATGAAGTTTGTCGAAGAATGAGAGGATGGAAAAATATGTTGCAGGATCTATTTGTAGGCGTTATGTGTGTAATTGTAGCGGGAGTTGCCGTATGGGGCTGGTGGCTGGAAAACGGACCCGACCGTTCCGGGTCCGAAGAGCATGAAAAGAAGGACCGGGAGAAAGAGGGCGACGAAAAAGGGTGACGCGGCGATTGGCGGTTGCAGGCCGGAGACGGAGTATGTCCCCCGGATAATTTTGGAACTTCCCTGTTGATACTTTGCGGGAAAGTGCGTATAATAAATTTGTCTTTCGAGACAGGGCACTATGATGAAGAAACCTGTAAGATGCTGACGGGAGGTCATTATGAACGAATCAATCAAGCGCAACATTCTGTTAAACCCGGGGCCGTCCACGACTACGGACACGGTAAAGATGGCACAGGTGGTGCCGGATATATGTCCCAGGGAGAAAGAGTTTGCCGCTCTGATGAAAGATCTCAGGCGAGATTTGGTGAAGATTGTCCATGGGGACCAGGAGAAATATACTTCCGTGCTTTTCTGTGGCAGCGGTACAATCAATATCGACGTGTGTCTTAACTCTCTGCTGCCTGAAAATAAAAAGATTCTGATTGTGAATAACGGGGCCTACAGCCAGCGGGCGGTGGAAATCTGTTGTTATTACGGGTTGCCCCATATCGATTTGCAGTTTCCGGCAGATCAGCTCCCGGATCTGCAACTGGTGGAGAAGACTTTGGCGGAGAACAGGGATATCGCGCTGGTACATACCACCCACAACGAGACGGGCACAGGTATTCTGAATCCCATCAGGGAAATCGGAGAACTGGCGCACCGGTACCAGGCGGTCTTTACGGTGGACACCACTTCCACGTTGGCCATGCGTCCCATTGACATGGAGGCGGAGAACATTGATTTCTGTATGGCGTCCGCGCAGAAAGGGCTTATGGCTATGACGGGGCTCTCCTTTATTATCGGGAACAGGGCGATTATAGAGCGGTCCAGGCTTTATCCCAGGCGTTCTTACTATTGTAATCTGTATTTACAGTATGACTGTTTTGAGAAAACGGGAGAGATGCATTTTACCCCGCCGGTTCAGACAATCTATGCCACATTGCAGGCGCTGAAAGAGTACTTCGCGGAGGGAGAGACGGAGAAATGGAACAGACACACTAGGGTTTTTAACGCCATCCATGAGGGCCTGGAGGAACTGGGTTTTCGAGACCTGATCAGGCGGGAGTGGCAGGCAGGACTGGTGGTGTCGGTGTTGTATCCGGAGGATGAGAACTGGGATTTTGAGAAAATACATGATTACTGTTATGAGAGAGGCTTTACCATCTATCCCGGGAAGGTGGCCAGGGCCAATACGTTCCGCCTGTGCGCGCTGGGGGCTATAGACGAACAGGATATCAGGGATTTCTTTGTGGTACTGCGGGAGGCGCTGCAAAAGTACCAGGTGGCGATTCCCATAAAGTATGCGGGGAGGGCGGAATAGAGAATGAAGACGGTATACACTTGTTTTTGCACGGATGTGATTCATGAAGGACATCGGAATATTATCAGGAAAGCACAGGAGTACGGGGAAGTGATCGTGGGAGTCCTAAGCGACCGCGCCATGATTCGCTTTAACCGTTTTCCCACGATTTCCTTTGAGGAGAGAGTACAGATTGTCAGGGAGACAGAGGGCGTAAGCCGGGTGGTGGTGCAGGATGAGATCTCCTATGATGAAGTGATCCGACAGATTCATCCGGACTATGTGATTCATGGGGACAACTGGGTAAGCGGTCCCTTGAAGGCGGTGAGGGACCGGGTGGAGGCCGCCCTGAGAGAATATGGCGGGGAGATTATAGATGTGCCGTATACGTACAATGAGAATGTGAAGAGGATAGATGCCCGCATCCGGGAAAAAGTGGGTATGCCGGAGTATCGAAGGAAGCGTCTGCGGCGTCTGCTGTCCCTGTGTCCCATTGTCAAGACCCTGGAGGTGCACAGCGGGCTGACGGGGCTGATCGCAGAAAAGACGATTGTGGAGCGGGGCGGGGAACTGGATCAGTTTGACGCCATGTGGGTGAGTTCCCTGTGCGACTCCACCGCCAAAGGCAAGCCGGATATTGAACTGGTGGATATGACGTCCCGTTTCAGAACCATAGATGATATTATGGAAGTGACAACAAAACCCATAATCTTTGACGGCGATACGGGCGGACTGATCGAACACTTTGTGTATACGGTGCGGACGCTGGAGCGGATGGGTGTCTCGGCGATTATCATCGAGGATAAGACAGGCCTTAAAAGAAATTCGCTGTTTGGGACAGAGGTTTCCCAGACCCAGGACACCATAGAGCATTTCTGTGAGAAAATCGCGGCGGGCAAGAGGACGCAGCTCACGGATGCCTTTATGATTATCGCAAGAATCGAGAGTCTGATTTTGGAGCAGGGCATGGAGGATGCCCTGGCGCGCGCCAGGGCCTATGTGGGAGCCGGCGCGGACGGAATCATGATACACAGCCGCAGGAAGGACCCTGCGGAGATTCTCACATTCTGCGATTTATTCCGGCAGGAAGACCGGAAGACCCCTATTGTGGTGGTGCCCACCTCTTTCAACTCTGTCACGGAGGAGGAACTTATGGCGCATGGGGTCAATATTGTGATCTATGCCAATCAGCTGACCAGAAGCGCGTTTCCCGCCATGCAGCAGACGGCGGTGGACATTCTGAAAAATCATCGCGCCCGAGAGGTGGATGAGCGGCTGATGCCCATCAGCGAAATTCTCACGTTGATCGACGAGTTATAACGCGCTTTTGCAGGCGAAGCCTGCGCGTGTACAGGCGGGGAAATATAAATGGAATATGCAATCATTATGGCATCGGGAATGGGAACCAGAATGCGGCCACTGACGGAAA
Organism: uncultured Lachnospiraceae bacterium; assembly: GCA_947648875.1. Lineage (GTDB taxonomy): Bacteria > Bacillota > Clostridia > Lachnospirales > Lachnospiraceae > Acetatifactor. Next base: position 54,047 of record CANSPM010000015.1, read on the forward strand.
AGACGCCCAAGCCCCTGATACCGGTAAACGGCATCCCCATGATTGAAACGGTCATTCAGGGACTGCAAAGAAGAAAAATAGAACGAATTTATATAGTGGTGGGCTATCTCAGGGAGCAATTTGGCTATCTGGAGGAAAAATACGGCAATGTGAGCCTGCTGGAAAATGAAGACTATCAATGGGTGAATAATATATCTTCCATATACAGGGCTTCCTCTGTATTGGGAATGGGGGATTGCTTTATCTGTGAGGCGGATCTGTACATCGCCGCTCCCCAAATATTTGACGCGGTCATGGAGACATCCTGCTATTTCGGGAAATATGTGGAAGGATATTCCGAAGACTGGCTGTTTCAGCGAGACGGGGAAGGATACATTGCCCGTGTGGGAAAAGGCGGGGAGAATTGCTATAATATGGTAGGCATCTCCTATTTCCGGCAGGCGGACTGTGTGATTCTGAGGGATGCCATAGAGAGGGCTTACAAAACGGCGGGATATGAGAAGCTGTTCTGGGACGAAGTGGTGGACCGCAATCTGGACAAACTCAGGCTTTTCGTGCATCCCGTGGAAGAGGGGCAGATCTTTGAGATTGACACGGTGGAGGAACTTGACAGACTGAACAGGGGATGGCGCTCAAGAGGAGGAAAGAATTGAAAGCGGAAAAGTTTGTGGAAATTATAGGGGCGGATTTCTATACGGGAGTGCCGGACTCGCAGTTGAAGGCGTTGTGCGATTATTTGATGAAACGCTATGGAATAGACCCGGCACATCATTTGATTGCCGCCAATGAAGGAAACTGCGCCGCCATTGCGGCGGGCTATCATCTGGCCACCGGAAAGATCCCGGTGGTGTACATGCAGAACAGCGGGGAAGGAAATATAATCAACCCGGTGGCTTCGCTGTTAAATGATAAAGTATACGCAATTCCGGTTATATTTGTCGTTGGATGGCGGGGGGAGCCGGGCGTACATGACGAGCCCCAGCATATCTACCAGGGGGAGGTCACGCTCAGGCTGCTGGAGGATATGGATATCCGCACTTTTGTCGTGGGAAAAGAGACTGCGGAGGAGGAACTGAAGCTGGCGCTGGAGGAATTGCAAAGGGATCTTTCCGCAGGGAAAAGTATAGCCCTGGTGGTGCGCAAGGGCGCTCTGTCCTTTGACGGGGAGATGCCATATGGCAATGACTGCGCCATGACGCGGGAGGAGATTATCCGGCATATCGCCGCAACGGCGGGGGAAAATCCCATTGTTTGCACCACCGGGAAGGCAAGCAGAGAGTTGTTTGAAATCAGAGCGGCCAATGGGCAGAGCCATAAATATGATTTCCTGACGGTGGGGTCCATGGGGCACAGCTCTTCTATCGCTCTTGGGATTGCGGCAAATAAGCCGGACACAAAAATCTGGTGTATCGACGGGGACGGCGCCGTATTGATGCATATGGGCGCCATGGCTGTGATCGGGGCCAATCGCCCGAAAAATCTGGTACATGTGGTGATAAACAATGGAGCCCATGAAACCGTGGGCGGAATGCCCACGGTGGCAGGCGGAATAGATCTGCCCGCCATCGCCAGAGCCTGCGGTTATCCCTGGGCCGTTTCTGTGGACAGCTTCGAGGAACTGGACCGGGAACTTGCCGCTGCGGCGGGGCGGGAGGCCCTGACTCTCATAGAGGCCAGAAGCGCCATAGGGGCGCGGGCGAATCTGGGACGTCCCACCACCAGCGCCGCGCAGAACAAGGCCGCATTTATGGAGTACCTGGCAGATCTGCCATAGATCTGCCCACCGTCTATCTCAAAACCTGGATGTGAGGGCGGATTTGATTGTATGCTTATGCATTGGCGCAAAGCTACAGCCGCGCTTGCGTTACGCAGAAAGGGGTAAGTCTGGAAACAGCAGGAATCGGGTGAATATGAAGAAATTTGGATTGTCATTTCTAAATGTGTTTTTACTTACGTTTATGTTGCTGATATTTGGTCCGGCAGAAATATTCTTTGCCAATGCCACAGAGTTTGAATTTGTCTACGGAGAATTTGCGGGATATCTGGCTGCGGCGGCACTGGGAGCGGCTGCGGTGGGGGGCGGTCTGCTGACAGTCTTGCCGGACAGGCTGTATCGGTTGACCATGTCCGTGACCTTTGGCGTTTCGGCGGCAGGATATCTCCAGGTGATGCTTTTAAACCGCAAGCTGGATCTGCTGGGGCTGAACCCGGAGGGCTATCAGGTGGACCCGGGCGTGGCTCTGGGCAATCTCTGCGTCTGGCTGTTGGTCATTTCCGGGATTATTGTACTGGCTTTTGTCAAAAAAGAGATCTGGAAGAGCCTGGTAAAGTACGGCGCGGCATTTTTGCTCTGTATTCAGGCCGTAGCCCTTGTGTCTCTGCTGGTCACAGCCAGAGAGGACGCGTATCATCACAAGACACAGGAATGGCATCTCACAGGAGAAGAGCAATATGCGGTGTCCGCCAGGGAGAATGTGATTCTGATTATTCTGGACTATTTCAGCAATCAGGACCTGGTGGAGGTGCAGGCAGCGTATCCGGATGTGATGGATTGTCTGCATGATTTTACCTATTATAATAACACGGACTGCAATTACTATGGCACTTTTCCCTCCATTACACATATGCTCACGGGCAAGGAGGTGGACGCCTCCATACCTGTCAACGAGTGGTTTTATAACGTGTGGACGGACCCGGATACCATTGCTTTCTACGAAGCGTTGCGGGAAAGGGACTATGTGGTTAATTTGTACAGTCCGGATACCCATCATCTGTGCGGAACCAATGATGTGGAGATTTTCAGAACCTGTTTCTCCAATGTGACCAATTCCTCCAGAAAAGTGGATGTATTTTACAAGCTGCTGTTTAAAACCATAACCAAGATGTCCTGTTACCGGATGATGCCGGAGATGCTGAAAAACGTATTTTATACGGAAGGTTCGGAATACGCAGATATTATTGCCTATGAAGACGATATCATCAACCACAATAATGCGGATTTTTACAGGGGGCTGCTGGAGAACGGCCTGACTGTGGACAAGCATTCCAAGTATTTCATAATACAGCATCTGCTGGGGACGCACGAGTATACCACCACGGCGGATTGTATGCAGAGTCCCAAGTCCACTCTGGAAGATACGGCAAGGGGCTGCATGGTCATGGTGGAAGAGTATCTCAATCAGCTGAAACAGATTGGCGCGTATGACAATTCGACGATTATAGTAACCTCGGATCACGGAGATATGGTGGATTCCCAGGTGATCTTTTACATTAAGGAACCGGGCATCACAAGGGAGAGTGCAGCGGTAACAAATGCCCCCATTTCGCTGTGTGAACTGCGCCCTACGATAGCGCAGGCGGCCGGGCTGGACGGCGCCCGGTTTGGGCGGACAATTTATGAATTTGCCGAGAACGAGCAGAGAGAGCGGCAGGTCTGGGTCCGGGATTCGGATGTTCGTTACACCATCGTTCAAAACTATGTCGAGGACAGGATTGGCTATGCCAATATCTATAAGGTTTATAAGTATATAGGAGATTATGACGATCTGCTTTCACAGATTGAGCAGGAGCAATACGAAGTGGTGCAGATGGTGGATTCCTTCTTTTAGATTCCCCGGGGCTTTTTGGGGCAATGAAATATAGGGACGGCTGCCACTGTGTGGTGGAGCAGGCGCGGCGCTGGCCAGAAAAATATTTGCAATCATATCGCACATGATATATAATAACAAATATTTCAAAGTCATTTAGATTTGTACATGCCGAAAGGCGGGAAAGGCGAGGTTATTCAATATGAGGAAATCAGTTGGCAGGGCGTTTTCTTTTGTGTATTTTTTCAGTTGCTTTTATACATTGTTCACTCTTCCGGTGCACGCGTATATTGACCCTTCTGCGGTGACGTATATTATCCAGGCGGTGGCGGGTGTGCTGATCGCGTTGGGCGCGGCCCTTACCATTTTCCGCCACAAGATCTTTAAGTTTTTCCGGGGCAAGAAGAAAGACAAAGAGGAAGAGAGCAAGATAGAGTTTAAGGATGTGCAGGAATAAGAGCGGAAGAAAGAGCGCCAGGCCCTGGAGGAAGAATGGGAAAAGCGCGTGGGGATACACAGAGGAAAGGCAGGAAGAAGACAATTGAGTGAGATAACAGTCAAAATAGTGGATGCTTTGGCGGCCCTGATCGGCGGGTGCTATGCGCTGTGTCATAATTATTGGATTGCCATTTTTCTTTTTACGGTTTTGACGAAAGTGATTTTGCTGCCCCTGTCTGTGTGGATACAGAAAAATTCCATAAAGACCGTAAAGATGGAGCCCGAACTCAACCACATCAAAGCTGTGTACGCAGGCAATCAGGAACTGATATCCGAGGAACAATACAAACTGTTTAAGCGGGAAAAATACAGTCCCTTCGGTGATCTGATCCCTCTGTTTGTACAGCTGGCGCTGCTCATGGGCGTGGTGGAGGCGGTGAAGAAGGGGACACCCCTTACCGTCATTCCCGTTGAGGCGCTGGGAGTGACACTGCTGATTCCGGCGGTGGCGGCGGCGTCCGCGTTTGTGATGTGCTTTGTGCAGAATAAGATCAATGTATTACAGTCCGAACAGGGGGCGCTGAACCAGTACGGAACCATGATCTTTTCCGTGGGACTGTCTCTGTACCTGGGGTTCTTCGTGTCCGTCGGAGTGGGATTTTACTGGATTTGTAGTAATCTTTTGTCCACTTTACAGCTGGCGCTGCTGAATGTCTGGATCAATCCTAAAGACTATATTGATTATGAGGCTCTTGAGAAAAGCAAGGAGGAACTCAGAGAGGCCAGGGCCTTTATGACGGACCGAAAGAAGCAGGGGCGTACCAATCCTTACCGCAAAAAGGAGAAAGCAGATTATAAGCGCTTTTTGTCCGGACAGAGAAAAAAACTGGTTTTTTACTCGGAGAAAAACGGGTTCTATAAATACTATAAGAATATCATAGAAGAGATAATCCGCCGGACCAATGTCGTGGTGCATTATATCACCAGCGATCCGGAGGATGAGGTATTTTCCCTGGAAAGCGAGCAGTTCGTACCCTACTATATCGGGGAAAACAGACTGATTGTGCTGCTGATGAAACTGGAGGCCGATGTGATGGTGATGACCACGCCGGATCTGGAGAATTTCCAGTTGAAGCGCTCCTATGTGAAGAAAGATGTGGAGTATATCTATGTGCCCCATGATGTGAACAGTTCCAATCTGACGTTCCATAAGGATGCGCTGGATCACTTTGACACGATCTTTGTGTCCGGTGCGCAGAACAGAGCGGAGATACGGGAGCGGGAGGAAAAGAACGGGCTGCCCTCCAAGAATCTGGTGGAATGGGGCTCCAGCGTCATCGACAATATGGCGGCGGCCTATGAGGAGACGGAGAGGGAAAAGGCCCGGGAGAGTGGGGACAGAAAGACTGTTCTGATCGCTCCCTCCTGGCAGAAAGATAATATTATGGACTCCTGCATAGAGAGATTACTGGACGCGTTAAAGGGCGGAGGCTACCGGGTGGTGGTGCGCCCTCATCCTCAGTATGTGCGCCATTTTGAGGAGAAAATTGACCGTCTGGCCCGGAAATATGCCGGGGAGGGTGTGGAGGTACAGAAAGATTTTTCCTCCAACAGGACAGTGTATGAGGCGGACGTGCTGGTGACGGACTGGTCCAGCATCGCTTTCGAATATGCCTTTTCCACCCTGAAACCGGTGTTGTTTATCAATACGCCCATGAAGGTAGTGAACCCGGACTATCAGGAATTGCAGACCAGGCCCATAGACCTGGTATTGCGGGATAAGGTGGGGATCTCTCTGAACCTGGAGCATCTGGAGCAGGTAGGCCTGTCTGTCCGCTCCCTGCTCTGCGATAACCAGTTTTCCGGAGAGTCCCTTGCGGCGCTGCGGGATGCGTATATCTACAATGTGGGCCACAGCGGTGAGGTTGGGGCAAAGTATATCATACAGCGGCTGGTGGAAATACAGCAGAGCTGAAAGTTGTTCTATAAAAATACCATAAATTCTATGAAATTTTTATGATTTCTATAGACGAACAGGGAAGCCGGGGGTAAAATGATTTCCAGATATTTTACCTCCGCCTTTTTTGTGTCGCAGGGGCGATGGGGGATGAAACAGGGCGCAATAACTATATGCGCATATTTTCGGGACGGAAAATTGATACATAGAAACAGCGGCACGGAAATGAGGAGCTTTGCTATGAAGTCTGTTGGAAAGTGGATTAAGAAGCATAAGAAGCTGTGCGTCTTTCTGGTGATTGTCCTTATTTTGGGGATTCTCATCGGAAAGTTCGTAAGCAGTGTGCAGAAAGCGGCACAGACCATGATGACCATGCTGACCCAGCAGGAGACGGCGGCTATAGAGCGGCGTTCTCTGGTGGAGAGCGTCTCGGCCACGGGTTTTGTCACCAGCGCGGGCAGCAGGAACGTGTCGGCGGAGGTGACGGGGGTGAAGTCTCTGAGCGTGCCGGTGCAGGTGGGCGATCTGGTGGAGGCGGGAGATTTGCTGTGCCTGTTTGATACATCGGATCTGGAGGAGAATCTGGCCGACGCGGAACTTACTCTGAGCGTGGCCCAGAGGAGAACGCAGCTTGATCTGGATTCTGCGGAACGGAGTCTGGCGGAGGCGGGGATATCCGTCCAGGTGGATATGTCCCGGATGGAGGAGCAGGTGGCCAGCGCATTGAGAAGTTATGAGGAAGCCAGGGAGACCATGAACAGGGCGGGGTCCAGCTATGGCAATGCCAACCACAACAGCGCGGAGATACGGAAAGCCCTGGAAGGATATCAGGCGCAGCTGGCCGGGGTACATGAGCAGTTAAGCGGACAGCCTGATTCCGCCGGTTCCAATGCCGCTGCGTCCGTGTCCGGCGGAGATGTGGGCACTACCGACAGGGAGGCGCTGGAAGCGGAGGCCCGGCGGCTGGAACAGTTGATCACGGAATACCAGATGAAATACAGCACGGCCCAGGAGACGGAGCGGGGACTGAAATCCGCCTACGACCAGGCGGTGACGGCGGTGAACAACGCCTACGATGCCTACAACCGACAGCTCCAGAGCCAGGAGGATACCATTCGAAACGGCGGCAGCACTTTACAGAGCAGGCAGGATGGCGTGACCTCCAGCCGGTTAAACGCCTCCACTTCGGGAATGAGCGATCAGCAGCAGATTGACCGGTATCAGGAACAGATTGCCGCCTGTAGGGTGACGTCGCCCACTTCCGGGGTGGTGACGGCAGTGAACCTGGAGACGGGAGACAGCTATAACGGCGGCGCTATAGTGACCATCGAGGATATCAGCAGCTATGAAGTGACTGTGGAGATCGACGAGTATGATATCAGCAAGATCAGGGAGGGGCAGAGGGTGGCGATCAAGACCAACGGCACCGGGGATCTGGAACTGGAGGGGAAAGTGCTCTCCATCGCGCCCCGGGCCACCGGAGGGACCAGCGTGACATACACGGTGAAAGTCAGCATCGACACGCCCTGTGAGGATCTGCGCATGGACATGACCGCCAAGCTGAGTATTATCATCAGCAGCAAGGAAAATGTACTGACAGTGCCCTACGCCGCCGTGCAGACCGCAGAGGACGGCAGCTTCTATGTGGAAGTGGTGGAGGAAAACGCCGGGGAAGCCGGCGGAGATCATCAGTCCGCAGATCAGGGGCAGCCGGACGGAAACGGTCAGCCTGCGGATCAGGGGCAGCCGGACGGAAACGGTCAGCCTATGGGCCAGGGGCGGCCGGGCGGAAACGGGCAGCCGGGTCTGCCCGCCGCGTCCGGCGGCAATGCCGCTATGCCGGGCACCTTACCCACCAGGTGCGTTCCGGTGACCAAGGGCATTGAGAGCGATTACTATGTGGAGATTTCCGGAGAAGGGATTGTGGAGGGCCTGGAGGTTATCGTGCCTGCGGATAACAGTCTGGATAACCTGAATGATCTGATGTTACAGATGGGCCCCATGGGAGGATTTTGATGAGCAGACGGGCGGTGATCGAGCTGGAAGAAATCTATAAGCGTTTTTATATTGGGACGCCCAATGAGCTTACGGTGTTAAACGGCATCAATCTGACCATTTACGAAGGAGAATTTGTGGCCGTGGTGGGGGCTTCCGGCAGCGGCAAGTCCACGCTTATGAACATCATCGGCGCGTTGGACCGGCCCACCCAGGGCCGGTATCATCTGGACGGTGTGGATATGGTAGCGGCCAAAGACCGGGAATTGTCCGGCATCCGAAACCGCAAGATCGGCTTTGTGTTCCAGACTTATAATCTGATTGCCAAAACCAATGCCCTGAAAAATGTGGAGATGCCCATGCTCTACGGGGGTGTCACGGGCAAAAAACGGGTGGACCGGGCCAAGGAATTGCTGACCATGGTGGGCATGGAAGACCGCATGAAGCATCTGCCGGAGGAACTCTCCGGCGGGCAGAAGCAGCGTGTGGCCATCGCAAGGGCCATGGGAAACGACCCTGCTATCATTCTGGCAGATGAGCCCACCGGAGCGCTGGACTCAGGCACCGGGCGTATGGTGATGGATCTGTTCCACAAACTGCATAAAGAGCAGGGAAAGACCATTGTGCTGATCACCCATTCTCCGGAACTGGCGGAGGAGACGGAGCGGGTAGTCACCATCAAGGACGGCTGTATCATCGGGGAAAGGCAGGGAACTTGCGTATGATGATGTTTTATGAAAACGTGCGGCTGGCGCTGTTTAGCCTGAAAGCCAACAAAATGCGCGCCCTGCTGACCATGCTGGGTATCATTATCGGCATATCCTCCGTCATCGCCATCATGACGGTGGGACAGTCTCTGACTTATACCATGACCGAATCCATGAGTTCCCTGGGCGTCAACAACATTACGGTGGGTTTGCAGCAAAAGCCCCAGGAGGAGGAGACCACGGAGGAAGGGATGTCCTTCGGCGGCGGTATGAGCAGGCAGATGGCGGACGAGGAGGACTATTTTACCCGGGAGATGTTAGAGAATTACTGCGAGACCTATGAGGGCTCGGTGGTGGGGATTTCCGTCACGGAGGGGCTGGGGCAGAGCAAATTGCAGGATAAGGGCCGGTACGCCAATGTGTATGTGACGGGTACCAGCCTGGGGTATTTTCTGGCGAATGATATGGAACTACAGGCAGGCAGATATTTCAGCGGTACGGAGATGGACGAGGGACGCAAGGTGGCCATGGTCTCCAGTATTGTAGTGGAAAACATGTTCGGCGGAGATAGAGAAGAGGCTCTGGGCAGCGTTCTTCAGGTGAATCTGGGGGACAAATATTTTGACTTCGTGGTGGTGGGCGTGTACAAATATGAGCAGTCGGCCATGGGCATGTCGCTGGTCTCGGAGAAAGATACGCAGACGGACTTTTATGTGCCCCTTAAAACGGCCCAGGGGATCAGCCATTCCGAGGGTTTTTCCCAGTTTACCGTGATCACGGCGGACGGGCTGGACAGCGACGCCTTCGCGGACACAACGGCCAGCTTTTTTGCACCCTATTATCGGAACAACCGGGATTTCCAGCCCATGGCGTTCAGCATGGCTTCCATGGTGGAGATCATGTCGGATATGATGTCCACCATCACTACGGCCATCGCCGTGATTGCGGGCATTGCGCTGCTGGTGGGGGGCATTGGGGTTATGAACATTATGCTGGTGTCCATCACCGAGCGAACCCGGGAGATCGGTACCCGCAAGGCCCTGGGCGCGCCTAACAGCGCCATACGGCTGCAATTTATCATTGAGTCCATTGTGATCTGTCTCATCGGCGGTATGATCGGCATTGTGCTGGGAGTGGTGCTGGGTATGAGCGCCGCCAATCTGCTGGGGGCGTCCGCGACTCCCTCCATGGGAAGTATTCTTCTGTCCCTGGGCTTTTCCATGGCAATCGGCATTTTTTTCGGATATTATCCGGCCAACAAAGCAGCCAGAATGGATCCCATCGAAGCGCTGCGGTACGAGTAAAGAAAGGCAGGAGGACAAAATGGCATATAAACTGGCAATATTTGACCTGGACGGCACGATTCTTAATACCCTGGAGGATTTGGCGGACGCAACCAATTTTGCTCTGAGAGAGCATGGTTATCCCGAGCGGACCATAGAGGAAGTGCGTCGGTTTGTGGGGAATGGTATCCGCAAGCTGATCGAGCGGGCGGTTCCCAGTTCGCTGACAGCGGAAGAAATTGACAGGGTGCACAACACATTTTCAGCCTATTATCAACGGCACTGCGCGGATAAGACCAGGCCCTATGAGGGGATTTTGCAGTTGCTTGAGCGTCTGCGGGCGGCGGGATGTCTTACGGCGGTGGTCTCCAATAAAGCGGACGCAGCCGTGCAGCCTCTGTGTCAACATTACTACAACGGTCTGTTTGACTATGCCGTGGGCGAGCGCGCGGGTATCCGCCGTAAGCCCGCCCCGGATTCCGTACAGGAGGTGCTGCGCCGCCTGGGGGTAGACCCGGCGGACGCCGTATATATCGGGGACTCTGAGGTGGATATCCAGACGGCGGCCAACGCGGGGCTGGACAGCGTTGTTGTCACCTGGGGCTTTCGGGAGCGAACTTACCTGGAAAGTCAGGGGGGACGGTGCTTTGTGGACAGTCCGGAAGAGATTGAGAGGATTGTCCTGTAGACGCTATGATATGGTTATGATTTAAAAATTGGAAGCTCTCTTGATATAAGCGATAGACCTGTCTGGATTCGTGGAGAAACAAGGCAGGTTTTTTAATGCAGATTTTGCCCTGTGAAAGTTTTAGTGTATTTTGCCGTTATTCTCATATGTTTTGTAAATAATGTCTTTATTTGAACCAAATGGGATCGTAGAGTCTCTATTTTCTTTTAAACCAGAGAGCCTGATAGATTTGGAATACAATTGTGCTTTAAATGAAATAGAGTATAATTTGAAAATGACAGCTATATATTTTTATCTTGTATATAGGGAGTTTGACTTGCAAAAAGTATAATTCTATTGCTATAATATAAAAAGACTCTGTACAGAGTCTTTTTCACCGCACAATGCGGACTCCTATGAAGAGTGATTTCGGAAAAATCCTTATTTGCACTCACCTTGTAAGTTGCAATAATAGTAACACATAAGAGATCTAATGTCAATCAATATTGGGGGAGGATATGGTATGTATTATATGGGGTTGGATTTGGGCACGAGTTCAGTGGGGTGGGCGTTGACGGATAAGAATTATAAGATAGTACGCAGAAAGGGCAAGGATATATGGGGGGTACGGCTTTTTGATGAGGCAAAGACAGCCAATGACAGAAGAGCAGTTCGTATTTCTCGTAGGCGCAGGGCTCGTGAGGTTGCCCGCATTGGCGTGCTAAAGGAATTTTTTTGTGAAGCGATAGAAGAGAAAGACCCCGGATTCTACCAGCGACTGGAAGAAAGTAAGTATCATTATACGGAGAAGAGGGTTGCAGGAAAAGACGCGATTTTTCATGACGCTGATTTTACGGATAGAGATTATTTTGCCCAATACCCTACAATAGCGCATTTGCAAAAAGAACTGATTTGTTCCAGGGAGAAACATGATGTAAGGCTGGTATATCTGGCCATTTTGAATCTTTTTAAGCATAGAGGTCATTTTCTAAATGGGGGGCTTGGAGAGGTAGAAGCAGATACGGACACGCTTTATACAGAGTTTAAGGAGAGTGCCGCAGATGCGGCTGACATTATTTTTCCGGAAAATTACCAAAGACAGAGAATGGATTCTATAATCAATAACCGAGCCTTAACGAAAAGAGAACGGGCCGAGCAGTTGGCGTCCTGCTGGGAGATTACCCCATCAAAAGATAAGCGGGCATTTGAGATCATAAAGATGTTATGCGGATTGTCGGGAAAGTTAGCCAACATTTTCGGAAAGGAATTGCTGACGGATGAGACGGGAAAAATGCAGGTATCTTTTCGCGACGCGAAATACGAGGAGAAGATTGGGGAGATTTCCCAGAGCGGTAATCCACAGATCATAAACCTGGTCGTAGCGGCCAAGAAATTGCATGATTCCTGGCTGCTAAATGAGATCATGAAAGGGCAGACATACTTTTGTTGTGCCAGAGTGGCATCCTATGAAAAGCATCAGGCTGATCTTAAAAAGTTAAAACGTGTTTTGCGCAAGTATGCGCCGAAAGAGTACCAATATTGCTTTCGATCTATGGAGAACGATAATTATGGCGGTTATGTGGGTTCAGTGAATTGCGGGAAAGTGAAACTGCGCAGGAACAGAAGGGCTTCATCGGAAGAGTTCTTTAAGTATCTTCGCAGGATTTTGACGGATTTGCCTGAGGATGAAGACGTGCAGTATATTTTGCGTGAGCTGGAGAGTGAATCCTTTCTGCCCAGACAAATGACTGCTGAAAACGGGGTGATTCCCAATCAGGTTCATGTCATGGAACTTAGAGCCATACTGGAAAATGCGCAAGAATATCTTCCTTTTTTAGAGAAAAAAGATGAAACAGGATTAACTGTCAGTGAAAAAATATTGCAGTTGTTTTCATTTCAGATTCCTTATTATGTGGGTCCCCTGTACATAGACGGCGGTCATGAATCCAACAAATGGGTGGTCAGAAAGGAACCGGGAAAAGTCTATCCCTGGAATTTGAGTCAAAAAGTGGACTTACAACAAACACGGGAAGAATTTATATTGCGCATGGTTCGACACTGTACGTATATAACAGGTGAGAATGCATTGCCAAAGGGTTCTCTATTATATGAAAGATTTATGGTTCTAAATGAGTTGAATGTTATAAAGATAAACGGAGAACGAATATCTGTGCAGGACAAGCAGAATATTTATAATCTGTACTTTCGCAGGGGAAAGAAGGTGAGCAGGAAGAAAATATTATCTTATTTTCAGTCCCAAGGGATAATCGGGGAAAACGAAACGGATTTACTGACCGGAATGGAGGAGGCATTTGTCAATTCTCTGACATCCTATGGACGTTTCAGGGACGTAGTGGGTGATGCCATTGACACGTGGGAGTATCAGCAGATGGCGGAACAGATTATTTTCTGGGGAACCATTTACTCTGGAGACAGAAAGACTTTAAGCGAACTCATTACGGAGAGGTATGGCCCAAGGAGCAATAGCGCAGATTTGCGCGGCGCAGGTGCTTACAGTGCAAGAATGGACAACACTGACATGGACTGTGAGGGTAGGTATGTTACGCAAAAACGGGGTACAGACCCTTGTGGTATATGTTTGACTAAAGAACAGATCAAAAGGATATCAGGTTTTAAGTGGCAGGACTGGGGCAGATTGTCGCGGCAGTTTTTGGAACTGGCGGGCTGTGAAAAAGCCACGGGGGAAGTGCGCGCGCTGATCTCGGCACTTTGGGAGACCAATCACAATTTGATGGAATTGTTGAGTGATCAATATACATATGCAGATGTACTGGCGCAGAAATCCGAAACCGGGGAAAAACTTCTCACGGAAATCTGTTATGAAGACTTGGAGGGATCTTATTTTTCGGCGCCGGTAAAGCGAATGATATGGCAGACCATGCTGATTCTAAAAGAAGTGAGAGGAGTGATGGGCGAGAATCCCGCCAGAATTTTTGTGGAAATGCCTCGGACAGATGGAGAAAAAGGGCGGAGAACCACTTCGAGAAAAAGGAAATTTGAGGACTTGTATAAGCAATGCAGGAAGGAGGAACGGGCTTGGCAGGAGGAGATCAGCCAGTTAAATGAAGGGGCGTTCAAAAGTAAAAAACTTTATCTGTATTATTTGCAAAAAGGACGGTGTATGTACTCAGGGGAGCCTATTTCCTTGGATGATCTTTTCAACGATAATCTGTACGACATAGATCATATCTATCCAAGACATTTTGTGAAAGACGACAGTCTGGATCATAACCTTGTGCTGGTCAAAAAGCAGATAAACGCCCATAAGAGTGATCGCTTTCCTCTTGAACGGGAGATGCAGACAAAGCAACGTATTTTTTGGAAATCCTTACTGGATGCCGGATTTCTTTCAAAAGAGAAGTATGGCAGGCTCACAAGAACATGGGAATTTTCCGACGAGGAGTTAGCCGGTTTTATCAATAGGCAGATTGTGGAGACAGGGCAGGCCACGAAGGCGGTGGCTCACTTATTGGAACAACTGTTGCCGGGGACGAAAGTGGTCTATGTCAAGGCGGGAAATGTGTCGGATTTTCGCCACCAGTTTGACATGCTGAAAGCCCGGTCCGTAAACGACTTTCACCATGCAAAGGACGCTTATCTGAATATTGTGGTAGGAAACACATATTATACCAGATTTACACGGAATCCTCTGTTGTTTATACAACAGAACGGCAAGAATCATTCCTATCATATGGATAAGGTATTTGCGTTTGATGTCAGGAGAAATGGGGAGACTGCATGGACTGCGGGAAGTCATGGAAGTATCGTTATGGTGAGGAAGATGATGAACAGAAATACGCCTCTTGTTACCAGAAGAGTGTATGAGGCACATGGCGGTATTGCAGAGCAGACAATATATTCTGCCAGGGAGGCCAAGCCCGAAAGCTATATTCCGGTTAAGGCCAAAGATGAGAGACTGGCAGACGTCACAAAATATGGCGGATATGGCAGTATTACAGGCGCGTATTACTTTCTGGTAGAGCATACCAGAAAAAAGAAAAGGGTGCGGACGCTGGAAGTAGTCCCCTTATACCTGAAAGAACAGTTGAAAGGGGCGGAACAGTTGGTGGCTTATTGTGAACAGAAGCTGGGGCTGGAGCAGCCGGGAATCATTCTACCGAAAATTCGGTTTAAAACGTTGATTTGCCGCAACGGAATGTTTTTGCGGATAAGCGGTCGCACGGGGAAACAGATAATGGTTGATAACGCCGTACAGCTGTGTTTAGGGGGATTCTGGGAAAACTATATTCGGCATCTGGAGAATTTTCAGGAATCGGGGAAAGAGTCGGACAACAGGAAGATTGTGAACTGCAAGGACAATCTGGTGTTATATGATATTTTGCTGAACAAGCACATGCAGTCCATATACCGTGAAAGGCCCAATCCAATCGTGCGGAAAGTGGCGGACGGGAGGGAAAGATTTTCTGGTCTCAGTCTGGTAGAGCAGGTTGGTACGCTGTTGGAATTGCTAAAGGGGACGCAATGCGCCAATCTGTCCATAGATGATAAGGCTACGGGGATTAAGGCATCTCCCATGAAAATCAATAATGAGCTTACCAGCGCCAAAACATTTTCTCTGATCTATGAGTCGGTAACGGGAATATATACAAGAGAAATGGACTTACTGACTTTATGAGTTGGAGAACCATAGTGATTACGGGAAGCGCTAAACTGGATTATCAATTGGGATATCTGGTAGTGCGCAAAGAGAAAATCACGAAAATCCATCTGAATGAAATAGCGGTTTTACTGATCGATTCCACCGCAGTATCTGTAACCACGGCGCTGATAAGCGAACTGCTGAAGCAGAAAGTCAAAATCATATTTTGTAATGAAAAACACAATCCCTGCGGAGAGGTTCTTCCATATTACGGAAGCCATGATACCAGTGCGAAGATAAGAGCGCAAATAGCCTGGAGCGAGGATGATAAAAAGAAAATATGGACAGAAGTGGTGGGGGAAAAGATCAGAAAACAGGCGGCATTGCTTCGAAAACTTGAGAAGAAAGAATATCAGATTTTGGAGCGATATATTGATGAACTCTTATATGGCGATGAGAGCAACCGGGAGGGACATGCGGCAAAAGTATATTTTAACGCTCTGTTTGGACAGGATTTTAGCAGAAACAGTGCAGATCCAAAGAATGCGGCGTTGAATTATGGATATACTATCATCTTGTCTTGTTTTACCAAAGAAATATGCGCGAATGGCTATTTAACTCAGATTGGCATGTTCCATGATAATATGTTTAATCCCTTTAATCTGGCATCAGATATGATGGAGCCATTTCGTGTACTGGTTGACCAGGCTATTTATGAGATGCGTATTCAACGGTTTGAAAATGAAGAAAAAATTGCGCTGGTAGATTTGCTGAATGCAATGGTTATAATAGCGGGACGACGGGAATATGTGAGCAATGCCATCAAGATATATTGCAGGAGCATTTTTGATGCCCTAAATGAGAGAGACACTTCGCTGATAAAGTATTATGAGCTATAGGTATATGAGAATCCTTGTCATGTTTGACTTGCCGGTGGTGACGGCGGGAAACAGAAGAGAATACGCTAAATTCCGAAAATATCTAGTGAAAAATGGATATTTGATGTTGCAGGAATCCATCTACTGCAAACTGGCCCAGAATGCAACCGCAGCAGATGTATTGGTGGATAATTTGCGGAAAAACAAGCCGGAATCCGGACTGGTGCAGGTGCTGAAAATAACGGAAAAGCAATATGAGAAGATGGAATATATTGTGGGAGAGTTTTCTTCGGAGGTTCTGGATACGGATGAGAGGTTGGTGGTTTTGTGATATGTATTGTGCATACCCAAAGTAATATAAAAATTGACATAAAGGATGGAAGAATATCGGTATTAGTGATTGAGAATCCGATTATGATGAGGGATCTTCTTACCGAATTGGGTGAGCAGTCTCAAGGCGGGGCAGGGGGATTTGTATTGTCTGTAGACTATGAACCAGTGCCTGTCAATAAAAACCTTATTCTAGTGAAAGATCCCTTGCATATTAATTGTAATGAAAAGAAAATCCTGACAAAGATTTATCAAAATATTGCAGATGAAGAAAAAACAATATACCACCCGGAAAGAGATAACTTTGAAAAAGCATATTTGGTATATATGAAAGAACTGTGCCTGTTAAGTCCGCTTCCTCTTGTTTATGATGAGAAGTTAAGTCTTGAGGAATTGCTTAAATGTGCGCATGTATTAATTGAGCATTCAACAGGGAGTTTTGCTGAAGACATTTGGCATTACATTAAGGTCATGAGTGATTTGCTGAGTACTAAGGTATTTGTCTTTGTTAATCTAAAGTGTTATATGTCTACAGAGGAATTAGATCTTTTATACCAACAGTGTTCTTATGAGCAGAAGTCACTTCTATTGATAGAGTCACATGATACACCGCCGCACCCTGATGAAAAAAAATATATTGTGGATTCTGATGGGTGTATGATATACTATTAAAAACTTACTGCACTTGCTCTAGTGTTATGGTTTGGTGACGCCCCTAGTTCATTTGGGGTTTGAGAACCTTGTAAGTTAAGAGGGGTGTAAAACTTCCATGCCGTTCATGTACGCCAGCATGACGTTTGAGAACCTTGTAAGTTAAGAGGGGTGTAAAACTTGCTTCGTTGCTTTGCCTGCTGCTTGGCTGTTTGAGAACCTTGTAAGTTAAGAGGGGTGTAAAACTGCAGTCAGTCTTTGCGTTCAGTTCTTCGTGTTTGAGAACCTTGTAAGTTAAGAGGGGTGTAAAACGTGGACACACCCTACAAGGATCCTGGACTAGTTTGAGAACCTTGTAAGTTAAGAGGGGTGTAAAACTTCCATGCCGTTCATGTACGCCAGCATGACGTTTGAGAACCTTGTAAGTTAAGAGGGGTGTAAAACTTGCTTCGTTGCTTTGCCTGCTGCTTGGCTGTTTGAGAACCTTGTAAGTTAAGAGGGGTGTAAAACTGCAGTCAGTCTTTGCGT
>CANSPM010000016.1 GCA_947648875.1 uncultured Lachnospiraceae bacterium
AGCAAAAATGTATTTGTAAGTATAACAGGCAGAGCATTTACAGGTGCTCTGCCTTTTTTGACAGAATAATGCAGGGTTATTTTTCACACTTAGATATGTTATAAAGAGTCATATCACAAGTATGGGCAAAGTTTTGAGGAAGGGCAGGAAGTGCGGGAAAGCAATAATTTAGGAGAGATATGCAAATTGGATAAAGGTTTTTTTAGATAAGGTCATCCGATTTGTGGACCTGCCGGACGGAATCATCTTGCGTTGCAGGCGACTGCCAGCCGACAAGATTTTTGAAAACTAGCTGTACTTTTTCGATGGAAAAGTATATCATAGGGATAGATATAAACTAAAATGGTGTATGAGGTTGAAATCCGTGTTTATTAGACAGATTGATTTTAACCCTGAAAGAGCTACAAATATCAAGTGACATTATTCTGAAACAAATCTGTGAAAAATTTGCTTGACAGAAGAAACGGCATAAACGTACGCTAATTAGCGCTCTTTCGGAAAAGTGTTCTCTTGGAAATTATGGAGGAAAAAGTTTGAAAATAGTAATAAAAGAGGATGGTGTTTGGTACCATGGTTCTAATATGATTTTTTCAGAGTTAAGAACAAACAGTACAATTACACAGTGGAAAGAACTTGCAGAGGCGTTTTCACACCAACCAAGTATTTTGGGGTACGATGATAATGGGGTAATTAACCATAATGGAGTGGAAAAAGGATATTTGTATATCATTGATGAACCTGTTGACATTCAGAATGATATATTTCAGCATCCGAGGACGACAATGGATGAAAATGCCGAGTTTTTAACAAAACGTCCATTAAAGGTAAAAATGATTTCTGAATTATAAGTTACTGATTTTAAGGCTGTCAAAATGGCAGGGAACACTTTTCCGAAAAGGGAGTTAAATATTTCAGACAGAGCATTTTGTGTGTTCTGTCTGAAATCATATTACGAGATTTTTCGCACTTAGGTATGATATGGAGAACCGCATTTTAAGAAAAGGCGAAAAAGAGGGGGAACATTCGGGAGCAATTATTTGCAAGGCATGGGGAGACTGATTGGAACATAGCGAAAAGAGTTGGGGGCCAACCGTCTGATCAGAGCATTCACAACAGCTGAGATTTGAGTAAAAATTTGGAAAGCGGGTTTTTTGCTTATTGTAATTTGCGGTAACCCTGTATATAATAGAATAGATAAGAATATACGAAGCTGTAGAGAAGCTGCTGCGGTTATCAGACTATGTCGGAGGAGCCGTTTATTGATAAAGGGCAACGATAAAATGCGTTAAGCCCATTTCTTGCGAGCAGTAAGAATTTATTATAAATATATAGGAGGGACGATCAACTATGATTAACTGGAAAAATCTGGATACCGTCTCCGCGTATCAGGAACTGTCTAAGGCGGTGCCTGTAAATCTTGCGGAGGAGATGACGGGAGAAAAAGGCGCGGACCGTGTAAAGAAATACAGCGTTCCCATGGCGGCAGGACTTGTCTTCAATTACGCCGCAAAGCAGGTGGATGACAAGATTTTGGATGCTCTTGTGAAATTGGCACAGGAGACACAGCTTGCGGAAAAATTTGAAGCCCTGTATAACGGTGAAGTGATCAACACCGGAGAGAACCGCAGGGTGCTCCATCACATGACTCGCGGACAGCTGGGCGAGGCTGTGGTGGCCGATGGCGTGGATAAGCGCGGCTTTTACGTGGAACAGCAGAAGAAGATAGCCGAACTGGCCAATAAGGTGCACAACGGCGAGATTACCAATGCGGCAGGCGAAAAGTTTACCACCGTTGTACAGATTGGAATCGGCGGCAGTGACCTGGGCCCCCGGGCAATGTATCTGGCGCTGGAGAACTGGGCCAGAGTGAATGACACATTCAAGATGGAAGCCAGATTCATCAGCAATGTAGATCCCGATGATGCAGCTGCTGTTTTAAACAGCGTTGATGTGGAACACTCCCTTTTTATACTGGTATCCAAATCCGGCACCACACTGGAGACATTGACCAATGAGTCATTTGTGAAGGACGCTTTGAAGAATGCGGGACTGGATGCATCCAGACATATGATTGCCGTTACCAGTGAGACTTCTCCGCTGGCAAAGAGCGATGACTATCTGGCAGCTTTCTTTATGGATGATTATATTGGCGGTCGTTTCTCGTCTACCTCCGGTGTGGGCGGCGCGGTATTGTCTCTGGCTTTCGGCCCGGAGGTATTCGCGCAGTTTCTGGACGGCGCGGCTAAGGAGGACGAGCTTGCGCAAAACAGAGATGTACTGGCCAACCCTGCCATGCTGGATGCTTTGATCGGAGTGTATGAGCGCAATGTTCTGGGGTATCAGAATACGGCAGTACTGCCTTATTCCCAGGCACTCAGTCGTTTCCCCGCGCATTTGCAGCAGATGGATATGGAATCCAACGGAAAGTCGGTGAACCGTTTCGGTGAACCTGTTTCCTATTCCACAGGCCCTGTTATTTTCGGAGAACCGGGTACCAACGGGCAGCATTCCTTCTATCAGCTGTTACATCAGGG
The DNA here is from genome assembly GCA_947648875.1 of uncultured Lachnospiraceae bacterium. Lineage (GTDB taxonomy): Bacteria > Bacillota > Clostridia > Lachnospirales > Lachnospiraceae > Acetatifactor. The sequence continues at coordinate 2,535 of CANSPM010000016.1, forward strand.
CACGGACATTGTTCCTCTACAGTTTGTAGGCTTTAAGAATAATCAGATGGGCAGGGATGTTGTGATTCAGGACAGCACAAGCCAGCAGAAGTTATGCGCTAATGTGGCGGCGCAGATTGTGGCATTCGCGTGCGGCAAAGCCGATGAGAACCGCAATAAGAATTTTGAGGGCGGAAGACCTTCCAGCATCATTATCGGCGAGCAGCTGACTCCCCAGGCGCTGGGCGCGCTCCTGTCTCATTTTGAGAATAAGGTAATGTACCAGGGTTTTGTATGGAATGTCAACAGTTTTGACCAGGAGGGCGTACAGCTGGGAAAGGTCCTGGCCAAGAAAGTACTTGCCCATGACACGGAAGGCGCTCTGAAAGCATACAGTGATCTGCTGAATATTTAGTACCGGTAGAATTTGTTTTAAATGTCTGGGCATGGGAACTGCCGTATGAACGGATGGAGATTCGTTTATACGGCAGTTTTGTTTCTGGATAAAAGTTTCGGAAGTCCGTGGCCGGAAAAGGGACCGTGCCTCGCTTTTCATTTTCATCCGGGTGAACAGCCCGGCGTGTACACCGTCACTTTGAGCGGCGTCAAAGAGGCCTTTGGGCCTTTGGCCTGTGCAGAAAGATGGGATTTGTGGAGTGTTTTGAGAATACTAAAATGCAGTATGACTGCTGAACGGATTTGGTAAGGCCTGATGGATCTGACATGGGAGAATCGTGAGGAATGACCATTTGAAAACAGTGACAAAAGGACAGAAATAGCAGGAGCCAGGGGTTCTGCTTATTGTAATTTGCCAGAGAAATGTGTATAATAGAAGCAGGTAGACTGTGAAGCGGGAGGAAGAGCTCTGAGGCGCGGCCCCACAGTGATTTCGTTGCGTGTATTCCACATATTAAAATGATGTTGTTGAGATTTTAAAGGGAGTTGACGATGGAAGGGGAATGGAGAGACAGAGCATGGAAAAGTGTTCTGTCTTACTTGTATAGTAAGATAACTGCGCAGCCGGGCCTGGCCCATGCCGTGGGGGAAGGGGATATATGGTACATAAAATTGCGTACAAAGACCGAAATAATGAGATTACCTGTTATCTGCCAGATGGATCTGCGCCGGATAAAAATGCGGAGGCGGAGCTGCACCAGATGACGGCGCTGGAACAAACGCTGGAGAGGCTGACAGCTGTGCCGGGTTTTTTCCAGGGATCGGTGCCGCGAATCGAAAAAATCATATTGACCCCGGACTTTCACAAAGGAGCGGGTATTCCGATTGGAACCGTGATGCTGACAAAGGGGTTCGCGGTTCCCCAGGCCATGGGAAACGATATCAACTGCGGTATGCGGTTTTACACTACGGATCTGTCGGAAGAAAAGATTCGGGAAAAACTTCCTGAACTCACGAAGAAGATCCGCCATACCTTCTTTGAGGGCGGCAGGCAGATTCCCATGACGGGAAAACAGCGGCGGGCCCTCCTGCTCTATGGGCTGGAGGGACTGCTGGAGACATACGGTGACAGTCGGAAAAGCGGTCTGTGGCGGTATTTTAATCCTGGGACTCAGGAGAAATGGCTGGACCGCACGGTGTTTCGGGGGAGCCTGAAAGTGGACTTTGCCGAGGGATTGGAGGACTTTATCGGCAGTTATGACCAGCTTTCTTATGACGACCAGATCGGGACCATAGGCGGTGGCAATCATTTTCTGGAGGTGCAGCGGGTTGCCGAAATCTATGACGGTCAGACCGCCAATGCCTGGCATATCAGGAAGGGTTCTGTGGCGGTGATGCTCCATACGGGTTCGCTGACCATCGGCCATCACAGCGGTCTGCTGAACCGCAAGATCTGCCAGGGGATCTATCCGGAAGGGTTGACGCATCCGGAGAATAAGATATATCCGATACCGGAGAAGGGGGCTGTGCCGGAGGTATGGGACCGTTTCTGGTCGGCTTCCGGAAATGCCGCCAATTTTGGTTTTGCCAATCGTCTTTTTCTGGGTTTCATGATACAGGATGTCTTTACCGATGTGCTGGGCGAGTGTGCCATGGATCTGTTATATGATGCTCCCCACAATTATATCTGGAAAAAACGGATTGCGGGGGAGAATTATTATCTCCACCGAAAGGGAGCCTGCTGCGCAGGGGGCTGCGCGGAGATGGAGGGCACGGAGTTTGCCTGGTATGGCGAACCGGTGATGATTCCCGGTTCCATGGGCAGCTCCAGCTATCTGCTTCGGGGGCTGGGCAATTCGGACTGTCTCTGGAGCGCCAGCCATGGGGCCGGGCGAAAAAAGTCCCGGGGGGACGCGATCAAGGGGAATGATGAGGCGTTTCGGGAATTTATGGAAAATTTCCACATTATTACCCCGATAGATCCGGAGCGACCAGATCTAAAGGGCAGGACCGATATTCTAAAAAAATGGGAGGAGGCGGTCCGGGCGGAAGCCCCCTATGCCTATAAGGATATTGACGAGGTGATTGCCGTACATGCGGCGAACGGCATGGCGGCTCCGGTGGCCAGGATGGAACCTGTTTTTACGGTGAAAAGCTGAAGGAGGGCATTATGGGGAAGGATACTCGTCTTATCAATATCTATCTTAAAATACACAACAAGAGAACGCTGACAATGGATGACCTGGGGTATCTTGCGGAGTATGACCCGGAATGTTTTGAGAAGACCTGCAAAAATGTCATATACAACATTCCTGAGATAAAGACCATTATGGAACCGGAAATCCCGAAGGTATCAGGGGAGGAAACGGTGCCGGAAACATATGAATGGCAGAGCATAGAGAAGATTCTGGAGAATTTAAAAAAACTGGAAATCAGGGAGATTCCTGTGGCGAATATTGATACCGACGAGGTAAAGAGTCTGCTGGGCAATCTGTATATGGAACTTCTGTTTCCACATAATGACCAATATACTTTTGTAAATATGGTGGAGAACAGCAATGCATCGCTGTTTGATCATAAAATATAACAGGATGAGGGAGTGCTGTATGTTTGAAAAAACGCAGAAAATGACAGAGTCGGTTATTCTGGCGGAGAGTTATTCTCCATGCTGCCCTGTGCAGGCGTTTGTGGAAGAGAGTGACACCTGCTGCTATTTCTATCTCTGGTTTGGCGCGGGAGGGGACAATGGGTACATGAGAAGCTGCTGGATCTGTAATGTGGGAAAGGCGCCGGAGAAGCTGGATGTGGACGCCATGAAAGACGGCGAGGCGCCGGCCATGCCCGGAGAATATGTGAAGCATGATGCAGGCGGAATCCGGCTGAACCGGGATAAGCTGTCCATTGTCTGGTTTGAAGAAGGGGACGCGGCGGCGCTTTTGGAGGGAGATACGCTGCTCTGCGTAATTCCCGGATGGAGTGGTTATCAGGGGTTCCAGGGGTATTCCAGATATGCCCGGGGTGAGGCTCCCTATGCATGGGAACTGGCCCCGGCGGAAGAGGTGCTGGGTGGGAGAGTGTGCAAAAGCCGGGAGTTCTGGAATCATTTTGAGGGAGCGTATTGGGAGGAAGTGCGGCAGCTGCACGAGGAGGCTCTGGAGAGCTTTTTTGGAGAGCCGGAGAGATACTTGGGAATAGACGGCAAAAAATTTCCTCCTAAAGTGCTGGTGACAGGTGTCAGAGAAGGGGTGTGTTACGGGATTACCGCAGGGGTGAGCCTGCTGCCCATGCCTCAGGTAGAGCAGTATTTCCAGGGGAAGGCATCGGATTATCGGAGGATTGAGCTGGGTTTTGCGGCTGCTGAGGAACAAAGAGATATATGCAGGAAAATGTATTCTTATATGGCGGCTCAATCCCGTCTTCCCTGGCAGGAGATCAGTTTTCTGGGACACGGGCATACCGTTCCCTGCGACACGGTAGAGGGATTCAGCGCCGTGTGGCTGTTAAATTCCCGGTTTCTGCCCCAGATCGCGGCACCTGTCTATCCTGACTACATGGGAGATAAGATCAATTTGCTCTGGATCGTCCCGTTGAAAGAGGAGGAACTGGAATGGCTTAAGGAGATGGGAACGGAAGAGGCGTTAAAGCGGTTGGGGAGCCGTATGGATAAACTGACTGTGTTTGATGGAACGGGAAAATTATTTTAATATTTCATGGGCCTGCGTATGCTTCATTTTACATCCGTTGGCACAATGAACGGAGTCCTTGTGATTTGAAGGCCCTCGGGTGGAAAAGCGGGGTAAAGATTCCAGACAGTAGACGATTGCAAAACGCTCTTTCTGGAAACAGAGGATGAGCAGTATACACAAAATAAGGGCGACTTGCCATCGCATTGGAGCCTGTTTTTGTATATATTGACCAGCCTCGCCACTTGCGGACAGGGTTTCGCAATGGTCTATTCCAAACAAATAAGGGAGGTTAATATTATGTACGAGTTTAAAGACGAGTTTCTGACAGGGATCGAGTTGATTGACAGGGAGCACAGGAGGCTCTTTGAGATCGCCAGTGAACTTTATGAGCTAAAGCACGAGGAGTTTATACCCGATAAATATGACAATATCCGGCACATTCTGGAGCAGCTGCGGGATTACACATTGACGCATTTTGAGCATGAAGAGGAATATATGAAATCCATCGGGTATAAGAAGATGTTTACCCAGCTGACCCAGCACAATGCTCTGCGGGAAACCATTAGCAACTGGGATCTGGAGGCCATCGACGAGAACCAGGATGAGGCGATTGAGGAAATGCTGCGTCTGATCACGGACTGGCTGGTAAACCATATTCTCAATGAGGATAAGCTGATCAGGGAGTAGGGAATGTGGAAAAAAGGAGCGCTTTCCGAAAAACAATTAAATGTAGTGGGATTATCAAAAAGCACGCGATTATTTTAATCGGTATACTGGCCAGCAAGAAATCTACCTACTACCACTGCAAGATGGAATTGAAGATCGGGCAGGAGCACAGGGAGTGGGGGGCCCTGCTACAGGAGCCATCAAGGGCGGATAGAATAGGGGATAAAGGATAGACGAAGTATATTGAGGGAGGGACATGTATATGGCGTATATAAAAGAATATTGGGACGGCAAGGAAAAAAGGGCGGAGCAGGCCGTGCGCCATACAAAGGAGATGGACAAACTCTACGGACAGGAGATACGGGATGCCATAGAGCGCACCTCGGTTTATGACGTGGATTTTTCATGCACCGGGGAACAGATCTGTGAGGGAAAAATTTCTCTGGAACCTTTAGACAGCGTTTCCGCCATTCTGCGCATGGCAGACAACTGCGTAAGACCCATGGCGGTTTTGAATTTTTCTTCCTATAAAAATCCCGGCGGCGGGTTTTTGAACGGCAGTAAAGCACAGGAGGAATGTCTCTGCCAGGAGTCGTTTCTGTACAATGTGCTGTCCCAGATGACAGGCCGGTTCTATGACTGGAACAATCAGAACAAGAATAAGGCTCTGTACAGGAACAGGGGTATGTACACGCCGGGGGTGGTTTTCAGGAGGGACGGAAAGCAGGCGGTCTGTGACGTGATCACTTGCGCGGCTCCCAATATCTCGGCCGCTCACAGATACCAGAAGGTCTCTTATGAAGAGAACACGGAGGTTCTCAGATCCAGGATCAGGTTTGTGCTGGATATCGCCAGGGAAAACCAGGTGAATACTTTGATACTGGGGGCCTATGGCTGTGGTGTCTTCGGCCAGAAAGGCGCCGAAGTGGCAGGGATTTTTAAGGAATATCTGGAGTCTGCCTACAAATGTTTTGAGCAGGTCCTCTTCGCTGTTCCGGAGGGGAAAGACGGCAATTATCGGGCGTTTGCGGAAGTATGGGGATTATAGACAAGTCAGGCGCGTATCGTCCTGCGCGGCGTATTTGCGGTTATGTAGCTTTTCGCAGATCAAGGATGATTTTCCACCGGGGGACATATGTTACATAGGAGGCGGGAATGCTCACAAAAGGTGAATTTGATAAACATGTGGCGGCGCTTCTGGATTTCTGTCAGTATCCCGCCGTGAAATACAAAGTGCTGTTCTCTCTGCTGGATACGCCCTATCAGGACAGGGCGTTGAGTGCGCTACGGGAAGATTTCCTGAAAAGCGATATTGTGGAGGAAATGTATCAGACACAGGACATGCACGGCGGCTGGGGGAAACTGCGGTCTAAGGACTATTCTGTGAAAGCGAGGATTCCCACATCCGGAGTTGGAATTGAGCGCTGTCTCTATATTGGGCTTACCATAGAGGACAGGGATATTCTGTTTATGGCCAGCGAGTATTTGCAGGGGCTTCTCTCAGGTACTGTGGGCGAAGGGGTATTTGAAAAGAATGAGCGGGAAAACCCATGGCAGAACGCAATCGTCTGTAATTATCTGGAGGCGATTACCCCGGGGCAGCCGCAGTGTGATGAGACTTATCGCCAGTGGCTGTATATTGCGGGCAGGGCTTATGAGGAGGGGGAGTATTCCTATGAGAAAGACAGGGCGGCCCAGCAGGAAGTGTTTCTGACAAGGGAGAACCGACTGGTGCCCATGCAGAGTGAGCTGCTATTAAAGAGGCGTCCGAATGTATCGGAGGCGCTGGAGAACGCCATGCTGAGGCATTTGGGGCGGGGAGCCTTTGAACATGGTCATTTCTGGGAGAAGACCCCCGACAAACTGCCGGAAAACTTCGTCTTTAAGCAGACGAGGCGATGGTTTAAGACTTTTAACTATATCAATCAGTTCAGAGGTTCCCGGATCTATCTGGAGAACGCGGTGGAGTGGCTGCTGGAGAAGGCCCGCCCCGACGGTCTCTGGGACTGGGGGCCGCAGGTCAAAGACCCCTGGGGATATTTCGGATATTTTTCCTGTAACAGGCACTATAAACATAACCGGGTGGTTGATTGTAGTGTGGAGGTATTGAATTTCCTGAGAGAATATATGAGAAATAACCCCCGGTAAACCGGCACTGAAGGATCACGGAAAACCCGCGATACTTCCCGGGAGAAAGATGTACCTATAGGAGATAACGCAGATGAGCAAATTGGATGATTTGAGTAAATATATCAGCCGCATTCTCCGACACAGACCGGAGGATGCCAACGTACAGCTGGATGAACATGGTTGGGCCAATGTGGAAGAACTTCTGGCGGGGATGAATGCCGCCGGGAAGAAAATTGACAGGGAGACGCTGGAGGAGATCGTCAGAACAGACAAAAAGCAAAGATATTCCTTCCATGAAGGAGGGACTCTGATTCGGGCCAACCAGGGCCACAGCATTCCGGTGGATGTGGAACTGGAACGGCAGGAGCCGCCGGAGTTTCTGTATCATGGTACGGCGCTTCGGTTCCTGGACAGCATCAGACAGCGGGGGCTGCTGCCCATGGGGCGATTGTATGTCCACCTTTCAGGGGATGTGGAGACAGCCCGGGTAGTGGGAAAGCGACATGGCCACCCCGTGATTCTGAAGGTGCGCAGCGGCGATATGCACAGGGATGGACAGCCGTTTTTCAGGTCCCAAAACGGCGTCTGGCTTGCGAAGATGGTGGATGTGGGATATTTTGATTTGCTGGAGGAATCTGACAGCTAGTTTATTTCAATGGGATCACAGGATACGGCCTGGCAGATGCGAATTATTCCCTAAAACGCGTCTGTAGACAGGGATACTAATTTGGAAGTGAGGAAAATGCAATGATGGGATTGGAAGAGATCATTCATGAGAGTTTGGAAAAACTACAGAAACTGGGATTGGATGCGCTGGATGCGGAGGAGAATATTGTAAAGCAGTTTCGGTTCGTGCCAGATGAAATAATGGAAGATATGGATTCGGAGCAGATCATTGGAAGGCTGCTGGGAGAATTGCACTTCTATCTGGGAACGGAGCAGACTGCATTGGGGATGTATTCCTTTGATGTGGAGATGGAGGAGATCAAGCAGATGTACACCGGTTTTTTGGAGAATATGGCCCGGATTTCCGGGGGCGATCTGAAGATTACAGGCATAGAGGAAGAGATAGCAGAGGAGGTGCTGGAATCCGGTACAGGGACACAGACAGTGCGCTTTTGTTGCAATGGGAAAACTTATGAATATGAAGCCAGGACTCATTACGACTGGTTTGACGCAGGGATGCTGTCTTTTATGAATCGGGTGATAGAGGAGCAGCACACAGGACGTAGCCTGTTTGTCACTGGCGACGGGTATCAGGAATGCATTGTGTTCTACCGTACCCAGGAGTGGGCAGAACAGTTTGAACACCTGCTTGGCGTGGAACTGGAACGGCCCTGAGAAGGGGGATTGCTCTGGGACGGAGACGGCGGAAATTCCGAAGGCAGTGACGGGTTACAGAGTCGAAGCGTCAGAGATGAACCCGGTAGCCTGAAAGAGAAAGGACATATAAAATTAAAGGAATAAGGTTATGGAAATGGATGTGCATGAGTGTCTGGAAAAATTGCGGGAACTGGGAATAGATGCCCTTGGGGCGGAGAAGGAGATCAAAAATATATTCCTCTTCCTGCCGGATGAGGTACTGGAGGCCATGGAACCGGAACGATATCTGGCTGAGATACTTGGCAATATTGGTACCGGATTTTATTCGGGGACAGAACGGCTCCCCTCGGAAATATATGTGTTTGATATGGAGGGCCAGGATATTGAGCGGATGTACACAGGTTTTCTGGAAGGCATCTTGCGAATCGCCGGGGGCAGTCTGGAGATTACAGACATAGAGGAGATTATTTCTCAAAAGGAACTGGAATCCCGGATCGGAACCCAGACAGTGCGTTTTCGCTGCAACGGGAAAGAATATGAATATAAGGCGCGGCTTAACCATGATTGGTTTGACGCCGGGATGCTGGCTTTTATGAGTAAGGTGGTGGAGGAGCAGAATACAGGCAGCCATCTGTATGTCACCAGCGACTATCAGAACTGTATTGTGCTTTATAGGACCCGGGAGTGGGCAGAACGGTTCCGCCAGTTGTTTGGGATAGGGTTGGAGAGTCCCTGAGACGTATGGGGAAGAGAGACAGACACCTGCAAAAGTCTTGTGCCATGTTCGATGGCGGGAAGCTGCATTTGTTTCCTGCGGTATTCCGGTACAGGGAACGGTATATGCTTTCTGTGATATGTGCCTTATGGCTTGTGGCCTGAAATATGAAGAGACGGAGGAAGGCACGGATCTGTTGGGGTTCGCGGTTGAGGGTTATCAGAGAGAATGCTATTGGAATTATCCCAATCCCTATGCCACGGATATAGTTTATACGTTTTTCTGAACGAAACGGGAACGATTCTCTATGTTGAGGCGGTTGGAGAAGAATCGGCAGGGAATAAGCCGATGGCTGGAACAGACCTTCCATGCAACGTCGGGCACCGCCACATGGGAGAAAGGCGCGCGAGCCGGGTAAAACAGCGCTTTTATGGAATATGAGGAATGAAAGAGGAGCGGTATATGGATTCTGTCAATATGTTGGTATCGGGAATCATAAACAGGGAAGGAAAGCGGTTTGCCAGAGTATCTTTCATCCGTGGAAGAAACACTGCCGAGGGGATTGTGCCGGACGGAATTGTGGAACATGCGGAAGGGTTCTCGGACGCGGAAGTGGCGAAGCTGGAGCGCTATCTGCGGGACAACAGGGGAGAGATCATGGAGCAGGCCAGACAGGTCAATCCGATCAAAAACTGGTTGGGCCTATAGATTCGGGAAAGAACAAAATCATAGCCATATTACAGGAAGCAAAAACGACTTCCTGTAATCAAAGGCGCGCAGACAGCGCGACGTTTACTAGCAGGGAACGGCAGGCTTGACGAGATTTTTAAATGTGGTATGAGACAAGCGGGAGAGAAAAAATGCTAAGTGTAGGACTGAACTGGATCTATATTCTATTGACCACATTCTGCGCCGGATATGGCATTGCCTTTCTGGTGGAGAAAAGACTGCGTTACCGTATACGGGGGATGGACAGCATCCTGATGGCCGGACTGGTGGTGGTGACGGTATACGCCGAGATCTTCAGCCTTTTTAACGGGGTGGGGGCCGTGGCCAACGGGCTGCTTCTGGCAGTTTGTGGCGGGACGCTATTTCTGCTCCGCAGGCAGATCCGCCAAAGGCTGGGGGATTGGTGGCGGGAAACATCCGTTGTTAAAAAAGTATTACTCCCCATCCTTTTTCTGTTGTGGGCCTATTTTTCCTCCAGGGGATACATGGCTTACGACTCCGATCTGTATCATGCCCAGAGCATCCGGTGGATTGAGGAATATGGCGTGGCGCCGGGACTGGGCAATCTGCATGAGCGCTTTGCATACAACAGCGCCGCTTTTGCCGTGAATGCCCTTTATAGCATGAAATGGCTGTTGGGCAGATCCCTCCACACGGCCAGCGGCTTCTTTGCCCTGTTGCTTTCCTCCACTGTGTTGGAACTGGGGCGCACCTGGAAAGAGAAGAAGCTGCGGCTGGCGGACTATGCCATGGTGGGGGCAGTTTATTATCTGGTTACAATTTGGGACGAGGTGACGGCGCCCAGTTCGGACTATCTGATTATGTGTACTGTATTTTTTATTGTGATCAAATGGTTATTGTGTCTGGAGCGCGACAGCATTGCCGCCGGGGAGAAACAGACGCCTTATGCGCTGCTATGCGTGGCGGGAGTTTATGCGCTGACATTGAAGCTGACAGCGGGGCTGATCCTGCTGCTGGTTATCAAACCCGCGATATCGTTTATTCGGGAAAAGAGATGGCGGGATATTTTGCTGTATCTGGGGCTGGGGTTGTTGGTGTGCCTGCCCTGGATGACCCGGACTGTAATCATTTCCGGTTGGCTTCTCTATCCCTTTCCGGCGCTGGATCTGTTTTCGGTGGACTGGAAGATGCCTGCCGGTCCCATTGCGGTGGACGCAGCACAGATCAAGACCTGGGGGCGGGCGCTGTACAATGTCGGTCTGGTGGACATGCCCATATATGAGTGGTTCCCCGGTTGGTTTGCGACCACCCTGTCCGGCATGGAGAAATTACTGATACTGGGGGACCTGGCGTGTGTCCCGCTGTTTGTGGGATATGCCGTTTTCAGTCTGATCAGAAAGAAAAAAGGAAATCTGGACATTTTGCTGGTGTTGGCCACTGTGATCAGTTCCTGCGCATTCTGGCAGTACAGCGCGCCGATTCTGCGGTACGGCTATGCCTATGTGCTGTTGGTGGATCTGCTGATGGCGGGGGTGATCCTGCAAAAGCTGCCCATGCAGAGGATTCTATATGTCCTGGTCTGTCTGTACGGAGGTTATAAGCTGGTGATGATGGGGGATTACATTCGTGGCAATTACCTGATTGATGCCTATATCTGGCAGCAGGATTATGGAAGCTATGAACTGGTTTCCTATGAACTGGAAGGCATCACCTTCTATCGTCCCGCCATGGGGGACCGGGTGGGATATGACTGTTTTCCGGCCGCGCCTACAGAACCGGAGATGGAACTGCGCGGAGAGGGACTTGGGGAGGGCTTTCGCCCGGCGCAATAGATGCTTGCTATTAAACGGATTTTCCTGTACAATGGAATCAGCCTCGTAACAAAAGGACCCATTGTCTGCAAGCAGCTATGAGAATATAAAGATATATTCTATGCGGCTTTATATTACTCTCTTGCATGGTCCGGCAGTACAGAGACGGAACTCAAAACAGAGGGGAGAAAATATATGCCAACAATTGAGGAAATATTGTCAGCGGCCAAGGAGGCGGGTGCGTCGGACGTGCATTTGACCGTGGGGATACCGCCCAAGATGCGTGTAAACGGCAATCTGATTACCATGAATTACCCCAGGATGTTGCCTGCGGACACACTGGATGTTCTGTTGTCCATTATGACGGAGGTGCAGAGGGATCGGTTTGAGGAGAGGGGAGAGTATGATATGTCTTTCTCCATCCCCAATGTGGGTCGTTACAGGGTCAATGCCTATAAGCAGAGAGGGTCGGTGGCCATGGCGTTTCGTCTGGTGGGCACAAAAGTACCGTCCCCGGAGGAACTGGGCGTACCTGTATCCGTGGTGGACCTGTATCAGAGGAAAAGGGGACTGGTTCTGGTGACAGGGCCTACCGGCAGCGGCAAATCCACTACTCTGGCGGCAATCATAGACAAGATCAACAATAACAGGGATGCCCATGTAATCACTTTGGAGGACCCCATCGAGTACCTGCATCAGCACAAGATGTCCATGGTCAATCAGCGGGAGATCGGCCTGGATTCCGAGACTTATGCCAACGCTCTGCGCGCGGCTTTGCGTGAGGACCCGGATGTGATTCTGGTGGGCGAGATGCGGGATTTTGAGACCATCAGTGTGGCCATCACTGCGGCGGAGACCGGTCATTTGGTGTTGTCCACTTTGCATACCATCGGCGCGGCCAGCACAGTAGACCGCGTGATCGACGTATTTCCGCCTCATCATCAGCAGCAGATCCGGGTGCAGCTGGCCAATGTGCTGGAGGCGGTTATCTCCCAGCAGCTGATTCCCACAGCTGACGGGCGGGGGCGGGTGGCGGCATTTGAGGTCATGCACGCCAACCACGCGGTGCGCAATCTGATCCGCGAAGGCAAGTCTCATCAGCTGGCATCCGTTATGCAGACCAACCGCAAGCTGGGTATGATTACCATGGACGAGGCCATATCTCAGCTGTATTTCGCGGGCAGAATCGACAGGGAACTGGCGATTCAGTTTGCTCAGGATCCGGATGCCATGGAGAATAAGATATAGGAGACATTATGAAGAATATTCGGATTTTACGGCGGAGAAATATAACTCTCCGGATTATATCAAGGTGGGGGAAGGAATTTACGGGCATGACGGAGAATTTTTCTGTAGTCTGTCATTCGTGCAGGAGCCGCAGTACGGAGAGGGGGATTCTGCCTCCAATATAGCCCGGTATCCTCTGGAGGATATTCTGGACAAGTATTATGCGTATGTGGCGGATTTCTACACGAGTCTGAACAGGGCGGATTCGGAGATTTGTTATTTGGAATTGGGCGCGGACTGCGCAGGTGATATTTGTCAGTTGCTGGAAATGGTCGGTAAAACATGTATATTGTCAGACAGTGTTCGAGAGTGGAAAGGAGTATGTTAAGCTGGTGATTGCGTAATGCCTTTTGTGCAGATGTGGGAAAAGGATTCCGGACACGGCGGATGCTCTGTCGTATAAGGCATCCGTACTGGCAGAGCAGGGCAGGAACGCAAAGCCATATGAATCCGGACGGTAAAATTTTCATAATATTGTAAGACTATAAAGATAGAAAGCAAAAAATCAGTAAAACAGACGGGATGTTTATTTACAAGAATATTTATTTATGCTATACTAAAAATTAATCAGATGAAAGTGGCAGAAGATTGCCAGATACTTAATATGTTGCATATTAGATAACCGAATTGTACTGCCTGAGATAAGTGTGCGATATAGAGACAGTTTTCGACTTTTAGTCTGAAACGTTTATGATACCCGCTTATAGGAGGCGGATGCGAGGAGGAGGAAGTAGTAATGGGTAAAAAACTGAATAAGTATCGAATCAAAGAGAGGTTGTCCTATGCTTTTTTGATGGCATCGGGTATTCCGGCAGCGGTCGCGGTGATGGTATTGGTCGTATTGATTGTGGTGGCGGCGGTCTATGCCTCTGCATTGAAGAATTATGGATTTGCGCAGGGAGATGTGGGCAAGGCCATGACATATTTTGCGGAAGCCAGATCAGCCCTGCGCGGATGCATCGGGTATGATGAACTTGACGCTGTGCAGAGTCTGCGCAGCGCGCATGATGAATATGTGGAAAATTTTAACAGAAGTTTTGCGGAACTGGAAAAGTTTATGGTGACCAAGGAGAACCAGAATATCTACAGGGATATCTCTAGTAAGCTGGAGGCTTATTGGAAACTGGAAGGTGAAATTCTGGATCTGGGGGCGGTCATAGACACAGAACGGGAGAAGCAGGCGCAGGATAAGGCGCTGACAGAGTTGGCTCCCATGTTTGACGATATCAATGATAAGTTGATTGATATCATGGATGTGAAGGTGGAACACGGAAACAGCATGTCTACCACTATGGTAATAGTATGTATTCTGCTGGTAGTGGCGATTGCGGTAGTTATCACCGTATCGTTGCTGTTTTCTCTTCGTCTGGGGAATCATATTGCGGTTGGTATTTCGACCCCTCTGATTCAGCTGGGGAACAGGCTGGAGAATTTTGCCAAGGGCGACTTATTTACTCCTTTTCCGGATACGGATGCCAGGGATGAAGTGGGCGAGATGGTCAATGCCGCGAAGAATATGGCGGAGTCGCTGGACTTTATTATATCTGATATGAATTATACCCTGGGACAGATGGCGGAGGCCGACTTTACTGTAAAGTCCAAGGATAAGACCCGGTATGTGGGAGACTTCCAGCAGTTGTATGAGGCATCCAGGAAGCTCAAATATCGTCTGATAGATACCATTCGTTCTATAGGAGAGTCCTCCGTTCAGGTTACAGAAGGCTCCGGTCATCTGGCTGAGACGGCTGTAAGCCTTGCCGAGGGCGCGACAGAGCAGGCGGGCGCTGTGGAAGAGTTACAGGCCACAATTACTACGATTACCGATGCTGCGGAGAAAGCAGCGGCTTCCGCGCAGGAGGCTTATCAGCTGTCTCAGAAATATGCGGATGTAGCGGACGAGAGCAGCGCGGATATGAAGGAAATGGTTGAGGCCATGAATCGTATCAATGAAACTTCAAAGAAAATCGGCAATATTATTTCCGAGATCGAGAGTATTGCGTCTCAGACCAACCTTCTCTCCCTGAATGCTTCCATCGAGGCGGCAAGAGCCGGGGAAGCGGGAAGAGGATTTTCCGTGGTGGCAGATCAGATCAGACAGCTTGCGGAACAGAGCAGCAAATCTGCTGTGGATACCAGGGCTTTGATCGAGGGGACCATGCAGGAAGTGGAAAATGGTAACAAGGTGGCAGGTCGCGCCGCAGCTTCCATTGAGACCGTAGTGGACGGAATCAGGTCAGTGGCAAATTCTTCCAAGGATGTGAGTACAGTCTCTGAAAGTCAGGCTGTCACAATGAAGGAAGCGGAGATCGGTGTCAATCAGATTTCCGATGTCATCCAGACCAATGCGGCTCTGGCGGAGGAGTCATCCGCAACCAGTGAAGAGTTGTCCGCTCAGGCCGCCACACTGGACTCCCTGATTGCCAAGTTCAAGTTGCCGGCAGACAAATAAAGCAAATGAGTGATACCAAAGTTCGATGCTTTTTTTGGACGTGAAACGTATGCTTACAATACGAAATATTACGGGGACCAACGATTTTATAGTGACAAAGATAAGCAATTACAGGTAAAAAATATACATATGTTCCTTTGAAACAGGCGCCAGGTGCTTATGAAACGCACTTGGCGTTTTTATTTGCCTGTGCTACAATTCAGGAATAGGAGGGAACATGGTTATGAATTGGGAATTGGAACAGGTTAGACAGGCAAGGAAAAGTTTTGACAGGATTCTTCAACATAAGGTGTATACAGAGGTTATAAGGGATGACGGACATTTGGCTTTGCTGCTGGAGCTGATACAGGGCGGTTGCTATAAAAGTATTCTGGATATCGGAACAGGGACCGGTTATCTCGCTTTCCCGCTTGCGGAAATATATCCGGAAGCATTGGTTTTCGGAATTGATATCGCAGGAGGCATTATAGATAAAAACAGAGAGCGCGTCAGAAAGGAGGGGAAAACAAACCTTGTTTTCCAGACATTCAATGGGATAGAGTATCCATTTGAGGAGGGGAGTTTTGACCTGGTTGTGTCAAGATACGCCTTTCATCATTTCCCCAATCCGGAGAGTGCAGTGAGACAAATAAGCAGACTTCTATGTTTGGGCGGAAAAGTCATGCTCTCAGATCCTGTAAGAGCAAAGAAGGATCAGGGGGGCATAATAGATGCATTTATGAAGATTAAGAAAGACGGCCACATTCGATTTTATACAGAGGAGGAACTGGAGCGAATGTTTGCTCAAAATGGCCTGCATAAGGAGAAACAGATTTTTACACATATGGCATTTCCTTTTGCCCAGGGCAGTGCATATAGCGAACTTTATGGGCAGCTAATGGATAAGGACCGGCTATTATATGATATAGTGGAAGAGAACGGTGTTATTTGGGTCAGACATATTGCAGTGGGGAATACGGTTTTTAAGAAAATATGAAGGGAGTCACATCGTTTTAGTCCATGCATTCTCTGGCGGTTTTTCCGGTCATATGTTCTATGGTAAATTCCAGTATACACATGCGGGGCCAGGCATCATGAATGGTAGATGCGCGCCCTTCCTGTGTGTCGGCGGGATGGTATTTTTGGGCCAGCAGTTCAATGGCAGCTCTTTTTTTGGACTCCTCTTCCAGAATCCGGACTCTGCCAAAGGCGATTACACTCTTGTAGTATGTGGTGTATTCTTCGGGCACGATGAGATCCTGACTCACCACACAGAAAGATGCCTTGTCTGCGGCTTTGAGGGCATCTATTTTGTGCCCGCTTACGGCGCCGTGGAAATATATTTTGGATGCATTGTACACATAACTGAGGGGAACTGTATAGGGATACCCCTCGTCTCCAGACAGAGCCAGCACTCCTGCGGTTCCCTTTTCCAGAATCGCAATGCTTTGGCGTTCGTCCAGCAGTTGTGATTTCCTTCGCATTTCTCTGAACATGGCAGATGCCTCCTTCTTATTTGCGGCGTAGTTTACATTTTTTCATATCCATGGCAGAGAGCCGAAAATATCTGCTCTGACCGGGTCGTTAAACAGTATAACATATGGGGAGGGGCAGGTCAATCATGGGCTAGCCTGTATTTTACGTTGACAAAAAAAAGGTGTCCCTTTAAAATAATATTAGGTTTAAAAAGAGAGTCTGTTGAACGGATCAGAGACGGGAATAACTGCGAATAAAAATAGCATAGTATTGGAAAAGTGTAGTTGGAGCCGGGAATTATATACGGGTACAAATGCATGGACATTCGGTATAATATAGGAAAGGTTTTATAAAAACAAGATTTTCATGGAGTTAGGATGGTATATTTGCAGAAATATGATAAAGTGGAGGGGATCAGAATGGAACGATTGCATATTAAGGAATTGTTTGACATGGAGATTCTACAGCGGGTGCAGGAATCATTTTCTGCCACCGAAGGAATTTCGGCAGGGATTTCCGATGAAAATGGAGTGGCTCTGGTGGAGCATACCTCTAACTGCGACTTCTGCTCCAAATACACTAAGAGGTCTCCGGAGGGCCTGCGGCGGTGCCAGTTATGCGACAAGCGGGGGGCGCAGGAGGCCATGTTGAAAAGAGCGCCGGAAATTTATATCTGTCATGCTGGACTGACGGATTTCGCGGCACCCATCTTGGTAAACGGGCAATTTTTGGGATGTTTTTTAGGGGGGCAGGTATTGACGGAGCCTCTGACCAAGGAACAGGTATGGTCCTATGCGCAGGAACTGGGGATTCCTCCGGAGGAATATGTGGAGGCGGCTTCCAGGATACCTGTCTTTTCACGGGAAAGAATAGAACATATCGCCCAATATATGTATGATATGGGGGAAATGTTGTCCAGCATGGCGTATAAACAGCATTTGACCTTACAGATGAGCGGAGAATTGAAACGGGAAGCGCATATGAAGTCAGATTTTCTGGCGAATATGAGTCATGAGCTTCGTACGCCCATGAACGCTGTGATCGGTATGGCAGAGATGGCTCTGCGGGAAGAATTGTCTCCCGTCGCAAGAGAATATGTCAAGCAGATTAAAGCATCTGGCAATACACTTCTTAAAATTATTAACGATATTCTGGATTTCTCCAAAATTGAATCAGGAAAGATGGACATCAATCTGGCGGAATATGAAATGTTTTCCGTCGTAAAGGATATTTCCAGTTTTATTATGGCCAGGATTGGAGATAAAAAGCTGGAGTTTGTGGTGGACGTAGCGCCGGATATTCCCCGGCAGCTGATGGGAGACCATATACGCATTCAGCAGGTTATACTGAATCTGGCAACCAATGCGGTTAAATTCACAAAGGAGGGCTGTGTTTTTCTCTCGATAAATTATGAGAAAAAGTCTGACAGAGAGATTGTGCTCAAAGTCTCTGTGCAGGACACCGGAATCGGAATCAAGAAGGAGGATATGGGAAAACTGTTTCAATCTTTTCAGCAGGTGGACAGCAAAAGAAACCGTAATATAGAGGGAACCGGACTGGGACTGGCGATTTCAAAACAGCTGATTACTCTGATGAAGGGAGAAATCAGGGTAGACAGCGAGTATGGAAAGGGGAGCTGTTTTTCCTTTGAGATTCCGCAGATTGTTCTGGACGGCACCCCGGCGATTGAGGTGGGTAAAGCGCAAAGGATGGCAAGGACAGCCGGACTATTGTGCGAAAACAAGTGTGTGCGGAGCAATATGGAGAAAATGCTCAAAGCGCTCTGCGTGGAGCCTGTTTGCGTGCAAAGCCAGGAAGACTTTAACAAAGTGGAGGAGGGACAGGCGGAATTTTTCTTTGTGGAGAGCGTATGTTATACCCGTCAGGTACAAAAGTATCTGGAAACGCATCCTGGGATCACAGGCGTGCTGCTGGCCGGTTTTAAAGAACAGTTGAACGCGGATCTGCCCAATATAATGACAGTCCGAAAACCGCTCTACATACTGGAACTGAATAAAATACTGGAACATGAGGATCTGTATGCGGATGAGGACGAGTCAGAGGATGAAGGAATGGGCTTTATCGCGCCGGACGCGGATGTCCTTGTAGTGGATGACAATCATGTGAACCTCATAGTGACGGAAGGGATAATTGCGCCTTTGCAGATGCGGGTCGAAAAGGCTACCAGCGGAAAGCAGGCTCTCGAAATGATAGAAAAAAAGCACTATGACCTGATCTTTATGGATCATATGATGCCGGAACTGGACGGGATAGAGACAACCCGGCTCATTCGCCGTTTCCATGAGGACTACAATAATGTTCCTATTATTGCGCTTACCGCAAATGTGATGGAGGAGATGCAGGGGATGTTTCTGGTGGAGGGGATGAATGATTTCGTGGCAAAGCCCATCGAGACCAAAGTCATTGTGGCCAAGATCAGGCAGTGGCTGTCCCCTGAAAAGCTACAGCGCGTGGAAAATAAAGAAAAATGCAGGGAATACGAGCTGATACCAGAGGGAGCAAAGAGGATTGATATCCCGCAGCTGGATGTGGAGCAGGCCCTGCGGCTGGTGGGAAACGAGGAACTGTATTTACAGGTTTTGAAGGAGTACTATCGGGTAATTCCCAAAAAGGCGAAGGCGCTGGAGCAATATCTGGAGGAGGAGGACTGGAAAACCTATACCATTGAGACACATGCGCTTAAGAGTTCCTCCCGACAGGTGGGGGCCATGGAACTTTCGGAGCTGGCGGCGCAAATGGAGCTGGCGGGCCATAATGGGGAGACCGTGTTTATCCGTGAGCATCACAGGGAATTGCTGGAGAGATATCGTGCTTTTGAACCGATTCTGGCGCAGTATTTTGAGAGCCCGGAGGAGGAAAAAAAGCCTGATGCCGTCTATGATGCACAGAAGATATGGACGTATCTGGACGAGATGCAGGAGGCTGTGGATAACCTGGATATGGACGAGATGGACAGGGTGGCAGGGCTGCTGGAACAGGTAATTTTGGAGGATGGAGAGGCCCGGTGCTTTGCGGAGATGAAGGAAGCCGTGGAGGAACTGGATGTGGAAAGCTGTGAGAAACTTATCAATGAGTGGAGAAAGCTGATTTATATTTAAATAGGGGACTTGACCTGTGGGTGTTTGCGTGGTAAGCTGAGACCGGAAAAGAGAAAGGGGTGAAAAGATGATTCAGTAGTCTATGGGAGAAAATATGACAGGGATATGGATGTCGGCGCAGTAGTGCGCTTTGTTATAATACCCAGAAGATCGACGAATCATCTTGTTTAAGACCCCATTTATACGGATCATAATACCGCAGGCAAAGTTGTAAGTTGTGGAGCCCGGGCCCCGGATCTGTGCGCATACAGGTTCCATATGGTACATACAGCCGGCTGTACGCAGCGATTGCGGTAAGATTTTGTGGTATAATGTTCCGGCAAAAACTTTGATATGCGTACAGAGATGAGTCTGGATGTTACGCATTCGAGTACAATATGGGATTTTCTGGCATCATGCCTATGGAAATGAGGACGAACGATTCCGGTG
Organism: uncultured Lachnospiraceae bacterium; assembly: GCA_947648875.1. GTDB lineage: Bacteria > Bacillota > Clostridia > Lachnospirales > Lachnospiraceae > Acetatifactor. Next base: position 22,670 of record CANSPM010000016.1, read on the forward strand.
GGGATTGTTCGTCTTTTTTGTGACACGGAATCCCCCGGAGCGTGTATTCTGTTCTTTACGACCATAGAATCCATACTCTAAAGGATTCTATGGTTGGAGGCATTTTGCCGCCGGATGAATCGGTGGGCCATGGGAGATATGCGCCGTGGGGGGATATCCGAAGTTTTAGGTGGAAAAAAGTCATGATGGCTGATCGCATAGCTGACAGAGGCCTGCTCCCGGGCATAAGGCTGTGGCTACGTATGCCGGATCGATCAGGGGAAATCCCTTTTGCGAAAAGATCGGTTTTGAGCCCTGCATCCGGTGGATGTTCTGGGAGAAAGACCTTGGTCGGCAGGAGAAGATCTGAAATGCTTTCGTGTAGGCCCAAGGGACTATACCTTTTAGAGCCATCGTGCGGCGATTAAAACAGGAGGTAAGAAATATGTTTGAATTGGAAAATGAACTGCAAAAGAGTTTTAGAGGGGCGGAGATGGTGTGCCGGGACGGAAAGGTTCTATTTCAGAGAGCGACGGGCTATGCCGATCTGGCCAATCAGATCCCTAATACGGCGGAGACAAAGTTTGCCAGCGCCTCCGCCGGGAAAGTGTTTGTGGCGGTGGGCATCCTACAGCTGATTGAGCAGGGGAAGCTGCGCTTTGAGGACACGCTGGGTAGTTTGCTGGATTTGGATTTGTGCCGCATAGATCCGCTGGTGACGGTGGAGCAGCTGCTCATCCACACCTCCGGTGTACCGGATTATTTTGACGAGAGCATTATGGAAGAGTATGAGGAATTGTGGGTGGATTTTCCCAATTACAGGATTCGCCATAACTCGGACCTGCTTCCCCTGTTTATACATAAGGAAATGATGTATCAAAGGGGAGAACGGTTTCAATATAACAATACAGGATATGTGCTTCTGGCCATGATTCTGGAAAAAGTGACCGATATGGAGTTTGACAGCTATCTGCGCGGACATGTTTTTGACCTGTGCGGCATGGGGGACACGGGGTATTATGAACTGGACCGGCTGCCGGCCAAATGCGCGTCCAGCTATATCTATGATGGGGCCACAGACAGTTACCGCACCAATATTTACAGTGTGGATGCCAAGGGTACCGGTGCGGGAGGGGCTTTTATCACTGTGCCGGATATTGCACGTTTCTGGGAGGGCCTTTTGAACGGAAAGCTGCTTTCCCCGGGCATGGTCTCCCGGATGCTTCGAAGGCAGAGTGGTGAAGGAGCGGACGCTGCGGAAGGCTATTACGGGTATGGCGTGTGGATTCTGGACAGAGGAGAATTTGATATTCCTTATTTTCAGGGATGTGATCCGGGAGTGAGTTTTCTGTCGGAGTATCATCCAGGGAAAAACATATTGACTGTATTGGTCAGCAATTATGGAGACAATGTGTGGGAAGAGATGAGGCGAATCCGGGAGATTATGTATTGAGGCCGGGAAAAGAAGAACACGGAATACCGGTATTGGGGAAGGGACTCAAGCAGGCCGTTCTGTGTATACGATAGAAATAGAAGAAACCGCAGCTCTCAAATAGCGGAGCATGCGGTTTTTCTGATATTATATTACCACAAATTTGCATGAAAATCAAGGCTTGTATCGTTTTTACACCGGGATTATACTATGTTCCATGAACGTGACACAAACAACGTATTCCGGGGCAGCGCGCTGTCCGCAGGCATACGGAATCTTGACAGGGAGGCACACATGGGAGTGGAAAACTGGATGGAACTTATGAATGGGCAGACGTGGCTGGAGCAGGTGCAAGAGACAAACCGTTATTCGAAAAAGTACGGGTTGACACTTTCGGCGGAGGATATGGATATTTTGCTGGCAGAAAAGCCCCGGATTTTGAAGGATGCGAGAAGGGTTGAGTTCGGGCAGGGAATTCTGCCTCAGATTATCTATGTATTCTGTGATTCCGCCTATATATCGCAGGAGGAATATGTGGATACTCTGATCCGGCTACAGGAAATATTTTACCTGTATAAGAATGAGATGGATGACGAGATCACGGATGAGGAACTGTTGTCTTTTATGAAGGAGCAGTTTGAGACAGTCTGCTTTGGGGATCTGGAATATTTGGAAAGCACCTGTCTTGAAATTTTTGCCCAAGCCATCAGAGCGGGATACCGGGGGTATGCCGGAACCGGGGGAAAGGGAGAGTTCTCCCAGTTTGATATTGTGCAGCGTTGGGATAGGGAGCTGTATATACTGGCGTTGTCGCAGAATAATTGAAACGGGCAGAAAAGAGAATTTCAGGGGATGAACGGAGGAGGGAAATTATATGGACTATAAGATGGAGGAACTATTTCCGATCATAACAAAGATGGCCCGGAAGTATGCCGGTTTTGAAAACACATCCGTGTGTTATGAAAAAGCTCAGATGCTGATGGAAGCGATTCTATATTGTCTGGACGAGTATTGGAGCCAGGCTTCCGATACGGTAGCCCGGGTGGATATTTCCGTGGAGGAACAATATGCGCTGGGCGCAAAGCTAGTAATGGATAAAGCGTACCGGATCAGAGAAATCTATAACGAAATGTCTGTATCCTTTGAAGATTATGGGGTCAAATGTCTGCGTGACACGGTGCGGAAGGGCATTCCGGAATTTTTAAAGCGATATGACGCAAAATTCTGTCCTCAGGATACCATTTTGACATTGGATTATCCGGTGACGGTGGATCTGAGTCTTCGCGGTGGGGCAGACAGGGTATACGGCTATCTATGCGCCGTTTCGGCGGAACAGAGGTTTCTTGGCAGATTTGGCAGTGTGTATGTAAGGTCTGTGTTGGAGAAATATAATTCCGGATACAGAGATATGTATGAGAATATATGTGAAGTTTTGCTGGGAAATGTCCTGGGGCATATTTTCCTGCAAAAACCCCTGGAAGAAATGGGATTTGAGGAGGGGGAGCTTGATCTGCTGTCTGCCCGGTTTCAGGCGCTTTCCGTGTCCGAAATGGAAAATGAAATAGAGGGCAGTATCCGGGAAATGGTCGGCAGATTTTATTGTAATGACCCGCAGGTATTGGAATATCTATGTCTTAGTGCGCAAAACCTGGCAGTGCGAGTGGACACGGCCATCCGTACAGGGAGAATTGACAAAGTCTTTTTACTGTAGGCCGTCAAATTTTTACAAAAATTCTATTTATCTATTGCTTTTTGATGATATATCACATAAACTTGTTTTAGGAATGATATGGAAGCGGATTTCCAAGTACAGATGGGTATATGATCAGTATCCCTAATTCCAGTTGTCGTAATACCGTAGGCATAGTTTGCGCTATGCGGGAATAAGGTAAGTTTGGAGATTCTGCTTCTATATATAGGTTTTATGCTATATTGCGGTGTCGCTGGCGGTATACGGACGAAGATTGAATAGCAAATTTTAGGAAAGGAAAACACGCACATGAAGAAAATCTTTACTAAACGCTTGTTTGCCTATATGCTGGCAGCGCTTATTGTCACGATCACGTCCATTTTTGTATTGCAGACGGTTATCACTCAGAGGAATAACACAGCTTCCAGCCGCGCCAAACTACAGGATGTAAGAGAGAAGCTGGTCAGCAATGAAGAGAACATAGAGCGGCTCACCAACAACCTGAGCGAGGACAATCTGGCCAAAACCAGAGCTTTCGCGGATATCCTGGCCGCAGACAGGACTCTTGCGGGCGATACGGTCAGGCTCAATGAGATCAGGGACAGACTGATGGTAAATGAATTACATATCATTGACAAGAACGGAATCATTACCAGCAGCACCATTGACTCTTATGTGGGATTTGACATGAAGAGCGGAGAACAGTCCAACGCATTCATGGTAATTGTGGATGATCCTTCCATCGAGATTGTTCAGGAGCCCCAGGTCAATGTGGCGGAGGGCGTGGTCATGCAGTATATCGGTGTGGCCCGAAAGGACGAAAAGGGACTGGTACAGGTGGGGGTAAGACCCGAAGTTTTGGAAGATATGCTTGCCAGCACGGCTTTGGACAGGGTGTTGAAGGATATTGACTTTGGAGAAAAAGGATATATCTATGCCATCGACGCATCGAGCGGGGAGATTCTGGCGCATCCCGATGCGGCTCTAATCGGAACTTCTGCCACGGATGCCGGCTTTCCTTCCAGGCTTACGGGCAAGGGCAGAGCCAGGATCGGCGGTGTGAGCGGTTTCTATCTGGCGGAAGAATATGAGGGAAAGATTATCGGCACATTTATGCCCGCCAATGAATATTTCACCCAGCGCCGCGATCAGACCCTGGTGGTATCTCTGAGTATGGTGTTGATTTTTGGTGTGCTCCTGGTACTGATTAATCATATGGTGGACAGCAAGATTGTGCAGGGGATCAATCGCATCACTAACTCCATGAGGGGGATCGCGGAGGGGAACTTTGACACGGAGGTTCACGAGGAGGGGAATCCGGAGTTTGTCATGCTCTCTGGCAGCATGAATAGAATGGTGGAGAATATCGGTCAAAACCTGCGGGAGAATGAGAAATTGTTGGAGCGGCAAAAAAGGGATATGGAAAATACCCAGATGCTGATTCAGAATGTCAAGGATGCCTGTAGGGAATTGGATGCGGTATCCGGCAAGAATCAGGAGAATGCGGATCATATTTACAATGGCACAGGAGAGCAGGAAAAGGCTGTGGAAGATCTGAAAGGGATCATGAATCAGCTGACCAGAGAATTAAACAGCAGCGTGGATGCAACGGTCAGGATCACCAGAGAGACGGGGCATACTACGGAGAGAATCACGCAGACCCAGGGGCAGATGGAATTACTCAGCGATTCCATGGAGAAGATCAGCGAGATGTCAGCGGCCATAGAAAAAATCATCGGTGAGATTAACTCCATCGCCCAACAGACCAATATGCTCTCCCTCAACGCCTCTATCGAGGCGGCCAGAGCGGGCGAGATGGGCAAGGGTTTTGCGGTAGTAGCTGCCCAGGTAGGTGAGTTGGCGGCAAGAAGCGCTCAGGCGGCCAAGGAAACCAATGAACTGATTACCAATTCCATCAATGCGGTGGAAAGCGGAAAGAGAATTACGGAGCAGACAGTAAGAGCTTTTGGCGTGGTGGCGGAGGACATTGAAAAATCCAATCAGGATGTGTTGGCCATCACGGACATGGTGAGGCAGAATGTGGATATCGTGGTAGGCGCGGTAAATCAGATTGAAAGGATATCAGGTGTGGTGGAGGAGAACGTGCAGATTTCTCAGAACACAAAACAGGTGTCATCCAATATGGCGGAAATCACAGGTAAGTTGCTGAATTTGGTGGAGCAGTAAGTGCATTGTCTGAACGGGATAGGGAATATATAGGGGGCGGCCTTTGAGGCCGCTCTTTTTTAGGTGAATTTGGCGGGGAAATGTTATAAAATGTGTCAGTACACTGGGGGACAGGAGGACTGGAAGTGTTTTATAATTTATAAAATTATTATAAATTTGTAGAAAATACTTGCAAAGAATTACGCTTTCTGCTAAAATTTCTGAAAACATATTTATTTCTGATTTATTCATTTAATACATTTTTCGTTATTTCCCCATTTTCAAGCAGGAATGAAATTACATAAGGGAAGGAGTTTTTATGTACAGTTCTATACTGACAGGGTCTCTTTTTGGTGTGGAGGCCAATATGATTCATGTGGAGGTGGATATCTCTACGGGATTGCCGGGTTTTTCCATGGTGGGTTCCCTTAGCAGTGAAGTACGGGAAGCACGGGAGCGGGTGCAGGTGGCTTTGAAGAACGCGGGCTATGATATTCCACCGAAGAAGGTCACTATCAACCTGGCTCCGGCAAATCTGAAGAAGGACGGGACGGGGTTTGATGTGCCCATTGCCGTCGGCATTCTACAGACGTTGGGGTATTTCCCCAGAGAAGCCACGGAGAATATCCTGTTTGCGGGGGAATTAGGACTGGACGGGGAGATCAGGCCCATCAGCGGCATACTCCCCATAGTGAAGGAAGCAGTCCAGAGGGGTATAAGCGCCTGTATCATTCCCTGGGGCAACCGGATGGAAGGCAGCGTGATACCGGGGGTTCGGATTCGCGGAGCCTGCAATATCCAACAGTTGACGGCTTTTTTGCAGGAAACTGATACGGGAAGACAGGAGGAACTGCTGCCTGCGCAGCCCTGTTCCACCCGGGAAATCCTGGAGGAAGAACCATATTGCGCTGACAATGATTTTTCGCAGATCCGGGGGCAGGAAATTGCCAGAAGGGCGGCGGAGATTGCAGCGGCAGGCTTCCACAATCTGCTGATGTCGGGACCGCCCGGAGGAGGAAAAAGCATGATTGCCAGGGCCATGGCGGGTATTCTGCCACCTATGACCTGGCAGGAGAGCATAGAAGTGTCAACTATCTACAGTGTGGCAGGAATGCTGGACCAGGAGCATCCGTTGATTCTCCGAAGGCCTTTCCAAAGTCCGCATCATACGATCTCAGGAGCCGCCCTGATCGGAGGCGGTGTCCACATTCATCCCGGAGCCATTTCGCTGGCTCACAGAGGTGTCTTGTTTCTCGATGAATTGACCGAATTTCCCCAAAATATATTGGAGTGTCTCAGGCAGCCTCTGGAGGACCGCAGGGTCAATATAGCTCGGGCCCAGGGTAATTATATCTATCCGGCGGACTTTATGTTGGTGTGCGCCATGAACCCTTGCAGATGCGGCTATTTCCCCGATAAAAATAGGTGCCGCTGCACGGAGAGGGAACTGGCAAAATATTGGGGCAGGCTTTCGGGTCCTCTGCTGGACCGTATGGATATGTATGTGGAGACCAGCCGTATTGATTTACAAAAGCTGCAGTCTATCGGGGAGGGGGAATGCAGCGCTCAAATCAGGCAGAGAGTGGTGGAGGCCAGAGCAGCCCAGGAAGAGCGGTTTCGCGGAAAAAAACATTCTTTTAACGGAGATATGGAGACGGGGGAGTTGGAACGCTACTGCGAATTGGGCAGGGAGGAGAGACTGCTTATGGAGACGGCGTACAGACAGCTGGAATTAAGTGCCAGAACCTATCACAGGGTGTTGAAGGTGGCCAGGACCATAGCGGATCTGGGGCACTCAGAGCGCATACTGGAGGAACATCTCAGCGAAGCGCTGGCCTATCGCTTTACAGAGGGGGCATGGATATAATGGATAAATATACATATTGGCTTGCCAATGTCAGAGGGCTGGGAACGGCGGCCAGGGAGCATCTCCTGGAGGCTTTTGGCACAGGGGCGGCGGTATATGAGGCTACAGAGAAAAGCCTGGCGGTGACGCTGGACAAAACCAGGCTGGAGAAACTTTTGAAGACGCGGAACAACTGGGACTTGGACGGGGAGTATGCCCGACTTTCAGAGAAGCAGATTTCCTTTGTCTGTACAGCGGACGCGGAATATCCGGAAGGACTGCGACATATCCCGGATCATCCCTTTGGTGTCTACTATAGAGGACGGCTTCCCCAGGCCCGGAAACTGGCAGTGGCAGTGGTGGGGGCCAGGGAATGCTCGGAATATGGGCATTTTGTAGCGGCGCAGTTGGGTAGGGAACTGGGAACCGCAGGGGTGCAGGTGATCAGCGGAATGGCCAGAGGGATAGATGGTATCAGCCAGCTGGCGGCACTGGATGCGGAAGGGGAGTCCTATGCCGTCCTGGGGAACGGAGTGGATATCTGCTATCCCAAGGGGAATCAGCCCATCTATGACCGCCTTTTGGTTCAGGGCGGAATCCTTTCCACCTATCCGCCGGGTACGGCTCCCAGGCCTCAGCTTTTTCCGCCACGCAACCGGATTGTCAGCGGTCTTGCGGACGCGCTGGTAGTGGTGGAAGCCCGGCAGAAAAGCGGCACATTGATTACAGTGAACATGGCGCTGGAGCAGGGGCGGGAGGTTTATGCGGTCCCGGGGCGGATCACAGACAGACTCAGCGACGGATGCAATAAGCTGGTCAAGGACGGCGCGCTGGTTTTTCTGTCCCCCAGGGATTTTATGGAGGAATTGCGGCAGTCATTTCCCGAGAAGCTGGCGCGCTGTGTTTCCAGACAGACCAGTTCTCCTGATGGCCGCGTTCGTCCGCCAGTCACGCCGGAGGAGGCGGTGGTACTGGAGGCCCTGGATCTGTACCCTCAGCCCCTGGAAAGAATTCGTGAACAATTGCAGGTCAAACTCACAGAAAGAGGGTTTCGCACATTTTCCAACAATCTTTTAACCATATTGATGCATTTGTGTCTGAAGGGAGTGGCAAAACAGAACAGTCCAGGGTGGTTTTCTCTGGATATCTGATGGGGATTGTGGTATACTTGGCAAAACACCCTGCGTCAGATGTTTTCGAATGGTGTATGGGGCAACCGCATTGTATCATGGCAGGCAGAGTAGGATGTTCTGCGCTTAGTACTTAATGGAAAACCCGTCGCTCTGAGAGAACGGGGATGCAGTCGGCTCTTTGTATGGCATATCGGAAGAGGTTGGCCAGGTGTGGAAATATGAGGTCGGAGGAAAACAATAGCAGGATGAGAAAGAATAGAAGGACAGGCATTATAATGTTGTTGACGGTGATTTTGCTAATTGGCTGCGGCGTTCAGACCATGCCCCTGGCGGAGGTGTTCGCGCAGGAGCAGTTGGAGCGGCAAACCGTACAGATTGTAGACTGGCTGAACGCGGGAGAGTATGGACAGGTTTATGATACTTTCAGGGAGGATATGAAGCAGGTGCTGTCAGTGGATGAATTGCGGTCGGCCTGTGTGGAGACTTTTGGCGGCGCGGGAACTTTCACCCGGATTGACAGTACAACGGTCAGCGGACAGCAGATGGAAGAGGGAGATTATGCCGTTGTCATGGTCAAGGCGCAATATGAAAAACAGATTGTGACTATTCAGGTTGGGTATGACGCGGATATGCAGGTGGTGGGCCTTTATATGAAATAGGGAACACAGGGTGCTTTCCCTTTGAGCTCCCCCTGTCCAGGGGGTGTGAAGACATTTATGGACACTTCTTAAGGGAAAAAGCGAAAGAATATGTACATTGATGTACAACCAGGAAAGGAATGCGAAGATTATGAAAATTCTTGTGATCGGCGGCAGTTATTTTTATGGCAGGGTATTTGTTATGCTGGCGAGAGGGCAGCATGAAATTACAGTGGTGAACCGGGGAACCTACTCTATGGAAGAACTGGGAGCAGCGCAGGTAAGAGGAGACCGCAGAGATCCCGCAGTATGGCGGGGGCTGCCCGGGGAATATGAAGTTGTTGTGGACTTCTGCGCCTATGAGGCGGGAGATATCCGACGCGTGCTCGACAATATGCCTGTTAAGCCGGCACAGTATATAAGCATTAGCACTGTGGATGTGTACCGCCGGGGCGAGGGGGGCTATAAATCGGAGGATGCTCCTTTTGAGGACAGGTGTCTGCCGGGGGAGGCGGGAGTCTACATTGCGGGCAAGGTAGCGTTGGAGAGAGAAATATGCCGTGTCTGCGGGGAGCTGGATGTTGCCTGGACAGTGCTGCGGCCGGGGATTCTATATGGGCCATATAACTATGCTCCCAGGGAGTCCACTTATATCAGAATGATGGTGCAACAGCAGGTTTTGCCCAGAATCACGGACGCGGAAGGGCAGTTTCAGCTGGTATATGTGAAGGACGCGGCGGAGGCCATCAGAAAGTGTCTGCTGAATCGGGAAGCCTACGGGAGGGCTTACAATATTTGCAAAAGAGAGCCGGAGACTTACGACTCTCTGGCGGATGCTTTGTTACAGGTCTGTGAGGGGCCGGTCAGGGAACTGCCCATGACTGCGAAGCAGGCTCTGGAACAGGGAATTTCGCTGCCATTTGCGGTAAGGGGATCGGAGACCGAACTGTATGACAATGCCAGAAGTATCCAGGAGCTTGGGATGACATATACGTCCCTGGAAGAGGGGATGGATAAGACTTACAGAGCGTTTCGAAATGTTTTTTCCGTGTAAAAGAGATATTTGCAGGGTGCTATTGTTGAATACAACCAGAAGTTGATTTTTTGTGCGCATAGTGACCGATACGTTATTGCCAGCGCAGGAGAGAGGTGCTAACATATATACAGAAAGATTTATTCTAAATAAACGAAAAGGCAGGGTAAACTTTGTAGGAATAGAATCAGGGGCAAGAAGGTTGCATGTACGCTCAGGTCGCTTGAAATTAGAGTAAAATAATGGTACAATCAAGTTACTTACTTTAGGAAGGAAATGGAATGGGAAATATATAGGACGGGGTGTTTCGGACGATTCTGAATGACTGTCGTAAGCTAATTATTCCTATCATTAACGAGATTTTTGGGAGACATATACAGGGGAAGAGAATCTTTCTTTTTTCCCGAATGAACACTTTATAGATCGGCAGGACGGGGCGGACAAGGAAAGAATAACGGATACTAATTTCAGGATTATGGGCAGGAGATATTATCTGGAATGTGAGAGTAGTTTGCCGGATGGAAGGATTACAGTAAGGCTTTTTGAGTATGACGCGCAGATCGCGCTTGACGAGGGGGAGATTGCCAAAGAGACATGGACAGTAACTTTTCCCAACACGGCTGTGCTGTATCTCAGGACATATAAAAAGACACCGAATAAAATGAAGTATGTGATAGTTACGCCGGGTGGGAATGTAGAATATGATATACCGATTATGAAAGTGCAGGATTATTCACTTGACGAAATTCTTGACAAGCGTCTACTGATGTTGATCCCATTTTATATTTTTTCACATGAGAAGAATTTTGATGTGTATAAAAACAATGTAAAAAGGCCGGCAGAAACGGAGACAGAATTTAGAAAGATTCTGGAAAGGCTGCATGAGCTTGAAAAACAGGGGGTAATTGGAGCTTTCGAAAAACGTACAATTATTGAACTGTCCAGGGATGTAATCAGAGAGATTGCGCAAAAATATGAGAATGTGCGGAAAGGTATAGGTGATATCATGGGTGGAGCATTGATTGAGACAGAAGCAAGAATCATTTTAAAGCAGGGGATAGAACGGGGAATAGAACGGGGGAAAAGTTAGGGTATAGATGAGACCAAGAAGAAGACAGCCCTCAAGCTGCTCAAGAGAGGAAAACTTACCGTTGAGGAGATTGCGGAGGACACAGAATTTAGTGTTGCGGAAGTGGAACAGTTTGCGGCGGGACTGTGATTCAGAAAACAAGGAACAGGATGGAGTGATACCTGGCTGTCAGGTACATTGACCATAAAACATTTTTCAGGAGGAGAGAGATGCAGGAATTAAAACCGATAAAGGAAGGAAAAGTGCGTGAGATCTATGACAATGGGGATACCCTGATTATGGTGGCTACCGATAGGATCAGCTGCTTTGATGTAATTTTGAAAAATCAGGTGACTAGAAAGGGTGCGGTGCTCACACAGATGTCCAAGTTCTGGTTTGACATGACCAGGGATATCCTGCCAAACCATATGATTTCGGTAGATGTGAAGGATATGCCGGAGTTCTTTCAGCAGGAGCGCTTTGACGGCAACAGTATGATGTGCCGCAAGCTGGAGATGCTGCCTGTGGAATGCATTGTGCGGGGATATATCACGGGAAGCGGTTGGGCCAGCTATCAGAAGGACGGTACGGTGTGCGGCATCAGGTTACCGGAGGGACTTAAGGAATCCGATCAGCTGCCGGAGCCCATATATACCCCTTCCACGAAAGCGGAGATTGGAGATCATGATGAGAATATATCCTTTGAACAGAGTGTGGAATATCTGGAGAAGCGCTACCCGGGCAAAGGCCGGGAGTATGGGGAGAAGCTAAGGGACTATACCATTGCCCTGTACCGAAAGTGTGCGGAGTATGCGCTGACGAAGGGAATTATCATTGCGGATACCAAGTTTGAGTTTGGATTGGACGAGGATGGCAACATTGTGCTGGGAGACGAGATGCTGACGCCGGATTCCTCCCGCTTCTGGCCTGCCGAAGGGTATGAGCCGGGACATGCCCAACCTTCCTTTGACAAGCAGTTTGCCCGAGATTGGCTGAGGAGCCATGACCATGACTGGGAGTTGCCCCAGGAGATCGTGGATAAGACCATTGAGAAGTACTTACAGGGGTATGAACTGATTACCGGGAAAGAGCTGGAGTGAGCGGGAGCGGCTTTTCCGGTTCCAATACTTATGCAAAAGGAAGGGAAAGAGACAGGGTTAAATTTCTCGTAATATTTACTATATTGGGTGCGATTTAAAGGAGGTTTCCGGTCGGCATAATAGACGTAAACCCGATTACCGAAAATGTTGATTTAATTCCGAATATGTTGTATTATATATCTATCGAATTCGATGAATCAATTATTGGAGGTATATGTATGATTTTTATGGAGGAACGTCATCAAAAAATCACGGACTGTATTCAGCAAAACGGCAAGATTACCATAGCGGAGATTGTGCAGGAATATGGTATATCGGAGGAATCCGCGCGAAGGGATCTGCGCCTGTTGGAGCAGAAGGGAATTTGTAAAAGGACCCATGGAGGCGCGATTCTGTTGCAGCCGGTCAGTGTAAGACCACCTGTGAACCGTGATTTTGAGAGTATGCCGGTTTTTGACAATTACAAGGCCATTGCATGCCGGGCTGCGGAGATGATCGGAGAGAATGAAACGATTTATCTGACGGGCGGATCGCTGGGATATCTTATGATTCCCTTTTTGCCAAGAGACTTTCCTTATACTGTGGTGGTAAATTCGGTGGATATTGGAAAGGAACTCAGAAACTTTGATAATATGGAGGTCTATCTCGCCGGGGGGAAAATGCGGCAGAGTGGGTCACTGGTAGATAGTCTGGCCACAGAATTTGTAAGCCGGATCCACTTTGATCTCTGCTTTATCACCGGAGCGGGGCTGACAGCTTCCTTTGGACTGTCCAACGGAACGGACGAAACGGCGGCGTTTCAGCGTGCAGTGATCAAAAACAGCAGAAGAAAGGGTTTGCTGATGCCGGGAGCCAAAATTGGGTTGGATTCATTTATCAAAGTCTGTGAGGCGGATGTATTCAGCTTTGTTATCACAGATTGGGATTGCGTGGAGGACCAGATTACTGCTCTTGAGGAAAAAATTTCTACAGTGATTGTTGTGGGAGATGCAAAATGAATCGGGAGGAAAGGCTGCGAAATCTGATTCTGGATAGGTTTGTGAGTCTTCGGCAATTTTCCATCGAAGCGGATATTCCCTATAGCACGCTGATGACAATACTTTCCAGGGGAATCTCCGGCGCTTCATTTGATCTGGTCATTCGGATCTGTAAAAAGCTGGAACTTGATCCCTGTGAACTATGAAATGTTTTGGTCACAGGAGACATGCGGGCGGCAGGGGCTCTATTTGTAGCCTCCTGCCGCCGTACTTCTCATTTCACATCTTTCTGCATACCATTCTTATGTCTGTAATACTTCCTGAGACGTGTTTATTGTGCCGCATTCGAGAACAGGAAGCAGCTTCTGCTTCCTGTTCTATTGTATGGATCGTTATTTAAAATTTTTATTCCAATGACTGTAATCTTTTAGTCTTAGTTCTCTAAATTCCTGTTGGCAGTGGATAGCATCAGTTTGATGCGGTTGAGCTGATTCACCTCGCTGGCGCCGGGGTCGTAGTCAATGGCCACGATGTTGGATGCCGGGTAAGCCTTCCGCAGTGCCTTGATCACGCCCTTGCCCACCACATGGTTGGGCAGACAGCCAAAGGGCTGCGTGCAGACGATGTTAGGTACGTTTTCATGAATCAGTTCCACCATCTCTCCGGTGAGAAACCAACCCTCGCCGGTCTGGTTGCCGATAGACACAATGGGTTTGGCATATTCCACGATTTCCCGGATGGGTGTGGGCGGATCAAAATGTTCGCTCTTGGCGAAAGCCTTGACCGCAGCCCCGCGAAGTACATGCTCGATGGCCCAGATGCCCAGAGAAGACAGTCTTGCGGCTTTTTTGCTGGTACCCAGATGTTCTGCCTTGTAAATCTGGTTATAGAAACAGTACAACATGAAGTCCATCAGATCAGGGACTACAGCCTCTGCTCCTTCGGCCTCCAGCAGTTCTACCAGGTGGTTGTTGCCGGCAGGAGAGAATTTTACCAGGATTTCGCCCACAATACCCACCCGAGGCTTTTTGACATTCCGCAGAGGTACGGCGTCAAATTCCCGGATCATCTTCCTGCACATGCCAGGGAATTTAGCCAGATTAATATGTTTGGCAGACACATAATCCTGGGCAATTTTCAGCCATTTCTGGTGTAGGGCTTCCACACTGCCGGTTACTTCCTCGTAAGGACGCATGCGATAGATACAGCGCATGAAGATATCCCCGATCTGAGCGGCCAGCGCCGCCCGTATAAGCAGGTTCAGGTTCAGATGAAAGCCGGGGTTGGTCTCTATACTGCCCAGATTCAGGGAAATCACAGGAATCTGGGACATGCCCGCTTTTTCCAGCGCCCGGCGGATGAAACCGATATAGTTGGTAGCCCGGCAGCCGCCTCCGGTCTGGGTCATAATAACAGCTGTTTTGTTTAAGTCGTACTTGCCGGAAAGCAGCGCCTCCATGATCTGACCTACCACCAGCAGAGAAGGATAGCAGGCGTCATTGTTTACATACTTTAATCCCACATCCACAGAATGCTTATTGTCGTTTGTAAGCACCTCAAAATGGTAGCCGCAGGAGGCAAAGGCCTTTTCAAAGATGTCAAAATGGAGGGGGGACATCTGCGGGCAAAGGATAGTATAATCCCGGCGCATCTCCTCAGTAAACTGCACTTTCCGGATGGCACTGGAATGGATGGCGCGCTGCTCCGCTTTCTGCTCTCGCACCCGAATGGCGGACAGGAGAGAGCGCACGCGAATGCGGGCGGCTCCCAGATTGTTTACCTCGTCGATCTTAAGGCAGGTATAGATCTTGCCGGAGCCGGAGAGAATATCATTTACCTGATCCGTGGTCACTGCGTCCAGGCCGCAGCCGAAAGAGTTCAGCTGAATCAGGTCCAGATTATCCACCAGCTTTACATAGCTGGCGGCAGCGTACAGCCGGGAGTGATACATCCACTGGTCAGAGACGATCAGAGGCCGTTCCGGGGCCGTCAGGTGGGAGATAGAATCTTCCGTCAGCACAGCAATGTCATAGGAAGTAATCAATTCTGGAATACCGTGGTTGATTTCCGGGTCTATATGGTAGGGACGGCCGGCCAGCACGATTCCCCTTTTGCCGGTCTGCTTTAAGTATTGCAGGGTCTCCTCGCCTTTATCCCGCATGTCCTGACGGGCTTTTTCCAGTTCGTTCCAGGCCTTTTCCACGGCCTGGCGGATCTCCTTTGCAGGAAGTTCCATGAATTCCCCGATCAGAGCGTCGGCTATGGTCTCCTGGCTGGTAAAAGCCATAAAAGGATTACGGAATGTGATATTTTCACTCTTGATTTCTTCTACATTATTTTTAATATTTTCCGAGTAGGAGGTCACTATGGGGCAATTATAGTGATTATTGGCATCTCCAAACTCATTTCTCTCATAAAAGAGGGCAGGGTAGAAGATAAATTTAACGCCCTGTTTGATCAGCCAGTTTACATGCCCGTGGGCCAGCTTGGCCGGATAGCATTCGGATTCGCTGGGGATGGACTCTATGCCCAGTTCGTAGATCTGGCGCGTGGACAGAGGTGAGAGTACCACCCGATAGCCCAGGCTGGTAAAAAAGCTGTGCCAGAACGGGTAGTTTTCGTACATATTCAGCACTCTGGGGATGCCTACCACCCCTCTGGGGGCCTCGTCGGCGGGCAGAGATTCGTAATCAAACAGGCGTTTTAACTTGTACTCAAAAAGGTTGGGAACGTTGTGGGCGTTTTTCTGACCGCCGATGCCCCGCTCGCAGCGATTGCCGGATATATACTGCCGTCCGCCGGAGAACTTGTTGATGGTGAGGCGGCAGTTATTGGTACAGCCTTTGCATTTAGCCATGCTGGTGTCAAACTGTAGATTGCAGATCTGCTCATAGGAGAGCATGGAGGTGTGATAGCCTGCGCTACAGTCTGTTTCACTACTCCTGTCATGGCGGGAAACGCAGTCAGCCCCACAGCACTGCGTATAACGTTCCCGCGCGATCAGGGCAGCGCCGAAAGCGCCCATGATACCGGCGATATCCGGGCGTATGGCTTCACAGCCCGCTATTTTCTCAAAACTGCGCAGTACGGCGTCATTATAGAAAGTGCCGCCCTGGACCACGATCTCTCTGCCCAGTTCCGAAGCGTCGGAAACCTTTATTACCTTAAATAATGCATTTTTAATCACGGAATAGGCCAGTCCTGCGGAAATATCCGCCACGCTGGCCCCTTCTTTTTGGGCCTGTTTTACCTTGGAGTTCATAAACACGGTACAGCGGGTGCCCAGGTCGATGGGATGCTGGGCAAACAAAGCAGCCTTTGCAAAGTCCTGGACGCTGTAGTTCAGGGATTTTGCAAAAGTTTCTATAAAGGAACCGCAGCCGGAGGAACACGCTTCGTTGAGCTGAACGCTGTCCACGGTCTGGTTCTTGATTTTGATGCATTTCATGTCCTGGCCCCCAATATCCAGGATGCAGTCCACCTGGGGATTGAAGAAAGCGGCGGCATAGTAGTGGGCTACAGTTTCCACCTCTCCGTCGTCCAACAGGAAAGCGGCCTTCATCAGGGCCTCGCCGTAGCCGGTGGAGCAGGAGCGGACGATCTGCACGTCCTCCGGCAGCTGCTCATAGATCTCCTTCAGGGAACGGATGGCTGTCTTAAGCGGACTGCCGTCGTTGTTGCTGTAAAAGGAGTACAGCAGAGAGCCGTCCTCGCCCACCAGGGCAATCTTGGTGGTGGTGGAACCGGCGTCAATGCCCAGATAAGCGTTGCCATGATAGGAGGCCAGGTCTCCGGCGCCTACTTTATGCCGGGCATGGCGGGCTTTAAAAGCATCATATTCCTCCTGCCCGACAAAGAGGGGGTCCATGCGTTCCACCTCGAACTCCATCTTGATTTCTCCGGAGAGTTTTGCCACCATCTCTTCCAGGGTGCAGCGGCTCTCTTCTTTGGCGTTCATGGCCGAGCCTATGGCAGCGAAAAGATGGGAGTTGTCCGTGTCCATAATATGTTCTTCGTCCAGCTTTAAAGTGCGGATAAAAGCCTTTTTCAACTCTGATAAAAAGTGCAGAGGGCCTCCCAGAAAAGCCACATGTCCTCGGATGGGTTTGCCGCAGGCAAGCCCGGAGATGGTCTGGTTGACCACTGCCTGGAAGATGGAGGCAGCCAAGTCCTCCTTGGTGGCACCCTCGTTAATCAGGGGCTGAATATCGGTCTTGGCAAACACGCCGCAGCGCGCGGCAATGGTGTAGAGAGACTGAAAATTTTTGGCGTACTCATTAAGACCTGCGGCATCTGTCTGAATCAGGGAGGCCATCTGGTCGATAAAAGAGCCTGTACCACCGGCGCAGATGCCGTTCATGCGCTGTTCCACATTGCCTCCCTCAAAATATATGATCTTGGCGTCCTCGCCGCCCAGTTCAATGGCCACGTCGGTCCGGGGGGCCAGTTCTTTCAGCGCGGTGGCTACGGCAATCACTTCCTGGGTAAAAGGTACGCCCAGGTGGTTTGCCAGAGTCAGTCCCCCGGAGCCTGTGATCATGGGGCGCAGCAGGGCGTTGCCCAACATGTCATAGGCCTTTTGCAGCAGGGAGGACAGAGTCTCCCGAATATTGGCATAGTGCCGCTGGTAGTCGGAAAAGAGAACTTCGTGCTTTTTATCTAACAGGGCGATCTTGACAGTGGTGGAACCGATGTCAATACCCAGAGTATATTCGGGGAGACACTGATTATCTTCTGTACGCATATTGCGGGTTACACCTGCAACCTTGCAGGAATCCGCAGTGGGCTGCATAACATTCAAATCCTCTGCGCCGCAGCTGATACAGTTCTTGTTCATATAAAAACATCCTTTCTGGATCAGATTAATGGTTTACAGCCATCTGTTCAATCTATGAAAGAGGGCTGACTTTTAAGCATTCCCCGACATTATACGACAGAAAAGGTGAAAATGCAACGGATTGCGAGTCGGAGACGGTGTTAAATTTTTGTAAATAGGTTTCTTTTATGGATTCTGTGCTTAAGAATAGGTATGGTAGGAATGGTTGGAAATGTCTGACAAGTCATAACCAGAGTATGTATCCCGATGCATCCAAAGACGGGGCGATGGCAGATCGGTTGTTTATGGCACGGAAACTGTAGGGGAAAAATAGGCGTCAAAGCGCCCAGAGCTGCAACAGAATGGGAATAATATGTAAAATGATTATTAAATCGTGTTTATTGAGTTTACTTTTTGGTCGGTGGATGGTACAATTTTAAATTATATATACTTTCAAGAAAATTGGAGGTTCCCATGAGTAATTTTGAAAAAAAATTTGGAAAATACGCCATAAGAAATATCTCTCTGATGCTGATCATGTGTTATGGAGTGGGATATGCAATACAGCTGATCGGGGACGGTTTTTTAAACTTCTTGACCCTGGACCCCTATAAGATACTGCACGGACAGATCTGGAGGATTGTGACCTGGATCATTGTGCCGCCCTCGTCGTTCAATCTCTTTACGATTATCATGCTGTTTTTCTATTACTCTGTGGGTACCACGCTGGAGCGCACCTGGGGGACTTACCGCTACAATGTGTATCTGTTTTCCGGTATGCTCTTTACGGTGCTGGGCAGCTTTGTGGCCCTGGGACTCTGCTATCTGTTTCAGGGGGATGTGATGGCCATTCCAGGCAGCGCCGAATCCCTGTGCGCATTTTACAGCACTCAGTTCAGCACCTATTATATCAACATGTCCATCCTGCTGGCCTTTGCCGCTACTTTCCCGGATATGCAGGTGCTTCTGATGTTTGTAATCCCGGTAAAAATGAAGTGGCTTGGTATCATTTACGGTGTCATGCTGGTGTTTGACCTGTTCCAGAATGTGGGAAGTCCGCTGACCGGAATCTTCTACCGGACCGCTATTGTGGCATCTCTGCTGAATTTTGTAATCTTTTGGATTACCAGCAGGAGCCATATCAATATGTCTCCCAGGGAGATCCGGCGTCGACAGGAATTTCGGCATGAAGTGAAAAAGAATATGAAAATGAGCGGTCACAAATGCGCTGTCTGTGGAAGGACAGACGCAGATGATCCCACGCTGGAGTTCCGGTTCTGTTCTAAATGTGAGGGCAATTATGAATATTGCCAAAACCATATATTTACCCATGAGCATGTGAAGAAGCAGTGAAAATCTGTCAGGACTCTTAAAATATTCGATACTGAAATGGAGTTTTGAGGGTTTGCAGGTAACCGAAGAGCAAAAAGGTTGTCTATTTATATAGAGAAAAGCATATTCGATTCTTGCGTGTGGGCGCAAAGAGTATGCAAGATTATGAGGAAGCAGGGTCAATCTGAAAGTAAGAGGGGAAAAGGGAATGCATCAGGAAGTCTTATTTGCCCGGATATTGGAGCAGGTCAGGGAGCAGGCTGCCGACCAGGGAGGCTGGATCGCTGAGGAGGATGTGCAGGAGGCGTTTGCCTCTCTGGGACTCAACGGAGAACAGTTGCAGATGGTCTATGATTATCTGGTGAAACACAAAATCGGTATAGGCGCACCAGTGGACTTGGACGATTATCTGACAGATGAGGAAAAAAACTATCTACAGAATTACCTGGACGAGCTGGAGAATCTGCCCAAGGCGAGTTCGGGGGAGAAGGAGGCCGTCACTCTCTCCGCCATGGCGGGGGATCTGGATGCTCAGGGACAGCTGTCGATCATTTATCTGCCGGATGTGGTGGAGGTGGCCAGGCTATACAGCGGACAGGGAGTACCTCTGGAGGACTTAATTGGAGAGGGCAATCTGGCATTGTCCATGGGAGTAACCATGCTGGGTGCGCTGGAGCGCGCCGACGAGGTTCAGGGTATGCTGGGCAAAATGATGATGGATGCAATGGAGGATCTGATACAGCAGCAACAAACTACGGAAAAAGCGGATCAGAAGATGACTGAACGGATGAACATGGTACTGGAGGCGGCGCGTTGCCTGTCGGAGGAAATGCATCGCAAGGTGACGGTGGAAGAACTGGCCCAGGAGACAAGGTTTTCAGAGAAAGCCATTCGGGAAGCCATACGCCTCAGCGGTCATCAGATCGAATATCTGGAGGATACCTGATGGCATGCGCACAATTGTTTAATGACAGGATGCTGGGGACAGCGTTGACAATATCCGCAGAAAGGAAAGCCTGATGCTGTTACAGAAGCAGATTTATGAGGATTACAAATATGTGATGGCGGATGTGGGGAATGTGTATCTGGGGGCCAGATATTCCTACGGGGAGCTTTTGCGAAACGAGGATGTGCCGTTTAAAATCCGTGCCATCGTGGAACGATATATTCTGCCGCAGACGGACTCGGAGACCACGTTGGAAAGCGAATTTTACCATATGACGGCCGACAGTTTTACCTATCGTACCTACAGACAGCTGAAAGCCAGGGTGAAATGCACGAGACTGGCGGAGAAAAGGAGCCTTTTTTTCGGGGGAAAGAAAAGAAAGGTCTATATCACGGAGATTATAGGGCTGGAGAATTTTGTAAAGATGTCCCCGGCTCAGAAACAGGCCCAGGGGATACTGATACAGGAGATCCTATTTGACAAGCTGGCCATGATGGTATTTACGGTGTAGACTCACAGACAATGGAGCCTTGAAACGGCATGGCACGGAGGACGATAGCGTCCGGATCTTTATTAGGTATTCTTTTCGTTTACAGGAAATGTGCCGCACAACAAATTCATTAAGAGAGGACGATATTATGCGTATTGAAGAGGTTACAAGCTATGAGATTATAGAAAAAAGGGAGATCAGGGATATCAATTCCATGAGTTATCTGCTGCGGCACAAAAAGACCGGAGCCAGAGTGGCCCTGCTTGAGAATGATGACATCAACAAGGTATTTTATATCGGTTTTCGTACGCCGCCGGAGGATTCCACTGGTGTGGCGCACATTTTGGAGCATTCCGTGCTGTGCGGCTCCAGGGAGTTTCCTGTGAAGGACCCGTTTGTGGAACTTGTCAAGGGTTCGCTTAACACTTTCCTGAATGCCATGACCTATTCTGACAAGACCATTTACCCTGTGGCCAGCTGTAACGAAAAGGATTTCCAGAATCTGATGCACGTATATCTGGACGCAGTGTTTTATCCCCGGATTTATGACACGGACAAGATTTTCTGCCAGGAGGGATGGCATTATGAATTGGACAGTCTGGATGGGGAATTGACCATCAACGGCGTGGTGTACAATGAGATGAAGGGCGCGTTTTCCTCTCCGGAGGACGTATTGTTCAGAGAGAAAATGAAGTCCCTGTATCCGGATACCACCTATGGGAGGGTATCCGGCGGTGATCCGGCGGTGATCCCGGATCTATCCTATGAAGCGTTTTTGAATTTTCACAGAAGGTATTACCATCCTTCCAACTCTTACATCTATCTGTATGGCAACATGGATATGGCGGAAAAGCTGGTTTTCCTGGATGAAAAGTACCTCTCTGCCTTTGACAGGCTTCAGATTGACAGCTCTCTTCGGGATCAGGAGCCTTTTCCGGCACTGCGCAGAGTGGTGCGAGAGTACCCTGTCAGTGATGAGGCCAAAGAGGAGGAGAGCGGGTATCTCAGCTACAACATGACGGCGGGGGACTGCCTGGACCGGGAGCTGTATGTGGCTTTTGAGATTTTGGACTACGCGCTCTGTAGCGCGCCGGGAGCACCGCTGAAACAGGTTCTGTTGGATCACTCCATGGGCAAGGATGTCTACAGCGAATATGACAATGGCATCAAGCAGCCTTTTTTCTCTGTGGTGGCCAGCGACACGGACATTGCCAGAGAGCGGGAGTTTGTGGAACTGATTGATAAGGAGCTGGGGCGGATTGTCAGCGAAGGTTTTGATCAAAAGGCATTGCTGGCGGGGATTAACCATTATGAATTTCGCTATCGGGAGGCGGATTTTGGCAGATATCCCAAGGGCTTAATGTACGGATTACAGATTTTGGACAGCTGGCTCTATGCGGACGATGCGCCTTTTATCCATGTGGAGGCAAGTGACACTTATGCCCGGCTGCGGGAGGCTGTGGGACAGGGCTACTTTGAAAAGCTGGTGCAGACTTACCTGATTGATAATCCCCATAAGTCACTGGTGATCCTGAAACCCAAGAAGGGAATGGCCCAGGAACAGGAGGAGGCGCTTAAGGCAGTTTTGGCGGAGCGCAAGGCCGGTATGAGCCGGGAACAGCTACAGGAGATCATAACCAGGCAGCAAGCGCTGACGGCCTATCAGGAGCGGGAGGACAGCAAGGAAGATCTGGCCAGGATTCCCATGCTGACCCGCGAAGATATCGGCAGAGAAGCCAGGAAGATTGTCAACGAGGAAACCGGGATCGGAGGGATTCCTGCGTTGCGCCACAGTCTGTATACCAACGGCATCGCCTATGTTCGCCTTATCTTTTCTCTGGAGCGGATTCCGGAGCGGCTGTTTCCCTATGTGGGGATTTTCAGCTCCTGTCTGGGCCTGCTGAATACGAAAAACTACAGCTATGGAGAACTGTCCAGCGAGATTGACTTAAACACCGGGGGGATCGGCACAGCCAACAACATATATGGCAATGTGGAGGATACGGATCAATACAAAGCGACATTGGATCTAAAGACTAAAGTGTTGTATGGCAATATCCATAGAGCTCTGGAACTTTTGCGGGAGATTGCATTGACCTCTGATTTCACTGACGAGAAGCGGTTGTTGGAGATTATATCCGAGGGACAGTCCCAGATGCAGTCGCAGATGTCGGCCAGGGGGGATCGGACGGCGCTGAACCGCGCATTGGCCTATGGCAGTGTGTCCGGCGCCGTCAGCGAGACTTTGTCCGGTATACCCTACTTCCGACTGTTATCCCATATCCAGGCGAATTTTGAGGAGGAAAAGGGGGCGCTGATAAAGGCGCTTCAGGAGCTGGCGGTTATGATTTTCCGCAGGGAGAATCTGATGGTGGATTATGTGGGGACCGACGAGGGATGGGAGAATTTTAAAGCGGCGGTGGAAGCCTTTGCCGGGGCGCTTCACACGGAGCCTGTGGAGACCGGGGTGTTTTATCCTGTGCCTCAGAGAAAACAGGAGGGCTTTATGACTGCGGGGCAGGTGCTGTATGTGTGCCGTGCGGGTAATTTTAAAAAGAAGGGACTGCCCTACACGGGAACACTGCGTTTTTTGCAGGTGATGATGCGGTACGAATATCTGTGGATCAATCTCCGGGTCAAGGGCGGGGCCTATGGCTGTCATTGCAGCTTTGGCAGATCCGGCGAGAGTGGTTTTACTTCTTACAGGGACCCCAATCTGAAAAATACAGTGGAAGTATATGAGAAGGCGGCGGAGACGGTGGAAAACTTCACTGCCGACGAGCGTACCATGACCCAGTATATTATTGGAGCCGTAAGCGATATGGACACTCCCATGAATCCGGCGGCATACGGTCTGTTTTCCCTGAGCGCTCACCAGTGCGGTATCACCCAGGAGATGCTGGATCAGGAGAGAGCCCAGCTGCTGGGGGCTACCCAGGAGGAAATCAGGGAACTGGCGGCATATATCCGGGCCTTTATGGAGGATGACTTCCTCTGTGTGGTGGGGAACGCTCAGAAGATTAAGGAAGAGAAGGAGATGTTTCTGACGACGGAAAACTTGTTTTAGCAATCAGCGATAGCGGATAAGGGGGGACAATATGAAAAGAACAAAATGGATAACCGGTCTGTTAGCCATGGTCATGTCACTGATGATGACAGCCTGCGGTGCTTCGGCGGAAAATGTAGTGCCCTCTGCGGAGTCCTGGAATAGTGGCGCCGCTTCCGGCGGCGTGTCGCGGCCTGAGACCGAGGAGTTTGTGTCGGACTCTCTGGGGATGAACCAGAATTATGATTCCGGAGATAAGCAGGTACAGGAGTCAGACGCTGCCAGTCAGACCAGTGACCGAAAGCTGATCCGCACGGTGAATATGTCCGTGGAGACCAGAGAGTTTGAAGCTGTGATGGGAACCCTTGAGCAGAGAATAACGGAACTGGGCGGTTATATTGAGAGTATGGAAACATACAACGGCAGCAGTTACAGCAGCTATCGCTCTAACCGCAGTGCCAGTATGACGGCCCGGATTCCGGCGGATAAGTTAAACGGATTTCTGGGTGAGGTGTCCGAGATCAGCAATGTGACCAGACGTTCGGAGAATGTGCAGGATGTGACACTGGACTATGTGGATATGGCCAGCCACAAGAAGACTTTGCAGGCGGAGCATGACCGTCTGCTGGAGCTGATTGAGCAGGCCGAGAGCATAGAGGATATTATCACGATTGAGAAGCGGCTGTCCAATGTGCGGTATCAGATGGAGAGTATGGAGTCCCAACTGCGCACCTACGATAACAAGGTGGATTACGGCACCGTACATCTGGATGTGAGCGAGGTGCAGGAACTGACGCCAGTGCAGGAGGAGACTCTTTGGGAGAGAATCAGCAGCGGTTTTATGGAGGATCTCCGGGGCATCGGCAACGGGGGACTGGAGATTCTGGTCTGGCTGCTGGTCCATATTCCCACACTGGCGCTGTGGACGGCGCTAATCACTCTGTTTATCCTCTGGGTAAGATGGTATATGAAGAGAGGCGGTCAAGAGGCGGACAGGAAGGGGGGCGCGGCAGCAGGAAACGCTGAGAATGTGAGAAATGCTGAGAGAGCTGGAAACGCTGTAGTGGGGAGCGGACCGGCAGGGAATGAAGACATAAAGAGAAAAGAGGAAAGAACCCATGAATGAGAATCCCGCATACAAATCTGGTTTTGTGACGTTGATCGGACGCCCCAATGTGGGAAAATCCACGCTGATGAACCGGCTGATCGGCCAGAAGATTGCCATTACCAGCAATAAGCCACAGACAACCCGCAACAGGATACAGACGGTGTATACTTCCGAGCTGGGGCAGATCGTGTTTGTGGATACCCCGGGTATCCACAAGGCCAAGAACAAGCTGGGAGATTACATGGTGCACGTGGCAGAGCGCACCTTGTCCGAGGTGGACGTGATTCTGTGGCTGGTGGAACCCGGCAATTTCATCGGAGCGGGGGAACGCCATATTACAGAGCAGCTACAGAAGGTAAAAACGCCGGTGATCCTGGTGATCAATAAATCAGATACAGTGAAAAAAGAGGAACTTTTGCCCTGTATAGACACCTATCGGAAGATCATGGAATTTCAGGAGATTGTGCCGGTATCGGCGCTGAAAGGAGATAATACGGATATATTGATCTCCTGCATCATGAAGTACCTGCCTTACGGAGCGGCATTTTATGATGAGGATACGGTTACCGATCAGCCCATGCGTCAGATTGTTGCGGAGTTGATACGGGAGAAGGCGTTGCGGCTATTGGAAGAGGAGATTCCCCACGGTATCGCAGTCAGCATAGAAAAGATGCAGTACCGCAAAAATATCTGCGACATAGAAGCCACCATAGTCTGTGAACGGGATTCCCACAAGGGGATTATCATCGGCAGGGGCGGCAGCATGCTCAAGCGCATCGGTTCGGCGGCCAGGCCGGATATTGAGGATCTGATGGAGCAGCACGTGAATCTACAGCTGTGGGTAAAGGTAAAGAAGGACTGGCGTGACAGCGACTTTCTGATGAAAAATTTCGGATACAACCCCAAAGATATCCAGTAGCGTATGCGGTCCATGGACTTTGCCGGACGCATAGAAAAGCCAAAACTGCAAACCCTATTTATATCAGCAAAAGAACGGGGGTATCAAAGTATGCAGGAGACGGCGGAGAACAGCAGGACAAGGTACTGGCAGAGATTTGAAAACACCGGGCGGGTGGAGGATTATCTGCGATATACCTGTGGCGGGGGGACCCGGGAAACGATAGACGGAAAGTCAGGAGCAGATCCAAATGCAGGATTTTATTATAGTAACAGGAATGATATTAAAACAGACGCCTATCGGTGAGTATGATAGGCGTATCTGTTTACTCACGAAGGAAAGAGGAAAGATAGGGGCTTTTGTCAAGGGCTCCCGCAAGCCGGGCAGTCGTCTCAGCAGCGCGACCAATCCTTTTTCCTTCGGTACGTTTAAACTCTACGAGGGAAAGACTTCATACAATGTATCGGATGTGGAGATACAAAATTATTTTGAGGCGTTGCGGACGGATTACATAGGTGCCTGTTACGGCATGTATTTTGCGGAACTTGCGGATTATTATACCAGGGAGAACAACGACGAGCGGCAGATGCTTGGGCTATTGTATCAGTCTCTGCGGGCCCTTTGCGCGCCATCCATATCCAATGAACTGATACGGTGCGTCTATGAGATCAAGAGCATAGCCGTAAACGGAGAGTTTCCTGGTGTGCGGCAGGACAGAGGGCTGGATGAATCCACGGTCTACACCCTGCAATATATTGTCGCCAGCAGTATAGAAAAGCTATATACCTTCACGGTGGCGCCTCAGGTGCTGGCGCAGCTTCAGGAGGAGGCCGGCTGGTATTGTGAAAAAATTCTGGGGCGTGCGTTTAAAAGCCTGGAAATTCTAAAAAGTCTCTGTTGAAAAACAGGGACAAGTCGGCTATAATAAAGAAGATGCTTTAGCGTTTGAAGTGAAAGGACAGGCTGATATGAATGGCAGGAGAAGAGCGATTGCGGTGCTGACAGCGCTGGGAGCATGTGTGCTGGCTCTGGCGGGCTGTAGCGGAGAAACGGCAGAAGAGCCCATCCGCACCTCCACGATTGTGCTGGCGGCAGACGGAAGTTTTACCCAATGCCGTGTAGAGGATTTTGAAAGGGAGGATTACCGGCTTGAGGAACTGGATGGAATGATCCGTCAGGAGGTACAGGATTATTTGGGAGGTGTCTCCGAAGAGGAAGGAACGGTGGCAGTGGAACAGGTGAGCCATCTGGAAGAAAACAGAGACCGGGTTATGGTAGCCCTGCATTTTGCGGACAGTGCGGTCTATGGGGATTACAGGGCCCAGGTGGATCAGCAACCCTGTGAGCTGTTCTACGGCACGGTGAGAGAGGCTTTGGCGGCAGGCTACGACCTGGCTCCGGTATTGCGGGATGTGAAGAAGGGGACGGCCATCACTTCGGAGCAGCTGGAGAAAATCGGGGACAACCGGGTGGTAATCTTTGAGGAAGCTCTTCAGATC
Source organism: uncultured Lachnospiraceae bacterium (assembly GCA_947648875.1). Classification (GTDB taxonomy): domain Bacteria; phylum Bacillota; class Clostridia; order Lachnospirales; family Lachnospiraceae; genus Acetatifactor. The sequence continues at coordinate 49,868 of CANSPM010000016.1, forward strand.
CGCTGCCCATCCAAGGTACTTTATGTCAGCGAAAACGTGCAGATAACCGACGCTGGATATGTGGATGGCACGGAGGGAGAAGGTCTGAAATACGTGGTGATAAAATAAAATGAAAATATGCGGGACTTAAAATAGGAGGAGGGTATTATGGAAAAGACAATGGAGAAGATTATTGCGGTGGCCAAGTCGAGAGGCTTTATATATCAGGGTTCCGAGATCTATGGCGGCCTGGCCAATACATGGGATTATGGCAATCTGGGCGTAGAACTTAAGAATAATGTAAAAAAAGCCTGGTGGCAGAAGTTTGTGCAGGAGAATCCCTACAATGTAGGCGTGGACTGCGCGATCCTTATGAATCCCAGAACCTGGGAGGCCAGCGGTCATCTGGGCGGCTTCTCAGACCCTCTGATGGATTGTCGGGAATGTCATGAACGTTTCCGGGCGGATAAACTGATTGAGGATTTTTGCGAGCAGGAGGGTATCGCTCTGGAAGAGAGCGTGGATGCCTGGGATCAGGAACGTATGAAAAACTTTGTGGAGGAGCATCAGATCCCCTGCCCCGGCTGTGGCAAACATAATTTCACGGATATTCGTCAGTTTAATCTGATGTTCAAGACTTTTCAGGGAGTGACCGAAGATGCCAAAAATACCGTGTATCTGCGTCCGGAGACCGCGCAGGGTATTTTTGTAAACTTTAAGAATGTACAGAGGACTTCCAGAAAGAAAGTTCCCTTTGGCATTGGCCAGATCGGTAAGGCGTTCCGCAACGAGATTACGCCCGGCAACTTCACTTTTCGAACCAGAGAGTTTGAACAGATGGAATTGGAGTTTTTCTGCGAACCCGGCACGGATCTGGAGTGGTTCCGGTATTGGAGAGCATTCTGTAGGGACTGGCTTTTGTCTCTCGGCATACGGGAAGAGGAGATTAAACTTAGAGACCACAGCTCGGAGGAACTGTGCTTCTACAGCAAGGGTACCACGGACATAGAGTTCCTGTTCCCCTTTGGCTGGGGGGAACTGTGGGGGATCGCGGACAGGACGGATTACGACCTTACACAGCACCAGAATACTTCCGGTGAGGACATGTCCTATTTTGACGATGAGAAGAAAGAGAAATATGTGCCCTATGTGGTGGAGCCTTCTTTGGGCGCGGACCGTGTGGTGTTGGCATTTCTGTGTTCGGCCTACGACGAAGAGGATCTGGGGGACGGTGACATGCGCACTGTCATGCGATTCCACCCGGCACTGGCACCGGTGAAGATTGGAGTGCTGCCTCTATCCAAGAAGCTGGCTGAAGGTGCGGAGAAGGTTTATGGGCAGCTGTCCAGGAGATATAACTGCGAGTATGACGACAGAGGCAATATCGGCAAGCGTTACCGCCGTCAGGATGAGATCGGTACGCCCTTCTGCGTGACTTATGATTTTGACTCTGAGACGGATAACTGTGTCACCGTGCGTTTCCGTGACTCCATGGAGCAGGAGCGGGTAGCCATCGCTGAACTGGATGCTTACTTTGCGGATAAGTTTTTGTTTTAGTAAAAAGGGATAGGGCTGCTCTGGGAACTGGCATCGTCTGATACAGGCGGTGCCGGACTCTGTGGCGGCCTGTTTTCGTTCATGACAATAGAATTTTTGCGGAGTGTGGATTTTATTGCTTTGGGATTGATAGAGGTGCGTGAATTATTATGGAAAAAACAGAGATTTTCAGTGTGTTGGGCATCAGTGAGACAGGGGAAGAGCGGGAGATCAAGGCAGCTTACCGGGATAGGTTGGCAGTGACCAATCCGGAGGATAATCCAGAGGGCTTTAAACGTCTGCGCCAGGCCTATGAAGAGGCGCTTGCTTTGCTCCGCCAGCCCCCGGAAGAAGAGCAGCAGGAGCAGGAGGACACCACGGAGACAGGACAGTGGGTGGCCCAGGCCGCCAGACTTTACAGTACTTTGGACGGCAGACAGAATCTGGAGGCCTGGCAAGAGTTGTTTTCTCAGGAAATCTATCAGTCTCTGGACGGAGAGGCAGAGTGTCAGGAGAAATTGCTGGTCTTTCTGATGAGACATTTTAAACTGCCTACAGAGGTTTGGAATTTGTTGGAGGAAAAGCTGGAAATTCGCAAGAATCAGACCCGTTTAAAGGAGAAGTTTCCGGCGGATTTCATTGACTATCTCATCAGTCGGGTGACCAGAGGAGAGGAAGTGGAGTTTTCCCAGTTTGAAGGTCCCCAGGACGGAGATTATGATTCCTTTTTGCAGTGCTATGACAATTGCTGGGGGGCTTTGCAGGAGAAAAAGTTGGAATACGCGGCGCAATTGCTGGAGGAGAGCGACCGGATGGGGATTTGGCATCCCTGCATGGAGGTATGCCGGGCCCAATACTATCAGGCCACTGACCGGCAGGAGGAGGCTGTTCGCTGTCTGAGAGAACTACAGCGGAAGATTCCGGGGGACGAACTGGTGGAGTTTAATCTGGCGCAGGTGCTGTGGGAACAGGGTCAGATTCAGGAAGCCGCTCTGTGTTTTGAAGGGATCAGGGAGCGAAATGAGAAACATTATACAGCAAATCTGCGTCTTGCTGAGTGGTATCATAATCAGGGGGACGATCAGAGAGCCAAAAAATGCGTCGAGGAGGTTCTGTCCTCCGGTTATGATGACACCTTTCACCAACTGCTCAAGGAGATTAACGCGGGGCTGGAAAAGGACCTGGAGCGCAAGGTCAGTCTCTATTCCAACCCGGAGGATGTTTTGGAGCTGGGGTGGTGTTATTTGCAGGATGAGCGCTTTTCATTGGGAATCCGACAGGTGAAAGCCATTGAGGACAGGGTTCCCGAGGGACGGCTGGAAGAGTATCTGGGCCTTATGACCAAGCTCTATCGGGAGGCGGCGGAGTATGATAAGTCCATAGAGTATGCGAAGCGGTGGCGGCAGGCGCTGGAGAAGCGTATTCCCACGCAGGAGGGAGAGGCGCTGGAGAAGGACGAGGACAGGCTGCGCCAGTCCCATGCCATCTGCATGCAATGTTACCGTATCCTGGGGTATCTGGACAAGTCCTATTATCAACTGGCTCTGGAGGAGGCGGATGCCATGGAGGCGGTTAATCCCCACGACATCGGCGTGCTGATGGAGCGTGCCCAGACTTATATGGAGATGGAGGAGTATGAGAAATGTCAGGATCTGGTGGGGCGTCTGGTGCAGGAATACCGGGTCTATGCGGCGCTGGCCACAGCCTTGGAGGCTTACCGCAGGCAGTGGGATGCTTCCGGCGTGATACAGACAGGCAGACAGCTGGTTCAGTGTTTTCCCGATTATGTCAGGCCCTATGTGGATATGGCCAAAGTGTACCTGGACTTGGAGTATACCCGGGAACTGGAGGAGCTGCTTAACGATGCCCGGGAAAAGGGTATTGAGAGTGTATATCTGGATGCTTATGCCTATCAGAAGGATCATAAGACCAGCACAGAATTGATACAGAAGAAAGTTGAGAAATTTCGGAATATATTTTTGGATCATGTGGAGAACGGGGATCTCTCCTTTTATGAGCCGGGGTTGAAACAGTTGACGGAGTATCTGTATCAGGCACCGGGGGCCTATCTGCTGGTAGAGAGGGGGATTTTCCACAAGGCGGCTCACCATTATCAGGAGGCTGTCAAGGACTATGAACAGGTGCTGGCCTATGTGCCACAGCAGATCTATGCCCTGAACGGTATGAGCCAGGTTTATAAGCATCAGGGAGATTATGAGCAGGCCATTGTCTGTCTGCGCAAGGCTATTCTCTATGACGCGGAAGGGGATTTGCAGCCCGGCGCCAGCATGGATATGGCGGATCTGTATCTGCGACTGGCGGATTACGAGAAAGCGCTGGAATATCTGGAGCAGTATATGCGCTACGCTGAGAGCGGAAAGCTGAACATCAGTGCCTTCAGGCTGGGTAAGATCGCCACGGGGTATATTCGAAACGGCAGATACGATATGGCGGTAAAAATATTTGAGAGCGCCTATGCAAAAGATCCCACCGGTCTGTATGATAAACTGGCAGACATGTACCAGGTTACAGGGCAGCAGCAGGAGGCCAGGAATGTGCTGAAACAGTGGGCCGCGCATCTGGGCATTGACGAGAGTGCTTTTGGGAAACTGCGCAGCAGGATAAAGAAAGGCAATGGGGGATACAGCGATTATTATGTCTGTCTTGGCTGGACGGAACTGATTTTTGGAGACAGGGAAAGCGCGGTTAAGGCATTTTCCAGTGCGCTTAACTGCCATCCGGACTTAAACAGTGCCGAGGGAACCATGTGTGACGCCGTGTTTGCGTTTATTCTGTGCGGGGAAGAAAAGCTGGGGAAAAAGTACGCGGCGAAGTTGCAGGACTGGCTCCGGCAGGAGCAGTTTGCCCGCAAGAACGAATATTATGAGCGGGAGAAGGGGCATTTGCAGATAGAAGTTCTGGCGGCCTATTACACGGAGACGGACCAGAAACTACAGGAGTTGGTTGATCGGGAGAGCAAATGTGAGTGTTGTAATTTCTGTACATACGCTATCTGCAAGGAGATGGAGGCGGTGAGAATTTTGCTTATGCTCCGGCGTGGTCAGCATCAGGAGGCCCGGGAGCGTTTAGATCGCAATCTGGAGATACAGCCCCAGGATGAATATATGTTGGCCATCAGACATATGCGCTTTGGCGGGCAGGGCTGATGGAAAGAAATATGCGGAAGTCAATATAGAAAGAGGAATTATATGATAGTAGGAATTGATTTGGGAACAACCAACAGTTTGATTGCCTGTTTTTCAGAGGAGGGTCCGAGAATTATCCCTAACCGTCTGGGCAGGAACCTGACTCCCTCGGTGGTCAGCGTGGATGAGGAGGGCAATATCTATGTGGGCGAGACGGCCCGGGAACGTATGAGCCTGTATCCGGATTCGGTGGTCAGCGCTTTCAAGCGCAGTATGGGAACGGAGAGACAGTATAACCTGAGCGGCCATATGTACAGGCCTGAGGAACTGTCCAGCTTTGTGTTACGCTCTTTGAAAGAAGACGCAGAAGTCTTTCTGGGAGAGGAGGTCACGGAGGCCGTGATCAGTGTGCCGGCATATTTTGATGACAAGCGCCGGAAAGCTACCAAGCGCGCCGGAGAACTGGCGGGACTTACCGTGGAACGCATGATCTCTGAGCCTACGGCGGCAGCTGTGGCCTATGGTCTGTATGACAAGACCAGGGATACCAAGTTCCTGGTGTTTGATCTGGGAGGCGGAACCTTTGATGTGTCCATATTGGAGCTGTACCACAATATTTTGGAGGTGCGGGCCGTGGCGGGCGACAACTACCTGGGGGGAGAGGACTTCACGGAGGTGATGGGCAAGCTCTTTATGCAGAAGCAGAAGCTGGCCATGAGCAGCCTGTCCGAAAAGGAGCAGGTGCGCCTGTATAAACAGGCGGAGAAGGCCAAGTGCGCCATAAGCGGCAGTGATCGGGTAGTCATGAAATGTCTGATTGACGGGAAGGAACTGGAATCGGAGATCAAATACAGGGAATATGAGGATGCCTGTGAGGAATTGCTGAATAAGATCCGGGAACCGGTGAAAAAGAGCCTGTCCGACGCGGGACTTAAACTGGGTGACATAGATGAAATTCTGCTGATTGGCGGCGCCACCAGATTGTCCGTAATCCGGGATTTCCTGATTCGGCTTTTCAGGAAGTTCCCGGATACCAACATGAATCCCGACGAGGCTGTGGCGCTGGGGGCTGCGGTGCAGGCGGCCATGAAGGAGCGCCGGGAAGAAGTGAAGGAAGTCATTCTGACGGATGTGTGTTCTTTTACTCTGGGCACGGAAGTAGTAGTGGAATATGAGGAAGGGAAATTCGAGGACGGGCGTTTCTGTCCTATCATTGAGCGTAATACCGTGATTCCGGCCAGCCATACAGAGCGTATGTATACTGTGCGGGACAATCAGGATAAAGTCAGGGTACGTGTGTTGCAGGGGGAGAGCCGTTTTGCCAGAAACAATCTGTACCTGGGAGAGATGACTATTGATCTGCCCAAGGCTCCCAAGGGACAGGAATCTGTGGACGTAACATACACCTATGATATCAATTCTCTGCTGGAGGTAGAGGTGAAAGTGGTGTCCACAGGTCTTAACCAGAAGATGATTATCAAGGGAGTGGACAATACCATGACCGACGAAGAGATCGCAAAGCGCATGGAGGAACTGGCCTATCTAAAGATACAGCCCCGGGACCAGGAGGAAAACCGGCTGGTACTGCTGCGGGCGGAACGCATGTATGAGGAATCTCTGGGCGACAGACGCAGGAATCTGGATCACTATATCAATCGCTTCGAGGCAGCTCTAAAGGGCGGCGATCATCAGGAAATCGCGGATACCCGCCGGGAGTTATCTGAGTTTTTGGACGATGACGAAGATCTGTGAAAACGCGGCAAAAGCCTGCGCTAGGATAATTGCTGGACATTGCTGTTTCTGCGGAAAGCAGAGGGGGATTGGTGCAAAAACTTGTTGAAAGCCCTGTTAAACTGGGAAAAGCTGGAGAAGCCACACAAAAAGGCAATATCCGTTATGGCGCTGTCCGTGGACAGCAACATGGTCTGGGCGTTGCTGACCCTTGTCATCTGGATATAGTCTGTCAAGGTAAAACCTGTAATTCGTTTAAACTGATGAGACAGATAATAACTGCTTATATAAAATTTTTTTGAGATGGTCTCCAGGGACAGTTCTTCCATATAGTGGCTGTGTATGTAGGCGGTAATGCTGTAGACTTTGTTGGTGATGTTGTCAAAGTCCACATGATTGGCATAGACGTTTTTGTCCCGGTTTAAGTAAATCTGGCTTAAAAATTCAATAAATTTGTTGTGGACGGCAAGTTCTGTCAGTTCATTAGGAGTTTGGGACAGATAGTATATATCGTTTAGCTTTTCCAGCACCATCTTTTTGCAGCGTCCCTCAAAACGATAGATGGGGCAATTGGTGTCAAAGATACCATATATGTTTTTCATACAGTTTTCGAAGGCGGATATCATCGGAGGGATGGAGAATTGGATGATCAGGCGCTTGCTGGGCGCCCCCTCCGGATATTTTGTCTTATGTAGCAAGGTGGGGCGCAGGGCCACAATATCACAGCAGCGCATGTCATACCAGACACCGTCCACCAGGTGCCCTGCTTTCTCGTCCAAAAATACGCACATCTCATAAAATTGATGAAAATGTTGAAATTCCATATTGATCGAGTAGGAACGCTCGTCATAGTCAAAATAGTAGTAAAGATTTTTGCCCGGATGACCAATTTCTATTTTATGTTCTCCTGAATACACAACCGTATTGTCAATCAGCATCTTATTCCTCCTAAGGGGGATCATTTGATCTCCTGATCGCTGCAAGATAGCTCTAAAGCGTAAAGACATTTCAGCCGCTACGATTTTCCTAAAAGTCATGACGTTTACGCTAGTGTACTGCCCCATTTACATTTCGCCAATTGACTTGCCTGAATTTCCGTCTGCCGTGTTATTGCCGGTTAACAATGCTACCGCATCGCCTCCCTCCGCCGCTTTGCAGACGGAAAAAGCATTCTGCGTCATTTAGCTGAAAGTTTTTGTCAGCACACTGGTGTTGGAGAGCATTTGATCTCCTGATCGCTGCGTGATGTCTTTTAAGGGTAAAGGTCCTGTCAGCCCTTACGGATGCAAGGTCGTACACAGCGGTAAAGTTTGCTCTGTATATATGTAGTTTACATCTGAAAATAGTATAATTTGCATAAAAATGCAGGTAATTTTTAAGATGATTTGTGCAACACCCAAATGAAGTATATCCCATAATAGCAAAAAATGCAATATACATTATTAAAAAGACAAGAGATGCGTGGAGATCATGTGCGCTCTTTGATAATCTTTATTTATCAGTTAATGAGACGAGGGACAAATAATGAGGATAGGAAGGCAATGGGACGAGAGGCTTAAGATGTGGGATGAAGCCTTTGAGAGGAATCTGTATGTACAGCTGGGGGAGATAGAACTTACCGGTTTTACCACTATGGAACACATGACTCTGGAAGAGGCGAAGAACCAGTGTTTCCGGCCCTTTCCCCGGGGAACGGGGTGGGGGAGGAAATGGGAATACGGCTGGTTTATGTGCAGCGTAAAGATGCCTGAGAATGCGGTGGGGAGGCGTGTTTTGCTGTGTCTGGGCGCGGGACCGGAGATGCTTGTGTATGTAAACGGTGTGGAGACCGGTTCCATTGACAGCAAACATACCATGGTGGAACTGACAGATTGCGCGGCCTTCGGGGAAAACTTTGAAATCTGTGCGGAGTGTTATGCAGGGCATGGCGTCCGACCGGAGTGCGGCGGAATTTTTGAGAGGGAGGATGTGCCGGTACCGGAGCCGGGGGCGTGTCAGTGTGTGGTGGGAAGCAGCCATTTCGGCATACAGGATCAGGAGATGTTTGAGGCCTACGCGGATTATCATACACTCTACGAACTGTGGAAAGCGCTGCCGGAAGGGGATCTGCGCGCCATGAAAATCGGCCAGGCTCTACAGCAATTTACCTGTATAGTGGATTTTGAAGCGCCGCAGCCCAGGCGCAACGAGAGCGTCCGGGAGGGGAGAAGGATTTTGGCCCCTCTTTTGGAAAAAAGAAACGGGGACACGGTGCCGGATTTTACCGTTTTCGGCCAGTCTCATCTGGATCTGGCCTGGCTTTGGCCCCAGGCGGAGACCAGGCGGAAGGCCGCCAGAACCTATTCCAATCAGCTGGCGTTGATGGAGAGATACCCGGACTACCAGTTTTTGCTGTGTTCTCCCACTGTGTTGGAGTATTTGAAACATGATTACCCAAAGTTGTTTCAGCGGGTGAAGGAGAAGGCGGCGACAGGGCAGTTTGTGCCAGAGGGGGCCGTATATGTGGAGAGTGATACCAACCTGCCGGGAGGAGAGAGCCTGATCAGGCAGTTTGTACTGGGAAAGCGCTGGTTTTGGAAGGAGTTTGGCGTGGACAGTAAAGTGGCATGGCTTCCGGATACCTTTGGCTTTTCGGGGACCCTGCCCCAGATTATGAAGGGATGCAGGGTATCCTATTTTGCCACCCAGAAGTTGCTGCGCTGCGACCCGGAGTGTGAGCAGTTCCCCTATAACCTGTTCTGGTGGGAGGGAATTGACGGTACCCGGATTCTGTCCCATATGTTTAAAAAGAATAATGCGGTCTTTACTTCCGGCGCCCTGCGTGAGCGCTGGGAGAAGGATAGAAACCAGAGACAGGATATAGATGTTTTTATGTTCCCCTTCGGCTATGGAGACGGGGGTGGTGGCCCTACGGAGCTTATGGTGGAAACGGCGATGCGATGCAGGGATCTGGAGGGCGCTCCCAGGTGCAGGATGGAAAGTCCGGCGGCTTTTTTTGAGCGGCTGGATCAGGGTAAGGTTGAAAATGTCTATTATGGAGAACTGTATCTGGCCTGGCACAGAGGTACCTACACTTCCCAGGCCAGGATCAAGAGAGGCGTCCGGAAGGCGGAGTATGCTCTGCGGGAGGCGGAATATCTGGCCGGTTTGCTGCGGCTTGCGGGCAATACGGAGGGAGAGAAAGAGCTCCTGTATAAATTGGGGGAACTCTGGGAACTCCTGCTTTTCCAGGAGTTTCACGATATTCTGCCGGGAACTTCCATAGAGCGGGTGAACCGGGAGGCAGAAAGTGCTCTGGAGCAGGTGGAGCAGGAGAGTCGTCGACTTGCAAGAGAGTTGCTTGGAAGACTGGCGAAAGGTCGGGCTCTCTTCAATTCTCTGAGCTGGGAGCGAAGCTACAGAGGGATAAAAATGCCTCCCTGCGGCTATGTTAGGCTGCGGGACCCTGCCGATGAGCCGGTAGGCAGGGGCTGTGAGGAATATGCGTCGAGGGTAGGAACCTATAAGACGTATGTTGCGGAATGTGTGTCAAGGGATGGTGGCTTTGAGGAAGAGGGCAGGGAATATGAGCCGGTAGTCAGGCGTTATGAGCCCTGTGTTGCAGAATGCGCGCCGGGAACCGGGAACGGTGGACAGCACGCTGAGGAATGCGAGGCGCAGGACGGAGAGTTTGTTTTCCGCAACGGCGTTATAAGCGTCTGTGTGGACAGACAGGGACGGCTCACCAGTCTTAAGGACAGGATCAGCGGGTATGAGTATGTGGAAAAGCCGCTGAACCAGTGGCGGCTGTATCGGGACGTAAATGTGGATTATGACGCCTGGGAGTTGGGGCGGATGTATGAACAGGTGCCGGAGAAGATGGAGGCAAACTGTACCTTTCAGGCCAATCGGATGCCGGATGGCAGCGCTACGGTGGTGGTGGAACGACGGGAAGAGCATTTTACGGCAAGACAGAAAATTTGTTTCTCTTGGGACAGCCCCAGGATTGACTTTGAGACGGAGATAGACTGGCAGGAGAGGCACAGGATGCTCAAAGTGGATTTTCCCACCACGGTATATACGAAGGAGGTATTGCAGGAGATTCAGTTCGGCTATATTCGGCGCCCTACCCACAGGTCCAGACAATATGAGAGGGACCTCTATGAGACCTGTCATCACAAATATGTGGCGCTTACCGATGGCGAGAATGGTTTTGCGGTGCTCAATGACTGTAAATACGGAATGTCCGCGCAGGACAGCAGACTTTCTCTGACACTGCTGCGTGCCCCGGTGATCCCCGATATGACGGCGGATTTGGGTATACAGCGTTTTACCTACTCCATTTTGCCTTTCTCCGGTCCCTTTGTGCGCAGCAGGGTGACAGAGGAAGCCTATGAGCGTAATGTGGATGTGACTGCGTCCATGGGGGCGAATATGGAAAGGGATGAGCCTTATGAGTTGGTATCTTTCTTTCGTCTGGAAGGGGGGCATGCCATTTTGGAGACCTGTAAACCCGCTTTTGACCGGGAACAAGGAGTGATACTGCGTATATATGAGGCGAAGGGCTGCGGGGGAGAGACCACGCTCTCTGTACCCGGCAGCGTCAAGCGGGTATATGCCTGCAATATGCTGGAGGAGGCGCAGCAGGAACTGGAATTGAAGGAAGGGAATGTGCGGCTGAGATTCCATGCCTTTGAGATCAAGACCGTTTTGCTGGAATTATATTGACAAGCGCTGAGACTATCCAATTTCTACAGAATATGTGGCGTGTCATCGGGCGACATGTGACAGGCGGGAAGGAAAATTTAACCACAGTAATTGAATCATGAGATGGACAATGTCAAAGCGGAAACTTTATAAAGAGAAATTGTGGGCACAACGAAAAGATGGTATGGCCAGACTCTCCTTGTGCTGGAAAGAGGAAAGTATGTATGATATAGGAATTGATGTGGGGGGAACCGGCATTGCGGCCGGGCTGGTGGATGACGGCTGTAAAATCGTGGCCAGAAAGGGCATTCCCACAGACAGAAAGATGACGGCTGAGGTTATGTCAGCCGTGTTGGAATCTCTCACAAGGGAACTGTTGGCGGAAAAAAGCATATCTCCTGAGCAGGTTCAGTCTATCGGCGTGGGAGTGCCTGGTACAGCCAATCTCAGGACGGGATGCATAGAGTATGCTAACAATCTGCCCTACTGCCAGGGGAATATAGAGCAGCTTTTGCGGGAACAGACATCCAAGAGCATTTATCTGGAAAACGACGCCAACGCGGCGGCCTGGGGAGAATATCTGTATCTGGGAAATAAGCCCGAATCCTTTGTTATGGTGACACTGGGAACCGGGGTGGGAGCCGGAATTATTCAGGACGGCAAGATTCTTCGGGGTATTAATTATGCCGCCGGAGAATTGGGACATATGACAATCCGCTATAACGGAGTCCCCTGTAATTGCGGTCGGAGAGGTTGTCTGGAGGCATATGCCTCGGGGGAGGCCCTGATCGCCCAGACGGAAAAGGTGATGGCGAAGAAAGCGAAGAGTCTTCTGTGGGATCTGTGTCGGGAAAACAGAGGATATGTAAATGGAAAGCTGGTGTTTGACGCTTATAAGCAGGGAGACAAGGCCGCGATAAAAGTAGTCAGAAAGTATGCAGGTTATCTCAGTGAAGGTCTTGCCAATATCATCAATATATTACAACCCGAGGTACTGTGTATCGGCGGAGGGATCAGCAGGTCCGGAGATATCCTGCTTCCCATGCTGCGGGAGCTGACCAAGGAGAAGATATATTCCAGGGATTCGGCGGAGAATACAAAACTGGTAGCTGCCAGGCTGGACAATGACGCCGGTATTATCGGCGCCGCGAAACTAAGATTGTGTAAAGATTAAATGGGCTAAGAGAGTGGAACAGCGGGGGGGGATTCTTCTTTCAGAGACAATGCGCCGATGGGAATATAACGGACTTTCTGTAAAAGCACGGGCCAGGAGATGGCTGTGCCGGTGGGATGTCAGTAGAATACAAAAAAAGGGAAAGCGGATGAGAATAATTATCATACAGTTTCCCTTTTTGTATTCCTCTATAAGCGTTTTTCACTCCCGGCAATGTTCTTTTTGCGGAGCGCAGATTCTATTGCTGGGTCTTTGCGCCTTCGTCATAGGTGAAGCCGCGCAGTGTAAGTTCTTTTGCCCTGTGACATGCACAGATTCTTCCGTCAGGCATCTCGGTGAGAGCAGGGGAATCCGTTTTGCACTTATCTATGCAGTAATGGCATCTTTCGTGAAAGTAACAGCCGCTGGGTGGATTCGCGGGATTGGGAATTTCCCCTTTCAGAGGAATGCGGTCCATCTGTATGGTGGGATCTGCCACCGGCACTGCGGAGAGCAGCGCTTCGGTATAGGGATGCATGGGCTTTTCGAACAGTTTTTCCGCCGGGGCAAACTCCACCATTCTGCCCAGGTACATAACTCCCACCTTGTCGGAGATATGTTCTACCACGGAGAGATCATGGCTGATAAACAGATAGGTCAGTTTCAGTTCCTTTTGCAGATCCCGCAGCAGGTTGATCACCTGCGCCTGGATGGAGACATCCAGAGCGGAGACCGCTTCGTCACAGACGATGATCTGGGGCTCGATTACCAGGGCCCTGGCGATGCCGATACGTTGGCGTTGTCCCCCGGAAAAGGCATGGGGATAACGCATCAGATACATGGGGTTCAGCCCCACCTTCTCCGCCATGGCCTTTGCCCGCTGATCCATCTCGTCCCTGGACATCTTGGGGTAATTGGCCTTAAGGGGTTCTTTGATGATGTCAAGCACAGTCATTCTTGGGTCGAGAGAGGAGTAGGGGTCCTGGAAGATCATCTGGATCTCTTTGCGGATCTCCTTCATCTTTTTCTTGTCTACTTTCAGGAAATCAACCTCTTCGCCGCTTTTGGTACGATAGAAAACTTCGCCCTCGGAGGCGTCATAGGCCCGGACGATACAGCGTCCCAGCGTGGTCTTGCCACAGCCGGACTCGCCAACAATACCGACGGTTTCTCCCGGCTTTACGCTGAAACTGACATCGGTTACGGCCCTCACCGTGACGCCCTTGGAGGTAAAGCGTTTGTGCAGCCCCTTGACCTCCATAATATTGTCTTTATTCATTGTTACCTCTTTTCCGCATATCATGGGCGAATCCCCTGATATTTGCATGAATCAGTATTGAAACGGAACATGTGAAAGCGGTCAGCTTCCCTTTTTCAGGAGGGCCTCCACCCTGGCCCTCTCGGCCCGACAGGCTTCATGGGGGCAGTTAAAGCAGGCGATCTTATGTCCCGGGGCAATTTCCGTCAGTTCGGGTTCCGCTTTGTCGCAAAGTCCTTCGATGCGGACGTCACAGCGGTCATAGAAGCCACAAGCCTTCGGCAGATTCATGGCGAGGGGCACCGTACCCTCGATGGAAAAGAGTCGTTCTTCTTTTTTGGAGCCGATTTTGTGTACGGAGCCGATTAATCCTCGGGTGTAGGGATGCTGCGGGTTTGCGTAGATTTCTGACGCGTCCGCGCTCTCCACGATTTTGCCCAGATACATCACAGCTACCCGGTCGCACATCTTGGCTACCACTCCCAGGTCGTGGGTGATGAACAGGATCGCCATATTGAAATCTTTTTGAAGTTCCTTCATAAGTTCCAGAATCTGCGCCTGAATGGTCACATCCAGAGCAGTGGTTGGCTCATCGGCAATCAGCATTTTCGGGTTGCACACCAGGGCCATGGCAATCAGAGCCCGCTGCAACATACCGCCGGAAAACTCATGAGGATACTGGTTGTAGCGTTTCTCCACGTTGGCAATCCCCACTTTGCGCATCACCTCCATGGAAATCTCTTTGGATTTTTTCTTGTCTTTTGTGATATGGAGCCGGGTGGCTTCATTGATCTGATTGCCGATGGTATACATCGGGGAAAAAGCCACCATGGGTTCCTGGAAGATCATGGATATTTCCTTGCCCCTTATGGAACGGATTTCTTTGCCCCGCTGATCCAGAGAGAGAAGATCCACCTGGCCAAGCCCCTCTGAATCAAACAGGATCTGCCCGCTGGGTACGCATTTTCTGTCGTTGATGCCCAGGATGGCTTTGCAGGTCAGGGATTTGCCGCAGCCGGATTCGCCCACCAGCCCCAGAGTCTCCCCCTTTTTCATCTCAAAGTTCACACCCCGGACTGCTGTCAAAAGTCCCTCTGTCATGTGAATATCCACATGGAGATCCTTGACTTCAAGAATGTTTTCTTTGTCCATTTTTACCTCATTCCCGCACAGCCGGAGTATTAATGTAGCAAATTCCGGCTGTGCCTGTGTTTATAGCGTTCATCAATAAGCCTACTTATATGGATCTGCGGCGTCACGGATTCCGTCGCCAAGGAAGTTGAAGGCAAGAACCGTGATGGTCACGAAAATAATCGGGATCAGCTTGTGGGGGTTGCTGGCCACATCCGTGACGGAACTGGCCTCCTGGAGCAGTACGCCCCAGCTTGTGGCGGGGGATTTAATGCCCAGTCCCAGATAGGACATGGAGGTCTCCCCCACGATGGAACCCGGTATGCCCAGGGTAATGGAGACAATGAGATAACTCATAAAGCCCGGCACCAGATGCTTCCATATTATTTTCCAGGTAGATACACCGGAAAGTCTCGCTGCCATGACGAAATCTTCGTTTTTGAGGGACAGAAACTTACCGCGCACAACGCGGGCCATACCGGTCCAGTTGATAAAGGAAAGGATGATGGTTATGTAAAAATACATCTTTACGGTGGAGATTCCCGGAGGTATTGCCGCAGAGAGCGCCATCCAGAGCGGAATCTGGGGAACAGCTCCGATCACCTCTATGATTCTCTGAATTACAATGTCCACCACGCCTCCAAAGTACCCGGACACCGAGCCGATGGTGACGCCCAGGAAAAAGCTGATGATGGCGCTGGCAAAGGGGATGGTCAGAGAAATCCGGCTTCCCAGCAAGATTCTGGAGAATATGTCCCGTCCCAGAGCGTCCGTGCCAAAGAGCATGATTTTTGCGCCGGTTCCGCCGTTACTTCCCTCGCCCACGCCAAACAGGTGGAGATCACAGGGAATCAGGCCCAGGATCTTATACTCCGAACCGTGCACGAAAAATTGCAGTTTGTAATATTCCGAGGTATCCTCCGTGATTGTCACGGAGAAATCCGTCCGGTCTATGGTCTTTTCCAGCTTATATACATAGGGGCCCACAAATTCGCCTTCATGTACAAAGTGAATTTTGGAGGGAGCGCTGTCCTTGTACAGGGCGTCAAATTCATCCAGAGCGTAGGGCGCGAGAAAATCCGCGAACAGAGCTCCGAGGTACAGGATCAGAAGAATCAGCATGGAAAATTTAGCCAGCTTATGCTTTTTCAGCTTCCTGCCCATCAGAGTCCACTGGGAAGCGAGATAATAATCTTCATTGGTTTTTTGTTTCTTTTTCCACATTATCTGCCACCTCCTGAATAACGGATTCTCGGATCAAGGAATGCCAGGGCGATATCGGAGAACAGGATGCCGACCACTACCAGCACCGCCTGCACCATCACGATTGCTCCCGCCAGGTACATGTCCTGGGCTTGCAGGGCTTTGAAGAGCACCGGTCCCTGAATCTGCATGTTCAGCACCATGGCTGTCACAGTGGAGCCGGAGAACAGGCTGGAGAGTACGCCTCCCAGACCGGAAACGGTGGGGTTGATGGCCGCCCGGAAGCAGTACTTCATGACGATGGTGCGCTCCGGCACACCCTTGGCCCTGGCGGTCAGGGTGTACTGCCGTCCCACCTCATCCAGCATCTGGGCGCGCACGGAACGGATGATGCCGCAGGTGCCGCTGGTGCCGATGACCAGGATGGGGATGATCATTCTCTT
>CANSPM010000017.1 GCA_947648875.1 uncultured Lachnospiraceae bacterium
ATTTTCAGGGTTGCATTGCTGTTTATTTGTCAAGGTCCGGGGAGCATGTGTGCTCTAAGCATGTATGCTCCGAGTGCATCTGTCTCGAGCATTCTTTGTTTCATCTAGCTGTTGCTCTGAACAATCTGTACTCTGTCTGCCGCTCTGTTTTATTATCACCGCGACAGCTTTATTAGATTACCACACACTTTCTCGGTTGTCAACACCTTTTGGAAATATTTTTTAATTTTTTTTGAGGGGTGTCACAAAGAGAGGGCTGTAAACTCGCTCATCAGGTTTTCTACAAATCTGGCAACCACATTATATTGATATATTTTAGTGAGTACTATACTTTCCCTGGTATACTCCACAATCTGCTGCCCTATCATCCCCAGTCCAAAGTACATGATTAACACATAGACAATCTGCAAGGTCAAAATCACTTCCAAAACGCCAAAAACAGCACCCAAAACCTTGTTGACCCAATGGATCACCGGCAACTTGGATATCATTTTGGCGGAAAAGAGAACAACGTTCAAAAGATGGTGCACAGCACCCAGCAGGGCCATCAGCACAACGGCTATGATCACCCCCACCACCTCTTTCTCCATATAGCTGTGCAGGCCCTTGCTGATCAGCACAATCATAATCCCCATGACGCAGAGCGTCACCAGGGAGACAATCTCTTTAACGATTCCTTTCTTATACCCGTCGGCCACCTTAAACAGCGCGTAGATGACCACAACAATCAACATAATATTCATTGGTTCTCCTCCTTAACTATTTCAGCTGTATCGTATCTATGGAATCATTTGTCAATATCAAATATCTGTAACTGTTTCCCTGGGGGATCATCACCTTCACAGACTTGTCAAATTCTCCCTGAAACTTGACCACCCCGCCAAAAGTGTGAACCAGACATTCCTGCTCGTTGTATACGGTAAAATTGTCCTGTCCAAAAAAAAGAGAGTCAAAATCCTGATGAAAAAGATAATCTCCCACCTTTTCTCCGGAACCATGATACACCTGCAATTTATGCTGGGCGTCTGTGGAACTGTTTCGCAGCAACACGCCCACATAATTCTCATTGCTATAGACAGCCTTAATTTCTTCTTCGTATAGATGAATATTGGTCACCTGCGGTATCTGCGTACCACTGAAAAACAACAGTCTGTCATCCCCCAGGGCGTAAGCCGTTCCGTTGGACATAAAACGGATGGTGGGAATGATCGTGTCGGGATAGGTATATCCGTTCACATAGTAATCACTCTTGTTCTCACCCACCTGCCCAAAATTATAGAACGCTATCCTGGATTTAACTACTCCCGAGTCCACATAGATACAGGACAGCCCCAGAAGTTCCCCGTTGGGAGAAAGCGAGAAAGCCACCGGGTAACCGCTCTGGTTCATGGTAGTCTGTATCTCATAGTAGTCGTTTTGGCCCGGATCATAAATATAGATCCATGTAATCTTTGTGTCAGCCACCGCCACTGCCACCCGGCCTGTCTGGGCCACAGCGATACTGCGTATGGGCATGGTAGTGGAAATCTCCCCCAAAACCTTCTCGTGATCCAGTATGTACACCTCGCGGCCATTGTAATCTCCTATCGCCGCCACATTTCCACAGGTTGCAATGCGCAGATCCTGCATTTGGAAGGTCTGATTCCACAGAACATTGCCTCTGGCATCCGTGCAATGGGCTCCGTCATTACTGTAGGTCAGAATATTGTTTCCCAGCGGCATGCTCGTCGTTCCGTTTACCACCGTCGTCTCAACGGTGTGCACCACCTCATAAGATGTATAGATATGGTTCCTGTACTGAATGACCACCAGAACAATCAGAGCGATCAGGGCTGCGGCGACCAACACGATCCGATACACATGGGACAGACGGTAATGCCGGATTTTCTGCTGGTAATCGGCCTGTCCCTTCTCCCTTTTCTCCTTTTCCCGATTAAAATACCGAATATCTGCCATTGTGTTCCCTCGCATGTACACCCGGCTCTTTTTTCAATATGCCCTGTTTAAACGCGCCCGGCACAGATTCCGCACAGTAGAGCCGTACTGATACGCCCTGTTTCCACACACTTTCCAACATAATACAATTCGGGAGAACGACAAAGGGCGTTTTGCTCATTATAGCATACTTTTTTCTAGGGGAGTAGTATTTTTTGTCCGACCTGAATATTATCCGGATTGGATATTCCGTTCAATTCACAGATGGCCCGCACGTAAGTGTCATTTCCATACTGCCTGGTGCTGATCCCGATCAGCGTATCCCCCGGCTGAATCACATAGCTGGTCTGCTGCGCCTGCTGCTGGGACTCGATCTCCGCAATGGACGGTCCCTGGGTGGGAATCTCCTGGGATGGTACGTCTGTCGGGGGTTCCCAGGGCTGCAACTCCGGATGCGGGGACTCCAAGGGCTGTCCCTCCTGATTTTGCCCGTTTTCCTGTCCCTGGCCGTTCTCCTGGCTTTGTACGCTTTCCGGTACCTGGTCGGTTCCGTTTCCCGGATTTTGTCCGCTTCCCTGCCCCGTCGCGGCTTCCTGCCCCTGCCCGTTTCCCTGCTCCAGACTGTTGCCCTGCCCGGTATTCTGTCCCTGTACGCTCTCCCCCGTATTCTGTCCGTCTCCCTGTGACGGCTGTGCTCCTCCCTGCCCGTTTTCCTCATTCGGCTGTAGCTGTCCCGTGACAGCCTGTCCCGACACTGCCGTGGCCTCCTTGTTTTCCTGCAATATGGCATCTGCCAGACTGTTCTCCGCCATCAGTGTGCCGGAGTTATGTACCTCTCCTGTGGCCTCCTGCGCCCCGTCCTCCGACGCGTCGCCGGTCTCCGGCTGATCCTCCGTAAGCTGCGCCCACAGCTGCTTTGCCCTTTCCTCTATAGTCCCATCCTCACCGTCCCGGGTAACAGCCGCCACTCCGATCAGACACAATACCGCAAACACTGCGGCGGCGGACATCCGCATCATTTTCAGAGAGCTCGCCGGAGCGACATCTCTGCCGTTGTTGTCAGACCGCCTCTCCGGCTTGTCCGCCACAGTCGTCCTATTGGTCGGCGCGGTCGCCCTATCGGCCGAAGGTGCCTTTTTCTGCCCGTACTGGCTGCGGCGTTCCTCCTGTTTAGCCCTGGCCCGGTCATATTTCTCCTGTCCGAACTGCTCCGGCTCATGCTCCTGGGGTTTATTTTCCACCATATAGGCAAGCATACTGTCATTTTTTTCATAGAAGCAGGCATATCCTTTTATGTACCGGCAGGTATCCTGTTCCTGAATATGCATACCCTCCACCATCTCGCCGTCAAAAATATGGTAGCCCAGAAACACATATTCCGGGAAATAGCGCTGACGCAGCCGCTCTACCTCCTGGTTCTGAGCCTGGGATAAGTGGCGTACCTCCTTGCTGATGGAAAGAATCTGACATGCCCCATAGATAAAGAAATACGACAGGCTTTGTTCCCTGGCGTATTTGCCATACAGGGCGATGGCAAGTCCCTTCCCTTCCGTCTGCCTGCAGAGCTGCTTCATGTAAGAGACCACATAGTCTTCCACATAGACCTTGCAAGTGCGATCCGCTTCCCCGATTTGCGTAATATTTTTTGGTAATTCCATAAAAACACCTCCCACTCCTATGCTATCCAGCCGATATCAGCTATAAATATAGCACGGGTGTGAGAGGTATTTTAGCATTCCTTGTCGTGAGGATTACAAAACCCTTCGACATTTTTTTATGATCCGTAATTATTCAAAACGATATACTGTGACGGAGTCATACTCCCTGTCCCCGCCAAATACACAGGAGGGAAATTCCGGCCTGTGGATACTGTCCGGGTAGTACTGTGTCTCCAGGCACATTCCACTCCTCTTCTCATAAAAAGCGCCATCCTTCCCGGCCTGCGGAGTGATGCAGTTGCCCGCGTAGAACTGCACGCCGGGCAATGTGGAGTAGGCCACCATCCGACGCCCGCTCTCGGGAGCAAACAGCTCGGCAATCTTGTGAAGATTGCCGTCCCAGCCATCCACCACCCAGTTGTGATCATATCCCTGGGTCAGCAAAAGCTGCTGAAAATCCGAGTGAATCTCTTTTCCCACGGTCTTGGGACGGGTAAAATCCATCACCGTACCCGCCACAGGGGCAATCTCCCCGGTGGGAATGGCTCCCGCCACCACGGGCGTATAATGTGAGGCAAAGAGTTGCAGCTGATGCCCCTCAATGCTTCCCGCCTTATGGCCGTTCAGATTAAAGTATGTATGATTGGTGGGGTTGAGGATCGTCCTTCTGTCACTGCTGCCATGATAGTGCAGAGTCAGACCGTTTTCCTCATCCAGCGTACAGGTCAGTTGCAGCACTTTATTGCCGGGAAAGCCCATATTGCCGTCGTCATCTCTGATGGTAAAAGTGATGCCGTTCTCCTCCACCCGGGCATTCCACAACTGTTTGTGATATCCCAGATCCATGTGGCTGTGCAGATTGTTGGGGCCGTCATTCACATCCACATGGTATGCGGTGCCGTCAATCTCAAAGCCTGCCCCTCCGATACGGTTGGCGCTGGGACCGATGGTCGCGCCGAAAAAGCACCCATTGTCCAGATAGCCCTCCGCGCTGTCAAAGCCCAGAACCACATCTTCCAGCCTGCCGTTCCGATCCGGCACATATAAATTGACCAGGATAGCTCCCAGGTCTGTGATCTCCGCTTTCATGCCCTTTTGATTCTCCAGGGTATAGAGAGTTACCGCTCTCCCCTGTCCGTCCGTTCCAAACTTTCTTTTTGTTATAGATATAGACATATCTTCCTCCTCCGGTTTAGAGTTCCGCTGCCACTCCCGGCATCTGTTCCGGCCCTCTCTTATATCTCCACACGTCCTTCCAGCGCTCTCAGAAGCGTTACCTCGTCAATATACTCCAGATCCCCTCCCACCGGCACACCGCTGGCAATCCTGCTCACTTTGACACCTGTGGGCTTGATCAGCTTGCTGATATACATGGCCGTGGTCTCTCCCTCCAGGCTGGAGTTGGTGGCGATGATCACTTCCTCCGCCTCTTTCTCCAGACGGGCTATCAGTTCTTTCAGTTTGATATCGTTAGGTCCGATGCCCAGCATGGGAGAGATGGCGCCGTGCAGCACATGATAGACGCCCTCATATTTGCCGGTCTTTTCATAGGCCGCCAGATCTCGGACATTCTCCACCACCATAATGATCCGGTGATTTCGCTTCGGGTTGGCACACACCGGGCATATCTCCCGGTCCGTCAGCGTGTAACACTCGCCGCAATATCTGACATTCTCCTTTGCCTCCACAATGGTCCGGGCCAGTCGGTTTACTTTGTCCTTGGGCATATTGATCAGGTGAAACGCCAAACGCTGGGCCGATTTGCCGCCTATCCCCGGCAGCGCCGACAATTCCTCAATTAACTTATTGATATGACCGCTGTACAACTCCATCAGAAGGGAAACCCTCCCAGGCCTCCGGTCATCTTGCCCATCAGGGCCTCATTGGCCTCATCCGCCTGCTTCAAGGCTTCATTGGTGGCCGCCACAATCAGATCCTGCAACATTTCCACATCTTCGGGGTCCACCACCTCCTGGGTGAGTTTCACCCGCAGCACTTCCTTTTTGCCGGATACCGTGACTTCCACGGCGCCGCCACCGGCAGATGCCGTGAACTCCTTGGTCTCCAGTTCCTTCTGTCCTTCCTCCATCTGGCGCTGCATGCGCTGCGCCTGCTTCATCAAATTATTCATATTTCCCGGCATCATACCGCCGGGAAAGCCTCCTCGTTTCGCCATGGGTCTGTTCCTCCTGCCTGCAATTTAACATATATTGCCATTTTTCTATTCTTCTTCCTCAATCTCCATATGGACACCCGGTATCCCCTGGCGCAGGTCAAAATAGTTCTCCTGGGCCTCCTGCCTGTTTCCCGCCACCTGAAAATTGACCTCTATCTTTTTGCCGGCATAGCCGGCTATCAGGTTCTCCAATTGCTCTTTATTCTGGGGATGCTGGGTAAAATAATCCGACGGCACGCCGTCTTCCAGCACCAGCATCAGATGACCGTCCCCCCCCAGGCTGGGAATGGCGTCCTTCAAATAAATCCTCATGGGATTCTCGGCATTGCCCACGATGCCCCCCCAGTGGCTGACTACTTCCCTCACATCGTCAGGAATCGCCTGGGGCAGCCGGGGAGTTAGCCCGGGGCTTCCCCCGGCTGTGGGTACTCCTGCTGCCGCCTGATCCGGGTCATACTGCGCCGGTATCACGGCCACGCCATTCTCCACCTTGTCCTCCACATCCCGAATCCGCTCCAGCAAGGCATCCGGAGAAGTCTCCATGCTGGGTCTGCACAGTTTGATCAGGGCAATCTCCACCAGAATCCGTTTCTGGCTGGCATATCGAATCTGTCCTGACAATTCGGAAAAAATACGGATATAGCGGACAATGCGGTTCATATCCACCATTTCCGCCTCTTCTTTCAGACGCACCAGATTGTCCGAGGACATGTCAATTACATCTTCCAGATTGTCCGAGGACTGCACCAGCATCAGATTCCGCAGGTACCAGGTAAAGTCCGTCACGAACTGGGTCAACTCCCGCCCCTGCATCACAATCTCCTCCAGCAGCTGCACACATCCCAGCACATTCCGGTCCAGCACACAGCGCAGCAGACGGCTGAACACTTCTGTGTCCACCGCCCCCAACACATCCAGCACCTTGTCATAGGTCAATTCGTCGCCCAGATTAAAGGCAATACACTGATCCAGCAGACTCAAGGCATCCCGCATGGAGCCGTCCGCCGCCTTGGCGATATAGCGCAGCGCTTTCTCCTCCACCCGCACCTGCTCGGCCTCCGTCAGCTGCCGCATCCGAGCGGCGATGGTGTCTATGGTAATACGCTTGAAGTCATAGCGCTGGCACCTGGACAGTATGGTGATGGGTAGTTTGTGTACCTCCGTGGTGGCCAGTATAAAGATCACATAGGAGGGCGGCTCCTCCAGGGTCTTGAGCAATGCGTTGAAGGCTCCTATGGACAACATATGCACCTCGTCAATAATGTAGACCTTGTACTTGCCCTCCGCCGGGGAGTAGGACACCTCCTCCACAATCTCCCTGATATTGTCCACGCCATTGTTGGAAGCGGCGTCAATCTCAATCACATTCATGCTGGCTCCCGCCGCGATGGCCCGGCAGATACGGCACTGTCCGCAGGGCCCCTCCTGGGTGGGGTTCTCACAATTTACAGTCCGGGCCAGAATCTTGGCCACAGTGGTCTTGCCCGTTCCCCGGGTGCCGGTAAACAGGTAAGCATGGCCAATGCGGCCCGCCCGGATCTGATTTTTCAAAGTTGTCACAATATGATCCTGCCCCTTCACGTCCGCAAAAGTGTCAGGGCGGAATTTGCGATATAAAGCTGTGTATGACATCTGTTTAATCTCCGAAGCTGATGCCCAGCAGCTTGGCTTCCTGTACAATGGTGGCATCCGGCGCCACCATCTTGAGTTTGCCCGCCACTTCTTCCAGAGGCACCCGCACTACCTCCCGGTTTTTATAGCCCACCATAAAACCGTACTCACCGTCCAGAATCATCCTGCCCGCCTCCGCGCCCAGGCGGCTGGCAAATACCCTGTCATAAGGGCAGGGACTGCCCCCCCTCTGCATATGACCGGGCACGGTCACGCGAACCTCGCGTCCTGTCTTCTCCTGGATTTTGGCAGCCACCTCATAGGATACGGAGGGATAGGGATTCTTTTCCATCTTTTTCTTATAATCCTTCTTGGATAGTTTCGCGTCCTCCTTGGAGATAGCACCTTCGGCCACCGCAATGATGGTAAAGCGGCTGCCCTTTTTGTCTCTCTCCTCAATCTTGTCGATCACCTTGTCAATGTCATAGGGAATCTCCGGCAGCAGAATAATATCCGCGCCGCCGGCCATACCGGCATTCAGCGTCAGCCATCCCACCTTATGGCCCATAACCTCCACGATAAACACCCGTCCATGAGAGGCGGCGGTAGTATGGATACAGTCTATGGCGTCGGTGGCAATGTTGACGGCGCTCTGGAACCCGAATGTCATATCCGTGCCCCAGAGATCATTGTCAATGGTCTTTGGCAGAGTCACCACATTCAGCCCCTCCTCCCGAAGCAGATTGGCCGTCTTGTGGGTGCCGTTGCCCCCCAGAATCACCAGGCAGTCCAGCTGTAGCTTATGGTAGGTCTGCTTCATGGATTCCACTTTGTCCACGCCGTTTTCGTCTGGCTCATGAATTGTTTTAAAGGGAGTCCTGGAAGTGCCCAAAATCGTGCCGCCCTTTGTTAGAATACCGGAAAAGTCTTTGCCGGTCAGCATCTGAAAATTGCTGTAAATGAGTCCCCTGTAGCCGTCAAGAAAACCGTAGATCTCCACCTTTTCCCTGGAATTTGCCAGGGTCTTCACAACGCCCCGCATAGCCGCGTTCAGCGCCTGGCAGTCGCCGCCGCTGGTCAGCATACCGATTCTCTTCATGTCCCATTCCTCCGTCTTAAATATTTTTCTTTTCTCATACTTCTTACAGGCACGCCGGATGGGTGTCCTCGTCCGCCTAATCAGGCTCATTATACCCCAATTCTTTATTTCAAACAAGCCTTTATGAAAAAATATCACTTGCCAAATGACTCATAATATTATAGAATAGGTATCGTAGCGCAGGGAGCGGTATCGAAGTGGTCATAACGGGACTGACTCGAAATCAGTTGAGCCTTTTTGGCTCCGTGGGTTCGAATCCCACCCGCTCCGCTATGGGCCTGCTTGCGGACATCTGCAAGCGGGTTTTCCTTTGCTTACAGGCCTTTTCAGAACCTTTGAGGCGCTTTCCTTTTTAGGCTTCCCTCGCTCCACTTTCAGATTGTTGCGCGTTCGACGGCTTTTCTTTCTCAACCAGCAGCAGTTCCTCCACCAGCGGAAGCGTCCGCACACGGGATTGGGTTTTCAGCATGTCCTCGCTCACCGGCACAAACTTCCCATCAACCTGTACCTCAATGCTCTTATGGTGGATCGACCCCATTTTATCCTTGAAGTTGATCACGTCCCACTAAATCCCCAGCGCTTCGCTGCGGCACAGTCCGTAATAAGCGGCGATTCTGGCGACCAGCTCCAGCGGATCGCCAGCGATCACATCAAACAACTACAGTGGTTAGGTTGGAGTTACATGCTTATATGGGAATAGGAAATGAAAAAACGTGATTTACTCGTGAAGCGTATCGTCGAGTTTATGAACGATGAGTAGGTGACTAAGATGATTGATTCGATTGTCTTCTACGCTTTTTCTACACCGCTTGAAAATGTGCAAAACGGTTTTTTTCATGTGCAGCCTGCATTTTTACAATAACTCTCCGATGCAAAACCCATTCCCGTGCCTGTATGGGAATGAAACCATGGAAACAGCACCTATACACACAATTCCTCTAAATCACGCAAAGAGAATGTCCCTTTACGGCGCTTCCCTTAAATATGGAAACACTTTTGAATGGCTTTCTGCCTGCCCAGAACCAATATGGACTTTTCTCTGGACAATAAAGTATCCGGGGCAATGTCCATGTTGAGTCTGCCCTTCTCCCTGATCCCAAGGATGTTGATACCAAATTTTTTTCGGATATCCAGCTGTACAATCGTCCTGCCGTGCCAGTCATCCG
Source organism: uncultured Lachnospiraceae bacterium (assembly GCA_947648875.1). Classification (GTDB taxonomy): domain Bacteria; phylum Bacillota; class Clostridia; order Lachnospirales; family Lachnospiraceae; genus Acetatifactor. The sequence goes on from CANSPM010000017.1 coordinate 9,646, forward strand.
GAATGGTCAATTCATAGATGGAGCTCTCCCCGTCCAGCTGTATATAGTCCAGTATATGATCCGAAGTGCATCGGATCGCCGTCCATGCCGCCAGCTGTTTTTCCGGATAGACCACCTCGTCCGCCCCGTTGCGCAGGAGGAATTTCTCCTGCGCGCCCTTGGAGGCCCTGGCAATCACTTTTTTAGCCCCCAGTTCCTTGAGCAGGGAAGCCGTTTCCAGAGAACTCTGAAAGTCGTCCCCTATTGTCACAATACACACATCATAATCCCGGACTCCCAGCGTAGAGAGAAATTCCTCACTGGTACTGTCGCCAATCTGCGCGTTGGTCACAAAAGACAACGCGGCGTTGACCCTCTCCTCGTCATTGTCCACCGCCATCACCTGGCAGTTAAAATCATTCAGCTTCATGGCAATATGTCTTCCAAATCTCCCAAGACCTATCAACAATACGGATTTCATGACAACCTCCCTATACAACGTTCAGCTTCTCTAAGGGCATTCGCTCCGCCCCTCCCTGCCTTTTGTCCGAAAATGCCGCGAAGAGCAACGTCAGCCAGCCTACTCTCCCGATATACATCAGCACAATCAAGATTCCCCTGGACAATTGGCCCAGGCCCGGCGTAATGCCCAAAGTCAACCCAACCGTGGCGATTGCGGATGCCGATTCAAACAGACAGTCCCCAAGGGAAAGTCCCTCCACCTGGCTGATCAGGAAGCCGCCGCTCAAAAACAGCACAAGATACATGCCCAAAACCGCCAGGGCATTGCGCACCGTAGCGTCGTCAATTCTCCTGTTGAAAAAATGCACATGCTCCCTGCGCCGGAAGACGGACGCGGCGGCGGAAAGCATTACCGCAAAAGTCGTGGTCTTGATACCCCCTGCGGTGGAACCGGGTGAACCACCCACCAACATCAGAATAACCATAATCGCAATGGCATTCTCGCTCATAAGGCCAAAATCCACCGTGTTAAAACCGGCGGTTCTGGGCGTAACCGCCTGAAACAGAGAACACAGTATACGTTCCCCCAAGGGCAGATCCTGAAATTCCCAAAAGAAAAAATAAAACGCCGGTAACAGAATCAGGCCCAGCGTAACCGTCAGGATCAGCTTGGTCTGCATTCTGTATTTTCGGAAATGAAATCTTTTGGTTCTGATGTCGTCCCAAGTCAGGAAGCCGATGCCTCCCAGCACAATCAGACACATCACAGCGAGATTGACGGAGGGACTACCGGCAAAATAAGTGAGAGACGAATAGAGTTTTTTCTCTCCCATAAGGTCAAAACCGGCATTGCAAAAAGCGGATACGGAGTGAAAAACGGCATACCAGATTCCCCTGCCAAAACCAAATTCCTTGCAGAACGCCGGGGCCATGACCAGAGCCCCCAACAGTTCAAAGCATATGGTCATACGGATGATAAATCCCGTGAGTCTGACAATACCTCCCAGCTGATTGGCCGAGATGGCCTCCTGCATAATACTGCGCTCCCTGAGACTGATTCTCTTTCCCGATACGATAAAAACCGCCACGGCAACGGTCACCACTCCCATTCCGCCAATCTGAATCAGCGTCAAAATGACAGCCTGCCCGAAGCCTGACCAGTAAGTGGCTGTGTCCCGCACCACCAGTCCGGTGACGCAGACCGCAGAAGTCGAAGTAAACAGCGCGTCCGCGAAAACCGCTCCCCTGCCGTCCCTTGTCGCGATGGGGAGCATGAGAAGCAGGCTTCCCAGCAAAATCACGCCCGCGAAACCCAGTATGATAATCTGCGATGTCGTTAAGGATTTTCTAATCTTTTCAATTATGAACATCTCTGCCCTATTCCCATAACTCACTATAGTGACGATCTTAAACATCGGCCTTCACCGTACATAGGACTCTGCCAGTGTACTGACGCATTTTCTTTCAGCTAAACGGATCAGCACACTGGGCAGTGCTTCCGGCGAAGTTTCTTATATTTTTACTATATTTACAATCCTGTAGGAAAATAAACAGGAAAAAAATATAAAATTCCTATGACGCCAAGGCATATAAGAAGATGGTGCCCGCCAATATCAGAATGGATACCCCCGCCAATACATAAGTGGCGATGGCAAACCCTCTCTTTTTACTCCTTATGCCCCGGGACGCGAAGTAGAACTCCAAAACATACAGCAAAACGCCATATGTATACCCCACAAAAGAAAGCAGAAGACCTCCTATAGAAATCACAAAACCTATGATCGCCAGTCTTTCGTTGGTTTTTTCGGCGGCGCTGGCAAAGTCCCCATAATTGCCGGGAGAGGGTTGCGCGCCCCCGGCGGCTGCGCCGGTATCGGGCGACACGTTATAGGGGGCCCCGGAACTTACGTCTCCCGGCTGTCCTTCGGCTCCGGGCGCGTTGTAGGAGGACAGCGTCTGAAACAGCGGCGCCAGAATCTGCTTGTAAGCGGATTTCGGAACAGACCCTGCAAAGCTGTCATCCAGAAGGTAGGGCTTCTTAAACTTCCCTATGTAAGCGTTTATCGTCACCATCCCCGGCTGTAAGTAAAATTCAAACAGCCGCTTACCCACAATGGGATCACTGTACTGATAATAATATTGTCCGTCTTTCTGCTTCAATTCAAAACCGTTGGCCCCCAGCCAGTTCATAATCGTCTGGTGTGCCACGTTCGGATCCACATTGATCGGAAACTGATACATACTTTTACCTTTTTTCATGATATCTCCCTTCTCCTCTTGCCCCTTCGGGGGGACATTTTCGCCTCACATAAATCCTCAATTCTCATTGACCCGCAGACGACGCTCTCCGCCCTCAAAGGACAGATTCTCCTCCGCCGCGCCGATCAGCCTGTATTCGCTCGCCCGGACATGAATGTCATAGACCGCGTTTTGACTGCGGATAACCGCCGACCCATCCATGGAGCCAACTCCCCAGACACGACTGCCCTCACCCTTCAGATTCAGGCGACAGTCCTTTGTCAGCACATGGAGACTTCCACCCGCATTGCCCACCATGCCCACATTCTGGCCGTTGAACTTCACGGACAGCTGACCGGCTTCCATCCGGATCACACCTCCTGTCTTCTCCACACTTCCGACGCCGCAGAGGCTGCTGCCGGACCCCTTGATCTCCACATTGGAATTGGTTATATGAATATTCTGTTCCCCTTTCAAACAGCCAATTCCCAGTCCTGCCCCGACATTGATATCCAGCCGGAGCCTACAGTCCTGAACGGAAATGGGCATCGCTCCCTCAAAGCCGCCAATGCCGATCCCCGTCTCGCTGGCCACGCTGATCTCCACCTCTCCGCCGCCTACCCGCACGCCGCCTCCCTGTCTGTAGATACCGCCCCCCAGCGCAGCGCAGTCATTGCCCTCCGCGTGTATGTACAGCCTGCCGGAGGATGCCCACAGAATCTCACCCACCCCGGCATTGCAGGAGTTTCCGATGCCGTAACATCGAATCTCCTGGGCCTTTATCCCCAGGCTGCCACTTCCCGCCAGGGTCAGACTGCTCCCCTCCGGCACCCGGATGCCAATCTTCTCCAGCCAGTTGTCCCCTTCCAGCAAAAGGGTCAGACTGGCATTCTTGCCGATATCAATACAGGGGAGCCCCGCGATACTCTCCAGATGTACATTGCGCAGGGTAAGGCGGCAGCTGGCGCCTTCCTTGATTTTTACGCTCATGCCCGCCACATAGCTTTTGTTTCCCACCAGCGTAAGTTCCTGGTCAGCCAGTAAAATACCGGTATACTGCTCCAGGGCCAGGCGCATCAGGGGCAGTTCCCGCTCCTGGGTCACCATAAAGATCTTGCGGCCTGCCTGCCCCTTGTTGTCAATGCTGGTGCTGATGATCTCTCTTTTCACATCCTGCGCCACTTTCTGAACAATCTCCGGCGAGGGTTTCGCCGTATAAAACCCCTGCATCAGATCCACTCCCATGTGGATCACCGCCCTTAGTTCCCCGGCAGTTTCCACGCCTTCCGCCAGAACCAGAAAACCGTTGTCATGGGCAAACTCTATGATACTCTTTACAAAATGCTGCTTTTTAGGTTCCTCCTGGATGTTGGTGATCAGAAGTCGGTCAATTTTGAGGCAGTTGGGCAGGTAACGAAGCAGACTGGAAGTGTTGGAATACCCTGTCCCGTAGTCATCTATGGCAATGTCAAAACCGGCCTCCTGGCTTCTCTCCAGCAGCGTGTCCAGATCCCGGTCATTCAGTTCCGACTGCTCGATGACCTCCACCACCATCTGCTGGAAGACCTCCGCATAGTCCTGACGCAATTTCTCATAGTCTGTACCGTCCAGCTGGTACCCCGGAATGCTGTTGATAAAGACCTTTTTATCCCCAAAAAGTTCCTGTTTTCCTGCCACCGTAGCCAGCACATTGCCAAATGTGGCGCGCTCCACATCGTAGAGTCTCTGACATTTGACCGCATATTTCAGAATCACATAAGGAGGCACGGAATCCTCCTTCCCCGTGCGCATCAACGCCTCATAGCCGTAGATCTCCCCCGTCCTGGCATCCACAATGGGCTGAAATTCATACCGAAATTTATTCTGGTCCAGAATCTCATTCACCAGCTTCTCCTCCGCCGGATCATAATCCTGTTCCCTCATACCCTCCCGAATGGCACCGAACGACCGCCGGTTATTTTTCACAATCCGTTTCTGACTGAAAGCCTCATTCAGCGCGTCCTGTATACACCTGTTCCACGCAGACTCCAGCACAAGATGGGAATAAATGATTTCCAGACTGTACCCCTTGTCGGAAATGCGATTATAACTGTCCAGGCGGCCAATAACCGCATGCATCAGACTGTCCACAGCCTGTTCCGCATCCCCGGAAATCCGCATGGCTATGAGAAACTCATCCCCTCCCAGGCGGGCCACAGCCTCTCGCTCCGAGAGACTGTTTCTCAGAATCTCCGCCAGCGTCTGTATCGCCACATCCCCCTCGGAATGCCCGTATACATTGTTGATATCCCCCAGCCTGTCAATATCCACGCTGATCAGCAGCAGCCTCTCCCCCCTCTCCTGACAGGAGTCCTTCCACTTCTCCAGCTGCTCCAGTATCCCCTGTTGATTGTACAATCCCGTCAGCATGTCCCGGCGGGCCAGCCCCACGCCTCCCGCCAGCCCTTTGGGCAATTCCCGGGTCAGATCCAGTTCCAGCCTGTGGCAGTGCCATACCTCCCCCAAGACGACACGCTCCACAGGCAACGTCTGTGGGGCCTCCTTAAAGCCTGCTGCCAAAGCGCAAATGTATGCTCTGACATTTTCCTCAAACACCGTCAGGCTGACCCTTTCTGCGCCCAGAAAAAGCATGGCATATCTTGCCGCCAGCTGTGTCAGTTCCCTGCCACGGCCGCTTCCTCTCCCGGCCGGGTCCACGATCACATGATCCAGACGCACCTCCCGCTGCCCATGATCCACATACCGCAGGGTCAGATGCCCCATCAGATTTCCCTCGTCCACCGCCGTCATGGGATAAATCTCTTCCTCTGCCCGGTAACCGGCGTCCATATCCGCCGGGCTGATGGGATATCGTTCATCCCCGTCGCCCCTCCACAGGCAAAATGTCCTTTCCTCCCCAAGCCACTGCACAATCCTCTCCGCATCACTGCTCTTATAAGGTCTTAATCTCAACATGATGATATCCCCTGACTCTCCTCACTTTATCGAAACGTATTTTATTTATTATAACATATCCCCTGGCAAAAAGACACCATATTTTACACCTTGCTGAAAGCCAAAAGCAGTAAAATAACGCCTCCCAGCCAGCCCAGAGACATACGAAACCGCTTGGACAGCTTCTCTCCCAGCCAGGAGCCCAACAGAAGCGTGAACTGATTGGCAATCAGGGAGGCTATTACCACTGCCGGTATACTGGCCTGCCCCAGAGCAGCCCCAAAGCCTGCCGCCGCTCCGTCCAGAGACAGCGCCAGCGCCAGCGACGCCGCTTCCGCCAGGGAGATGGATTTGGAATGATCCAGGTCTACCGCCGCCGGGTCCGCATATACATGTAATACAAAACGCAGACTGAACAAAGAGAAATCCAATTCGCCGTCCAGACTGCCATATCTGCGGATCGCCGCCCTGACAATACCGTCCAGCAGCTTAATTAGCCCCAGCACAAACAGCAGCCCAAAGCAAAGCCCCCTCTGGAGACCCTCCGGAAGGAAATCAGCCACCAGACTCCCCAGCCCCAGAGACAGCCCCACAATGGCGCTGCATATCAGGTTAATCAGCAGAACGGATCGCCGGGACATCCGAATCTGTCTGGCTCCATAGGCAAAACCGGCCACAAGGGCATCCATGGAAAGCGCAGCGGCAATCGCGACAGCCTCCAGGATCGTCTGAAAAGTACTCAAGAATATCACCGCCCGAAAATCATAAGACTCACTAGCATAATATTCCTGTTTCCTCTCATGGGTTACTCCGGCCCGGAATTAATCTACTCCCCTGAGAGTTGCCTGGGGAATGTACGCCGCCACCCGTTCCCTCATCTCTTCCAGACGCTCCTTCTCAAAACCGGCGAACCCACGCTCCATCACCTGCTCACTGTCCGCGTAATTTTGCAGAAAATAAGCCTTGCCGCCCTGTAGCCACCGACCGATAGAAGTAAATTCCTCCACCGTGTGAATGCCCTTTACCGCCGTGGTGCGAAATTCACAAGGGATGGAGGAATTGTTCAGCAGTTCCACACTCTGCTCTATAAGATCCAGATCCACCCGGGGCAGCCCACAGGCCATGGCGTAATGTTCCCTGGAAGCCTTGATATCCATGGCCACATAGTCCAGCAGCCCTTCCGCCAGCAGACGTCGCAGCACCTGCGGCCTGTATCCGTTGGTATCCAGCTTCACCAGATAGCCCAATTCCCGCACCCGGCGGATGAATTGCTCCAGCTCGGGCTGGAGCGTGGGTTCCCCGCCGGTGATGCATACTCCCTCCAGAATCCCCCTCCTCTTTTTCAGAAAATCCAGCGCCTCCTGCTCCCGGATCGCGGGCTGGGACCAGGGCTCCAGCACCAGAGCGCTGTTCTGGCAAAAAGGACAGCGCAGATTGCAGCCGCCCGTAAAAAAAGTAGCCGCCAAATGCCCCGGATAGTCCAGAAGCGTTGTTTTGTTTATACCATATAAAACCATAAAAGATCCTCCTGCCGGAGATCCTGCGGTCTCCTAATCGCCGCGCCATAGTCCTAAAGGGTAAAGTCCCTCCGGCACACCTGTATGAGGTAAATTGCCACTCCCCACGCGCCTTGACGGTTTATGGCTTGTGCGTTACAATAACTCCAGTATATACTTTTTTCTCCGGTTCAGCAATAAACAGGTGTGTCCGGAACTTTGCCGTCGTTTAATCACTTGACATTACATATTCTTACACAGGGGGAAATCATGGCAAAAATTGTTAGCGTGCAGGAAAAATATATGAGAATGGCATTAAAATTGGCTCACAAGGCCCTGGAACTGGGAGAAGTGCCCATCGGTTGTGTGATTGTCCACGAGGGAAAAGTGATCGGCCGAGGTTACAACCGCCGCAACACCGACAAAAATACACTGGCGCACGCGGAGATTACCGCCATAAACAAAGCCAGCAGGAAGATCGGAGACTGGCGTCTGGAAGACTGCACCCTCTATGTAACGCTGGAACCCTGCCAGATGTGCGCGGGGGCCATCATCCAGGCACGAATCCCGGAGGTGGTCATGGGCTGTATGAACCCCAAGGCCGGCTGCGGCGGCTCCGTTTTGAACCTTCTGGAGATGCCGCAGTTTAACCACCAGGCCGCTGTGACCAGGGGCGTGCTGGAAGCGGAGTGCAGTGGGATCTTAAAACAATTTTTCACAGAACTGCGCATCCGAAACAGGCTGGAAAAAGCACAGAAAGCCCCGGAACTCACTTCTTCTGAAACACAGATTTAGGCTGTTTGCACACCGGACAGAGGTAAGTATCCGGCAGTTCGTCAAAAGGGACATCCCCGTTGTATTCGTAACCGCATATACTGCATACATAGGCAGGTTCCGCCTTGGATTCCTGCTCCTCCGGAATATAGGTAGGCGCGGTCTTGGGGCTCTTACCCTTAATTACATTGTGATAATAGGCATAGGTCATGGGGTCATCCTTTTTCAGAATGTCCGCGTCCACCACTTTACCCAGAAAGACCGTATGGGTGCTGGTCTCCATTCTGTCCACCACCTCACACACAATATAGGCGCAGGCATCCGGAATCACCGGCATATGTCCCCGGATTTCCGGCTTTACCTCATCAAACTTATCGCAGTCCCGCCCACTTTTAAATCCGAAAATACCGATGGTGGCGGGATCGGAATGTTCGCCTAATATGGATAAGGCAAATCTGCCCAGTTTCTGGATACACTCGTTGGTATAATTGTCATGGTTGACACTCACTGCTATAGTGGCGGGCTCTGAGGTAATCTGCATGGCGCTGTTGGCCGTACAGCCCGTAGCCCTCCCCTCATCCCAGGTACTCACTACATACACTCCGTAAGATAATTGTCTGAATGCGTTTTTGTTCATATTTTCCCCTTTCCTGCATATCCCGGGGGCAGTCTGCTGTCCTCAGGTTTCTGCCTCATTATGTACTGGGATGTGGAATTTAAGCATTGTCCTTCTTGTACACACATCCCAACACAGCTTGTCACTAACTTATTATTCTCCGTAATGCAAAATATATTCCCGGAAGACGTACATACAGTATATATAATTCACAGAGCAATTGCAAGTGTCCATCCGTCAAAAAATCAACTCTGTTCTCCATTTTGAAACGCGTCGCTTCTCACTCCGTAAATGCCGTGGCCTGCGCCGGGACGGACGAAGGCCGCTGATCACATATATTTTTCTTGACAAACCACTAATAAAACGGTACACTATAGAAGCCGTATATCGTGGGAGCACTGTTAAGCAGGTGTTGAAGTCTGGTCTCACGCAATGGGAATCTACGAACCGTGTCAGGTTGGGAACAAAGCAGCACTAAGTAGAACCTCCTATGTGCCGTGAGGGTGCCGGGCGGAGCCTGTGCAGCAGCCTGCGGTATGCGGTCTTGTTATCCGGGCTTTTATCGCTGGCACAGACCGTTCCGGCCCGTTATCAGCACCCGTCTCTTCCGGCGGCGAAAGGAGCGCTTCGGCAATGTCTGGTTGTCATTCCACTCAGTCTTATAACGACATACTACAGTTGTACGCTTTCTGCGCCCTCTGTCCCCGGCGCTGTCATGTCAACAGGCTGGCAGGAGAGACCGGATTCTGTGGGCAGACCCTGGAACTGCGTGCCGCCAGAGCTTCCCTGCACATGTGGGAAGAACCCTGTATTTCCGGGGCCACAGGTTCCGGCACTGTCTTTTTCAGCGGTTGTAACCTGCGCTGTATTTACTGTCAGAATTACGATATTGCCCTTGGGCAGACCGGCAGGAATATTTCTTCGGACCGCCTGGTGAAAATATTTTTGAATCTGCAGCAGAAAGGAGCCGCCAATATCAATCTGGTGACTCCCACACATTTTTTGCCCACCATCGCCTGGGCCCTGGAACAGGCCCGTCAAGGAGGCCTGCATCTGCCGGTGGTGTACAACTGCGGCGGATATGAGTCCGTGGAGGCGCTGCAAATGCTGGACGGGCTGGTGGACATCTATCTGCCCGATTTAAAATACGTATCCGGAGAACTGAGTTCCCGGTACTCCCAAGCGGAAGATTACTTTGAAAAAGCCCGGCTGGCCCTGGATGAGATGTTTCGCCAGGTGGGAACGCCGAAGTTTCATATTCCCGCCGCAGGCAACGCTTCGGCCGTTTTGCCTCTCGTTTCCGACAATGCGCCTGGGAAGCGCCACGCTTCGGCTGTTCAGCCTCACATAGACAGTGGTATTGCCGCTGTCTATCCGCCAAGTACGCCCCTGCTGCGCCGGGGAATGATTGTTCGTCACCTGGTTCTGCCCGGCCATGTGGGAGACAGTAAGAAAGTCCTGCATTACCTCCGGGACACCTTTGGAAACGACATATATGTCAGTGTCATGTGCCAGTACACTCCCCTGTGCCACGTGGCCGATCTCCCGGAACTGAACCGCCGGGTTACTCCCGCCGAGTATCAGCGCGTGACGGATTATTGCCTGCGTATGGGTATGGAAAATGTATATATCCAGGAGGGGGATGTGGCCCAGGAGAGCTTTATTCCCCCCTTTGACCTGTCGGGACTGTAGATGTGCTGTTTCTGCCCTGCCCACTATAGTTCCACTTTGATCATATAGTACCCGAAATCTCCTTCCCTCGCAGGCTCCCGCTTACATTCAAAGCTGCCGAATCCGTACATAATAGCTACCTGCTTTTCCTTCTCATAAAAATTGCCAGGCACCCCTATGTAGTATTGCTTTCCGTTTCTCTGCGGCACCTGTGTCAGAATAAGATGCTCATAGTTAAAATACCCATGAAGCAGGAAACTGTTCTGCGCCAGGCGATAGGAATTGGAATGCAGAATTACAAAGTCCTCCGGTCGGAGGGAAAGATACTCCCTCTCATCCTGAAATGGCCGTGTATGCGGATAAATTTTCCACAGCTGCTGCCACTTATCCTCACTTATGGTATCCAGCTGCGGCGCCAGAGACTTCCGATTGCTCTCCTGACCGGCGCCGATTTCGTCTGCTCTTTTTGCCGATGCCGCCGAAGCGTCCGCCCGGCGAAGCCCGGCCCCTTCCAGTGCAAGGACATTTTCTGCCTCCTTTTTACCGCCGGACCCGCTTTGACTTTCGTTTTTGCGCCTGTCTTCTGCTCCGCTTTTGCTCTCGATCCCACTTTTACTTGCGGCTTCGCTTTTGTCTCCTCTTCCGCTTTTATTGTCAGACGCCCTTTCGCTTTCGTTCTCCCTTCTACCACGGATCCCGCTTTCGCTGCCAGGCCCGCTTTTACTCCGGGCCTCCCTTTCGGTCTCCATCTCGCCTCCGTTGTCAATTTCACTTTTGCTTCCGGCCTCGCTTTTATTCGCGGTATCGCTTTTACTACTGATCTCACTATTATATCCGGTCCCGTTTTTTTGTCTGGTCTCATGGGGGCGTTTATCCTCCACCGATCTCTGTACGTTGGTCTTTACAAAATCCGCCGCTACATCGCCATTTGCCTTTATGCCCTCCAGCTCCCTTGGCCCTGCCTCACGCGGCTCCCCCATATGCCTGGTCAGGCTTCCTGTGCCGCTTTCCGCCGCCACCAGTACCCCGGGGGCAGATGTAACAGTCTGCGCTCCGCCTTCTCTCCCGGATCCCTCAAAAGCAAGTTCCTCGCTTGGCGTTGTATTCTGCCCCGTGCCACTCTCTCCAGGACTCTGTATCCCGCTTCCCGGGGTCTCGCCCAGGCTGTAGGACCGCTTTGCTGTCACCCCTGCCTGCCCTGCCGCCTCCTCGGTCTGCCGCAATCCCATCATCCGGGGCACAGTCTCTCGCCAGACACAACACAGACTCCTTCTGGAAGATAGCTGCACCTGTACCCTTTCCAACTGTCCATAGCACATCCCATTGCCGAGGATAAGGGCCTCGCCCTCATTCTCGGCGTCTTTTATTTCCCACCAAAGGCTGCCGCTTCCCTGTCTGATTTGTACAACCCCAATGCTTCTCTCCGCGCCTGCCCCCTCCAGCACCACTTCGGAGGCCACATCATCTGTCTCGTACAGTCCCTTAATCTGCATTTCCAGCAGCAACCGTTTCCCTGTCACCGTCATCTTGACATATCCGCAATTGCGCTGTTTTTCCCCGTTTTCCAGATAATCTATATAGCGGATCTGCTTATCATAATACATAAAAATCCCCCTCAATACACTTTTTATTTTCTCTACTATAAGTGTATTAAGGGGTTGTCCGTTTTATTCCTGCCTGTTTTAAGTTTCAACCGCTCCCCCTGGCGCTGGGGCGGGACCGAACCGATACTCCGTTTCCGCCGCCGAAACCAGGCGGCTTTCCGGAAGCAGGCTGTCTTAGTACTCTAAAGAATCCAGATATTTCATATAATTTACCACCATCAGCGCAATCTTGAAGGTCAGCGCGTCGTCAAAATTGCGCAAATCCAGCCCCGTGCTCTTCTGAATCTTTTCAATCCGGTACACCAGCGTATTGCGGTGTACGAACAACTGGCGGGAAGTCTCCGATACATTCAGGTTGTTATCAAAAAACTTATTGATTGTGGTCAATGTCTCCTCGTCCAGATCGATGGGTAAATTCTCCCCAAATATCTCTTCTATAAAAATCCTGCACAGATTCACAGGCAGCTGATAGATCAACCTGCCGATCCCCAGCGTACTATACGCCACCACATTGCGCTCCGCATAAAAGATCTTGCCCACATCCAGCGCCAGCTTGGCCTCTTTGTAGGATTTGGACACATCTTTCAGCTCCTGTACCACTGTGCCGAAAGACACCCGCACATTCAGCATGGCCTCCGCGTTCATCATGGCCACAATGGTATGCGCCACATCGCACAGATTTTCGTAAGTGACTGTGGGGTCTACCATCTTAATCAAAATTACATTGGTCTCGTCAACCGCTGTAATATAGTCTCCCCCTTGGGAGGAAAACATCCCCTTTAACAGTTCTGTTACAATACTGTCTTTCTCCAGCCTGGTTTCGATCAGGAACACAGCCCTGGGAGCCGCCACCTCCACATGTAGCTTCTTGGCCCTGTTATAGATATCCACCAGCAGGAGATTATCCAGCAGCAGATTCTGAAAAAAGTTGTTTCGATCAAATCTCTCCTTATACGCAATTGTCAGGTTCTGGATCTGGCATACAGCAATCTTGCCCACCATGTACACATCGTCTCCGCTTCCACTGGCCACCAATACATAGAGCAGTTCCCCCTCATCTAAAATCTTAAGCAGATGATGCGGACCGATAACCTGGCTGTCAGCCGGTGAAGCTGCAAAGCCGCTGATCAGAACCCCCTGTATTTCCTGCATGTCAGTAGTCGCCGCGATCACTGTGGCGGAAGGGTCATACACACACAGATCCACCTTGGTGATTGTCTTTAACTCGTCTATACTTGTCTGAATGATCTGACTTGATATCATAACTCCTCCTAATATACCTTATAGAAAGTATGCACTTTGCTCCCTGCAATCGAAAGTCACTGTGTTAGGGCACAGTACCCAAGTCCTCTGCAATGCCGATGACACTATAGAAAAAGAGGTGCTGGAAACCAGCACCTCTCTGGACAATCTTACTAATTGGTAATGATCTGCTCGGTCTCTTTGTCAAATACATGGATCTTCTCAACATCCAGAGCGAACTTCACAGCATCGCCAGGTCTTGCAGTTGTACGAGAATCTACTCTTGCAGTCATCGGGAAGGTATCCAGATCAAAGTACAAGTAAACCTCTGCACCCAGCAACTCATAAACCTTAACGGTAGACTCGAATACGCTGTCAGGAGATGACTTGATAAACGCCTCGGAATCATATACATCCTCGGGACGGATACCAAAAGTAACAACCTTTCCGTCATAACCGCCGTCAATAATCTTCTTGGACTTATCGGCAGGCAGGGGAACACTGTGGCCCGCGATCTCCAGGTTCGCAACATTGCCGGTAACCTTGATGGTCGCGTCCAGGAAATTCATCTGAGGAGAACCCATGAATCCTGCCACAAACAGGTTCTGGGGTTTCTGATACAGATTCTGAGGAGTATCCACCTGCTGGATGACACCGTCCTTCATAACAACGATTCTGGTACCCAGCGTCATAGCCTCGGTCTGGTCATGTGTAACGTAGATGATGGTGGTGCCCAGTCTCTGATGCAGCTTGGCAATCTCAATTCTCATCTGCACACGCAGCTTTGCGTCCAAGTTGGACAGAGGCTCATCCATCAGGAATACCTTGGGGTTACGCACGATAGCACGTCCCATAGCCACACGCTGTCTCTGACCACCGGACAGAGCCTTCGGCTTACGATCCAACAGCTTCTCCAGATCCAGAATCTTGGCTGCTTCCTTAACCATCTTGTCGATCTGATCCTTGGGAACCTTTCTCAACTTCAGACCAAATGCCATATTATCATATACAGACATATGAGGATACAGAGCGTAGTTCTGGAATACCATGGCGATATCCCTGTCCTTGGGCTCCACATCATTAACTACTCTGTCGCCAATCTTTAACTCGCCGGAGGAAATATCTTCCAGACCCGCAATCATACGAAGAGTGGTGGACTTACCGCAACCGGAGGGACCTACGAAGATAATGAACTCCTGATCTGCTATCTCAAGGTTAAAATTCTTAACTGCCTCAAAACCGTTCGGATATACCTTGCAGATATTCTTTAAAGATAAACTAGCCATAAAATAGCTCCTTTCATAATAGAAAATTATTTTTCTGTTGGTGCAGCGATATGTATCACCACAACTCTTAACTAAGTATAACTAAATCCATGATGAAATTCTATGCCACTATTCCACAAAGATTTCGTCCCCGATTGTGTGAATTGCTCACAAATCCGCATGTTTTACAGTTTCACCGTCATTTTCCACAAAAGTCATTTTCTTTATTGGACATAATCCACAGTTTTTAACCGATGTTTTTTTCCTCCAGCGTGGTATCCAGTTTATCGTGGAAAATCTTCTCTCCGTCGTCCTCCTGCTCCGCCTCTCCTCCGACGCCATTGGCCTCATTGATCCGGGCCTCCAGTTTCAGGAAGAATTTGTTGTACATCTTGGCGGACAAAAACGCGGGTACCGTCATGCCGAAAAGCATCACCAGCGGAAACACATTGGGCGCAAATATCACAAGCGCCATGGGCAGAAGATACAGCACCAGCATCACCACACTCTTGGGTGCCTGCAGGATGCTCATTGCCAGCGCGTTCTTAATGGTGCGGAATATGGGGTTGGCAAACTTGGCCTGCGCCGGGAATACAAACAACAGCGTAAAGGTGGCAAAAATGGCAATGGCACCCAGAATCGCCCGGAATACCACATGAAATTCCGTCTCGGACGTACTCATAATGTAGAAATCCCCGCCAAGAATCAGACCGATGACCAGCATGATCAGCCAGATGGCTGTGGACTGCCAGAAATTCTCCTTAAACGCTTTAAAATACCCCTTTACTATATAGCACTCCTCATCCCGCACAATCTTCAACACCTGATAGTGCATGGCCGTGAGAGCCGCGCCGGTGGTGATCAGCGGAATCATGCAGAGAATAGTCAGCAGATTCAGGATCATCAGATCCGCCACCTTGTTCATGATCTGCATAAAGGGGCTGTCAATGTTTAAAAATTTCATTCTTTTGTTTCCTTTCTGTTATATGTTCCGTCGCTATATGACTATCATGCCTAAAAATATTTCTCCATGGAGGTCACACGGATACCGGAGATCTGTTCCTCCGGTCTTATGGCATAAAAACCCAGTTTTCTATAAAAGTCCACCGCGTAGGGAGCGGCTGTCAGCGTCATGCTGTGCTCTCCCGCCTCCCTCTCCAGATATCGGCACAGACTCTTCATGAGCATCCTGCCAATTCCCCGCCGGTGGTATCGCTCGTCCACGAACAGCAGAGACAGGTGGTTGCCGTTGCGCACGGAGGCCAGACCCACCACCAGACCGCCGTCCAGGGCTACCAGCACCTGATAGCGACCGTTGATGAACAGCTTCCTGAGTGTTCCGTCATGTATGAAGGTATCAAAGTTATCGATACCCTCCTGGGAATAATCCCTCCCCTCAAATTTCAGAAAGGTCCTCCACACCATGTCCATGGCCGGCTCCCAGTCTTCCGGCAGCGCCCATCTGATTGTATAAGGGAATTGATTTGCTTCCATATTCGTTCACCTTTCCAGCATACAGACCATGCTCCGGCCCGCTTATTCCTTTACGGCGCAGGCGCCTACCCGATTTTCAAGGGGAAGGCCGTTGTCCAGCGCATGGGCGTTCTCCATGGTAACCTTCGCGATGGCCGCCATGGCCTCCCGGGTAAAAAATCCCATATGAGAGGTAATCAGCACATTGGGAAAGGTCGTCAGCCGGGCCAGATTATCGTCCTCAATAATCTCTCCCGAGCAGTCCTCATAGAATATACCTTCCTCCTCCTCATATACATCCAGTCCCACGCCGCCAAATTTTTTCCGAAGCAGGCCCTCAATCAGGTCGTCCGTGTGAATCAGGCTTCCTCTGGAGGTATTCACCAGATACACGCCGTCTCTCATCATGGCGATGCTCTCCCGATTGATCATGTGCCGGGTCTGGGCCGTCAGCGGACAGTGCAGACTGATTACATCCGCCTGCCGGAACAACTCCTCTCTGGACACATACGTCACATCCAGATTGGCGTTGGGGTATGGGTCATACGCCACAACCTTCATGCCAAAGCCCTGGCAAATCCGAATCATGGCCTGCCCGATCCGCCCGGTACCCACGATTCCCGCCGTCTTCCCATACAAGTCCGTCCCCATCAGTCCCTGGAGGCTCATATTAAACTCCCGCGTGCGGTTATACGCCTTGTGGGTGCAGCGATTCAAAGTCAGCAGCACGGCTGTCGCGAACTCCGCCACCGCCTCCGGGGAGTAGCTGGGCACGCGCAGGATGATGATCTTGTCCTCCGCCGCCTTCACATCCACATTGTTAAAGCCGGCGCTCCGCAGCAGAATCCCTTTCACGCGCATGTCATAGAGCGCCTGAATCATCTCGCTGTCAATATGATCGTTGACAAAGACACAGATGGCATCACATCCTTTTGCCAGAAACAGGGTCTCTCTGGTACAGGGAAATTCAATAAAATGAATATCATATCCATACTGCTCCCCCAAAGGTTCAAACCAGAGACGGTCGTATGGCTTGGTGCTGTAAAACGCAATTTTCATGGCAATTCCCTCCAACATTAATATTTTACGTATTCCCTTCCGGCGCGCAAAACGGATCAAGATCTCCCTCTGACCAGAATGTCAGGGGATACGCCGCCGCGCTGTCAGAGAATATGTTGTTTCAGCTGCACAGGCGTTCTGCCTGTTTGGGGAATAGTTTTGGTATTTCCGCCTTTTTTATGCGTCCGCCTTCAAACAATGCGTTTGTATCCAGTCATAGATCATCTCCATGATCCGGGCGCGTTCCGGCTCGTTCAGCAGTTCATGTCTGCCTGTCTCCCACAGGCACATTTCCACATCCTTTACGCCGGCGTCCCGCAGCCCCTGACACACTTTGGGGATACCCTTTCCGTATTTCCCCAGAGGGTCCGCGTCGCCGGAAATCACCATCAGAGGCAGGTCGGCAGGAATTTTTCGCAGACGCCGGGGATCATGAGCCCGCGTGGTCAACTCCGAAAGGGTCTGAAAGCCGTTCAGCGTAAAGACATTGCCGCACAGGGAATCTTCCATATAACGTCTCACGCTCTCCTCGTCCTTGCACAGCCAGTCAAAATCCGTTTTGGCGTCCGGTATCCGCCTGTTATAGCTGCCGAAGCTCACCCTGTCGCTGAACTTGCTCACATGCCTGGAACCCAGAAAAATTTTCTGTAGTCCCACCATGCATTTCGCCACAGCCATGGTTCCTCTGGGCTGATACCCCGTTCCCATGATCACCGCCCCGGTGATACCGCTGCCGTACATGGTCAGATAATTGCGCAGAATAAAAGAGCCCATGCTGTGTCCCACAATCACATAGGGCAGCCCCGGATATTCCTGCTGGGTCATCTTCTTCAGGCGATGAACATCCCGCACCAGCACCGTCGCCGGGTCCTGCTCGCAGAAGTAGCCGTAGAGGCCGTCCTCCCCCACGCTTTTGCCATGCCCCAGATGGTCATTGCCTGTAACCACGCATCCTCTCTGTGTCAAAAAACGTGCGAACTCCTCATACCGTTCAATGTACTCCGCCATGCCGTGGACAATCTGCACCACACATGCGGGTTCCCGGTCCCCGGGAGTATACCTGACCGCATGGATTCTGGAGCTGTTGTCCCTGGAATCAAAAAAAAACTCTTCCTTTTTCATGTTTATCGGTTTTCCTCTTCCTGTTTTATCGCACATCATGAAACGGCAAAATCCACGTCGGGCGCGGATTCTGTTTTCATGAAACAGATGCATGGCCCGAAAGCCATGCATCTATTATACACTATCTGATCTGATATTTTAACCCGTTTATGGAAATTTTATAAAATAGTGCGCCGGAGCGTATTTAAAAACGCTTTGCATAAAGACGTTCAACAAATCTCCGCGCCGGAAGGCATGGGTTTTTCCGCCGTCATCAGCGCCAGCCCTCCGTCGGCGTCCTCGGCACACAGCAACATGCCTTCGGACAATACGCCTGCCAGAGTGGCGGGCTTTAAGTTCACCAGCACCATCACTTTTTTACCCACCATCTCTTCCGGCGTGTAATGGGCCTTGATACCGGATACAATCTGACGCACCTGACTGCCGATCTTCACCTTGGAGCAGAGGAGTTTTTTGGACTTGGGCACCGCCTCACAGGCAATGATCTCCCCCACCTGGAACTGAAGCCTGGCGAAATCATCGTAGGTGATCTCGGGCTTTGCCTCAATGTCTATGGGAGCCGGTTCCTCAGGGGCAGATGCCCCGCAGGAATCCTCTTTGTCCACCGCATTTCCGGTCCCGGAGACAACGGTGGCCGTATCGCCCACTTCCTTCCCCGACGCCGCAATCATAGCCGCAGTGAGTTCCTCCTCCCGCTTTTCCACCTCTTTCATATCCAGGCGGGCGAACAGAATCTGGGGTTTTTCAGTGACCTTATTTCCGCCGGGATACAGGCCGAACTCCTCCAGCCGCTCAAAATCCCGCAGAGACGTGTTTAACTGGGCCGCAATCTTTTCCGCCGTCCAGGGCATATAGGGCTCCAGCAGGGAGGCGCCGATGACGATGCCCTCCACCAGATTGTACATCACGGTGGCCAGCCGGTCTGCCTTCGCGTCATCCTTGGCCAGCACCCAGGGCTCTGTCTCGTCGATATATTTGTTGCAGCGCTTAAAAATGCCGAAGATCTCCGTCAGGGCGTCCGCAATCCGCAGAGATTCCATCTTCTCCGCCACTTTGGCATAAGTGCCGGTAACTGTTTTTTTCAGATCCTCGTCAAGAACGCTGTCCTCGGGAGTCAGCTGCGCGCCCTTATCCTCCACCACGCCTCCAAAATACTTGTTGCTCATGGAGATGGTACGGTTCACCAGATTGCCCAGGGTATTGGCCAGGTCGGAGTTGGTCCGCTCGGCTATCAGCTCCCAGGTGGCGTTGCCGTCGTTGTCGTAGGGCATCTCATGGATCATATAATACCGCACCGCGTCCACGCCGAAAAAGTCGATCAAATCATCCACATAAATCACGTTGCCTTTGGACTTGCTCATCTTACCGCCGTTCATCATCAGCCAGGGGTGACCGAAAATCTGCTTGGGCAGCGGCTCCCCCAGGGCCATCAGGAAGATGGGCCAGTAGATGGTGTGAAAGCGGATGATGTCCTTTCCGATCAGATGCAGATCCGCAGGCCAGAACTTTTTATACTGCTCCGTGCCGTTTCCGTCCGCGTCATAGCCGATGCCGGTGATATAGTTGGTCAGCGCATCCAGCCACACATAGACCACATGTCTGTCGTCGAAATCCACCGGAATGCCCCACTTGAAGGAAGTGCGGGACACACACAGGTCCTGTAGACCCGGCAGCAGGAAGTTGTTCATCATCTCATTTTTGCGGGACACGGGCTGAATAAATTCAGGGTGATCCTTGATGTGTTGAATCAGTCGGTCCGCATACTTACTCATCCGGAAAAAGTACGCCTCCTCCTTGGCGGGCTTAACCTCCCTGCCGCAGTCCGGGCATTTTCCGTCCGCCAGCTGGGATTCCGTCCAGAAAGACTCGCAAGGGGTGCAATACAGCCCCTCATAAGCCCCTTTGTAGATATCTCCCTGATCATACAGACGCCTGAATATCTTCTGCACCTGCTTTTCATGGGGCTTATCCGTGGTGCGGATAAACTTGTCATAACTGACGTTGAGCTGGTCGCACAGTCCCCGGATGACGCCCGCCACATTGTCCACAAACGCCTGGGGAGTGATGCCCGCCTCCTGGGCTTTCAACTCAATCTTTTGCCCATGTTCGTCCGTGCCTGTCTGGAAATATACGTCATACCCCTGTCTGCGCTTGAAACGGGCGATGGCATCCGCCAGCACAATCTCGTAGTTGTTACCGATATGGGGTTTGCCGGACGTATAGGCGATGGCTGTTGTAATGTAATAGGGTGTTTTGCTCATATACTTACCTCCTTTTCTGTTTCTGCTATGCCCACGAAAGCTCCGTCTTTCCTCTCTGCCACACACATGTCGTCCGGACCGGGGCATAATTTCCGGGCCCGCTCTCTATAGAGAGCCGTTTTAATAAACTCGCGGCGGGTATGGCATAAGGAAAGGCCCGTCCTCCACATGCGTCTGCCGCACGAGAAGACGAGCCGCAAGCCCGTGTTACCACTTCTCTTCGCCCCCTCCTCACGAAAGGAGCCTCATCAGGTCTGAAAGCCAAACCCTGTCCGCTATAACAGGCGGAACCTGTCGCAGCCTTACCCCGTAAGCCATATGCCTGGCCCCTGTCGGTTCGGTGCGCTGCTCGGAAGCCATCTTCCACATATCCTCCGCTCCATCCCTCTCAGCCGCAGCTACCTGCGGGGATGTTCTCTGGAAAGCCCCGATATGCGTACTCTCTTCGTCAACGCGTTTGTTTGCGGTGCAAGCCCTGGCTTCCTCCGCGTATACGACCACCTGACCGTTTACGGCCTGAAATATGGTCATGTTTACCTGTATAACCGGCATTATACAGGATATCAGGAGTTTTGTAAAGAGGATTTGTGCCGGACCGCCAAGGTTATTCCATAAATTCCCCGGGCCAGCGCCACACCTACAGCTAATATAATTTAAGCCATTGCATAACTTGCTCTGCGAGTGACGGGCTTGGTCAAAATATAATAAAACGGGCTCGGAAGCAAATTTGCCTTGCAAATTAGCTCCATGCGGTGCCAGGCCGCCCTGCCAGCAGCGCTCTCTTCCTCTCACCGTCGCTGTTATACGGAAGAAGCACATGATCGGTCGGATCGGTAAAGCCTGCCAGAAACCGCCTGATCTCCTCCAGATTCTCGCTTCTGTCCGTAATCCCCGGAATCAGCGGTGTTCTGGGAACCAGCTTCACTGCCGGACGCTGGCCCGCAAGCCTTCGGAAATTTTCCAGAATCCGCCTGTTGCTCACTCCTGTATATCGGATATGCTCCTGTTCATCCATCAGCTTCAAATCATACAGGACACAGTCCACAAAGGGCAACACCAGCTTCCGGAAAGCCTCATACTCAAAATATCCGCCGGTCTCCACAGTCACCGGAATCCCCTCCGCCCGCAGCCCTCTGGCGGTCTCCCCCACATATGCGGGCCAGGCCAGCGGCTCTCCGCCGCTGAAGGTGACACCGCCCCCCGAAACCTGATAAAAGCACCGGTCGCGAAGCAGGATCTCCAGAAGTTCCTCCACTGAGTAAGCCTTTCCCACCAGCAACAGCGCATTGCCCGGGCAGGCTGCGCTGCACCTTCCGCAGGCATCACAGTTTTCCCTTTTCAGATGCAGACCCGCCCCGTCCACGGTGATCAATCCCCTGGGGCAGGCCCGCGCGCACCCCTGACAGCCCAGACATTTGCCCCTGTCCCACAGAAAATCATGGGTAAAAGAATGGGACTCCGGGTTGTGGCACCACTGACAGCGCAGCGGGCATCCCTTGTAAAAAACGACGGTGCGTATTCCCTCTCCGTCCTCCAGCCTCCCCATGGAAATATCAAAGATCAGCGGTGTCCTGCGCAAAAACGATTCCTCCTGTGAGCCCCAGCACCAGATGCAGCGCCATATAGGCAAACTTGCTCATGTAGTTGATATTCCCGTCAAAATCCACTTCCTGGTTCAGCATGGCATTCAATATATCCGGCGCGCCTGAAAACAACAGCTTGATCAAAGATCTGTTGTCCTTGAAAATCAGAGTGAAGGTGGGATTTTCCACCTTCCTTCCGGTGACAGTCAGCTTGTTGTCCCCGAAAACAGCCGCAGAATAAAAATCCCCCGCCTTATCCGTAAACACATATATGGCATTGAAGTTCTCAATATTTCTCCTGTAGTGACTGTCCAGGCGCAGCACAAGTCCCATCAGCGTCAACAGGATATCCAGAATGTTCTCAAGGGTATGCCCGCTGATACAGTTCAGCAGCTTTTTTTCCATTGCTTTCCGCACCGGGTCATATTTTGCCTGGAGATTTTCCTGCGTGAGCGCGTTCGTCACCCCATAGTCCATAATCTCCCGGTCCAACGCATCCATATCAAACTGTTCCAAAGCGGAAAGCTCTGTCTCCAATAGATCACGCATAATCGGGCACCATCCTTCCATCCTGTATTCCGTATTCGGTTCTTGTGATCAGTTCCTCCTTCATGGAGTCGTTCAGGTCATTGAAATAGGCGGAATATCCCGACACTCTCACCAGCAGTCCCGGATACTTTTCCGGGTGAGCCTTGGCGTCTCTGAGCATCTCATGGGACATAATGTTGAACTGAACCTGCTGCCCGCCGCTCCTAAAATAGGCCTCCACAAAATCTCCCAGCAGCACCGCTTCCTCCCGGGAACGGATCGCGGTAAATTTAATGTTCAGCGCCTCGCCGCCGGGAATATAAAGGCTGCAAAGAGCTCCCACGCTCCTGAAACACTCCGTCAGATCCGACGCCGCCTCCGAGACCGGGGTAATGCCGCTTGCAAAGGGTTGATGGGCCCTTCTTCCGTTGGGCAGCGCGTGGGTTATCTTCCCCTGCCCGGAATGGTTTGTCATGGTCCAGTAAGCCGGGCGGTACTTTCCGCCCCGGTAGTTGGTGTACCCCTGATAGGTTTCATACAAAAACCGGATCAGCTCCCTGGAACATCCCTTTTCCGATTCCTCCCAGGTTCCGTATTTCAGGGGCTTGTTTCTGGCATAGGCCAGCAGGGTATCCCGGTGCTCAAAATCACTGCGCACCGCGTAAAGCAATTCTTCAAAGGTGCAGTACTGGTCCTCAAACACCAGCTTCTTTACCGCGTTCAGGGAGTCCACCACATCCGCGAATCCCACATGGGTAGCCCCGGAGGAATTGTAAACCGCCCCGCCAAATACCAGATCCCTTCCCTTGTCCATGGGACCTTCAAACAGAGCGGACAGAAGCGGCGTAGGCAGCATCCTCTGGTGAACCGCCGCCATCTTTTCGTTCAGGTCTACAGCCTGGGCGATAAGCCATGCCGTCTGGGTCTTGAATGCCTCCAGAAACTCATCAAAATCCTTCATTTTAGAAGGCTCCCCCGTCTTCGGCCCGAACTGTTCATCCCCTGTGACATACCGCTTGCCATTATAGAGAGCCATCTCCAGTGCGGCGGCCAGATTCAGTATGATGGAGCTGGACGCATCGTAGCTCCTGCCCGCGCACGCGAGTTCCACGCAGCCGATCACCGCGTAGTCCCTGGCATGTTCCTCCATCGTACCCTGGTTGACCAGTGTTTTAATATTTTCAAGGTCATTGTACAGGGCGGGCACAGCCTTTGTGGAAGCGATCACCTCGCACACGCGGTTTCTGTACTCCCGGGAATTGACTCCTGCGCAGTAGCGGGCGTTCATATTCGGCTCTCTCATCTTCAGCAGTTCTGTGACCTTAAGCATAATGTAAGTCAGGTCATTCACCGCGTCGCGGCCCTTTTCATCTATGCCGCCGACAGTGACCGCCGGCGCCGTGCCCGCGCCGCCAAACAACTCCTCGGAAACCTGGGGCACCAAATCCACATTGTCTCCGGTCTTGATCCAGAGACAGGCGGTCAGCTCCAGAGCTTCCTTCACCGTGAGTTTGCCGCTGTCCATATCCCTTTTATAGTAGGGATACAGTACCTGATCCAACCTGCCGGGACTGATCGCCATATTGATATTTTCCGCGTGAATGCCAATCAGACAGAGCCAGATACAGTTGACCGCCTCCCGGAAACTGCCGGCCGGTTTCGCCGGAACCCTGGAGCAAACCTCCGCCATTTTGAGCAGCTGTTCCCGGCGCTCCCGGTCCGTCTCAGCCATGGCCTGCCTTTGTGCTTCCCTGGAAAGGTTTTCCGCATATCGAATGAGGCCTTTCAGCGCCAGGGACACAGCCTGGTAAAATTCCCGTTCCTCCGGTTTAGCCGACACGGCCTTTTCGTCCGCCTCCCTGATGATGCTCTCCAGCCCCTCCGCCAGAACCCTCTTGAAATCCGGGACCGTGTGAGATATACACCCCGCCTTGCCGGAGACATAAAAGATCATTTTCTCCAACAGGCGGACAGGCATGATATTGCCATATTCCTTTTTGGTGGATGCCAACACATCCCGGTCAATCCAGTAAGGATAAATGTCAAAGTTCAGCTTTTCCGCATCCTCTCTGGTGAGAAGCTGCGGATTTTTGTCTCTGCCGCTGATGGTATCCAGCTCCGACCAGATCGTGAGGCCGATATATTCCGGATATACGGGGGCCGTTTTCAAATAAGCGCCAGTGGTACCCGCCAGGAGATTTTTGTCCGGTATCACCGGTTTTTTATGGCTCAGGTAATTGTATACCGCCCGAGCCCGATATAGCAAAGGGTGCGCCTCCATCTCCTCCCGGTTGTGTTCTTTCATATACTGTGTAATATACCAGGCTCTTTCGACGCAGATCTGTACGGGGGCCTGAAGCATCTCTTCCCGCAGCTGACCAACGCCCTCCAGGTTTTCCAGTGTGTACTCCGAAAGCCGGATGTCCTTTAATGTGATCTCTGCCATTTTCATTCACCTCACTGCTAATATGATTAATTAGGCAATTGCAAAACCTGCTTTCCGGAAACAGAGGATGGGCTGCTCTTATTTGTCTATATTGCCCAATTCCTGTTCCACAAAAGCGGCGTTATGCATGGCCTGGAGAACCCGGACATCCTGACAGCAGATCTCCCGGAAATTATCCCGCGTTCCCTCTGATACATATTGCCCTGTGACCTGCATAACCCTCTCATAGGCCAACTCAATGTACTGGAATAATTCCTCGCCGGGTTCCTCCAGAAAGGTGCGGTACGCGCCGCGCCTGCTGTTTCCCGGAAGGGAAAACGCGTCCTCCAGAGTCTCTCGGGACAGCTTCTGTTGCAGAACCTCCGCCCCGAAGCCCGCCATGCCGACATCCATATTCTGCCATTCCTCCGGCTGCCAGCTTCCTTCCCCGTCGCAAAAACCGGCGCATTCTTCTTCAACGCGCTGATAGGGATTTCCTTCCACTCGCAGCTTTATGGACAGTCTGCTGTTTTTGTCATATGTGAATACGATATCCGGAAAGGCATGCCCGAAACTTTTCTCCAGCAGTTCCAGGGTATCTTTTTTTACATATTGAGCCCTGACAAGCGCCGTTCTGAGTTTCTCCCACTCCTCGTCCGTATAACACGGATTTCCGTTGATTTCACAGAGCAGATCCAGAATCCGCCTTGAACACAGGGAAAAGCTGGCGGTATTATCCCTTTCCACCGCTCTCTCCAGCCCGCCGGACGCAGAAGCCTTTATGCTGTACGCAATATCATAACTACAGATATCCGGCACCGTTCCCACATTGGCATGGCCGATAGAGGGCAGTTCCCGCAGCAGAGTCCGCTCCATATCGGGAACTGCTTCCGTTCCCGTTCTCTTATTATATGCCTTATTGATAAAGGCTTCGTTTTCACACCCATGAAACCCGGAAAAATGACAGTGCGCGTAAGTATCCGCATATGTATGGAGGGCCATGCCCAGCCGCATCAGATTTTTTACCGTCCTCTCGCTTTTCGCCTTTTGGGCCGCTTCTCCGACAATATCATGAATCAGCAGATCCTCCCTCTCCCCCGCGCAGACACAGCGGTAATCCAGCCTTGAAAACTCCGGCCTGCTTTCCATCGCTTCCAGCTCACAGGGCGGAATGAAATGGAAGGGTGCTAACGTGTGCCTCTGATATCCATGGGAAACAGACTTTATAAAATTGATGCCTGTGGGACACGGAAGAATCCCCCATCTGCCATTGCCCAGTTCCCGGGCAAGACCGTTTTCCACAAAGAAGGACGGTGGCTCCTCCCCCACAATGATCCTGTGGGAAAGCACAAAGTCGTCTACCATCTGGGAATAATAGGCGATGATCTGTGCCTCTTCCTCCCGGAATCCGGCCCTCGCCGCCAGAACCTTGACCGTGAAATAGTGATAACTAATGTTCACCTGACGCCTCCCTTCCCGCGTCCGCAACCTTCTCTAAAACAAAGAAGTATCCCAAATCATGTTCCCATTTGAAATCACTGATTCCCAGCAGAGTATTCTCATCGACCCGGGCGAAAATATCCAGAACAGGCTGTCTGTCATAGATCATCACCGCCGTGAGCTTGTTTCTGCACTTCATCGTCCGCAGCCTGGCGCTGCTTTGAGCAGTCCTGATGAAAGGCGCCATCAGCGGAAACAATCCCTTTATCAACCGCCGGGGCAGCCTTTCCGCCAGCCGGAGTGGAAGAAGAGCCGGATTCGCGGCATACAGTTCCCCATCGCGTCCTTCAAACAACAGGGGATAAACATTCTCCCTGTCACAGAAATACTTGCCATACCATCCCGACGCCGCGAGCATCCCATCCATGGGATGTCCGGACGCCAACTCGCTGCCTTTCCATTTTCCCCGCATTTCCGCCGTATTGGCCGGGGCCAGCATATCAAAGAACTGCCAGCCTTCCTTCTGCGTAATCCTGCCCCTGCTCATCATCTGATCCAGAATTTCCCGGTTTGTCATGATTCCCCCTTTTTTACGTGAAGCGGAAGCCGTCCGGCTTTTGCTTTACTTTGGTGTCAGCTTTCCTGGAGATATTCATGTCAATGTTTTCTTGATTGCCTCTGTTCGCATTGATTTGTTCCAAGTGTTTTTGTATTATATATAATAATACAATATATTTACATCTTTTTCAACTTCAAATTGCTGTTTTTTAAAAATTTGTCAGACTCTTATAACGATATGTGTATTATATAAACATTGCCGATATGCATAGTCTGTTTTTAAGATATCATAATGCAAAGCATTTTATATACATCCGGTTATAATACAAAACCAAAAAGGTCATGTCGGATCTGAATCTCTTTAAGATGCAGTCAATTAGTAAACCGGTAGATAGTGCGTACCTCGACTGCGAGGGAAAAATGTATGACAATAGACTATAATTCTTCCACGGCATCACAAAAGCGAATTATTATTATCGGCTCCGCCGAGTAAGAAAGGCCTGCCAGGAAGCCATTCAGGAGGAAATGCCTGCACAGCAGATAGTTCCTGTGCGGTTTGAATTTTTGCAACATCAGGAGCAGTTAGAAAATATAGACCAAAACCACCAGCTGGTATTGGAACAGCTGGCAGACTTAAAAAGACACCGTTTCGGCAGGTTATCGGAGAGACATGAGCCCTATGAACAGATTTCCTTCATGGAAGTAGACGGAGAGATTCTATTCTTCAACGAATCAGAAGCTGTTGCTGTAGAAGATGGCGGCGCTGGGTCGGAAACTGTACCCCGCCGGAAACCGAAAAAAGCAGGGAAAACGGGAAGATGATTTGGACGGTCTGCCGGTAGTTGTGGTTGAGCACTCCATGACAGGGGAGGAACTGGCGGCACTGTTCGAAAAAGACGGCTGGAAGCAGCCGTGATGAATGCCAAATATGTAAATGCAGTGCCGCTCTACCGCCAGGAGCAGGCGTTTGAACGTTACGGCCTGCATATTTCCAGGCAGAACATGGCAAACTGGACGATCCAGTGTGCGAACCGTTACCTTGCAGTCCTCTATCCACAAAAGTTATCATTTGGCATTCAGAGGTATGGGCAAATATATGCCCGCATCGCCAAATCCACGCTCCGCAGGGATTCCATAGTCATAAAATCCTACCCGGCACAAAATAAACGGAATTATTCCACATCCTCAAATTTCTGCTTGTCCTCCACGCTGATCTCCGTGCCCAACTGCACCTCAATCAGTCTCAGTTGTGTGTCGGCTATTATCGTATGCCTGCATCCCGCCGGCATGGTAATCACATCACCGGGCCGCACTATGCGCTTCATTCCGTCGATGACCACGCAGCCCTGCCCCCCCATTACCGTCCAGACCTCATCCCTGTGCTGGTGGCTGTGATAGGAGAGTCTGTGTCCCGGCAGCAACTCCACCTTGATGGTCATGCTGTCCTCCTGCACATCCAGCACCGTAAAACTGCCCCAGGATTTTTCCGCGTACATGGCCTGCTGTTCCAGGTCCTCCACGTAGGGCTTGATATGGGCGCTGCGGCCTTTGCCGGAAACCAGAATGCCGTCCACGCTGGCCGCCACCACCATATCCCTACATCCCATGCATAGAATGGGGATATTCAGTTCATTTACGACCTGGGTATTCCCGCAATGATCATCCAGTGTCACCTTGCCGATGGTCTCTGAATCCATGGCCTCGGTGAAGGTATTCCAGCTGCCCAGATCCAGCCATTCCCCATTGTACCGCAGCACCTGAATCATTTTTTCCTGCTCCACCACCGCATAGTCAAAGCTGATCTTCTTTTGCCTCCCATAGGAGGCGAACAAATCCTGATAATCGGCAAAATCAATCAGATCATGGGCGCGCTTCAGCAGATACCCCAGTTTGAACGCAAACACGCCGCCATTCCACAGGGCCCCCTGGGCAATATATCCCTTCGCGGTCTCTTCGTCCGGCTTTTCCTTAAAGGTTTTGACCGCGCTGACAGGAGCAGCAGTAGTCGGTATTATATAACCGTATTTTTCACTGGGATAAGTCGGCTCGATTCCCATGAGAGTCAGATTTGCCTCTCCCTGCTCCGCCAGCTTTGCCAGACGCTGTAATGCTTCAAAATACGTATCATGCACATAGGGGTCCACCGGACATACCACCACAGCCTCCTCCTCCGTCACGCCAAGTTCATCGCGCAGATAGGCCGCTGCCAGACAGATCGCCGGAAATGTATCTCTGCGTTCGGGTTCCACACAGATATTCACCCGTTCTCCCAACTGATTCTTAATCGTACTGGCCTGTTTCCTGCTGGTGGCTATGGTAATCCTGGCCTCCGGGTCAACCGCCGTTATCTGGCGGAATACACGGGTCAGCATAGACTCCAGTTCACCCTCGTCATTTCGAAACATCTTTATAAACTGTTTGGAACGAATGTCATTGGACAGGGGCCACAGCCTCTTCCCACTGCCCCCCGACAGCAAAATAATATTCATTATGGCACTTCTCCTCTTCTAATTTCTAATCCACTGTGCCCACTTCTGCCGATACTCCTCCGCGCTCATTCCTTCTTTTTCCCTGAATAGTCGCTGCATCGTCATCACATCACCGATACCTGATTCCCCGGCTACCTTCTCCACCGGTTTTATGCTGAAACGAAGCAGTTCCTTGGCTGCGTTCAGACAGCGATTCCCCACATACTCACCGATGTGAATCCCGTAATACTGCGCAAAGGAATGATCCAGCACATCCCGGCTCTGCGCGAATGCCTGCTCCAAAGCCTCTGTTATATCCCCTTCTGCGTAATGATCATTCAACCATTCCCGGACACTGCTGACAAGCTGTCTCTCCTGCTCGTCTCCAAGAGCACCGCCATCCGAAATCTTCTGTAGAATACAGTATTGCAGATGCAGCAACAGTTCACCACTCCGCACCTCTGCCAGCATGCTTCTGTCTTTTTGCAATTCCAGCAGCTGACCGATCAGTCTGTTCCACTGCTCCACATCCTCGATGTGAAATACAGATTTTCCGCCGTTTCCTTTTCGAAATAGTTCGTAAAAATTCCGTGCCGTATGACCATAATAGTGAACCCAGGCAAGTTCCCACCCGTCCTGCTCATCGCTGATATGCTCATAATGTACGCTGCAATCCACCAAGGCGCAGTCACCTGTCTGTAATTTATACTCATGGCCATCCACAACAAGAGTTCCCCTGCCGTCAAGCACCACCAAAAACAGATACGACTCCAGTTTTTCCCGCACGCATCTGTGAGGTTTCAAACTTTTCAGCCTCCCCACCTCCTGCACAAACAGCAGGTTCTGCCGGGCAAAATCTCCCGGCGTATGCAGGCTGCGGTCCGAACTCGTCATTCCTTCTGTTGCAAACAACTCCCAGCTCTTAATCATTCCTTCCTCCTATTCACCGCTGCGCCATGGATCAATGGGCAAAGTCTCCTCTGCGTACTCTCTAACCAATCCCCTCGTGCGCCTGTGCTGCTTTACCGGGCAGCTTAGAGTGCGTTTCGCCAATAATCCAGCGTATCCCTGATTGTCTGTTCCAACTTAATCTGCGGTTCCCACCCTGTAAGTTCACGCAGTTTGGTTACATCCGCCTCAATAATCGGCACATCCACCGGACGGATCTTGTTCGGGTCAATCTCCACCCGGATTTCCTTTTCCGAAAGAGAAATGATTAAATCCAGAATCTTACGAATCTCTACCGCATGTCCGGAACCCATATTGTAGGTCTCCCCCGGCACCCCCTGCTGTATCAGGCGCACATACGCCCTGACCACATCTCTGACATCCGTAAAATCCCTCTTGGCTGACAAATTTCCCACATACATCACCGGCTCCCGCCGATTCTTTTCTATCTCAGCCACCTGCTTGCAGAAATCAGATACCACAAACATGGGAGCCTGCCCCGGCCCAATATGATTAAAGGATCGCACCATCATCAGCTGCATGTCATAGGCCTGTGCATAGATACTGCCTATCATGTTCTGACACGCTTTGGTAGCCGCGTAAATATTGCCGGGGCGCAGCAGATTGTCCTCCCTGATAGGCGTGTCTCCCGGACGGATATGGCCGTACTCTTCTCCGGACCCGATCAGCAACACCCGGGGCTTGTAGTACAACTCCCTCACGGCATCCATCACATGGATGCTACCCTTGATATTCACGTCCACCGTCAGACCCGGGTTCTTCCAGGACAAGCCCACCGAACTCTGCGCGGCCAGATGAAAAATATAATCCGGCCGTATCTCCAGCAAGAGGGATACAATTTCTTCCCTGTCCAGAATGTCCAGATCATAGATTTTCGCGTGTTCATGCTCCAGCTGTTCATGGGACAGCTTGGTGGCATAAACATCCATCCCGCAGGCGTGCATTTCCTCTATCAGATAACTGCCCACAAATCCGGCAGCCCCTATAACCAGTCCTTTTGACATATTTACCTCTTCCCTGCGTACTTGCAGTTGACAAGTCAGCTACTGCTTATCCTGCAACATTGCGCCTGCAATCGAATCCACGTTCCGCAGTCAGCTCCAAACTACAAATTTTTACAAGAAAAGGAATTCCATGTAGAATTCCTTTTCTTAACATCAACTTCCTTTGTGCGATTCCACAGACAATCCCATTAAAGCAGGATCTTTCCTCTGCCGGTCGGTCGCCGCCCCTCACTGAATTTTCGCGTAGGCAATCTCTCTGCGTACCAGTTCCATATCCGTATCCACCATGCGCCCTACCAACTCATCAAAGGAAATCTCCCTGTTCCACCCCAGCCTACTCTCTGCCTTGGTTGGATCACCTAAGAGAATATCCACCTCTGCGGGACGGAAAAAATCTTTGTTTATCTTTACAATCACCCTGCCATTGGCAGCGTCCTTTCCCACCTCATCCATGCCGACACCGGACCACTCCACTGTAATTCCCACTTTTCTGAACGCAGTCTCCACAAATTCCCGAACGGTTCGGGTCTCATTGGATGCCACCACATAATCATCCGGGGTCTCCTGTTGCAACATCAGCCACATGGCATACACATAGTCTTTAGAATGTCCCCAGTCACGCTTGGAATCCAGATTCCCCAGTTCCACATATTCCTGAACTCCCTGCTTAATCCTTGCCACCGCGTCCGTAATCTTACGGGTTACAAACTCCTTGCCGCGTCTCTCACTCTCATGGTTGAACAGAATACCGCTACAGGCATACATTCCATAACTCTCCCGATAATTTTTTGTAATCCAATGGCCATACACCTTTGCCACGCCGTAAGGACTGCGGGGATAAAAAGGAGTAGTCTCCTTCTGGGGTATTTCCTGCACCAGTCCGAACATCTCGGAGGTGGACGCCTGATAAAAACGGCAGGACGGCTTCACCATACGTATTGCCTCCAGCATATTAGTAACCCCCAACGCGTCGATCTGCGCTGTGGCCAGCGGCTGCTCCCAGGATGTGGCCACAAAGGACTGAGCCGCCAGATTGTATACCTCGTCGGCATCTGATACTCTCATGGCGTTCACCAGCGAGGCCAGATCCGTCAGATCCGCGTAGATCAAGTGCAGCCTGCCCTTGATATGCTCCACATTGCCGTAATCCACAACGGCCTTTCTACGCATTAAGCCATATACTTTATACCCCTTTTCCAATAACAACTCTGCCAGATATGATCCATCCTGCCCACAGATTCCAGTAATCAATGCATTTTTCATAAATTTCTAACCTTTCTGATGTATTGGTGCCAGCACACCGATATATGGCCGCGCATCAGCCTGTACAAACATATACGGATTATACTATATTTTTCCATGGTTTGCAACTTTATATACTGACGATGTGTAGATTTTCCTTTCTGCCATCCTCTTGCACCTGTTCATTGTGCTATCTTTATACTCTTTATCATCAATCCACCCCCCGCGACATTTTCATCTGTGTCCGATTCCATGGGATAAACCGCGCCCGGAATATAAAGATCCATAAAAATCTTCCCGTCTTCCGGGCAGGGAACGTCGAAACTAACCACATCTTCTCCTTCCCGCACATTGCCGGCAAACACCTCTTCTCCGTTCACCTCAACTGTGATGTCCTGCCGCTCATTCATTACATCCGCCAGATCCATGGTAATATGAATCCGCTCCGCCATAGCGCCGCTTTCCAATGCCAGGCATGCCGACAGCCTGTTTCCCACCGTCCAGGCGCCCGTTTCTTCCGGTGAGGATATTCCGTTTATAATATACCGATTTGCATTATACCCCATTGCGTCAAAATGGATTATCCCGTCATCCGGAATCGCACAGGGTTCATACTCCGCTTCCACCACTTCCATTGTCAAAAGGCCCAGCGCCAATTCTCTGTAGTCCTCCGATTCCATAACCTGCGACGGCGCAATGGAATCTGGCAGCAACAGAGTCAGTTCCACGGTATCAGTGCCCGGATTTTCAAACCCGAATATCAGGCTCTGCCTATTCGTTATAATCTCTTCACATACATAGTCCCCGTTCACAAGAACTATCACAGACTGCGGCTGATAAAAAGTCGAATAAATATTCATATTTATTCCGATATATGGAGCGTCTGTGCCATTAAGCGGAAGCGTCAGGACCAACTGATCCCCCTCTGTCCATGACCCCCAATCCTCCTGCCAGGAAAGCCCTTTGACTACATATCTGTCCGCATTATACCGATCGGTATAAAAATATATCGTGTCGATTGATTCTCCCGATCTATATGCGCTCACTACCTCTCCGTAATGGGTGTAATCATCCCGGCCTATATACTCCCTGCCCGTCATTCGAAGGCTGCTCGCGTCCCCCGCATATCCATCGGCGCGGATCTCCTGCATTCTGGGAAGATAGGCTCTTCCCCAGGAATCATCCCACGTATAATAGAAAAAACGACGTTCCCGGTCCTTATACCGTCGAATATACTCTTCCGTGACATTCTCACCGTCAAGCAGTGAAACCAGAATATCCGACAAGTACGCAAATGACATTTTCTCGTCAGAGATCACAAACCCTTCCGTTTCACCCGCATTTTTTAACATAAACAGCGGATTCTGAGAATAATCATAATGTCCGTGGTCCGCCATCACGATAATTGTGGAGTTTTCATATAATCCCTCTTTCTTAAGCTGCTCAAAAAAAGTTTTCAAATAAGTACAATTGCCTTCTGCCTCATCATACACGTCATAAGTTCTCCCCTCCTCCGTGATCAGATCCTTTCCGAAAGTGTAATGGGGATGCACCCCCGCCGTATGATAAAACCGAAAACAGTTCCCGGTCCCGGTGACAGAAATACCTTTTTCCAGAAGCCACGCGTAGTTGGTCTGCACATCATAGGAATAAGCCCCACCTTCCAGCGATGTCTCTTTTA
This sequence comes from uncultured Lachnospiraceae bacterium, assembly GCA_947648875.1. Taxonomy (GTDB): domain Bacteria; phylum Bacillota; class Clostridia; order Lachnospirales; family Lachnospiraceae; genus Acetatifactor. Next base: position 43,740 of record CANSPM010000017.1, read on the forward strand.
GCTCCTCAAATTCGCCTGTATCCAAGCCGAAAAAGCGTTTCAACGGATGGGGCATATAGTTGAACGCGACCAGTTGGTATATTTTTGCAGCAAACGCAGGATAATCCTTGACATAGTACGTGCCTACATCCACATTGCCATACAGATCCGTATCCTCATTCAGCAGGCGGTCTTCAGTATACAATCCCACTGCATAGTCATTGGCTCTGAGAGCCTCCATAACAGGGCCTTCCCTGTACGCATCGCGAATATACTCCGCATACGGCTTATCATTATAATAACAGACCCCTGTCAAAATCTGCGGCACAGCCGCCTTTGTCGTTGGATAGGTCCCCAGCGTATCCGGATAAAAGGTAAAGCCGCCTCCGAACAGTTCCATATACTCCTCGGCGTCCTCCCCCTGTAACAGATTGAGCATGTCCTGCGCGTCAAATGTATCCAGCAGAAATACAAGCACATTGTTGTCAGCGGACAGGTTCAGCATATCTTTATTGGTTACTACTCTCTTCTCCGACGCATGACCATCCCCTGTAATTCTATTCTGCGTCCAGACCACCCCGATTGTAACTATCTGAATTAGTATGATGAATATACACAAATACCTTCCGATATTATATATTCTCTCTCTTGTCTTTGAGATGGAGAGAATCCACAGTATGATGCATACAGCGGCCAGCAGGAGGCTCATGATGCCATAAGCGCCGTAATCTGACCAGTTGATCTCCTCCCCGTTGAGCACTCCATAGTTTCTTGGAATATAGTTTCCCTGAATATAGAAAAACAGATAGACATACACAAAGAATCCGTATATATATGGCGCGGCCTTACTTCTTAGAACCAAATACATGACAAAAGAAAAGACAGTTGTGGTTCCCAGAAATATAATCAGCAACATAGGCAAAAGCTGACTTAGCGAAAACCAGAATTCGTCTCTATTGGTCAAAAAGGCATCTAGTGGCGCAAAAACGCAAAGCATAAACGCTATTGCAGTCCCCAACAAAACACCGTTGAAATCCCGCTTATTAAAGTGTAAATTTTTGCTGTCTTTCATTGTCCTTCCTCTGTGCGGGCCAAGCCGCATTTCCAATTTATTAACTTACATATCAGCCACATCAAAGCCGTTGAAACACCCAAAAGTACAGCGTAAAGCAATACACATGCCGCTACGCTCATAGAGTCCTCCGCATTCATCCGGCCAACAATCACAAACAACTTACCCTCAACCAGATATACAGGATAAGATATCACACCTATGGCGACCAACGTTTTCTTGAAAACTGCGGGGACAAGATTTACAAATGCAACAGCCAGCATACATAATATAACTCCCTGTACCTGAAATCCCCATCCCGCCTTGAATCCGTAGATATACACACCTAAAAAAGCCGGCCCCATTATCACCTTTAAAATTTTTTTGATTCTGTCACAGTTTAGGGTATGTCCTGACACCAGACTGCTTACATACCCCAGCGCCACCCCAAGCGGAAACGACAACCAGTTATGGCTAAACTGCCATCCGCACCCCCGAAACACATTGGTATTCTCCTTAATGACTACACCAACGATAAAAAGCATGGTAATCTTAATGATATCCATGCCGGCAAAATAAAAAATCATAAAAAAGGCAATATACTCTATCAGGAGCAGACTCATATACCACATTGTGCCATCATAATTTCTGTCATAATCAATACACAGCAAATTCTTTAGTAATATGGTGTGGGAACTTCTGAGATAGATTCCGAACAGGCATGTCACGCCCCAATAAGGCACAAAGACTTTATTTATTTTTTTATCCCAAAAATCGCGATGCAAGCCATTGCGCCGATAGGATCTGTATAACCCATACCCCGATAAAATCAAAAAGAGACATACCCCTCCCGTGCCAAGATAATTTGTATAATCCGTAGATACATGGAAAAAATTCCCCATGGCATGAGCCGCAATGACTAATATAATAGCAATCCCTTTAACTGCCTGCGTATTTTTCATGCTCATAGCTTTATTCCTCCAAGTATAATATCCATGCGTACTTAACAGCCTGGCAATATTATAGACTGTTTTATGTGTCTTGTAAAGAATAAGCCCCAGGCGCTTGACCGTCGGATACCGGAATTACCTAAAACTGACAGTCGCAAAAAGAAAATATTACATATACTTTTAGCATCTGCAAATATTGTCACCGAGAAAGGATTCATTTATGGATATTCTAACTATAGTTACTGTGTCACTGCTTTATCTGTTTACAGGCTATTTTCTCAGCATTGCTTTTCAGGAAGATGGACATTTTTCATTCTATTCCATCCTGTTATACCCTGTTGTAATTGCATTCCTTTGTATATTGACTTTGTTTCTTCTTATACTCGACGGTTTTTCAAAAGGTGAGTCGGAACATATGGCTTAATAAGTCTTGAGGAACTTATTCCGGGCATTGGTGCGGTAAACTTATATAGCGCGCCCACCAATGCTGTAACAATTCACCAAGTCTCATTTTCGCGCCGACTTCTCCCCCCGGTTCAATATCGAATGCAGCTGCGTCCAAACCAATTCTTCCTTTGCCACCAAAATCGCTGTTCCATATATACCCCAAAACACGGCTGCGGATAAAATAAACTGTAGTAAGATCGGCAGGCTCACCACATTTTTCCTCATGGCGAGTAATGCTGCTACCGCCACCATACTGCACAATACTATTTTGAAATAGTCCTTCCACCGTACAGCCTCCCTGATTTCATCTTTCACAAATGGAAGCTGGATACATAGAACGACAAACTCAGCCACCACAGTACCCAAAGCCGCGCCGCTGGCTCCATATACAGGAATAAATGTAAAGTTGAATATGAGATTGATAATAGCGCCCACAATCGTAGACAAAACCGTGTATTTTTCCTTATTTACAGGGACCAGTATCTGAATTCCTGTGACATTGCTCAGTCCAATCAGCAATACCGTAGGCATAATGATCACCATGGGCCCGACGGACGCAATATAGGCACGACCCGACAGCAGCAATATGGTATTCTCCGCCTCCACAGAGAAGAAGATTACCAACGGAAGTGCCATAAGCACGACAAATTCCAGTGAATTTCTAATTGTCCGCTTAAACTCCTCCCCCATCCCCTTCTCCATATAAAAGGAAATCCTTGGCAGCAACACCGTTCCCAGTGATGTGATGACACTGACTAAAATGGTCTTGATTTTAATCGCCACCGTGTAGTATCCCACTGATTCGTCACCCTTCATAAAGCCCAGCATGGTGGCATCAAGATAATTATATACCGCGGTCGCAATTGTCAACATAAAAAAGGAAAAAATAGGGTACATATGTTTTTTCAAATCATACGCCCCTAAAAAAGAGAGCGAGATATATTTCCTCACCCGAATCAGATTTAATATATTCGACCCCACTGCCCCTATTATATTGATCAGGGCATAAACAAGATAATCCTCCGGCTTTTTCACCAGAATAAAAATCAGCGCAACGGACAAGACCTTAAACAGGAGATTCCGATAGACTATATAGTCATACTGTTCAATGGCTTGATAAAACCACTCCATTCCAACTCCCGTAAGTACTATGGAAAGCGAGGACATCAGCATTAACCCCACATCGCCGCGCAGTCTTGGGGTTAAGAAAAGAATTGTCAAAAAAGCCATATAAGCAACGCCGGCCGCCAGGGAACTGATGAAAAAGAGTTCCTGTGTTACCTTGCTCAACTTCCTCCTGTCGCCTCTGCACTGCGCGCAAATCCTTGTCCCATAGGTGGGAATCCCCAAAGATGAAAACAGGACAAAATATGCCACTACTGATGACGCAAATGTCACCTTTCCAATTCCACCCACTCCCAAATTTCTGGAAACATAGGGAAAAGTTACCAGCGGAAATATAATATTGGATACCTTTAAAATGACATTCATTATGAAACTATATTTAACAGATGGGGTCCGCAGAGTATCCCCACTTCCCCTATTCATTTTTCTCATTTAAAACCCTATCCCTGTTATTCGTTATAATTCTCTCATTAACGCTGTCTTTTTCCGCAAGAATCTGTAGTCCCGCTGTCCAGAGAGTCGAATATCGGTCCTCAACCGCTTCCGGTTTCTCAGTTGATGCCAGTAAAACAACTATATCCGATTCCCGCAGCATATCAATCTCACTGTAATCAATCGGCTGTATTTGGCATATGGGCAGCATAAACTGTAGATAATTGATGGCTGTGCTTCCATACCAGTCATCCCTGTCTTTCTGGTCTGTTACATAATATATATTATGTTGTTCCCACACCCCCGTCAGTATAGTAGCGGCATCTACATATTTGACAGTTGCCCCCAAAGGTGTCACGGAGCAGGCCCGCCGTTCCATCAAAAGCCAACCAACGGCACATGTCACCGATATCACATAGGGCATAAGTTTTCTTATCTTCTTCAGATTTATATAAAACAGTGTTGCAAAAACCAATGCGATCACGCCTGATTTGTAGCAGATCTTAAATTCAAAATCTGCCACCAGCGTTCTTTCTGTGGAAAAAATCCACCCCAGCAATCCCGGAATTGCCATCAACACCGGCTCATTGCGCCCGCCTCTATAGACATGGCAATACAGAAGAGCCACCATGATTTGAAAAGCCAGAAAAGGCATAAACCAAAGTAATCTTTTTCTGTTCCGCATTAACTCCACAATGCCCAGCATCAAAATAATCGGAAGTATATATTCATTGTACCTTCCATATATCATCAAGTCAATCCTGGAACGTCCCTGTAGAGACACAGAGGCTATGGCAATATTGATCACAAGAGATAAAAGCAGGAAAAGGCATATCAGAGAATTGAGATTCCCCTTTTTCCTCCCACCCCAAAAAGAGCGAAGAAGCCCTATGCCATCCTTAAGTAAGTATAACAGACCAAAATAGAACACATAGAATGTTGCCGATCCCAGATAAAATAACTCTCCCAACGCATTTTCCCCAAAGGAGACCAGGCCCCTCCAAGAAAAGAATCTCTTGATATTGCCGGCCTGACCCGAAAAATCATTTGTATTTCTGGCGTTTTCCCCCGAATAGACAAAATGAATTACGACATCCTTAAGGAGCAGAATACACCCTGACAAAATAACTATGAGTACCACAGCCAAAAGAAGTTTACGCCATTCCCCCTTTTTTAAAAAGCAGTATACAAAAAGCACCAGCAAAAGTGCAATCGAAATTCCCATAGTCCTCATATGTACCATAAACATATAAGAAGAAAGAAAGCACAGCATTACAAAATATCTGGTTTTTTGAGTGTATATCGCCTTAGCAAAAAAATACACCATAAAAACCATAAGCATCCATAGCAGACACTCAGAAAAAGAGAATTGTGATATATAAACGTTCCCTGAATAGATAGTGACGCAAAACGCCATTACCATAATCAGAAGTGAACTAATCTCAGAGAGCAGTATCTGGCCGACTCTGTATAAGACCAGAAATCCGACTCCCAGAAACACGGCATTTAAAATTATGGATGCCTTGTATGCCGCGATGCTGCTGCCGCATATGGCCAGTAGGGGAGCCAGCCACAGACTGTATCCATATGCGTAATAAGGAATGGAAGATGACACTTCGCTCCAATCCAGACCTATAAAGAACGCGGCATTGGCCCAATATCCAAACTCATCCGTAGTCGTGAAAATAATATTCTTTTTCCCAAGGTCAGCCACACATATGGCGATGATTATACCAAACAGAACCACCTGACAGACCATCATCAGACACTTCTTTCTGTCAAAAGACGTTTTTCCTGTCACGCCTCTGACAGATTCAACAAAATCAGTCATGCTTTCCGTCAAACGTATAATGAATCTCACTGCTCCTGTCTCCTATCCTCCGGGCTGACTCCCCATTTGATCAGCCAACCTTTTTCCCCCCAGTTCCTTTGATCCCCGCACAGTATTCTACCGGATCAATCGTCCTGCCCCGCTTATTATGATTGCCATCCTGCCAAGCCTTCCACAACAAACGAATACGCTTTGCCCTATATCCCGCATACTCCTTTTGGAGCAGCGCAAACAGCATTCTTTTCAGCAGCATGAGGCCAAATATCATTTTTCCAATCTGCCTTTCCATACCTGACTGAGCGTATTTTGTTATAAAGAATAGTCTGTTCCGATATTGATAGTAATCCTTCCACCAAGCCAGAGGACTGACAATCATGCCATCCGTTAGAATATCCCGATGATGAATCACGGCGCTCCTGATGAGGTATACCTTGAAGCCCCTTGATATTCTGTATATATATTCCAAATCATCCCCATAGATAAAGAGCGAACCGTCGACTATCCCCAGCGCCTGTACGGCGGCTCCCGCAATCAGCGGACCTACAAAAGAACTTGACTCCACCAGAACCTTGGATGGGATTTCCTCCAGAGCCCCCACCGCCGGAATATCTCTCACCAAAAACCTTGACTCCCGCTTATAATGATACAATTGGTACTGACCCTTATCCATTCCTTTGATCAGCGGAATCAGGCAGCCCACATCTTCTTCCGTCCCCGCCCCTTTCAGGAGTTCCTCCAAACAATTTTCCTCTGGGCATGCATCATCATCCATCAGCCAAAACCAATCCGGGTGTAAGCTATTTTGAGCATACTCCATCCCTCTGCTGAAACCGCCCGCCCCTCCCGTGTTCTCGTTGAGGCTGATCAGTTTGATGTTGGAATACTTACAAACATAATTTTCTATCCTATTTTTCTCTTCTGCGTTGCTGCAATTATCTACTATGACGATGTTGTCTACTTTTCTTGTCTGCTTTTCTATTGCGTCGATGGCTCTGATCACATATTGACTTGTATTAAACGTAACTGTGATGGCCACTATCTTCTGAGATTTCTTTTTGTCCATTTACCAGATTCCCCTCCAGGCAATCCTTCAGCATTTGAATAAATTCTTCCGCTGACTTTTCATTATTGTAATGTCCGCAAATAAAACATTTTGAATTGTACGAGATCATCTCACTGTCCAGTTCCCTGTCTGACAGTCGGCAGATGATATCCGCATACTCTTCTGGGGTCTCACAATGAAGATATTCTTTACCTGCCTCTGCAGAAATACCCTCTATTCCGATAGCATTGGTAAGCACCGGAATCCCCGATGACAATGCCTCCAGTACCTTAATTTTCACTCCGGCCCCCGCTACAAGAGGCGCGACCATGCAAAGTCCTTTTTGAAAATAGGGGGAGACATCCTGAACAAATCCCAGGATGTGAACGCGTTCACTCGCATATTTTCTAAGAACCGGATCTGGTTTCCCACCAATAATTTCCAGCGTCACATCAAGATGCTCAATCAGTGGCATCACATTCTCTACAAACCAGATTGCGCTCTGATAATTTTCCTTTCTATTCATTGCCCCATAGTAAATAATATTATGATATTCCGGTTTTCTGGCGACATGGACCATATTGTCAAAATAGGGGCTCCATACCAGCATTTTCTCTGAGGATATGCCGTCCCGTGCCAACAGATCTCTATCCTTACAGTTATTCAGGATAACCTTGTCGGCCCTGCGCAGCGCGTCTAGCTCCAGGTTTTTCAATTTATCAAACCGCTTCCTGTAAATATACGCTTTTATCACACCAGTGGCTGCTTTCCATCGTCTGTAATATAATAAATAGCTTACATCCTCCTCCACCAGAACGATCTTACTTGCAGGGAATAAACGACATATATATGGCAACAGCACTATAATCTCTGTCCACTCCACAATAATAACTCCCGGTTTGTAACCGCTTTGACAGATTTCCTTCAGCCTGGATCTCATGGGACGCTCCCTATAGCCTGTCAATCTCCCGGCATATTTATGGAAAATATTGTACTCCGCATTCAACATTCCCATAAACCTTATCGCCTTGCAGTCAATTCGGTTTTTAAGCACGATAATATCATTGGGTATGCCATACTGGTCTAAGTCAATTTTTCCCTTTTCTTCCTCCCGGCAAATCGACAGCAGTCTCACATTGCCACAGCTTTTATGCAGATACTTCAAAAAATAATTGTGTATCTTTCCGCCTGCATGATCTACCTTATCATAGGGCGCATAACACGAAATCCACAATATCTCTTTATTATCCATTATGTTATCTCTCCCAGAACCCGGATCTTTCCAGTAATTCGCCTTATGCCGCCACGCTAAAGGTTCTCCTTTTTCCCCATCCTGCCTTGAAGCCCATCCACATACCCCTGCCACATCAGCCGAATAGCCAGCCATTTATTGCCCCGTTCTTCCAGGCCCATCAATATCCTGACCGTAATATAAGACGATTTGAGAAAATGAAATGCCGCCAGCTCCGGCAGGCTGGTTTTCCATATCTTGCGGGCAAAATAGATAGTATTTCTGTTAAAATAATAGTCCCACACTTTCCCTGTTGTCAGACCATGTCTGTGAACGATTTCCACGGAAGGAATATAGTATACCGACAGCCCGTTCCCGTTTGCCCGCACCAGATAATCCGTCTCCTCCCTGTAAAGAAAATATTCTTCCGGCATGTAGCCATTTTTCAGCAGCATCCTTTTGGACAGAAGTAAAAATGCCCCTGTCAGGCTCCTGCTCTTTACAGTTTGATCCGAGGGGACACGTCTGGTCCTCCCCATCCTGCCATCCACGATCTCTCCTGAGTCAGGTTCTCCGGCCGCGTTTAACATCCGGGGACCCACTGCGTCCGCGTTCAATTTCTTCATGGCTGACAATAATTCTCCTATGGTATTCGGATGGATAATTTCTGTATCGCTGTTTGCAATCAGAAAATACTGGTATTCTAATTCAACCGCTCTTCTAAGGCCGACATTGTTTCCTGCGGCATACCCCAAGTTTGTATCGAGGAAAATCATTTCCGCATCCAGCTTTTTGCGCTTTAAAATCTCCTTTTCCTCCCGGGATGAATGATTATCTACAATAATCAGGCCATAATTTCTTTCGTATTTCTGTATCGAGGCAACCAAATTTAAGGTTTCCGCAGACGAATTATAATTTAGGATAATAACAGCTACACTCTCACTGTCCATTACGTTCTCCACACACAATACAACCTCCAGGCCCAACGACCTTTAAACGATAAGCTGCCCTGCCAATCACTGCATTTCATGAAATAACTGAATATATTTTTTGCTGATATCCAGATAATTATATGCTTCAAACATTCTACTGCTTGCTTTCTCCATCTCCTTCGGACAATATTCCTTTTCGTAGCATTTTTTCAAAGCCGCGCTCAATCGCTCTACATCCTCCGGCGGCTCATAATACTCACATAGCCCCTGTGTCACCTCATAATTTGTGGGAATATTTGACAGAAGCGTTGGAACCCCCAGAATCACAGCCTCCACGGCCGTCATCCCAAAACCTTCATACAGGGTAGGATTCACATACAGTCTACAGGTTCTCAGCAGCTTATTCTTCTGTTCTTCTGAAACAAATCCCGTAAAAATAACACGTTCATTCAGCTGATGTTCTTCCACATATTCCTGTAAATATTTCATTCTCCGAGGCACATTGCCAACCAGCATCAACCGGGCATCTATTTGCCCCATAATCCTTTCAAAGGCTTTGATCAATGTGAGAATATTTTTATGGTGAAACTGCATATTAATAGCCACTATATGATTGTTAACTCGTTTTCTCTCAACAGAAACCGGTCTCACAATGTCAATCGGATTATAAATCCTGAAAATTTTGTTGGCAAATCGAGCATAAAATGTAGAAATTTCCGCCTTATCTACATCACTTATAGCCACAATAGCATCATTGTGTTTAAAGTCAGAATAATACATCACCCTGTATATCCAGTACTTGTATAAGGGGATTTTGACACGGGCCAGGACTCTGTGAGAAACCGCTTTGATATCATGGGGTAATACAATTGATTTCGCAGCTAACTTTCTTACCCCTGTATTGCAGCTGAGATGAAATACCAAATCTATGCCATATCTTTTAACCAGTAAGGGTAATTTAAATGTATTAAAACAGAATATCTCAAACATCCGGGCCAATTCGTTTTTATCTTTCTTTCCCGTTGCGGAAATCTCGATGACTTGAATACCCGGCGCTATCTGCCTTATCGTTTCCGCGGAATAATCGTAGCAAATTACCATCATCTCTTTTGTAACACCAAGTTCCTCAAATCCTTTTAACAGGTTCAGTCCTACCTGATCCTTCCCTCCCGCATGCTGCGGACTTAGATATATATAATTCAGCGCTGTCATGGACATATCGATTATTCTCCCATATTCTCCTCAATCAGTTCAAAATATCTTGCCGCAATATTGCTGTAACTATATCTTTGAGCCGTCTCGCGCGCATTCTGCACCAGAGTCTCCCGCAGATCCATATCTTCCATTAAGCGCTTTATCAGTGCCGCAATTTGATCTACATTCTTTTCTTCCACAAGCAAACCATTGACTTCATGGGATAGGATATCCGTTATTCCTCCTGTTTTGCTGGCAATAACTGGCACACCGGAAGCCATGGCCTCAATAATAGTGAGTCCAAAACCTTCCTTACCTCCCCCCTTAACCGTAACCGAGGGGGCGACAAATATATCCGCAGAAGCATATATGTCCGCAAGTTCCTCATGTGTTTTGGCGCCGATAAAGAGAACCTTATCTCCCAAATTCTCGGCCTGCGCGCGCAGTTCTTCCTCCCTGTCTCCTTTTCCGGCAATAACCAGAACCGCTCCCTGCACCTGCCGCATCGCCTCTATTAAATAGTTTACCCCTTTTATTTCGGCAAGCCTTCCGACAAACAAAACGACTTTTCTGTCACCCTGCCCCCAAAAATTCTCTATGTGTTTTCTTCCGGAAAACAATTCTATATCGCACCCCATAGGTATTATACTCGCATTAATTCCCGGGCATAATTCGTCTATTGTTTCTTTTAACGCTTCAGAAACGACTGTAACTGCCTTAGCGGCTTTCATACACCTCTTTTTGACAGCCTTCATCCCCTTGAAATTCAGCGACGTAATATCTCCGCCATGCCCTGTTACAAGATATGGCTTATTTTTTATAAAAGACTGTACAATGCCTTGGGGGATCAGCCAATGCGCATGAACAATATCATACTTGTCAATATCTTTTTTCAACTTAAAATAAAGAGCTCCAATAAGCAGCGGCACTAAAAAAATTCGTATCTTTTTCTCTTTGATTCTAGGCACTATCGCTCCAGGATAACACAATGTCTCAAATTTATGAATGGCGCAATAATGGTATCGCTCTACTTTAACCCCTTCCAAAACTTCTTTTGACTTTGCGCCGGGAGACGAAGGCACAAGCACCGTGACATCGTAATATTTTCCCATCGCCTTTGCGTAATCCAAAACAAATCTCGGCTCCGTATCCTTTTTCCATCTGGGAAATGTTGATGCGGTGATCAACAGCCTTCTTTTTCTTGTATTCCCCTGCTTTTCCCGCACAACATCATGATTTCTCTGCCTTTTCATCTGCGCCATCATTCCCATCCCTGCGTCTAACACGATATTGGATTTCCTCCAATATTTTTCTGTTTGCGGCAATCATATCCGCCTGAATGCCAATCATCCAACACATCACGCCCAGAAGCAACAATGTGCTGGCCAGGATCAGAGACTGAATATGCCCACCGGACATGCCCATACACATGAACACAATATATCGGATTCCCAATGCCAGTCCTATCATAAAGGGAAGCAGTCCCACAAAAGTAAAAAACCGCAGAGGCTTATACATCAGATAGGCCCGTATAATAGTGAGCATGGATTTCTTAATATATCCAAACATACTGCTAAATAACCGTGACGGCCGCAATTCCGCGTTTGTGCGTATTGGGACAGACATAATAGCCATCTTGTTGCGCCCTGCCTGCACAATTGTCTCCAACGTATAAGTATACTCATTTACAACATTTATATGCAGTGCCGCGTCTCTGCTGAAAGCGCGAAAACCGCTGGGCGCATCGGGGATGTCTGTGTTTGAAGCCTTACGCACTACCCAGCTTCCAAGATGTTGCAATTTTTTTTTCAGAGGCGAAAAATGCTCTGTCTGGTCAATGGGACGCTCGCCAATCACGATATCCGCCTGTCCGTCTAAAATGGGGCGCACCAGCTTCTCAATATCCGCGCCGCAGTATTGATCGTCCGCATCCGTGTTCACGATAATATCCGCGCCATAACGCAGACATGCATCCAGTCCGGCCATAAATCCCTTGGCCAGTCCCTTGTTCCTTGTAAAGCTGACCACATAATGTACCCCCCATTTTAACGCAACGTCCACTGTCTTGTCTTTACTCCCGTCATTAATGATCAGGTATTCAATCTCGTCAATGCCTTCTATCTGCCTGGGAAGATCATTTAAGGCTACTTCTAATGTTTTTTCTTCATTGTAACAGGGAATTTGTATTATCAGTTTCATCTTCAACCTCTCCGCAAGAACCAAATGATCCCTGCAATACCTGTCAGTAATATAAATAAAAATACATAAATTAATACTATTATGTCAAAATCAGTCCCGAAATGCAAGCATTACTTTCACGAACTGTAAATAATTTCCTTTTAACTTCAACCGCATTCATCTAAACTTCAACGCTCTATATCCTTAAGTATGACCAGGAATATAAGAAATAAAAGCACCTTTACCAGACACCTCACCCAAAAATTTTTATTTTAAAAACAAAAATATCACTGTTTTTTTGAGAAGTAGTTATTTGTGTCTGCTTGGTGCTTTATAATAGATCCGGTTAATCCTCTTTTTCTTCCGAGTCACTGTATAATAAATTTTTTAACATATTTACAATATTTAATCGAAATTCGAATTGTTGCTTATCTTTCTCAATTATGGTAGATAAAATCAGGCCAATGAAAAAAGAGATCAGAGCAGCAATCATAATGAAACTGCTGACAATCAGAGTGGGAAATCTTGGAACCAATCCACTTTGCAGCCAAGTTACAAACACAGGGGCAAGCAATATCATCGCTGCAATAGCCAAAACTCCCGCGATCCCTCCATAAAACCCCATTGGACGGTAATTTTTATACAGGCGCAAAATGGTTTTCAGCACCCTGATTCCATCTGAATATGTACTTAATTTTGATATACTGCCCTCCGGCCGGTCCCGATATTCAATTACCACATTCTCAATTCGCATGTTCTTATCAACGGCATGAATGGACATCTCTGTTTCAATTTCAAATCCCTGTGATAACACGGGAAAAGTCTTTACAAATTGATAACTGAACGCCCGATATCCCGTCATTATATCTTTTATACTACTTTTAAACAAACTATTAATAAAGACCCTGACAAGCGAATTACCCAAATTGTGAAATGGCCGCTTATTTTCTTCAAAATATGTGGACGAAAGTCGATCCCCCACCACCATATCTGCCTGATTCTCGAGCACTAAACTTGCCAGCGTTGTTCCATACTCAGCAGGATATGTGTCATCTCCATCAACCATGATATAACATTCCGCCTCAATTTCCCTGAACATTCGACGGATAACATTGCCCTTTCCCTGATTTCGTTCATACCGGACAATCGCTCCCGCCTCTTTTGCAATATCCGCCGTGCCATCTGTAGAATTATTATCATATACATATATGGCAGCTTGTGGCATTACTGTTTGCCAATCCGTAACCACCTTCTTTATGGTTTTACATTCATTAAAGCAAGGTATCAAAATAGCTATATGGTCCATTTTTTCTCTCTGCACTTTCTTATTTATTTTGCGAAAACTATCTATATCCGCCATGCCTGGTATTATTTCCAGACATGGCTTTTTATTGATAATGCTTGTTGAGTGAAATCACCATCATTTGCAACGAAAATATTGTGATGCACATTTCTCTAAAAGCAAACCACGCGTGCATATAGGAATGATTACTTAAAACAGCGTACCACGCAAATGGCATTAGAGCTATTCCACTCAAAAGAATCCATAAATGATAATTCATTTGCAGTTTATGCTTCCATATACACACCATTATATATATGAGCGAAACCATAAGCGAAATAAATATAACCTGTTCATTGAAAGCATCAAACAAACTGACAAACATATCCTTAAAGGAAAACTCCGTGTCAGAAATCACATAGCGGGTTCTAAACACTGCCTGTTTTAAAGCATTTACTATTACGTTTTCTCCTGTGATCAAGCTACTCACAATCCACTTTAAAGACCACATTCCGCCATATCCAACTATCCAGGCGAACGCTGATCCGATTGCGGTTTTATACCTTTCTTTGTGAGAGATGGAAAGCCATAATACTAAAGGAACCGCCAATGTGTGAAGAGGGTACGTCAGCAAGTCAAAATAACCGGTCAAACATCCGACAATCAAAAAGTGCCTAATTACAAATGCATTATTTTCTTTATATTGTTTTTCCCTAAAGAGAAGCACAACACTGGAAAGCATAGTCAGCGCAAAGATGCTGGAAAATTGCATGGACATGGCCAGCGCTGCGGGATTAAGACTCAGTATATATACGCAAAAAGGGATTCCATATAACGCCCTATGACGTTTGGTGAGCAGATACATGACGGAAAACATCAACGCAAGCTGAAATGCCATGTTCAGGAACCTTATTTCCCCATAGTCAAAAAATACTAACAACGGTTTTAAAAAAACTAAATATCCATGCCAATATCGCTCATACATTATCTCCTTTTTCTCACTGTTGTTCAAATATATGCTGATAAGGGATTCCGTCGGATTTTTATCGGCCACCTCACTATACGCGTTTTGCGCAGCCTGCTTAAATATGCTGCCTTGAGATCCCTCATGCGCGGCTATTAACAGCATCAACGCGTCCGTCCAATTGTCCAGCTGGCTGTCTTTATGGCCATTGACCAGTTGCGGATATGTTCCCTCCCTCTCAAATATTTTGACAGAATCCCTGACATGCTCATTTATGGGCTTTAGGGGAATAGCGTAGACCATTACCAACAGCGTGTATCCAATTGCTGCCGATAACAGTACATATAAAATGAGTTTTCCCAGAAATAGAAATCTCCTGCTTTTCATTGGCACCTCCTAATATAACAGACGCAGACATTTCTCTGCCTCCAGATCAATCTGCAAAAAATACTTAATCTGAATGGGTTCCGCAATAGTAAAGCAATTTTTGTCATCTCTAACATAAATGAAAATAATTAACAAAAAAATAAGCAAACATCAACTCGCCAGATTGAGAATGCTTATTTCTTCATCTATCATTCGAAAAAACCACAAGACTCATACAACGCTCTAATCCCGGGAGTAAATATCCCGAGTATACACCTTGGAAAGCACATCTTTTAAGTCATCCGTCACTCGATTGGCAACTATAACATCCGCCTGGCGTTTAAATTCCTCCAGATTATTCAATATCTTCATATTTTCAAAGAAACTATCCGATATAGTCGGTTCATAGATCAACAGCTCCGCGCCTTCCCTCTCAAGGCGTTTCATAATTCCCTGAATGGCCGACTGTCTGAAATTGTCAGAATCCGTCTTCATTGTCAAACGATAAATTCCAACTGTTTTTGGTCTCCTGGCCATAACCATCGCCGCAATATGATCCTTGCGTGTTCGGTTAGATTCCACAATAGCCGTCATCATATTTTGAGGTACATCCTGATAGTTGGCCAGTAACTGTTTGGTATCTTTGGGCAGGCAATAGCCTCCATATCCAAAAGAAGGATTATTGTAATGCGAGCCAATACGCGGGTCCAGACAGACACCCTCAATAATCTGTTTCGTATCCAGCCCCTTCATTTCCGCGTAAGAATCCAGTTCGTTAAAATACGCAACCCGCAAGGCCAGATACGTATTCGCAAATAATTTTACTGCCTCTGCCTCCGTTGGATTCGTAAACAGGACAGGCATATCCTTTTTGATCGCGCCCTCTTTCAACAAGCCCGCAAAAATCTCTGCCCGTCTTGATTTTTCCCCAACAATAATACGGGAAGGGTACAAATTATCGTAGAGAGCCTTACCCTCACGCAGAAATTCCGGCGAAAAAATAATATTATCCACCTGTAGCTTTTGGCGAATGCTCTCCACATATCCCACCGGTATTGTTGATTTAATAACTATTGTCGCAGCGGCTCCGGATTCAATAACCTGATTGATAGCATACTCCACCGTACTGGTATCAAAAAAGTTTTTCTGAGAGTCGTAATTGGTTGGCGTTGATATAATAACATATTCCGCCCCTTCCAGCGCCTGCGCATAATCTGTGGTAGCCGTCAGATTCAATTCCCGCTCCGCAAGATATTCCTGGATCTCTTTGTCAACAATAGGAGATATTTTGCGATTAATCATGCTTACCTTTTCGGGAACAATATCCACCGATACGACTTCGTGATTCTGTGCCAGCAAAATGGCATTGGACAAGCCCACATATCCTGTTCCTATTACCGCTATTTTCATCTGTTTATCCTCCCCAAATAGGATCTAAATTAGACTTCCTCATTTCCTTTATTGTAGTCCACTGTATAAAATACCCCGCTTGCCCCTTTTGTATGAGTAGGTTTTCGATACTCCATCGCCGGCAGACGCATATACTCTCCATACTGTTTTCTCAAATAAGCATCCCAATCCGCCGGTGCCGTCAGTATTGTGCCATCCACAGTGCATTTTACGCCTTCTCCAAACCACTTTTTCTCAAACTTCCACGGCAGGCAAAAGATAAATCCATTAGACATAATGTAGCTGTCTGTTTCGTATTTGTCATATAATTTTCGTACATGTTCATACAGCCAGAAAATGAAACGCAACGGCAAAATCCGCCCCAGCCGTGTCAGCAACTTTACCTTGCTTTGAATCTCCTTTGACGCATGGTTATATTCATTGTAGTCCAGACAGGCGCGATGCCCCATAGCCAGCCCATATATCCCCTGCAAAGCCAGCGTCTGATAATAATGCTTTTTCTCATTATCAGACGCATTATCCAAGACATAAATATCCAGGGGAATATGATTATCTATATCGCTTCTACCCTTTCCCCTGATTTTCTCAAATGTAATTAGTGGGATCTCTTCTTTCATATAGATCAGCCGGGACATGAAATCCAAAAAAACGCCTTTTCCCATCTGGTCATACTCTAAATAGAGGAACTCCTTACCATCCCACTCCGTTGAAGCCACAGTCTTTAATATTTCAAAATCCTTCCGGGGCATGGCAATGTCGGCATCATCATCCCAAGGCACAAAGCCTTTATGACGTACCGCCCCCAAAAGTGTACCACAGATCAGATAATACTTCAAATCATATTTTTTACATACTCGGTCCAATTCCTTCAGCAGGACCATATTCATCCGTTGGGCCTGCCGCAAAAGTTCCATCGGTTCCCCCGGCCCTACATTGATCCCTATATATGGTTTCTTTAAGTCTTCGGTATATTCCGGATTCGTCAGGATCTCATGATAGTACGCCATAAAATCTTTTCCGTATCTTCCCTGTAGAGACGGGTGTTGCCTGAGAAACTCCTGTATGCTGAAATCCAGCTTACCCTGCCGTCCTTCTTTTATACCATAAGAAATGAAATGTCCGAAATAAGCCTGTACATCATCTCCGTAAACTTCCCACAAATCGGAATATGCCGTTTTATAATATTCAATTGAAAATACAGGGGAATAATCTACTCCCCGATAAGATGCGTCAAAATTTTCCATGCCAACCCTCGCCGTCTCTTATACTGAATATAACATAGCAGGCAGGGAATTTCAACTTTTTTTACGAAATCTTCTTCATGCTTCCAGAAGGTACCTGCCACTGTCTGCCGGCTCTACATGTTCTGTGATAAATTTTGCTGAGAGTTTTGGCAGCTCCTCAAAATTGCTGGTATATAAAACCTGCCCCATTATACTCCGGTCCATACAATCCAAATACAATGGTGGCAAATAGCAGAGCCATGATAAGCGCAAGACGAAACATGTAATTTTGCTCCATTATCTGTTTCCTGACATCCCCGAATTGCTTCCATACGCCGACCAGCAAAATGAGCAATACGCCAAAGGCAACTACTCCAAAGTCTTGCCTGTCCAGGCCCAGACTATACAGGGATTGGTCAAAAAACACCCATTTATTGTTTACGGCAAATGCAGACCTCCACATTTTAATCCCGTCTATTAAACTTGTGGCTCTGAAAAAGGATAGTCCAAACGAAAAAAGAATAAATGTCCGTATTCTTTGAAAAAGTCTCCAGCTAAAGCACTCTGTATTTATTTTTAATATTTTTGTCAACCGCGAGAATAGAGGCGCACAGATCTCACTGGCTGTAATTAAAAACCAATAGTATAATCCCGCGCCCATAAGTATACAACTCCAGTTCCCCCCATGCCACGCGCCAATCAGAAACCAGGTGACAAACATTCCCGCGTATAAGGGCAAATTGAACTTTTTCTCATAGTCTTTTCCCCAACACCTTTTGCACTGTTTTTTCAAGTTCCTGAACACCTTGCTTCTCTGCGTCGGATAAAATACATATTCTCTAAGCCATCCGCCCAAAGTGATATGCCATCGCCTCCAAAATTCCGCTATGCTGGCGGCATAAAACGGAGTGTTAAAATTCTCCGGCAGATGGATTCCAAAGCACTCTGACGTACCTAACGCAATATCCATGGCCCCCGAAAAATCTGCATATAACTGTAATGTAAACAAAACTGACGCTATTGCCACATACCATCCCGCATAGGTGACATAATCCGCGTAAACCGTATTCACAATCACCGCAAGTCTTTCCGCAATGACAAGTTTCTTGAAGAACCCCCACATGACCCTGACGCAGCCAGACACACATCTGTCATAATCAAACTTCTTAGATTCATACAGAAATTTGCTGAGAACATCATATTTTACAATTGGACCCGATGACATCTGCGGAAAATATCCTCCAAACAAACAAAACCTGAAAAAATTAGACTCCGGAATAAACTTTCCCCAATATACGTCTGTCGTATATCCGGTAAGAATTAATGCGAAATAGGAAATCCCCAGGGGGGAAATCAAATGAATTTCCGGAAAATTTACCGTCTTTCCAAATATTATACTGATTCCATTTACAGCCCTGCTTATGAGATTCAAATCTTTAAATACAACAAGAGTGACAATATTAAACGCAATGGCCCCCGCATGCACCATCCGCTTACGTCTGTAATGCCCTTTTTTGTCTAAATCCCAGATTTTTAACGCGGCTGTCCAATTTATAAACAGATATGCCACAAACACCAACACAAGCCATATATCTGATCCATACACACAAAAAAATGCACTGGCTGTAAGCAATACAATCCACTGCGTTTTTTTGGGAACAACATAGTATAGAACAAGTGTCAGCAAGAAAAACAGGATAAACGGAAACGATACTGTTGACATGGATCTTGTTCCCTCCTCAAACGATTTGCTTTTCCAATAGTTCGATTAAACCCACTCTCGTTCTGACAAACGCAACTCTCCTGTTGTCAAACAAAGCTGCTTCTTTGGGTTCTGAGACAAGGGTCACTCCTCCCAACTGAGCCATTCTGCGAATTTCGGCATCTACACTGTCCACCTCATAGCAGATATGATATTGATTTATACCCTGCCTTACGATTTTTGA
>CANSPM010000018.1 GCA_947648875.1 uncultured Lachnospiraceae bacterium
GCAAGCACACAGACCGGATGCATCCTGTCGGTCCGCGTTGGGCGTCCCGACAGGATGCAGTGTGCTTTCCGGAGACGTGCCGCTTAGATATCCCGGTTTCACCTGTTTTTTTTCTTTGGAACAGGCTGTCTTAGCATGCGGCGTAGAGCGAAGGGCAGCAGCTCGTAAAGGAACAGAATCCGATCCAATGTGCAGTCAAAGGGACGTGTGACACAGCGGTACACTCGACAGAAAAAGCGGTTGCACAGCTGGGCCCAGCGAATCCGCAGCCGCCGGAACCAGGAGATGTGTTCGGGACAGATGGGAGAGACAGGACAGCCGCAGCTGTAGCGGATATGCACCTGCATGCCGTGGCAGCAGCAGGAATACCGCAGGGACTTGTTTTCTTGACCGATACGGTCAAGGGCTTCCAGGAACCGGTGCTGCATTTCCGCGCAGGGAAAGCCAATGGTTACTTCCAGAATCAGATGGTCTGGCTTTGTGAACCGGCCTACAAGAAAAGCGGTGAGCCACCAGGTGGTGTGGGACATGGTGGCCAGCAGCTTTTCCCCGTGAAAGAGACGGAAGGTGACGGGCAATCTTTCACTGTCGGGTACGGCCTGAAAATGAGCGGTGGCGCATTCTTCCGGCGACAGCAGGCGGTCGGCCTGATAGATGCCCACTTCGGCGCCGGTGTTGATGCCGTACTGGCCTTTCCACAACTCGATGAGCCAGGTGCGGCCGCAGTGGTTAAAATAGATCGGCAGCGCGTCAAACACTATGTGGAGACGCAGCGCGGCTTTGTCAAAGAACGCCGTATAGCCCGCCTGGCGCTGCCAGGCGTCATTGCGTGTGGAGATCAGATCCTGGTCGCACACGTAATAGTATCCGAAGGGTTCCAGAATCGTGTCCAGAAGTTCCTGCTTTTCCTGGCAGGACATGCAGCAGACCTTTTTAAGGGCTCTGCGCCTGCGCCAGAAGCAAAATCCCAGACATAAAACGATCAGCAGTAAAAAACCGATGAAAAAATACATAATGGGGAATTTCCTGTCATTTTTCTTACTATATTGTATGATGGGCGGGAAAATTGTGTGCGGAAAAAGTGGGGCAGGTATTGTACCATGGGATGCAAAGGCAGCAATATTGCCGATTACTTCTTGTCCTGCCGATAAAAATATGATAATATATTCTACAGAGCCACAGCCTTCAGAGGGCAGTGGCTTTGTGTTACAGATTTGTGTATTGGAGGCGGGGATGGCGGCGAAGAAAGTGTATGCGGTGCGCAAGGGAAAAGTCACGGGGATACTGGACGATTGGGTTGCCTGCAAGGCGGCAGTGGACGGATATCCGGGGGCGGAGTACAAGAGCTTTAAGACCTTGGAGGAAGCCAGGGTTTATTTGGATGAAAATGCTGATCCGGCAGGCGGAGAGATGATGGCTGGCAGGAGCGCGGCAACGGGCGGAGACAGAACAGCCGTCACAAGCAGTGCCTCCGGAAAGAAGGCCAGGAGAGAAAACAAGCGGGAATTGCTGGACCGGGAGAAACGCCCTCTGGGGATGGGGGACCCCGACGGCGGATTGGTGGCCTATGTAGATGGCAGTTATGAGCATTCGCTCAGAAGATATGCCTTTGGCTGTGTATTTATTCTCCCTGACGATACAATTTATGTGGAAAACGGCGGCGGAAGCAATCCTGACACAGCACAGCTTCGGAACGTATCCGGTGAGATGCTGGGGGCCATGTTCGCGGTCAGATGGGCTATAAAGAACGGGTTTCAGGGGATCGAACTGCGCTATGACTATGAGGGCATTGAAAAATGGGTCACTGGCGCGTGGAAGAGCAAGACAGAGCTGACGCAAAAGTACGCGGAAGCTATGAGGCGGTGGATGGGCAGCATCCGGATACTTTTTACCAAGGTGGAGGCCCACACCCATGTATATTATAATGAACTGGCGGACCGGCTTGCGAAGGACGGGCTGGTGGAAAGGGAGAACATTCCCGAAGTATGGCTGATGGAGGAGATGGAGCCGTGGGCGAGTCGGAACTGAGGGGATGAGAGAAGCCTGTAAATTTTCCGGTAAAAACAGATTTGCAGCACAGCTTGAGGGATGCGGGAAAGAGGGAAGTTTGAAGAATACATTTTCCAATACCGATCGGCGCAGTGGCGCAGTTCGGCCTGCGGAAAGCAGGAAAGAGATAAGACTCAACAAATATTTGGCGGATCACGGCGTATGTTCCCGGCGGGAGGCGGATAAGCTGATTGAGCAGGGACGGGTTGCGGTAAACGGTCAGACCGCAGCACCCGGCTGTAAGGTCTCAGAGCGGGATGGCATAGCGGTGAACGGGAGAGTATTGCAGGGCAGGCCGCAGAAAGTGGTGTTGGCTTTTTACAAGCCGGTGGGGGTGACCTGCACGGAGCAGGACAGACATGCGGAGAAGATCATTAACGACTATGTAAAATATCCGGTGCGGGTCACATATGCGGGGCGTCTGGACAAGGACTCCGAAGGATTGCTGCTGCTCACCAACGACGGGGAGTTGATCGAGGCTGTCATGCGGGGCGCTCACAGACATGAAAAGGAATATATTGTCAAGGTCGACAAAGAGATAGACTCTTCCTTTTTTGAAAAAATGGCAGCGGGGGTATATCTGCCGGAACTGAGGCAGACCACCCGGCCCTGCGAAGTAAGACAGACGGGAAAATATACCTTTCAGATCGTTTTGACCCAGGGCCTTAACCGTCAGATCCGGCGGATGTGCAGGGTCTTCGGATATGAGGTAAAGCAGCTTAAACGAATAAGAGTCATGCATATCCGGCTGGAGAAGCTGGCGCCCGGAAAGTATCGGGAAGTGCAGGGGCAGGAATTGGAGCGGCTGTATCGGGAGGCAGGCCTTAATGTGCCGAAATGAAATCAGGTATGGAAAGAAAGGGAAATGAATCATGGCAGCAGAAAAGTTGGAGCGAATCAAAGAATTGACAGAGTTACTGGGCAGGGCTTCCAGGGCCTATTACGCCGAAGACCGGGAGATTATAAGTAACTATGAGTATGACAGGCTCTATGACGAACTGGCGCGGCTGGAACAGGAGACCGGAATTGTCCTGGCGGGCAGTCCCACCCGGCATGTGGGGTATGAGGCTGTGGAAGAACTTCCCAAAGAGGCTCATGAATCGCCCATGCTCTCTTTGGATAAAACCAAGGACCGTGAGAAACTGCGCTCCTGGCTACAGGGACAGCCTGCGGTACTCAGCTGGAAACTGGACGGACTGACCATTGTTCTGACATATCGTGACGGAAAACTGGCAAAGGCGGTAACCCGAGGCAACGGAGAGGTGGGCGAAGTTATAACGGGCAATGCGAGGACTTTTATGAATCTGCCGATCAATATCGGCTTTCGGGGGGAACTGGTGCTTCGAGGTGAAGCGGTGATCAGTTATCCGGATTTTGAGCGGATCAACAGCCAGATTGAGGATGTGGATGCCAGGTATAAGAATCCCCGGAATTTGTGCAGCGGCTCCGTGCGTCAGCTGAATAATGAGATTACCGCGCGGAGACAAGTGCGTTTTGTGGCGTTTAATCTGGTTCGGGCGGAGGGCATGGATTTTGGAAATTCCAGGGAGGCGCAGTTTTCCTTCCTGGAAGAGCAGGGCTTTGAAGTGGTGCAGAGGGTTCTGGTGACGGAAGAGACCATTTTGGAGGCTATTGAGGATTTTGCCCGCCGGGTGGAGGAATATGAAATACCCTCGGACGGGCTGGTGCTGACCTATGAGGACATCGCCTATGGGCAATCTTTGGGGCGGACAGCCAAATTTCCCCGACATTCCATCGCTTTTAAATGGGCGGACGAATTGCGGGAAACCACATTAAAGGAGATTGAATGGAGCGCCAGCCGGACGGGCCTGATCAATCCGGTGGCGATTTTTGAGCCGGTGGAACTGGAGGGGACTACGGTGAGCCGGGCCTCGGTACACAATATCAGCATTCTGCGGGGACTGAGACTGGGAATCGGGGACCGCATTACCGTGTACAAAGCCAATATGATTATTCCACAGATCGCGGAGAATCTGACGGGGAGCGACAATGTGGAGTTTCCCAAAACCTGCCCTGTCTGCGGCGGCAGGACGGAGATCCGCCAGGTGGCGGACGCTCAGAGCCTGTATTGCGTAAATGAGGACTGTGCCGCAAAGAAGATTAAGGCGTTTACCCTGTTTGTCAGCCGGGACGCCATGAATATAGACGGTTTGTCAGAGGCAACGCTGGAAAAGTTCCTAAGCAGCGGCTTCTTGCATGAGTTTGCGGACCTGTACCATCTGGACCGCTATCACCAGGAGATTACCTCCATGGAGGGTTTTGGGGAGAAATCCTACCAAAACCTGCTTGCCAGCATAGAGAAATCCCGTGAGGTCACGTTGCCCCAGGTGGTATATGCGCTGGGTATCGCCAATATCGGTGTGGCCAATGCCAAGATGCTGTGCCGGCATTTTGACTATGACATGGAACAGCTGATGCGGGCGGATGTGGAGGAACTGGGAGCCATAGAAGGTGTGGGAGAGGTGATTGCCACCGCTTTTGTGGAGTACATGCAGCGGGAAGAGAATGTGGAGAAAATCGGGAAGTTGATGGAGGAACTGCGTATTCAGGCGGTGCAGGTGGCCGAGGAGCAGAATCTGGCCGGCAAAGGATTTTGCGTCACGGGGAGCCTGCGTCACTATGGCAGCCGTAATGAGTTAAAAGATGTGATCGAGCAGCGGGGCGGCAAAGTTACAGGCAGCGTAACCTCCAAGACGGAATGCCTGGTCAACAACGACATCGCTTCCAATTCATCCAAAAACAAGAAAGCCAAGGAATTGGGGATTCCGATCTTGACAGAAGAGGAATTTATGGCAAAATATTTGTAAGACTTTTGCCTGTGGGCCAGGCAGGGGCCAATGTCAAACAGAGATGCCTTATTTGTTTTGCCCACAGGATATGCTATGAAGGTATCCGGGGCGGCAGGGCATGGATGCCGCTGCTTACAGATTGGGTTAAGGAGAGGAGTATAGAATTATGCCGATTAAGACACAGAGCGATCTGCCTGCGAAGGAGATCCTGGAAAATGAAAATATATTTGTGATGGATGAAAACCGGGCCATGCATCAGGATATCCGGCCCCTACAGGTTATGATCCTGAACATTATGCCCGTAAAGCAGGATACGGAATTGCAGCTTTTGCGGGCCCTGTCCAACACGCCTTTGCAGGTGGACGTTACTTTTCTGAACGTGAAGAGCCACATTTCCATCAATACCCCGGCCAATCATCTGAACAAATTTTATACTTCGCTGGACGAGGTGCGGGAGCGGAAGTTTGACGGGCTGATTATCACCGGAGCACCGGTGGAGGATATCACCTTTGAGGAGGTGGATTACTGGGAGGAAATCTGTGAGATCATGGACTGGGCGGAGAGCCATGTGACGTCCACATTACATATCTGCTGGGGGTCTCAGGCGGGACTCTACCATTATTATGGCATCAATAAACGCAAACTTCCGGAAAAGCTGTTCGGGGTGTATCCACACAGGGTATCCAACCGGAAGATTCCGCTGGTGAGGGGCTTTGACGATATTTTTCTGGCACCTCACAGCCGTCATACCGAGACTCCGGCGGCGGCTATCCATGCCTGTCCGGAGCTGACGGTGCTGGCGGAGGGCGAGGAGGCGGGGGTGTTTCTGGCCATCGCCCAGAACGGAAAGAAGATCTTTGTCAACGGTCATCCGGAGTATGACCGCTATACCTTAAACAACGAATATCATAGGGATCTGGACAAGGGGCTGCCCATCCAGGTGCCATACAACTATTATCCGGATGACGATCCCGAACAGAGACCTCTGCTGCAATGGCGCTCCCACAGCAACAATCTGTATAGCAACTGGCTCAATTATTACGTGTACCAGGTGACGCCTTACGACCTGTAGGAAATGCCGAAAAATGCCATAGACGTGAGGTGAGAATATATAAGTCAAGCGGGAGACAGGGAGATAATTTCTGTAATACGAGTGAGAGCAGAATGTGGCGAAAGCCGCCATTCCTTCTTTAGGTGAGGGACAGATAGCAAAGTTTGTCTCTTACCCGATTTTATAAATAATAAAAGGTTTGGAGGTCAAAAAATGATAACGGATTACATTTTTGGAAAAGTGGCAGACGCCGGAGTTGAAAAGGTTAAAGAGTGGATGAATGAAGACAAGGCTCAAAAAATATTGTTGAAATGTTTTATGGGTTGTTATGAAAAGAATAAAGAGATTATGAATGTGGATAAAAATCTTATTATGTCTATTGATAGCAATAAGATTAAGCCCAACAGCAGGCCTGAAGAAATTATTAATAATATAAGTGATGTATGCGATAAATGCATTTTGGTGGATGATTTATATAAGCGTAAATCCATTGAAATAGAAATTGTATATGATTACCTAAAAGAAGCATCGGAGGACTTATTGGAGCTGCATCATGTGGACGAGGATATTCATAAGGTTCAGGATGAGGTATTGAAAACCGGAGAGATGATCAAGAGCCAACACAAAATGGTGTCAAAAGAAATAGCGAAGATATACGAAGCATTAAAACAAGATATATTACCGTTACTATACTTTGCGGACGAATTGAACAATAGCAGAGTATATTGCTTTATCGTATTAAAAGTAAATAGAACAGTTGAAGATTATATTATGGAAGAAATAGAAGAAAATATAGGTTTTGGTGCGGAATACAAATTTTATGAGTCGGATGGGTTCGACTGTGTAGAGGTTGTTTTTTTAGATCCTGTATGTCAAAAAGATTTAAGGGAATATTTGAAAGTGTTGGATCAATTCTTTTCAGAAAATGGTATTGGCATATATGGCATATTCACACATCAATAAATTTCGCTGTATTCGCGTTTTCATGCGGAGATTAAAAAAACGGTGTAAAATGTTTTATTGCTTCAAGCGATATCTGACCGGGAAAGAAATCCGCGGAGGAGGGCTGGAAGGATATGGCGTCCGTCCGGCCCTGGTGGTGGATTTGCGTCTGGTCGCATTCCACGGGGATTTTATTTTTTAGGAGGATAAAAACATGAAAAATTTCCAAAACTATACCCCTGAGAAGTATGCGATGCCGGATTATGAGCAGATTGAAGAGGGGATCTACCGGACAAAAGATCCCTATGGGGTCATGCTGGAAGAAATCTACGTGACGTCTTTGACTTTCGAGCAGGAGCCGGAGTGTTACGGAGAGGAAGAGGGATGCCCGATGTATATTTCCCAGGTGCCCTTTGAGAGTCTGTTGGATGAATATTCTCTGTTTGTCACGGATTTCTATGCGTCTCTCAATGAGAAAAGCGATACCATATGTTATCAGGAGTTCGGCTCCGGGGAGATCGAGAATATCCGGAAACTGCGGGCTGTAATCGGCAGGCGCGTATATGCCAGGCCCTATGAGGAGGATGGCGAGGAGTATTACTATCTGGTGATAGAGTAGGGGAACTTAAAATCGCGGGGTTGCAATTTTTTGTCAGGAGGTATCAGAATGTGTACAGCGGCAACTTATCAGACCAGGGATTTCTACTTTGGCCGCACTTTGGATTATGATTTTTCCTACGGCGAGGAGGTGGTGATCACTCCCCGCAGTTTTCCGCTGGTATTTCGTTTTCAGAAAACCATGGAAAGTCATTATGCCATGATCGGTGTAGCTCATATGGCAGAGGGCTGTCCGCTGTATTATGAGGCGGTGAACGAGAGAGGACTGGGGATGGCGGGACTGAATTTCGTGGGAAACGCGGTCTACAGGGAAGAACAGCCGGACAGGGACAATGTGGCTACTTTTGAGTTTATTCCCTGGATCTTGGGCCAATGCGCCACGGTGAGGGACGCCAGAGTCCTGCTGGAGAAAATAAACCTGACAAACACCTGTTTTCAGAGAGAGCTCCCGACGGCGCAGCTGCACTGGCTGATTGCGGACCGCAGCGGGGCTGTCACGGTGGAATCCGTGGCGGAGGGCATTCGGGTCTATGACAATCCGGTGGGGGTGCTGACCAATAATCCGCCCTTTGATATACAGCTGTTTTCGCTGAATCATTACATGCATCTGTCGCCCGGGACGCCGCGGAATCTTTTTTCGGACAGGCTGGATTTGCGCTGCTATGGCCGGGGGATGGGGGCCCTGGGACTTCCGGGGGATCTGTCTTCCCAGTCCCGTTTTGTCAGAGCTTCTTTTGTGAAGATGAACTCGGTCTCCGGCGACAGTGAGACCGAGAGCGTCAGTCAGTTTTTCCACATTCTGAATGCAGTGGATCAGCAGAGAGGCTGCTGCGAAGTGGAAGAGGGAAAATATGAGATTACCATTTATACCTGCTGCTGTAATGCGGACAGGGGGATATTCTATTATACGACCTATGACAATCACCAGATCACGGCGGTGGACATGGGACGGGAGAATCTGGATGCCGCGGAACTGATCCGTTTTCCCATGATCCGGGAAGAGCAGATACGGGTGCAGAATCAGAAGTGATCTGTGGTACAGAACCTGTGGTTGATAAATCCGACTCCTTATCCTTTGACGCGGAGGAACTGATCCCTTATGCTATAGAGAGAGCATTACAGGTGAGGCGGTATTGAACAAATTCGCGGGTGCAAAGGAAGGGAGTCGGTCAAAATGGAAAACAACAGGATTTTAATGGGAAAGAGGATATGTTCGCTTCGCGGGGCCAGAGAGATGACGCAGGAGCAGCTGGCGGAGGTTCTGTGCGTGAGCCCGGCGGCGGTTTCTAAATGGGAGAGAAACCTGGCGGTCCCCAATGTGGAGATGCTGTGGATGCTGGCGGATTACTTTGGCTGTACCATAGATGAGCTGGTGGGACGCAGGCAGGAACAGCTGGAGCGGGTGGGCATCTATGATGAGAAAAGGCTCCGGCTGGTGGCCATAGCAGGCGATCTGCTCCGATGCGACCAGATCAGCAGGCAGCGGGGGCTTCTCGCGCTGGAGCAGGAGACGGCCGGTTTTCAGGGAGGCAGTGAATTTCTGGTCTTCGCGGTACGGTATATTTTGCAGGCGTTTATGAAACAGATGGATATGGGCCGGATTGCCAGACTGCTTGACAATTATGCCAAAACCCTGCCGCCCTGGCAGAATGAGGGTCCCATGGTGGTGGCCGCGTTGGAGGCCATTGTCTCGGGGGAATCCGCCGATCTGGTCAGGGAGATCATTGCCTCTTACATAGGCATGGATTACTGGACAAAAATAACAGGATACAACAGGCAGGAAAAGAGGGAGGAGATCCTGCAAAGGTATGGGGACAGAAAGCAGTTTTCCGCCGCCACAGGGCTGCTGGAGGGCTTTGTGGAGCTGGGAGACTTTGAGATTCAGACTATTTTGCGGAATCTGGAAAACGAGGAGCTTACAGCGGCCTTATATGGCGCTTCCGGGGCGGCGGCAGTGAGATTTCTGGCGAATCTTTCGGACCGGGTATTGGTCTTTATCAGCGAAGATATTGACAACTGGGAGGGAACGGAGGAGGAGATCCTGAACGCGCAGAGAAAAATAGTGGAGATCAGGAACCGCTGTTTTTGATCGTCATGGCTTTTTTGAGGGAGCTTTCTGCCATTGAACCCAAGGGAGACTTTGAATGAAGAACCGCTTGTCATCCAAGCTGGCCAGGAGCCTGAAAATCGCTCTGGCGGCCGTGCTGGCCATCGCCCTTGCGGGGGAACTGGGGCTGCAATATCATACTACTGCCGGAATCATCACTATACTCAGTATTCAGAGCACCAAGCTGGAGACCTTTAAGACAGCGGGCAAGAGGGCGCTGGCTTTTCTCTGCGCGCTGGTGCTGGCGGGTCTGTGTTATGGGCTGCTGGGATACAGCGTGTGGGCTTTTGGTGCATATCTTGTTCTTTTTATCCTCCTCTGCCTGGTGATGGGATGGCAGGAAGCCATTGCCATGGATTCGGTGCTGGTCAGCCATTTTCTGAGTCAGGGTGCCTTTTTTTCCCTGCTGGGAAACGAGGCGCTGCTGTTTGCGGTGGGGACGGGTTTCGGCATCCTAGTAAACTTGCATCTGCGGAGCAGCAGGGAGCGGTTTACGCTCTCTTCCGACAAAGTGGACCGGCAGATCAAGGGGATTCTGGGGGATATGGCCCGCTGGCTGGCGCAGGAGGAGCAATTCCCCGGAGCGGGCGAAGGCTCGGTCAGCTGTCCTGTGGGCTGTGGGGAAAATTATTTTGACCCGTTGTGGGAGGCGCTGGGACAGGCGGAGGCCTGTGCCGTGGCCAACTACGGAAACGCGCCCTTCTCCCGGGATACCTATGAACTGGATTATGTGCGGATGCGGCAGCAGCAGGCGATGATCCTGCGGGCGGTTTATGACAATGTCCGGGGAATCACTTATCTGCCCAGCCAGGCCGGGCAGGTGGCGCGGCTGCTTGGGCAGATTCAGCAGGAGTATCACCGCTACAACAATGTGGAGGGACTGCTTGTACAGCTGGGGACGCTGCTTTCGGATATGCAGACCCAGAACCTGCCCCAAAGCAGGGAGGAATTTGAGGCCCGGGCGGTGCTTTTCTATATCCTCAAACAGCTGGAAGAGCTGCTGGAAGTCAAGAAACGTTTTATCGAGGCCGGAAATGCGGATGCCTCAAAAGGAGATTGACCCCGTGTGACGGGAAAGTCATAACCACGGGTAAGATCATGTGGAAGAGGAGGAAAAATGAGGCAGAACTACAGACTTATCATTATGTATGACGGCGGCAGGTATTATGGCTGGCAGCGGCAGCCGGACCATGATACGATTCAGGGCAAGCTGGAGGCCGTACTTGCGCGGCTGTGCGGCCAGCCGGTGGAAGTCATCGGCGCGGGGCGCACGGATGCCGGTGTGCATGCCCGGAATATGGTGGCCAACGCGGTGATGGATGTGCCTCTTGCCCCGGAAGAGATCAGGGACTATTTAAACCGCTATCTGCCGGAGGACATTGCGGTGCGGGAAGTGAGAGCGGCAGGGCCCAGGTTCCATGCCAGATACAATGCCACCGGGAAGTCTTACTGCTATACTTGCTTTGACGGCCCCGTCAAGCCGGTTTTTGACCGCAGATATGTGTATGTTCTGGAAGAGTCCCCGGATATGGAGGCCATGCGGGAGGCGGCCCGGCTGCTTAAGGGAGAGCACGATTTCCGCAATTTTTGTGTGAATCCCCGGATGAAAAAATCCACGGTGCGCAGGGTGGACCGGATCGACATTGAACGGGAGGGGGACTATATCCGTTTTACCTTTCACGGCACGGGTTTTTTGCAGAATATGGTACGGATAATGGTGGGCACTCTGCTGGAGGCCGGATGGGGACATATGGAGCCGGAGCAGGTGCGGCAGGCTCTGGATTCCAGGGAGCGTTTCAAGGCAGGTCCCACGGCTCCGGCCCAGGGACTGTGTCTGATGCAGGTGGACTATGACTAGCGTTTCTCATACACGTTCCAGGCAAAATTTTGACGGCGATGCGGTGGCATCGTCTGGAAATTTTAATAACACAATGGTGCGAAACAGACAGTCACAGATTCCGATTTCCGATGGGAGGGGGAACTGGTCCTGGTTTCATGCGGGGGAGGAAGAAAAATGTTACAGGACTTTATGACGGAATATCAGCGGAAGCTGCGTACGCCATCCGAGGCGGCGGAGATGGTGAAAAGCGGAGACTGGGTGGACTATACCAGCTGTCTGGGCAAGCCGGTGCTGCTGGATCAGGCCCTGGCGGCCCGCAGGGACGAACTGCGGGATGTGAAGGTGCGGGGGAATCTGATTGACGGCCCCATCCATGTGGCGGAATGCGATGAAAGCCAGGAGCATTTTATCTATCACAGCTGGCACTGCTCCTCCTATGAGCGGAAGCTCTGCGACCGGGGGCTGTGCTACTATATTCCCATGGTGTTTCACAACAACGCGGCATACTATGAGTTTTTTCTGGACGTGAATGTGGTAATGGTAAGCGTCTCCCCCATGGATAAGCATGGGTATTTCAATTTTTCGGTCAACACAGGGGTGGCGGCGCCCATCGCCCGGATGGCGGATATCGTGATCGTGGAGGTCAACGAGCACATGCCCAAAATCCACGGCGGTTATGACGAGTGTATTCATATTTCGGAGGTGGACTACATAGTGGAAGGCTCCCATGTGCCGTTTGCGAGCAGCAGGCCCTTTGTGCCCCGGGAGGTGGACAGGCAGATTGCCGAACATATCATCCCCTATATCGTGGACGGGGCCACGTTGCAGCTGGGCATCGGCA
Organism: uncultured Lachnospiraceae bacterium; assembly: GCA_947648875.1. Classification (GTDB taxonomy): domain Bacteria; phylum Bacillota; class Clostridia; order Lachnospirales; family Lachnospiraceae; genus Acetatifactor. The sequence goes on from CANSPM010000018.1 coordinate 12,259, forward strand.
GTATGCCCAATGCGCTGGGAGAGCTTATCGCCAGATCCGACATAAAGGATCTGGGCATGCATACAGAGCTGTGCTCTGACGCTTATCTGAGCATGTATCGGGCCGGGAAACTGACGAACCGCAAGAAGAGTATCGACAGGGGGAAAGGAGTCTTCGGCTGTGCGCTGGGCAGTCTGGAATTGTATGAATGGCTGGATGATAATCACGGCGTGGCGGCCTATCCGCTGGAGTATGTGAACCGTCCCAGCGTGATTGCCCAGATCGACAATATGGTGTCCATAAACAGCTGTGTGGCGGTGGATCTGTACGGGCAGGTGGCGGCGGAGAGCGCCGGGGCCAGACAGATCAGCGGGACCGGCGGACAACTGGACTTTCTGATCGGAGCCTCCGCATCCCGGGGCGGCAAGGCTTTTATCTGTATGAGTTCCGTACATGTGGACCGCCGCGGGGGAAAGCACTCCCGGATCAAGCCCCAGTTCGACGGGGATATTGTCACCTCTCCCCGCAGCCAGGTATATTTTCTGGCCACGGAGTATGGCGTTATCAATCTGGAGGGACGGTCCACCTGGGAGAGGGCGGAGGCGCTGATCTCCATTGCGCATCCCGATTTCAGGGAAGTGTTGATAAAGGAGGCTCAGAAGAGAAAGATATGGCGGCGTTCCAACAAGAAGGGATAAGATAAAAAAATTTTTTCTATAGGGTGAACCGCCTCGTGATATCTGCGACTATATAGTGAAAGCTTTCATAAAGTAAACCATGCCCATAAATTCGGCGGTAAAGGACCGAATGGCCATCCATCCCGTAAAAGCCAGGGCTGATCGGATGGAGAGCGGTGCAGGCGGGCAACGCTCATGTCCACGACGGTGGGCAGAGGGGTTTAGCGCAGTGCCATGGAGGAAACTGTGGCATACAGAGGTTACTATGAAAAAAGACGATTTGATCAGATATGCGGATGAACTGTTAAGGACGGCCATGTATAAGGCGGACGGGGCGGATGCGGAGGATCTGGTGCAGGAGACCATGCTGGCAGCGCTGCTGGCCATAGAACAGGGCAGGGAGATCAGGGAACCCAAGGCCTGGCTCCAAGGGGTGCTGCGCAGGAAATATTATGATTTTCTCCGGCAGAAGTACCGATATCCCACAGTGAGCTTCGAGGCGCTGTATGAGCGGCAGGAGCAGGCGCAGGAGGATGAACAGCTCCGGCGGCTGGAGCGCACCGAGGAGGCTGAGGCAATCAGAGGAGAACTGGCTCATCTGGCCAGAATCCACCGGGAAGTGCTTGCCCGTTATTATATGCGGGGGGAGAGTGTGGGACAGATCTCCCGGGCTCTGGGAATCCCGGCCAACACCGTGAAATCCCGGCTGCACACAGGCAGAGAGCATATCAGAAAGGATTTCACTATGGAAAAATACGCAAAGCAGAGCTATGAGCCGGAAAGATTGAATTTCGGTATGACGGGAGAAGGCGGAATAGGCGGAGAGCCTTTTTCTCTGGGAGTGAATGACAATATGATCCGGCAGAATCTGCTGATCCTTGCCTATGACAGACCGGTGACGCTGCGCGGGCTGTCGGAGGCTCTGGGCATTGCCGCCGCCTATATTGAACCGGAGGTGGATCAGCTGGTGGACGGCGAACTTATGAAACGTGTGGGAGATAAGGTCTATACGGATTTTATTATATTTCGCGAGGAGGACCGGCAGGTCACTGTGGGATTACAGAGAGAACTGGCGGACAAAAGGTACCGGGAGATATGGGAGATTGTGGAACAGGGCCTTGCGGAACTGAGAGGGCAGGATTTTTACCGGAAACAGCGGACAGAGGCACAGCGGAAACTGGAGAGCCATACCGTGATCTGTATGCTGACGAAAGCGGAGTGGAACGCCCGCGGAGAGAACACGGGTAAGTTGCCCTTCGCGTCTTATCCCGAACGGAAAAACGGCGGGAGATGGCTTGGGCTGGGAGAACATTATGCTTCGGATTATGACTGGAATACGGAGGAACATGCATACCGCAGATACTGGATCGACGGGGAGAGCTGCAGAACCATGGGCGGATATGACGGCCATAAATCCGTGGGGATGTACGCCAGCGACTGTCTGCTGGGGCATACCTATCTTTCCTACGTCCCAAGTGGCATTTCGGAAGAGATGCTGTCCAAGATTCTGTATCTGACGGCGTACGACAAGGAGAAGGAACTGGCTCTGCTGAATCCGCGGATTCTGGAGCAGCTGGACGTACTTTTGCAGCTGGATCTGCTGGCCCGCTGCGAAAACGGGCGTCTGGAGTGCTTGGTGCCGGTGATCTCCAGGGAGAACAGGAATTATATGGAAAAACTTGGGGAGAAATATGGAGAATCGATTCAGCAGAAATACCACGATGATTACCAGGCGTTGATGCAACATCCGGTTAAGCTGCCGCCTCATCTGAAGTCTGTGACAGAGTGGCATCGCTATATGCAGTGTGGCAATTGTGTATCCATGATGCTGGCGCAGCGGGCCAGGGAGGCCGGCCTTTTCCTGCCGGGATATGACGGCCCCGCCCCTTCCATCCATCTGGTGGTGGAAGGGTAGGGATTACAGCCCGGGCAGCGCCTGTACAGAATGATTTTCTCGTATGCGTTCGGCAAAGCACAATCTCTGAGATCCCTGCATGCAGGAGCCAGGCGTTTGCCTGGCTCTTTTTGTCGCGGTGAAGGATAACGGAGTCTGAGAATGGCCGCGCCCCCGGTTTACAAAGCCCTCGAAGGATGGTATACAAGCGGGACATTTTGTTATATAATGAATCAATCATGGGGTGATAAAGCATGCCCGGATGAAGAATATGGCAGAATGGACGGAAGGGAGAGTTCCTTATGAAGGACAGAATGAGGGAAAGAAGAAAACGTATGGCTGCTGCGGCAGTGCTTTTGACGGTGTTCGGGGGGCTGCTGGCGCTGGCAACGGTTTTTGATCTACAGGTGAGCTATCTGTTGGCCGCACCCAATCTGGTGGAGGGAAGATATTTTTCCACAAATTTTTTCTGTAATCTGGTGGAAGTGGCGGCGATGGCTCCCATATGGGGGTTCGCTACGTTTGCCGCCTGTATCTTAACGGTTTATTCCCATCATAGATCGGGCCCCGGCCGGTCTCTGCGGGTTTTCTTTTTCGGGCTGTCTGTGTTTACGGGAACTTTTTTTCTGCGCGATATGATGAAATATCTGTTGCAGATCACAGACAGAGAGTACATTATGGAACAGACTTGGTTCAACACGCTTATGGCGGCCTTCGGACTGCTGGTCACGGCGCTGGTCCTTAAGCTGGCGGGAAGCCGGATACAGGCCCACATGGAGGTGCTGCTGCCCTTTGCGCTGGCGATTGTGGGTTCCTGCTGCTGCTTCCTGTTTGTGGAGCTGATCAAAAATCCTGTGGGCAGAATGCGCTTTCGGGCGATGCATTATATCGGGGATTACTCCTATTATACCCCCTGGTACCGGATCAGCGATGCCGGACAGATGCTGGGCGGCCTTGGCCTGGACCGTGACTGCTTCAAGTCCTTTCCTTCCGGGCACACCTTTTCCGGTTCCATGGCCTGCCTGATGATGCTCTTTCCCGATCTGTCCAGGAACTGGCGGACAAAAAGGCGGAAAATGCTGGCCTACGCGGTTCCCATAGCCTACACGATGGCGGTGGCATTTTTCCGGGTGGCGGCGGGCGCTCATTTTTGCAGCGATGTACTGGTGGGCGGAACCATGGGGGTTGTGGCGGTGCAGTTCTTTCGCTGGCTCTTTTTATGTCGTCTTCGGGAGAAATTTTGGTCCTAATTTACTATTTTTTTGTAAAAAAATATTTTCTTTTGTGAAATTTAGTGATATACTATGTTCTATAGGGCAGAATTGCTCTCAGGCTATACGAAAGGCGAAAGCAAGGGAAAATAAATGATTGGTTTGATAAACTTGATGGAAGAAACAGTGTTGAGCAAGATTGATCAGTTGCTGCCGAATACGGACTACTGCAAATGTGAAAGCTGCCGGATGGACATGGCCGCCTATGCTTTAAACCGTCTTCCCGCGCAGTATGTGCAGTCGATCAAAGGAAAAGTGCTGTATCGGTTCGCGTCCAGCCAGGTACAAAACGATATTGAAGTCACCGTGGCTGTGAGCAAGGCGATTGAGATTGTGGGGAAGGCACCTCATAAAAACACGAATTATGTGGAAGAGAAAAGAGTATAACCTGGGTGGAAATCCGGCTTTCGGTGGAGACTATAGGGCGTGGCATGCGTTGGGGTGCATCTGCGTCCTGCGTTTTTTCCGCGATACTCTGTTGACAGGATTCTTTTTTTGCCTTATAATAAAACAAACGTTTTAGAACCAATGTTGCAAAAAAGCCGCCCATTGTACAGGAGTCCGCCAGGAGGGAACATATGCCGCCAAAAGCAAAATTTACCAGGGAAGAGATTACAGCAGCCGCCCTGCAGATTGTCAGGGAAGGAGGGTGGGACGCGCTGACGGCCAGGGCGCTGGGGGATCGGCTGGGAAGTTCGGCCAGGCCGATCTTTACGGTATTCCGTGGTATGGAGGAGGTGCAGGGCCAGGTCAGGTCCGCTGCCAGAGAACTGTATAACGCTTATGTGGAGGAGGCTCTTTCGGAAAATGAGGGAGATGTGCCGCGCTTCAAGTGCGTGGGGCAGCAATATATACGTTTTGCCGTGTCCGAGCCTAAACTGTTTCAGCTGCTCTTTATGAGAGAACAGGAAAAGATGCCGGATTTTCAGAATATAATGCCTTTGATAGAGACGAATTATGAGGGCATTCTGATTTCCATTGAAGAGGAGTACGGGGTGGACCGCCTGTTGTCCCTGCGGCTCTATCAGCATCTGTGGATCTATACGCACGGTATCGCGACCCTGTGCGCCACCAGGATGTGCGGTTTTTCGGGGGAGGAGATCGGCATCATGCTGACGGAGGTATGTAGAAGTCTGTTAAGCGATCTGAGGTCCTGAGCGCATGAAGAGAAATATTGGAAGCAAGCGTAAAAAGAACGTGTCAGTATCAATTTGTGAAGCCCTAAATGGGGGAAGGATGAGGATATGGGAGAGACATTGCGCATGACGTCCGCGGAGGCGGCAAAGCTGCTCCGCAAATTGAACGAGGAACTGGATCATGTGCTGCTGATGGAGCAGCAGAGCAGGGAATTTTCGGCAGCCCTGGGGGAGGATGTGGAGTCCGTCCGCCCGGAATACGACTACAGGGCGGTTCAGGAGCGGATTGAGGCGTTGGAGACCCGGATACGGCAGGTAAAACACGCCATCAGTTCCTTTAATCTGGCGCAGGAAGTCCCGGGCTTTGAGGACATGACTATAGATCAGATGCTGGTGTATATTCCTCAGCTCGGCCGCCGCAAGACAAAACTATCCCTCATGCAGCAGCGTCTGCCCAGGCAGCGGGAGCATGTGAGCTATGGAGGGGGCAGTCAGATCATAGAGTACAGCTATGCTAATTATGACCTGGAAGCGGTGAGGGCGGACTATGATAGGACGTCCGAGGAACTGGCCAGGGCGCAGACAGCGCTGGATCTGGTCAATACCACCGTGCAGCTGGACATTCCCATGGGACAGCAGGCAGGGGACGCGCGGACATGACAGATGTTCCGACCGCCGAAAATTCCCACGGGGAGCTCCTTTAAGAGATGTGAAGGTATAAGGTCAAGGTCATCCGTTATTTTATGGTTATCCGTTATAGGCAGGGGTTTATGGATTTGGTTTGACTTTAGATAATATGAAAAAGGCGGTAAAAACCTGTGGAGAACGTCCGAGAGGACTGTTTTCCATGCGGCGGAGGTATTGGTTACAGGCTGCGGAGAAAGACTGTTGTGGAGAAGGGAAGACCCTCGAAACAGCAGTCTTTTTTTGCTGCCGTTGTGGCAACATACCCGGCAAAAGGGGCAGCTTGCTGTCAGGCCGGTTGCATGCCCTGGGATTTCTGATAGAATAGACAGCGAAGGGAGGTGGAGACTTGCGAGTCAGCGTTGAGACAGACAAGGAACAGGAAGAGGTGGTCATCACGATAAAATGTAAGGAGAGGACGGCCTATATCGAACGACTGATGGCGGCTGTATACATGGTGGACCGACAGATCACAGTCAGTCAGAAAGAGGAGGTGCTGCTGCTGGACCTGGACAGAGTTCTGTATGTGGAGTCGGTGGACGGCAGATGCTTTGTCTATACCCGGGAGGAGGTTTATGAGACCGGATACAGGCTGTACGAGATGGAACAGCAGCTGTGCCAGTATCTCTTTGCGAGGGCGAACAAGGCAAGCATCGTCAATCTGAAAAAAATACGATCCATCAGGACTTATGTGAACAGGCGGCTGCTTCTTACCATGGAAAACGGGGAGCAGCTGATTGCTTCCAGGCAGTATGCGGAAAGCATCAGGGGGTTGCTGGGGATTAGCAGACATGGGGGGCATATTTGAAATATGTAGAAAGAGGTAATATATGGAGGATAAAAAGCATTTCTTGTTGTATGTGGAGCAGGTTTTTATGATTCTTGGGGCGAGTCTGCTGGCGCTCACCCTGATCAGCGCCCTTCTTGGGGACGAGGCCCGGGGATATTCCACCATGTTCGCGCTGGGAAGCGAAGGAATCCCCCTTTACACCGTCGGGGAGTACCTGTTGTCTTCCGTATGTGTCACGGCGCTGCGTTTTGTTTATTTTACGGATACTTTTATAAAGAGCTGGTCAATGACAGGGAGAACGGTGGGAATGCTGGTGTCTGTGATTGGGCTGAGCGGAGGACTGGCCTGGCTGTTTGGCTGGTTTCCCGTGGATGATCCCAAATGCTGGCTGGCGTTTCTGGTCAGTTTCGGATTATGCTTTCTGATCAGCGCGGCGCTGTCGGTCAAGAGAGAGAAGGCGGAGAACCGGCAGCTGGAGGAGGCGCTTCGGCATATGAAGGAATCAGAGAAATGAGAAGCAATGAGGGAAGAGGCAGCTGTGATAAGCAAAGCAGGAGGTGGACATGACGACATTGATTCGGGCGGAACATATCGCCCATTCGTTTGGGAACCAAAAAATACTGGAGGACATTTCCTTTACGGTGGAAAGGGGGGAAGTGATCGGCCTTCTGGGGCCCTCCGGCGCGGGAAAAACTACGCTGGTAAATATTCTGACCGGGCAACTCAAGGCCACCGGGGGGAGCGTCCGGACCGGGGAAGAGGGGCGCAGGGAACCGGCTTGCCTGGAGACCGGCATTATGATGGACAGCTTCGGATTGTACGAAAGGCTGTCGGTATGGGAGAATCTGCGCATTTTCGCGGATATTTACCGGGTTTCCGGAGAGCGGATTGAAAAACTGCTGGACAGGACGCAGCTGCGCACGGCCAGGAATACGGCGGTGAACAAGCTGTCCAAGGGCATGAGGGGCCGGGTGAATCTTTGCAGAGCATTGTTGAAAGACGCGGACATTCTGTATCTGGACGAACCCACCTCGGGGCTGGACCCCGCCACCACATGGAAGATCCACCAGCTGATCAGGGAGGAGCGGGAGGGGGGAACCACCGTCTTTCTGACCACCCACAATATGCATGAGGCGGAGACTCTGTGCGACAGAGTCATGCTGTTGAACCAGGGAAAAATTGTGGAGCAGGGAGTTCCCGGGGATATCTGCACCAGGCATAATTCCAGGGGGGAGATTGAAGTGACCCTCCGGGGCGGAGAGAAACATGTAATCCCCAATGCCCCGGAGAGCGAAATCCTTTTGTCCACATGGATCAGGGAGGAGAAGATACTGTCCATACATTCCTCCGAGCCTGATCTGGAAAATGTTTTTTTGCGCATTACCGGAAGGAGGCTTTGTGACTGATGAGACATATTATTACGATTATAAAAAAGCAGATTCGGGATACGCTTCGCAACAAGGCGGTATTCATACAGTTTGTCATGTTCCCGGCACTGGCGGCCTTTATGACAAAATCTATACAAATAGAAGGCATGCCGGCCAATTTCTTTGTAAAACTGTTTGCCGCCATGTATGTGGGCATGGTGCCTTTTACCAACATAGCGGCCATTATCTCCGAGGAGAAGGAGAAGAATACACTGCGGGTGCTGCTTATGGCGGATGTCACTCCCTGGCAGTATCTCGCGGGAGTGGGGAGCTATGTGTTCTTCTTCTGCATGCTGGGGGCGGGGGTGTTCTGCCTGCTGGGCGAATATACTTTGGGAGAAAGAGGCGCGTTTCTGCTGATTATGGCGGCGGGCATCCTGGCTTCCCTGCTGCTGGGAGCGGCTGTGGGCGCGGGGAGCGGCAGCCAGATGGCGGCCACCTCCGTAACCGTGCCCGTCATGCTGCTGTTTTCCTTTCTTCCCATGTTCTCCACATTTAACAGTGATATTGCCAAAGTGGCAAAATATACTTACACGGAGCAGATCCGGCTGCTGCTGGACTCTCTGGGAACGGAGAGCGGCCCGCTGGAAGGCATTCTGATTATAGCCGTAAATATGATCCTTTTTGCCGGTCTCTTTTGCCTGCTTTATCGCAGACAGGGGTTTAGGCAGGGGAGGCCTGCCCTCACAAAGAACTGACCGCGGGGATAGTGCACTGGGTGCATTTTCATAGCTTGCATAATTCGGCCTGAGGGATTATAATGGGAGGAAACGAGAACAGGGAGAAGGTGCAGGCTTTATGAAGACAGGGCTGGTGTTGGAAGGCGGTGCCATGCGGGGGATGTACACCGCAGGAGTGCTGGATGTGTTGATGGAGCAGGGAATACAGATGGACGGCGCGGTGGGCGTGTCTGCGGGAGCAGTGTTTGGCAGCAATTATAAGTCCCGTCAGATCGGCAGATCTCTCCGCTACAATACCAAATATTGCAGAGACCCCAGGTATGGGGATTTCCGGTCTTTGATCCGGAGCGGCGATATTTATGAAGAAAAATTCTGTTATCATGAATTGCCGGATAAGTTGGACCCCTTTGACTGGGAGACCTATAAGAACAATCCCATGGAGTTCTATGTGGTCTGTACGGACGTGGACACAGGGCGGGCCGTATACCACAAATGCGTGGGGAATAAGAAGGATCTTCGCTGGATGCAGGCCTCGGCGTCCATGCCGTTTGTGTCCCGGATTGTGAGGATCGGCCACCGACAGCTGCTGGACGGCGGCATCTCGGATTCCATTCCCTTGAACTGGTTCCGCAGTATCGGCTATGAGAAAAATCTGGTGGTGCTGACCAGGCCGGAGGGATACAGGAAGAAGCCGCCCCGGGGGCTGCCGTTCTTATTGCATAAGATCCGCCGGTATCCGGCGCTGGCGCTGGCGGTGAAGACCCGTCATATCCGTTATAACCAGGCCCTGGACCAGCTGCCGGAACTGGAAAAGGCGGGGCTGGCGCTGGTGCTCAGACCCAGCAGAAGGATCAAGGTATCCAAGCTGGAGAGACATCCTCGTAAGCTGAAAGCCCTGTACAGACTGGGCCGGAAGGATACGGAGAGGAGACTTTTGGAAATAAGACGCTTTCTGGCGCAGGATCAGAGGTGAAAATGCAATATCGCAAGGACAAATACGGCAACGAAATTTCCGTGCTGGGCTACGGCTGTATGCGCTTCACACAGACGGCGGGCAGGATTGATCTGAAAAAGACCGAGGAAGAGATTATGGCCGCTTTCCGGGGCGGCGTGAACTATTATGACACGGCGTATATTTATGGGGGCAGCGAGGCGGCTTTGGGAGAGATTCTGGAGCGGCAGGGCATCCGTGACCGGGTGTACATCGCCACAAAGCTGCCCCATTATCTGATCCAAAGCAGCGCCCGTCTGGACAAGTATTTTGAGGAACAGCTGCGGCGTCTGCGGACGGACCACATCGACTACTATCTGATGCATATGCTGACGGATGTGCAGACATGGGAGAGGCTCAAGGGCCTGGGAATCCTGGAATGGCTACAGAAAAAGAGGGAGAGCGGCGCGATCCGCCAGGTGGGCTTTTCCTATCATGGCAACGCGGATATGTTCTGCCGCCTTGTGGATGCCTATGAGTGGGATTTCTGCCAGATTCAGTACAACTACATGGACGAGAACAGCCAGGCCGGGCGCAGGGGACTTTTGTATGCCGCTGAGAGAGGATTGCCCGTCATAATTATGGAGCCGCTCAGAGGGGGGAAACTGGTGGCCAGGCTGCCCGAGACCGCCAGAAAAATTTTTGAGAATTACAGGACGGCGGGAAAAAATTTTCCGGGAGATCCGGAAATGTCCGGACAGGATAGATCGAAGGGGCAGGGAGATATCGAGGGTGTGAGGTATACGCCGGCGCAATGGGCCCTCAAGTGGCTCTGGAACCAGCCCCAGGTGACCTGTGTGCTGTCGGGAATGAACTCTCTGGAAATGGTGAGGGACAATATAAATACGGCGGAGAACACCCGGGCGGGAGAGCTGAGCGAGGCGGATGAGGCCATGCTGCGACAGGTGGCAGGGGCCATCAATGCCCGGATGAAGGTGGGCTGTACAGGCTGCGGCTATTGTATGCCCTGTCCCCGGGGGGTGGATATTCCCGGTTCCTTCGCCGCCTACAACCGTCGCTTCAGCGAGGGCTGGGTGGCGGCCATGAAGGATTATTTTATGTGCACCGCCATCAGGAAGGAGTCCTCCGGGGCTTCCAACTGTGTGGAATGCGGTAAATGCGAACGGCATTGTCCCCAGCATATCCAGATCCGGCAGGAACTCAAGGCTGTGAAAAAGACTCTGGAGAATCCGGTCTATCGGATCGCCAGATGGCTGGTGAAGAAAATGAAAGCGTATTAAAAAAGCGGCGCTGAAACAGGGCGCTGCCTCTTACACAGCGGTTCTGGCGCGGTCAGCTGTCATGACCGAAGGGGCGCTTTGCCTGTATATGCTGCCTGATTGCGTCAAAGGAAACGGGGGTGTAGTTAATACGCTCCGCGGAGACGCAGTAGTGCTGGCTGCTGAAGGTCTTGTACAGGGGCGAGGCGTGTACATGGCCAAACAGGTTGGCATAGGGCATGTTTTCGCAGACATACAGAGGCTGGTGAGACAGGAGCCAGAATTCCTCCAGTATCACCGGCAGGTCGTATACCTCCGCAAAACCCATATCCCGGTACGACTGGTTGTCCAGCGTGTCGTGATTGCCCTTGATCAGGTATTTGCGTCCCCGCAGGAGCGCGGGAGACAGTTTGCCCCAGTCGCCCAGTACATAGACCGTATCTTTTGGGGATACGGTTTCATTCCAGCGGTGGATCAGCTCCCGATCCATGGCGTCGGCGCTGTCAAACGGACGGTTCTCGTAGCGCAGTATGCGCTCATCTCCAAAATGCGTATCCGCAATAAAATAAATCATAGACATTTCCTCCGACTTTCGCAGGATGGATGATCATGCGAAGCGCTTCTGCGGCGGAGGGCATGATCAGGATTCTATTGTTTCAGTATACTCCACGGCGAGGTTATAATCAATCGGTGAAAGAAAAAAAGCAGGCGGACATTTCATGTGGGGACGGAGATTTTCGAAGAGGAGAGTCATGGCCACGCAGCTTTGCAGAAGTGGCAGCGACTCTTTTTTTTTGTTCCCGGAGCCATATCCACCCGAAAACGGAGCTCCTGGCCCGCCAGCCGGATATTATAACAGCGCGGGGATGTGTGTCACTGCAAATATCACGCAGCCGCGGCAGATGGCGGGAAGGATTTTTCTAACACGCCCAAGCTCCTGAAATAGATCAAAAAAGGTCTTGCAATTATTCTCAAAATGAGTATAATAGACTCAGGAAGAATAAATCTCAATTTGAGAATAATTTGCTGCCGCAATCCGGAGAGAGCATTTTCCAGATATGTGCGGGTGTGCAAATCTGACGTTTACCGTATAATTCTGGACCTCCGTACATGGAGATTGGTCAATATATACAAAATAAGGGTGATTTGCCACACAAATCTGCTTCTGAGCACGTTTATATACATTGACTGTGTCAGATCTTTTCTGACATGTATCCCGTCACTCACGGAGAACGTTTTGCAATTGCCTGCCGTATTATCCATTTGAAAGGGGGAATCAGCATAGATGACTTATGGAAAGATGCAGGAGGACAATAAAAGGAAAAGGAGGAAAACAACGGGCGAGACAAACGCGAGGGAGCTCACGGAGCGGGAATTTTTGAGTAAGTATAATCCCGAAAAATATGAGCATCCTTCGGTCACGGTTGACACATTGATTTTTACAGTGGACAAAGGCGATGAGGAAGACCGTCTGCGGATTCTGCTGATTCAGCGCGGCGACCACCCCTTTTTGCGCAAATGGGCTATTCCCGGCAGGTTTGTGGGAATGAGGGAGTCTGTGGACCAGGCGGCGGCCAGGGAACTGAAAGAAAAAACAGGACTGAATCCGGAGGATATTTATCTGGAGCAGCTGTATACCTGGGGGGATGTGGACCGAGACCCCCGCACCCGGATTATCTCCATATCCTACATGGCGTTGATCCCCGGGGAAATGTTTGCCCGGGGAACCCGGGAGAATCGGGATTCCACGGCCCCCGCCGGGGGAAATACCAAAGAACCGGAAAAAGCGGCATGGTACTGGGTCGGCATCCGGGCGGGTAGTCTCAGATTGTGGAATGAGGATGGGGAACTTACTCTGGAGGATCTGGCGTTCGATCATGGAAGGATGATCAGGCTGGCTCTGGAACGCATGAAAAATAAGGTGTTTTACACAGATATTGCCTTTAAGCTGCTGCCGGATAAGTTCACGTTTTCAGAATTGCAGCGGCTGTATGAGGCCATTTTGGGGGAAAAGCTCCATGCGCCCAATTTTCGCAGGGATATGGAAAAATGGGTGGAACAGACGCAGGAGATTCACAGGCCCCAGCGGGCGGGTAAACCGGCCAGGTATTACAGACAGAAGAGGGGTTGACGAGCCATCGCGCAGCGATTCAATTAAGGAGGAAAAGTGTATGAGGTATTTGATCGTAGTAGACATGCAGAAGGATTTTGTGGCGGGGGCGCTGGGCACGGAAGAGGCACAGCGGATTCTGCCGGCCGTAGTGGAAAAGGCGCGGACCTTTGAGGGGCAGGTGATATTCACCAGAGACACCCACCAGAGCGACTATATGGAGACGCAGGAAGGGAAATTTTTGCCGGTGCCGCACTGCGTACAGGGCAGCGAGGGCTGGCAGCTTGCAGATGCGCTGGAAGAAATTCGAGCCAGGAAAAATCTGCCCGTTTATGACAAGGTGACCTTTGGCTGCCCGCAGCTTGCGGAGGACCTTGCCCAAATAAACCGGGGAGAACCCATCGAATGTATAGAACTGATCGGTGTGTGTACGGATATCTGCGTGGTGAGTAACGCCCTGACCATCAAGGCGTATCTGCCGGAGGTTCCCATGTATGTGGACCCGGCCTGCTGCGCCGGAGTAACCCCACAGGCTCACGAGGCGGCGCTGGCCACCATGAGATCCTGCCAGATCCAGATGAGATAAAGCGACCTATGGCTTTGGAATAAAAGAGGTTTTGGTGCGGTGAGCACAGAAAGGAAGACATATGAAACAGTTTCATGAGAGAAATCTGTCCATGGTGATGGATTTTTATGAGATGACTATGAGCAACGGCTATTTCCAGGACCAGGATAAGGATACGAAGGTTGCCTTTGACGTATTTTACAGGAAGAATCCGGACAATGGCGGCTTCTCTATTTTCTGCGGCCTGGAGCAGATCGTGGAATATATTGAGAACCTGCATTTTGACAGGGAGGATATCGACTACCTGCGCAGTCAGGGACTGTTCGGAGAGGAGTTCTTACAGTATTTGACAGATTTTCATTTTAAGGGCGATCTGTACGCTTTTCCTGAGGGGACCATCATGTACCCGAATGAGCCCATAATCACGGTAATTGCGCCCTTGATTGACGCCCAGCTCATTGAGACTGCCATCCTGCTGGAGGTCAATCATCAATCCCTTATCGCCACCAAGACCCGAAGAATTGTACGGGCGGCAGACGGCAGGGCCGTGTCGGATTTTGGCGCCCGCAGGGCTCACAATATGGACGCTGCCGTGTATGGAGCCAGAGCGGCTTACATCGGCGGCGCAGTGGGCACGGCCACGGTGCTGGCGGGCAAAATGTTCGGTATTCCCATCAGCGGGACTATGGCCCACAGCTGGATCATGTACTATAAGGATGAGTATACCGCATTCAAAAAATATGCGGAAAATTACCCGGACTCGACGGTGCTGCTGGTGGATACCTACGATGTGTTAAAGAGCGGCGTGCCCAATGCCATTCGAGTGGCCAGAGAAGTATTGGAGCCCATGGGCAAGCGTCTGAAAGGAATCCGCATTGACAGCGGGGATCTGGCGTATCTCTCCAAAAAGGTACGCAAGGCTCTGGACGCGGCGGGACTACAGGATTGCAGGATAGTGGTTTCCAACAGTCTGGACGAATATACCATTACTTCTATTCTGGCGCAGGGAGGCAGGATTGACAGTTTCGGTGTGGGTGAGAGGCTGATTACTTCCAAGTCTGATCCTGTTTTTGGAGCCGTGTACAAAATTGCCGCCGTGGAGGAGAAAGGGGAGTTTGTTCCCCGCATCAAGGTGTCGGAAAATGAAGAAAAAATTACGAATCCGGGGCTTAAGACAGTATATCGCGTCTATGATGAGAACAGTAAAGCCATTGCCGATCTGATTGCTCTGGCGAATGAAAAGGTGGATTTTGCAGCACCCTATCAGTATGTGGACCCCAAAAAGCCCTGGAAGAGGCGCTTTTTTGAAAACTGTACGGTGAAAGCCCTACAGATCCCAGTCTTTCAGGAGGGAAGACTGGTCTATGACCTTCCCTCCGCCCGGGAAATTGCCGATTATGTAAAGCGGCAGCTGGAGGAGGAGATCTGGGAGGAAGAGCAGCGCTTTGAGAATCCCCACACCCACTACCTGGATATGACTCCTCGCATGTACGAGGTCAAGATGTCCATGCTGAACGATTCCCGGGAATCTTCGGAACTGACGCAGCGCAGGTAGAGTCGCGAAGGCACACGAGAGGACCTTTCATGAGAGAACTTTCGAATGAAAGATCCACTCATGGGGTGTGCCGAAGGGAGTATACCCTTTAGAGCCAACGCGCAGCGCAGGTAGAGTCACGAAGGCACACGAGAGGACCTTTCATGAGAGAACTTTCGAATGAAAGATCCACTCATGGGGTGTGCCGAAGGGAGTATACCCTTTAGAGCCATCGCGCAGCGATTATATTAGGAGGAAATCATATGGAATACGGATATATCAAAACAGCCACGGCATCCTTTGATATACAGGTGGCCTGTGTGAGCGCCAATGTGGAAAATATGCTCCGTCTGATGCAGCAGGCCCGGGAAAAGCAGGTGGAACTGCTGGTATTCCCGGAACTGTGCGTCACCGGCTACAGCTGCGGCGATCTGTTTCTGACCAGAAGGCTTTTAAACCAGGCGCAGGAGGGACTAAAGCAGTTGGCGGCAGCCTCTGCGGGCAGCTGTTGCCTGGTGGTGGCGGGGGCTCCAATTTGTCACAATGAGAGACTGTATAACTGTGCCGTTTTTTTGCAGGATGGAAAACTGCGGGGGATAGTGCCCAAATCCTACATTCCCGGATATAAGGAATTTTATGAGAAGCGCTGGTTTGTCTCAGGCAGAAAGATAAAAGCGGAAGAAGAGATGGGCGTGCCCTTTGGCGTTTCGGTGATGATGCAGCTGGGGAGCGATGTGCGGGTGGCGGCGGAGATCTGTGAGGATCTTTGGGTGGCGGACAGTCCCGGCATCCATCATTGCTTAAACGGAGCGGATCTGGTGGTCAATCTCTCCGCCTCCAATGAAACGGTATCTAAAAAGACCTATCGACGGGATCTGGTAAAAATGCAGTCCGCCAAGTGTATGTGCGGTTACATCTATGCTTCCTCCGGGGAAGGGGAGAGTACCACGGACCTGATATTTTCCGGGCACTGCATGATTGCGGAGAACGGCAGTATCAAGGCCGAGAGTTACCGGGAGAAGGAAGGCCTGCTCACGGCGCTGATTGATGTGCAGAAATTGCAGAACGACCGGATGAAGATGAACAGTGAAAGCGAAGCTGCTTCCACAGATTCCTATGTACGGGTACAACTGCGGCGGGAAAACTTCGGCCATCTGCCTGAACAGGTGGATGCCTATCCTTTCGTGCCCGCAAATCAGGAAGAACGGGCGGAGCGCTGCCGGGAAATCATGGAAATGCAGGCCTGGGGCCTCTATGAGCGTCTGAAAAAGACCGGGGTGAAAAAAGCCGTAATCGGCATTTCCGGAGGTCTGGACAGCACTTTGGCAATGCTGGTGACATTGGAAGCGTACCGGAAGCTGGGGCGGCCTGCCAGCGACATTATCGCCGTCACCATGCCGGGGTTTGGCACTTCGGCCCACACCCGGACCAACTCGGAAGAACTCATGCGGCTCTGCGGCGTGACGGCACGAACCATCTCCATCACGGAGGCATGCGCCCGGCATATGCGGGATATAGGGCATCCGGAGGATGTATTTGATGTGACATACGAGAATATCCAGGCCCGGGAGCGCACACAAATTCTTATGGATTTGGCCAACCAGGAGAATGGTCTGGTCATCGGCACCGGTGACCTGTCCGAGGCGGCTTTGGGCTGGTGTACCTACAATGGCGATCACATGAGTATGTACGGCGTCAACTGCTCCATTCCGAAGACTCTGGTAAAATATCTGGTGTCCGCCTATGCGGGAATGCACCCGGAATTGGAAGCGGTGCTGACCAGTATCTGCAATACCGTGATCAGTCCGGAACTGTTGCCACTGGCGGCGGATGGCCGTATCAGTCAGTCCACCGAGGCGGCTATCGGCAAATATGACCTTCATGATTTTATTCTGTATCATTTTGTGCGAAACGGCTTTGAGCGGGAGAAAATAGTTGCTCTGTCCAGTATCGCCTTTCCCCAGGTGAGCCGTGAAATCCTGGAAAAGACTGCGGAAACCTTTTTCCGACGCTTCTTTTCCCAGCAGTTTAAACGGTCCTGTATGCCGGACGGTCCCAAGGTCGGCTCTGTGAGCCTCTCCCCCCGGGGGGACTGGCGAATGCCTTCGGACGCCGCAGTGGCAGATTACCTTTGATTACAGAAAATCAAAATTTTACACTTGCGTCCGTCAGAGATTTGGTGTATAGTGGTTCACGATTGGGTTGGGTAGGGAATGGCCCACAGGAAAGCAAGGAATGTAATTATGGCAAAAAATCTGGTTATTCTGGAGTCACCTGCCAAGGTGAAGACAGTAAAAAAAATATTGGGAAGCAGTTACGAGGTGACCGCCAGTGGCGGCCATGTGCGGGATCTTCCCAAGAGCAGCCTGGGAATAGACATTGAGCATGACTTTGAGCCGAAGTATATTACCATCCGGGGAAAGGGAGATGTGCTTGCGGCTCTGCGCAGGGAAGTGAAGAAAGCAGATAAGATCTATCTGGCAACGGACCCTGACCGGGAGGGGGAGGCCATCTCCTGGCATCTGGTACATGCATTGAAGCTGAAGGAGATGACGGACAAAAAGATATACCGTATCACCTTCAACGAAATCACCAAAAGCGCCGTGAAAGAATCTCTGAAAAATGCCAGAGAGATCAATATGGACCTGGTGGATGCCCAACAGGCCCGGCGGGCTCTGGACCGCATGGTGGGATATCGGATCTCGCCGCTTCTGTGGGCCAAGGTAAAGAGGGGGTTGAGCGCGGGCCGGGTGCAGTCTGTGGCGCTGCGCATCATCTGTGACAGAGAGGCGGAGATTAACGCTTTTATTCCGGAGGAATATTGGACGCTGGACGCAAGTCTCAAAGCCCCGGGAGAGAAAAAGCCCTTGACGGCCAAGTACCACGGTCAGGGCGGCAGCAAGGCGGAAATTCATAACAGAGAGCAGATGGATGCGCTGATCAAAAGTCTGGAGGGAGCGTCCTGGTTGGTGACGGAGGTAAAAAAGGGTGAGAGAACCAAGAAGGCTCCGCTGCCCTTTACCACTTCCACGCTACAGCAGGAGGCCAGCAAGGTACTGAATTATTCCACACAGAAGACCATGCGCCTGGCCCAACAACTCTACGAAGGCGTGGAATTGAAGGGGGAGGGCACGGTGGGGCTGATTACCTATCTGCGTACCGACTCCACCCGAGTGTCGGAGGAGGCGGAGCAGACGGCCAGGGCTTATATTATAAAACACCACGGTGAAAAATATGCCGCAGAGACCGTGGCGGTAAAAAAGAATGAACAGAAAATTCAGGATGCCCATGAGGCCATCCGTCCTACGGACATAGAACGGATTCCGGCGGCGGTGAAGGAACAGCTGCCCCGGGATCTTATGCGGCTGTACCAGCTGATCTGGAAGCGCTTTGTGGCCAGCCGTATGGCTGGGGCGGTATATGAGACCATGTCCACCAGGATCGAGGCTGCGGGACATGTGTTCACCGTGGCTACATCCAACAGAGTGTTTGACGGCTATATGAGTATCTATACGCAGGAGGAGGACCGGGAGGAAAGCGGGCATGTCTGCCGTGAATTGCCCGTGGGCAGTGAGTTGTCCCTGTTAAGCCTGGATCCGAAACAACATTTCACTCAGCCCCCCGCGCACTATACGGAGGCCTCTCTTGTAAAGGCACTGGAGGAACTTGGTATTGGTCGCCCCAGCACTTACGCGCCCACCATCACTACGATTCTGGGCAGGCGCTATGTGGCGAAGGAGAATAAAAATCTATATGTGACGGAACTTGGCGAGGTGGTGAATCAGATGATGCTGGACGCGTTTCCCAGCATTGTGGATGTGCATTTCACGGCCAATATGGAGGCGCTTCTGGACGGCGTAGAGATGGGAACGGTAAAGTGGAAGACCGTTATCTCTAATTTTTATCCCGATCTGGACGAAGCGGTGAAAAAAGCGGAGAAGGATCTGGAAAAAGTCACCATAGCGGACGAAGTATCCGATGAGGTCTGTGAACTCTGCGGCAGTCAGATGGTGATCAAGTACGGCCCACACGGCAGATTCCTGGCATGTCCGGGCTTTCCGGACTGTCGCAACACCAAGCCCTATTTTGAAAAGATCGGCGTGGCCTGTCCCAGGTGCGGCAAGGACATTGTGATGAAGAAGACACAGAAAGGCAGACGCTACTTTGGCTGTATCGGCTATCCTGAATGTGATTTTATGGTCTGGCAGAAGCCGTCGGAACAAAAATGTCCGAAATGCGGCGGCGTCATGCTGGAGAAGGGCAGCAAACTGGTTTGCGAGAACGGGGAATGCGGCCATGTGATGACGGCAAATAAGGAATAAATGAGCTTAATGTCAGAATATTCTTGAAAAGAACATAAATATACATTGTAATCTGATTTCATTTGTGCTAGAATATCCGAAAAGGGCAGGGTCAGAGTGTCAGAGGAACAGCTGCCAGGCAGGATTTGGCAGCTGTTTCTCTGATGTTCTGACGAGTGAAGCGAGTTCGGAAACCATAAGGTTTTCAGGGCGGCGCTCTCCGGGACGGAGGAATGACGATGAGCAGTGTACAGTTATTGGATAAGACCAGAAAGATCGGCAAATTATTGCACAACAACAATTCCAGCAAGGTGGTATTCAGCGATATCTGCCGCGTG
The DNA here is from genome assembly GCA_947648875.1 of uncultured Lachnospiraceae bacterium. GTDB lineage: Bacteria > Bacillota > Clostridia > Lachnospirales > Lachnospiraceae > Acetatifactor. The sequence continues at coordinate 31,856 of CANSPM010000018.1, forward strand.
ATGCGGGAGATCCTGAGTTCCAATGTGCTGGTGATCAGCCGCAAAGGCAAGGTTCTGGGAGTGGGCAAGTGCGAAAGCGTGGATTCTCTGCCGGAACTGGTGGAGGAGAATGTAGGCGGTTTTGTGGACGGAATGTTGAATGAGAGACTGCTGGGAGTTCTGTCCACAAAGGAGAATGTCAATCTGGAAACGCTCGGATTTGAGGGCGAAGATATTCGCCGGTTTCAGGCGATCATCTCCCCGATTGAGATTGCCGGTGAGAGATTGGGCACTTTGTTTATCTATAAATGCAATGAACAGTATGATATAGATGATATAATTCTGTGCGAGTATGGAACTACAGTGGTAGGACTGGAAATGCTTCGGGCCGTCAGTGAGGAGAGCGCGGAGGAAAGCCGCAAGGTAGCGGTGGTAAAATCCGCCATCAGCACACTTTCCTTTTCAGAGATGGAAGCCATCACGCATATTTTCGACGAATTAAGCGGCATGGAAGGGATACTGGTGGCCAGCAAGATCGCGGATCGGGTTGGGATCACCAGATCCGTTATTGTCAACGCTCTGCGCAAGTTTGAGAGCGCAGGAGTCATTGAATCCCGCTCCTCCGGAATGAAGGGAACATATATCAAGGTACTCAATGATGTGGTATTCGACGAGATTGAAGAGCTTAAGAGACAGAATCAGAGAGGATAGAGTACAGCGAAGCACGATCTAAAAGATAAAAGGATTTATTGTAGGGGCAATAGGTCCTTTTTCCTATTTCCTATTTTTTTAAGAAAAACTATTGTGTTTTTTTATAAATTACATATAATAGAATATATTGGGTTTTGCGTTTACAAAAGCACAAGTTATATGGAAAATGGAGGGGATTATGTTTAATTCGAACGTCTTTGACTACATAAGTGTTCTGGATAAAGCTGCAGACGCGTCCTGGATGCGCCATATAGCGTTATCCAATAACAATTCCAATGTTACGACCCCGGGATATAAGAGACAGGATGTGGCGTTTGAGGCGGAATTGCGCAAGGCTCTGGGCAGTTGCAGGCATGAGTCCATGGACGCCAAGGTGGCGAGGGTGAAGGGCATGTCCGTAAGACCAGTGGCATACACGGATTACTCCAATCTGTCCTACAGGTTGGACGGCAATAATGTGGACCCGGATACCGAGCCTGTGATGCTGGCCGAGAATCAGCTGAAATATCAGGGGCTGATGGCGGCGATCAACAATGAATTCCAGAATTTGCAGGCTGTACTTAAATAAAAAAGTGAGGTATTATTATTATGAATATTTTTTCTGCTTTTAATATTAACGCCTCCGGTATGTCCGCGCAGAGATACCGGATGGATATCATCTCTGAGAATGTGGCCAATGCACAGAGTACCAGGACGGAGGACGGTACGCCCTACAGACGTAAGGTGGTGGCTTTTGCGGAAAAGGGCGGTAACGGCTCCTTTGTTCATGCGCTCAACAGTGCGATCGGATATCACGGCGCCGGCTGTTCCGGCAGCGGTGTGAAGATCACAGGCGTATATAAAGATTATGAGACGGAGATGAAGATGGTATATGATCCGTCTCATCCGGATGCGAATGAGGACGGATATGTGACGATGCCCAATGTCAGTATCATTACGGAGATGACCAACATGATCGACGCCAGCAGGGCCTTTGAGGCCAATGCCACGGCATTCAACGCCAGCAAATCCATGGTGCAGCAGGGCCTACAGCTGGGACAGTCATAACGTTGATAGGGGAAAAGGAAAGGAGTCATACATAAAATGGATTACGCGTCAGCAATAAACAGCATATCTTCTCTGGGCCTGAATCAGGTCACAGGCACGAGAATGAATACATTGACAGGAGCTCTCACCAATGAGGAAAACAAGGTGGACGGCACCATGTTTGATGCCTTTCTGACTTCAGCTATAGATAATCTTAAAACGACAAACAGCTATCTTTCCAATTCGGAGAATGAGAAAATCAAATTTGCTCTGGGTGAGACAGAGAACGCGCATGATCTGAGTATAGCGATGCAGAAGGCCTCTGACGCATTGCAATATACCATAGCCTTTCGTGACAAGCTGCTGGAAGCCTATAACGCGATCATGCAGATGCAGATTTAACAAATTGATATTTCATATATATACCGGAGTAAGTCACTTCGTGATTTGCTCCGCTATGTATTGTGCTTTTTTAACTATATTATGCAGTCACAGAGGAGAAACTTATGTTAGACAGGCTGAAAGAAATTTGGGCCAAAGTGCTTGAATGGTGGAATAAGTTTACATCCAAACAGAAAACGATTATTATTGCCATCGTGGCCATTGTGATTTTTGCTTTTGCGATCCTGATCTATGTGTTTTCGAGACCACAATATACCCGTCTTATGAATTTTGAGACCGTCATAGAGGCTTCCACGGCCATGGACACATTGGAGTCCGCAGGTGTGGACTGTAAGCTCTCCAACGACGGCCTGCATATTGACGTGAACGTGAATCAGACCGCAGCTGCCCAGCGGGCGTTGGGCTCCGCAGGGCTGACCTCGAAGGAACCGAACATTCAGAGCGTGACAAACGCCGGTATGTCCGCTACGGAATCGGATAAGCAGAAGCTGTACGCGGATTTTAAACGGCAGGAACTGGAACAGGTCTTTAAGAATTATGACGCGGTCAGGGACTGCCAGGTGCGGCTGTCTCTTGTGGAACAGGATGGCACGCTGGCCCGCACGAAACAGGAATCTTTTGTGTACATATGCCTGGAACTGGACGGCACGTTCACCTCGGACAATGCGGCCACCATGGCCAGAGCGGCAGCGACCTCAGTCGGCAATCCCACTACCGCCAATATCTTTATCAGCGATACGGCGGGCAACACTCTGTTTTCCGGGGATGAGGACTACACGCTGACCGGTTCCACCATCAGCCAGATCGAGGCGCAGAACGCGGCGGAGAGCTATATCCGCTCCAAGGTTAAGCAGGCGCTGCTTGGCACAGGGGTGTTTGAGACCATGGATGTGGCGACTTTTCTAAAGTTCGACTATTCCACTTATGAAGAGACGCAGCACAACTACCAGGCTCAGGCAGGCAGAGATGAGGGCCTGATCGGCCATCAGTCCACTGAAGAGACCGAGAGCAGCGGCGGCACCAGCAGCATTCCCGGTACGGACTCCAATGACGAGGACGGCTACCGGATTGATTTGAACGGAATGACCTCGTCCAGCTCCAGCGCGACGGACACGGACCGTGTATTGGATGAAAGCATCATGAAAATTGTCACCCCTGCGGGGATTATAGATTATGATAATTCTTCCCTTACCGTGACTGCCCGGAGTTTTGACGTGGTATATGAGGAGATCATAGAGCGTCAGGGGCTTCTGGATGTCATGACCTGGGAGGAGTACAAGGCGAATAACGGCGCGTCCACCAGAATGGAGGTGGATGATGATTTTTATGATGCCGTGGCTACCGCTACCGGCATTTCCAGAGACAAGATTACGATTATAGCATACAGGGAGAATGTGTTCTTCGACAAGGAAGGCATGAATGTCAACTGGACCGACATCCTGAGCATTGTCATGATCGTGATTATTCTGGCGCTGCTGGCATTTGTGATTTTGCGGAGCATGGTTTCCAGGAAGGATACGGATCAGGAAGAGGAACTGTCCGTGGAGAATCTGTTGCAGTCCACGCCTGACAGCGAGCTGGAGGATATCGAGGTGGAGAGCAAATCCGATACACGCAAGCTGATCGAGCGTTTTGTGGATGAGAACCCGGAGGCGGTGGCAAGCCTGCTACGCAACTGGTTGAACGAAGATTGGGGGTAAGGGCATGGCAAAAGACGATGGAATATCCGGTCTGCAAAAGGCGGCGATTCTGCTGATTGTGCTGGGACCGGAGCGCTCAGCCAATATATTTAAACATTTAAAAGAAGAAGAGATAGAGGAACTCACGCTGGAGATCGCCAATACCCGCAGTGTGACTCCCCAAGTGAAAGAAGATATCTTAAATGAGTTCTACGAGGTCTGTCTGGCCCAGCAGTACATTGCGGAAGGTGGCATCACCTACGCTAAGGAATTGTTGGAGAAGGCTCTGGGCAATGAGAAGGCCATGGACGTGATCGGCAAGCTCACGGCCTCCCTTCAGGTCAAACCCTTCGAGTTTGTGCGAAAGACGGATGCTTCCCAGCTGCTTAACTTTATTCAGGATGAACATCCGCAGACCATCGCGCTCATTTTGTCCTATCTCTCCGCAGGACAGTCGGCTATGATCATCTCGGCGCTGCCCCCCGAAAAGCAGGCGGATGTGGCAAGACGTATCGCCGTGATGGACCGCACCAGTCCGGACGTGATCAAAGAGGTGGAAAAAGTGCTGGAATCCAAACTGTCCAACCTGGTCAACCAGGATTATACAATTATCGGCGGTGTGGACGCGGTGGTGGAAATCCTCAATACCGTGGACCGTGGAACGGAAAAACACATCATGGAGACTCTGGAGATCGAAGAGCCGGAACTGGCGGACGAGATCCGCAAGAAGATGTTCGTCTTCGAGGATATTCTGCTTTTGGACGACAGGGCCATACAGCAGGTGCTGCGTAGTGTGGATAACAACGATCTGGCTATCGCGCTTAAAAATGCCAATGAACAGGTACAGACGGCAATCTTTGACAATATGTCCAAGCGTTTGGCTGTAATGATCAAGGAGGACATGGAATTTATGGGGCCCGTGCGTATGAAGGACGTGGAGGAAGCGCAGCAGAAGATCGTAAATATTATCCGCAAACTGGAGGATTCGGGAGAGATCATTATTTCCAGAGGTGGAGGTGACGAGATCGTTGTATAATAATTTGCTGAAGCAGGGATTCAGTTTTGTTTTAAACGGAACCGAGGAGAAAAGGGTTATTGACAGCAACGGTTTGGTGGCCAGACGTCTGGAAGAATTGAAGGAAGCCGCGCAGGCCAAAGGGATGGATCCAGGCCAGGAGGATGAGACCGGGGGAGGATTTGTGCAGGGCATTAACGCGGTGGACCTGTCGGCTATGCTTGGCGGTGACGGCGAAAACGGCAATGTGCTGAAAGCGGAGTCCGCGAAGGAGAAGGCGCAAAGCATTTTGGAAGAGGCTGAAACCCAGGCCCGGAATGTGCTGGAGGGAGCTAAAATCCAAGCAGAGCAGGCTTTGCAGGATGCCCGGAGACAGGCGGAGAATTTAAAGCAGGCTGCGGTGGATGAGGGCAGGCAGAGCGGCTACCGGGATGGCAGGGCGCAGGCGGATGCCGAGGCCGAAAAGCTCAGAAAGCAGATGAAGGACAGAGAGGCACAGCTGGAGGCGCAGTATCAGAGTGCTCTGGATCAGATGGAACCCCAGCTGGTAGAAGCTATAACAGGCATATATGAACATATCTTTCATGTGGAGCTGCGTTCCAGCCGTGATATTCTGACCCATTTGATCGCCTCCACTCTGCGAAAGGCGGAAGGGAGCAAGGATTTTCTGGTGCATGTGTCCAAAGAGGATTACTCTTATGTGAGCATGCAGAAGAAACAGCTTCTGGCAGGATTGCCGGGTAACGGAGTCACCGTGGAGATCATTGAAGATATGACCGTGGAGAAGGATGGATGCATGATCGAGACGGAGGGCGGTATATTTGATTGTGGGCTGGGAACCCAGCTTGAGCAGCTGCGCCGGAAACTGATACTTTTATCCTACACGGGATGAGAAGAGAGTGGTAACAATTGACGACAAAAAAGATTAATATAGATAAATATAGGGAGGCGGCAGAGCTGTCCTATTTCCGAAAACTGGGAAAAGTGGTCAATGTGGTAGGGCTTACCATTGAATCCGTGGGTCCTGACGCGCGGCTGGGAGATGTATGCCGGATCATGCCGGACGGGGATTCGGCAGAGCCAGTCATGGCGGAGGTTGTCGGTTTTCGGGACAAAAGGACATTGCTTATGCCTCTGGATCAGGTGGAGGGAATCCGGCTGGGATGTTCCGTGGAAAATACCGGCTATCCATTGACTGTCACCGTGAGTGAGCAGTTGCTTGGGAAGACGGTAAACGGCCTGGGCCAGCCGGTGGACGGCACACAGATCAAGGGGGGGAGTTATCCCGTGGAAGCGCCTCCTCCTGATCCCTTGCGCAGGGAGATCATTGATACGGTGCTGCCCCTGGGAGTACGCGCGGTGGACGGCATTATGACTGTGGGAAAAGGACAGAGAATCGGCATATTTGCCGGTTCAGGCGTGGGAAAATCCACGTTGATGGGCATGTTCGCACGCAATACCAAAGCGGATATCAATGTCATTGCGCTGATCGGGGAGCGGGGCCGTGAGGTGCGGGAGTTTATTGAGCGGGACCTGGGGGAAGAGGGTATGCGGCGCTCGGTGGTGGTTGTAGCCACATCTGACCGCCCGGCACTGGAGCGGAAAAAAGCGGCTCTGACTGCCACAGCTATAGCGGAATATTTCAGGGATCAGGGCAGAGATGTGTTGCTTATGATGGATTCTCTGACCCGTTTTTCCATGGCACAGAGGGAGATCGGCCTTGCCAGCGGGGAGCCGCCGGTATCCAGAGGTTATCCCCCCAGTGTGTACTCTGAGATGCCCAGACTTTTAGAGCGGGCAGGGCGTTCCCATGTGGGATCCATCACAGGTCTGTATACCGTGCTGGTGGACGGCGATGATTTTAATGAGCCTATCACGGACACTGCACGAAGCATCCTGGACGGACATATTATGTTGAACCGCAAACTGGTACATAAGAACCATTATCCGGCCATCGACGTGCTACAGAGTATCTCCCGCTGTATGAGTCAGATTGCCACCAGAGAGCATAAACAGCTGGCAGGCAGGCTCAAGAATGTGCTGGCTACTTATAACGAGGCGGAAGACCTGATTAATATCGGCGCTTACAAAAGCGGCAGCAACCCGGAGATCGACTACGCCATTACCATGATTCACCAGGTCAACGAGTTCCTGCAACAGGAAGTGGATGAGAAAGTCAGCTTCGAAGAGAGCATAGCGCGCCTGGAAGAGATGTTTGGAAAGGAATAAGCCATGGCCAGATTCCGGTATCGTATGCAGAGCATTCTGGATATCAAACTGAAGATGGAGACCCAGGCCAAACAGGAATTTGCGGCGGCCCAGATGCGTTTAAACGAGGAGGAAGAGCGTCTTGCGGCGCTGAGGGCACGCAGGGACGGCTATGAAAACCGGGCCAGGGAACAGCTGCTGGGTTCGTTAAACTGCCGGGATATGGCGGAGAATAAAGAGGCAATCCTGCGAATGGATGAATATATTGCCCTACAGCATATCCAGATCCGGAAGGCGGAGGAAAAGGTGGAGCAGGCCAGAGTGAAACTGGCAGCGGTGATGATAGAACGTAAGTCTCATGAGACATTGAAGGAGAAAGCCTTCGCGCAGTTCCTGATGGACGAGAAAAAGCAGGAAGGCAAGGAAGTGGATGAGCTTACCAGCTATACTTACGGTCAGCGGCGGAAGGAAGCGGCCGCTACCGCAGATCTGGCCGGTGCTCTGTAGGAATGAGGCAGGTTTGGATGTTTCACATCCTGATACTGATTAACGCGGTAACATAGGGGCAGTCTGTGTTGTGCAGGGAAAAAGTAAGTATTACGGAATGGAGTTAAAGAGCGATGGCGAAACAGGAAGATCCCAGACAGGTGGCAGTGAGAGCTGAGAAGGATCAGATAAAGAGTGATAAAAAACAGTTGAAGAACGAGCAGAAACAGCAGAAAAAAGAAGCCAGGCGCAGGGCCAGAGAGATAGCAAAGAGAGAGGATGAACTGGCTGATGAGGACGAGGGGGGCGGCGTTGGCACCCTGCTTGCCACAATTATGATTGTGATGGTGTGGCTCGCTGTGATTCTGGTGATTATCAAGTTGGATGTGGGTGGTTTTGGCAGTAAGGTACTGACTCCGATTTTGCAGGATGTACCAGTGTTAAATCGGGTGCTGCCAGGCAACTCCATTCTGGAGACTAAGGACCCGGAGAGTTATGGCGGATATACCAGTCTGGTGGACGCAGTGGAGCAAATTCGGCAACAGGAACTGGAACTGGAAAGGCTTCAGACCGCTTTGAACGAGAAGGAAGCGGAGATTGTGGAACTTAAAGCCAATGTGGTTCGACTTCAGGAATTTGAACAGAAGCAGCTGGATTTTCAGCGAATCAAGAATGAGTTTCTGGAGGAAGTGGTCTATGCGGAAAACGGGCCTGGTCCGGAAGGATTTCTGAAGTATTATGAGGCGGCGGACCCCTCTGCGGCACAGCTGATGTATCGTCAGTTGCTTGTACAAAATCAGGAGGCCAAGGAAATTCAGGACTGGGCTGCTGCGTATTCTGTGATGAAGCCAAAGCAGGCGGCGGCTATTCTGGAGAATATGAAGGATGATCTGGATGTGGCGGCCAGGATTTTAAAGACCATGGGAGCCGAGAGCAGGGGCGCGATTATGGGAGTGATGGATTCCGAAATAGCGGCAAAACTCACTAAATTAATGGAGCCAAAATCTTAAGTTTTCAGGGGAAAATGTCGATAAAATAGGTGTCTATTCATGGGGTGCGGCCCATGAAATAAAGAGACAATGCTATATCGCTACAATATTATTGACGGAAAGGAGGTAAAGCGGATGACAAGTATACCAGCAAATGTACAAAATTTTCTGGCGGGAAACCGAGCAGGACAGCCAAAGACCCAGGCGCCGGAATCCAGGGATGATTTCAGCAAGGTGCTCGACAGGCAGAAGACAACTATGCCCAAAGAAAAGCCTACAGACGCTTCCAGGCAGGTGAAACCTTCCAGCGGTGACACAGGCGGAACCCAGGAGCAGACAGAAGTTCCCAAAGAGACAGACGGGGATGTGCAGAAGGTGGGCGAAGAAGTAAGTTCGGAAGAAACGGTTACCGGACAGAACCAGCAGGAAAGCGTGGAGTCTGTGGACCAGCCTGGTCAGGAAGTTTCAGATGGACCTTTAGAAGGAGAGTTGTCCGGCGAGGAGTTGGAACAGGTGATGGCGATCCTACAGAGTGCTGTTTTACAAATTCAGGAGTTACTGATGCAGCAGCTGGATATAAGCCCTCAGGAGTTAGAACAACTGCTACAGAGAGAAGGTTTTACGGATCTTCAGTTATTGCAGCCGGAGACAGTGAACCAGCTTATATTGGCAGCAACCGGCGCGGAGGATTCAGTTGCGCTGGTGACAGATGAGAATTTATATCAGAGTCAACAGACCATCATTCAGGGATTTCAGGAGATCACGAGGGAACTTAAAAATTCACTACAGGAACAACTGAATTTGAGTGACGACGACGATCTGCCCAAGGCGCTGGAAGTTCTGGAGAATGCCGTGAATGGCAAGTCTGTCACAGTCGTGCCGGAGACCGGGGTTGAGACTGTGAGTGGGCCCCGGGGACTACTTCAGGAAAGCGGTCAGCCACAGCAGGACGGTCGACAGAGCGATGGGGAACAGAATCGCGATCAAAAGCAGGGAGTGGCGGGGCAGGTGTTCTTTCAGAATTATTCATCCCCGGCGCAGAATCAGGCAGCGGCCCAGGTAAGCCCGGTCAACACCGGCACGGGAACGGCATATGTTGAGCTTCCGGAGTCCCAGCAGGTCATGAATCAGATTCTGGATTATATGAAGGTCTCTATGAAACCGGAAGACACAATTTTAAACATGCAGCTTCACCCGGAGAATCTTGGAACGCTGCATATCCAGATTACAGCCAGAGAGGGTATCATGACAGCGCATTTCACTGCGTCGTCGGAAGCAGTCAAGTCAGTGCTGGAAACGCAGATGGTGGTGCTTAAAGAGAATCTTGAACAGCAGGACATCAAAGTGGACGCAATAGAGGTCACTGTGGAGACACATCAGTTTGAAAGTAATCTGGAGCAGGGACGTCAGCGCGGCGAAGAGGAGTCGGGCAGAAAACCCAGACGAAGAAGGCTGAATATAGGCAGTCTGGAGTCAGAGGAAGAGCTGACACAGCCTGATCAGGTTCTCTCCGAAATGATGGCGCAAAGCGGCAGTTCTGTGGATTATCTGGTTTAACAGCATTTATGTGTATTTACAATATTAATAGGAAAGGAGCGGAATTATGAGTTTAGTGGCACCGGTTAAAGACGGTAAGGTTGTAGAGACCAACTCGCAGAATTCTACGGAAAAAGCCAAGAAGAGTTCGGCCAACGGCATGGATAAGGAAGCGTTCTTGCAGCTTCTGGTGGCGCAGATGAGATATCAGGATCCGCTGGAGCCTACATCCAATACGGAGTTTGTCTCTCAGTATGCACAGTTCTCACAGGTAGAGCAGCTACAGAATATGGCGATGGGCATGGATTTGCAGAGAGCTAGTTCTCTGGTAGGTCAGCAGGTGCGAGTAAAGTCCACAGACAGTAGTGGAGATACCAACTATGTGGAGGGCAAAGTAGACTATGTGACATATGAGGGTGGCAAGGCATTTTTGTCTATCCAAGGAGAACTGTATTCTATTGATGATCTGGACACTGTTGCGGACATGGAGTACCTGGAAGCCTTTGATAAAGCCTTGAAGTGGGTTACCGCCCTGAATAAGCTGCCCAGTGTGGCTACGATTTCTCTGGATGAAGCGGAAGACATCGACAAGCTGAAGGAAGAATATGACAATATGACGGATTATCAGAAGTCCTTTATTGCCAGCGATAAAGTGAAAGAGTTGGAGGCTTATGTTGAGAGGCTTGCGGAAGTGCGCAAGACTGCCGAAGAACTTGATAAAACGGAGAATGACAAGACAGAAGGAACGGAAGAATCCGACAAGACAGAAGGAACGGAAGAATCCGACAAGACAGAAGGGACGGAAGAACCTGATAAGACGGAAGGCTCTGACAAGAACTAGGATACGGACACGGCGGAGAGCTAAGTGTTTGACTGTATTGGCGGAGCATATGAAGGCGCAGCTTTTAAAGAAAGGATAAGGGAATGTAAATATGAGAATACAGGATTCCGAATTCCTGACTGCGCTGCAGCTGCAAGATTCGGCTACAGGCCAGAGGGGGCGGATAACACCCAGGCAGAACCTGACAGAAGAAGGCTTTTCCTTTCAGGAGGTACTGCAAAAGAAGGTACTGACCGATGATAATCTGCGTTTTTCCAAGCATGCCAGTACAAGGCTGAGACAGAGGGGTATTGATCTCACGGACGGGCAGCTGGAGAGACTGATGGACGGAACCAGAAAAGCCGGACAGAAGGGAATTAAGGATTCCCTGGTGATTGTGGATGAGTTGGCATTTATTGTGAATATTCCCAACAGCACGGTTGTCACGGCCATGGACAGCAAGGATGCAGTCGAGAACATATTTACCAATATCGACGGAGCCGTAATTATGTAGCCGGACCTTAACGGAGGCGAGTATCTCCCGATTGATGGAAGGAGAAAATCCTGTTCGCGGTATCGCTTAATCAGCGGAACGCGGGCGGGGTATGCGGCCAGTCACTAAATGAAACAGGAGGTCACTTAACTATGATGAGATCACTTTTTTCTGGTGTGTCCGGACTTAAGACACACCAGACCAGGATGGATGTAATTGGTAATAATATCGCCAATGTCAACACTACGGCGTATAAGTCCAGTTCCATGACATTCAACGCGCTTATGAGCCAGACTACAAAGAGGGCCAGCGGTCCCAACGCACTCACTGGGGTGGCCGGCACTAACGCCAGACAGATTGGTCTTGGTGTAAAGGCCGGTGCCATCAATACAAATATTACGGGACAGGGCTCTGCCCAGTCCACAGGTAATCCCTTTGACATTATGATCACTGGTGAGGCATTTTTTGTTGTAAACAACGGCGTGTCCAACTATTTTACCAGGGATGGTTCCTTTTATGTGGACGGAGCTGGAAACCTGGCTATGACCAGTACTGGATACAATGTCATGGGTTGGCAGGTGGACCCCGACAATCCCGGCAATATCAAGCAAGATACGGTGACGGCGTTGCGGATTATGAATGAGGCTAATATGACTTATCCGCCTGAGGCTACAACGGAGGCCATTATTAGCGGAGTCATTGACAGCAATGATACGAATGTGACCAGCATCAGCGGCAAATCGCTTAATCTGGGCTTTTATGATGCGCTTGGTTACTATTATACTGCCAAGCTGGTAATGAAGCAGTCTGACAATCCTCACCAGTTTAGTCTGGAGCTGGATCGAATTACCGATTCAACGGGTAAGGAGATTGAAGATCTGGAAGGCAATAAGTTTGATGTTAAAGAACTTGTCAAGCTGTCGGAGAGCGATCGCCAGCAGGCCAAGAAGACTTCCATCGGTATGGATACAGCATCTTACAAATGGACTGTGGATAATGGCAATGTCCTCCTGCAGGATACGGATGGCAGAACGTTGGCGAATTTGACGACAATGTTTAACAACGGGAAATTTGTAGCTATGGATACGGAGAATGTTGCTGAAGTTCCCGCAGATCCAACGGCAGGAACCGACGCAATACCGGCGATCACAGTAGCTGAGGCGCTGGACAATATCGCTAAGGCATATAATTACGGAGGATCTACGGATGAGTTCCTGAAACTGGCTAAGATTGATCAGGCTGCTTCGGCGGGTGGTACGGATGTTTACAGTTCTATGGAGACATTGCTGAATAACTTGGGGATCAACTTACTGGCTGAAGCGGCAGCCGGGGGACCGGGGTCGACTTTTACTCCGACCGAGCCTGCGTTGAAGATACCGACTGCCGATGATTCCACTGACCAACTGGATGGTCGTCTCTTTGACGGTATTCTTGTGGATTACAATCCTGACACGGGTGTGTTTAACGGTTTGAACGGCGCTGGCCCCACCAATACCAGCTTTACCTTGAATCTGAGCGCACTGGGCGGCAATTTCTCCAATATTACAGTAGATATGTCCACAAGTTCTAATTACGACAAGAAGGGCACGTCTACAATAAATGCCAGCAGAGGAGATTTGGAAGGCGCAGGAGAGGGGCGCCGCTTGGGTGAGATGATCGGTATTACCATTCAGGACAATGGTATGATTTATGCTTCTTATGACAGCGGTATGTCCAGACTGCTCGGTCAGATTGCCACAGCCAGATTCGCCAATGCTTCCGGCCTTGAGAAGAGCGGTGATAACCTGTACTCCGCAACTTTAAACTCCGGTGAATTTAATGGTATAGGTGTGGATATCACTTCCGATGGTGGTTATATGACCACTGGTCAGTTGGAGATGAGTAATGTGGATCTGTCTTCTGAGTTTACGGAGATGATTACTACACAGAGAGGATTCCAGGCTAATAGCCGAATAATCACTGTATCAGATACGCTGCTGGAAGAATTGACCAACTTAAAGAGATAATTCTTTGCAGATGGAAAATAAATAAATATGCAAAGGGGTTGTGCGCCGAATATGGCACACGCCCCTTTGAGTTGTGTCGTAAAAGGGGCAAAGAGTATGATTGAAGTGACCAGATTGAATGGACAAAAAATTCTTATAAATCCGGATTTACTGGAAATTGTGGAAGAAACGCCAGATACGGTGGTCACACTAACAACTGGAAAAAAAATAATTGTAAAAGAAAGTAGACAAGAGATAAAAAATTTAGTAAAATCATATAGACGGGATATTTTTGCGGCTCCATAAATTTTACATAAAAGGTTAGGTGGTTATCGTGGACATAGCTTCTCTTATTGGACTTATAATGGGTTTTGTGATGCTGGTATATGGTATTATTTCCAACCATGCGGATATAGTGACCTATTTGAACTTCCCTTCGGCAATTATTACTTTCGGAGGTGCGCTCTTTGCTACAATGCTCAGTTATTCCATGCAGGATTTTTTGAACAGCATGAAGAGCATCACGCTGATTTTCAAGACTTCAGCGATGAATACATCAGAGATGATCAAGAGTATTATAGATCTGTCTAATGTGGCTCGTAAAGAAGGGCTGTTGTCTCTGGAGGAAGCGGCGGCGGATCTGGATGAACCCTTTTTGAAGAAAGGAATCCTGCTGATTGTAGACGGTACTGATCCAGATCTGGTGCGAGGGATTATGGAGACGGAACTGGTGAGCGTGGAAGCCAGGCATAAGACGGTTATCGGTTTCTGGGAGGCTCTGGCGGCCATGGGTCCTGCCTGGGGTATGATCGGTACTCTGGTAGGTCTGGTAAATATGTTGAATAATATGAGTGACCCCAGTAAGATCGGTGGAGATATGGCCGTGGCGCTGATTACCACTCTATACGGTTCAGTTTTGGCAAACTGGCTGTGTACGCCTGTGGCAGGTAAGTTAAAAGCGCAGAATGCGCAGGAGATGCAGCAGAAAGAGATTATGGTGGAGGGGCTTTTGTCCATTCAGGCAGGAGAAAATCCCCGTGTTATTGAAGAAAAGCTGAAGTCCTTCATGGCACCGAAAGACAGAACCACGGAGGGCGGGGAAGAGGCAGGGGGTGAGGAGTAATGGCGAAGCGTAAGCCAGAAGATCCGCCTGCGGGATTGGCACCATGGATGGCCACATTCAGTGATCTGATGAACCTGTTGTTGTGTTTCTTCGTGCTATTGTTCTCCATGTCCTCCATAAGCGAGGAAAAATATAACCAGTTTGTTGCGTCTATGTCCTCCGCTTTCAGTATATTGGACGGGGGAGCTACCGCTATCGGAGACGGTATTTTGATCAGTAATGGTGTGAGTCAGTTAAACGAACTGGATGAATATATTAACAGTACGGGCAAGAATGCGGACAGTGAAACGGACTCTGATCAGTTTGAACAGTTTGAGGCGGCAGGAGATGCTGCGGAAGAGTTATATAAGAAGGTTCAGGATGCCATAGATGAGAAGAACCTGAAAGAGAATGAAGAAGTGGCAGAGCGTATTGCAGAAGTTGTCAATGAGGGGAATCTGGGGGAACAGATTGAGGTGAATTTTACTTCAGAATATATTACGTTGTCTTTGAAGGGTGCGTTCCTCTTTGACTCAGGCAAGGCGATCATCAAACAGGAAGCCTATCCGGCGTTGGAACGAGTCGGTTTGATTTTGGAGCGATACGCAGGGGGCATTATTGAAATCGAGGGACATACGGACAATGTGCCCATGCACAGCGCGCAATATGCCAATAACAATGAACTGAGCAGTGCCAGGGCGTTATCCGTGTTTGACTATCTGCTGGACAACACCACACTCGATCCGGCGCTGATCAAACATTCCGGCAGGGGAGAATATGTGCCTGTGGCCGACAATGGAACAGATGCCGGCAGAGCAAAGAACAGAAGGGTTGAGATTAGGATTTACAATCCACCTGTTTAGTATATAGAAGAAAGGGACGGTTTTAGCAATGAAGAAGAATTTACTGTCAGTTTTAGTGCTGGCCCTTGTGCTGGTAAATGTGATCTTGTCAGCGGTGATGATGTTCAGTGTGTTGAGCACCAACAAAAAGACAGCGGCATTAGTAAACAGTGTGGTATCCATCTTAAGTCTGGAGTTGGAGCAACCCGGGGCCGAGGAGGAGCAGGAAGTGCCCATGTCTGATCTGGCTTTTTGGAATCTGGAGGGCAAGATGACTATTCCTCTGAGCAATGCGGACGGCGATGAAAAGCCCCATTATCTTGTTCTTGAGGGTATAGCCATTTCCATGAACACCAAGGAAAAGGGGTATAAGACCTATGGAGAAGGTGTGGAGGCCGGATCTTATGCCAGCGTGATCAAGGATGTGATCACCAGTGTAGTGAGTGAGTATACTGTCGATGAATGCAACAATAACTTTGAAGAGATCAGAAAAGAGATTCTGGAAGGTGTGAAGGCTCTGTTCGACAAGGATTTCATTTACAGTGTGGCCATAAGTAGCAGACAGACACAGTAATCACTTCCGTCGGAAGGTAGAGAAGACTGGAGGTGAGAAGATTTGGGCGAGGTATTATCGCAAAACGAAATAGATAACCTGCTGGCGGCGTTGTCAGCAGGTGAATTGGATGTAGATAAGATACAGGATGAAGAGGAAAAACAGGTTAAGAATTATGATTTTAACCGACCGGCCAAGTTTTCCAAGGAGCATTTGCGAACGTTGGAAATCATCTATGAGCATTACGGCAGGTTGATTTCCACGAATTTACCGGTATATCTGCGAAAAAATGTGCAGATTTCGGTGTCCAGCTCCGAGACGGTTACTTTTTCGGAGTTTATCAATGCATTGTCTAATCCGGTTATATTGGGGATATTGAACTTTCAACCCCTTAATGGTAATATAATTATTGAGTTATCTACAAATCTGGGTTATGCCATGATTGACCGTATGCTGGGGGGCAGTGGTGCGCCGCTTGAGAAGAGCAGAGGCTTTTCGGAGATTGAAACAACGATCATAGAGAAAATGATGGTTCTGTTTACACAATTAATGCGTGATCCTTGGAAAAACGTAATAGAGATATCACCTATGTTAAGCAGGCTGGAGACTAATCCTCAGTTTGCCCAGATAGTGACCCCCACGGATATGACGGCTATTGTCACGCTGAACATGAAGATTGGCGATGTGGAGGGATATATCAATATCTGCCTTCCTTTTCCTACGTTGGAAGACATCATGGATAAGCTGAATACCAAGTATTGGTATTCGACCATGCAGGAGAACAGAGATCAGAATTATGAGGAATACATTGAGGCTTTGATCCGTAAGGTTGATATACCTGTGAAAGCGGTTCTTGGTAAAAGCAGTATTTCCGTATCGGATTTTCTGGGACTGCAGGTGGGAGATTGCATCCGGCTGAATACCAAGGTGGACAGCGAGATGGATGTATATGTAGGAAATATAAAAAAATTTACAGCACTTCCCGGCGCTAGCAATGATATTTATGCGGTGCGCGTTACCACGGTGATCCATGAAGATGATTGACCGCAGTCAGGGAAAGGTTTTGACAGGAAAAGAGAGCTGTCGTCAGGG
Source organism: uncultured Lachnospiraceae bacterium (assembly GCA_947648875.1). GTDB lineage: Bacteria > Bacillota > Clostridia > Lachnospirales > Lachnospiraceae > Acetatifactor. Next base: position 48,774 of record CANSPM010000018.1, read on the forward strand.
GCAGCAGAATGGAGGAAGACATGGATGGAGATGGAATGCTGTCACAGGACGAGATCAATGCCCTGCTAAACGGTATGGATCTGTCTGCGGGCGATGAAAATGGTGACAATGCTTTAGCAGATTCCGGTTCCAGTGAGGCGGGCGATAATGTGGAGTCTGTGGATGATAGCTTGTTGTCAGAGGTGGAAAAGGATGCGATTGGCGAAGTTGCAAATATTAGCATGGGATCGTCGGCAACAACCCTTTATTCTCTGGTCAATAAAAAAGTAAATATTACTACTCCTGTGGTATCTCTGGCCAAATGGAAGAGTTTGCTTGATGAGTATGAGAGGCCCTGTGTATTTATCCAGATCAAATATACCCAGGGATTGGACGGAACAAACATTCTTGTACTCAAGGACAGGGATGTGAAGATCATTACCGATCTGATGATGGGAGGTGATGGAACCAACGCGGACGAGGGAGAGATCACGGAACTTCATTTGAGCGCCATATCAGAGGCCATGAATCAGATGATGGGTTCCTCGGCCACGTCACTGTCTACCATGCTGGGTACAATGATTGATATCAGTCCGCCAAGCGCAAACTTGCTTGACCTTACTGATTATGCGGACGGATCAGAGTTGTCACCATTTTTGGGTGGTACTTTTGTAAGAGTCAGATTTTCCATGCAGATCGGAGATCTGGTGGACAGTAATATAATGCAGCTTTATCCCGTTGAATTTGCGAAGAGGATTGTGGATACCTTTATCGGCGCACAGATGGGAGAGCCGGAATCTACGCCCGCTCCTGCCCCTGCCCCTACCCCTACCCCCCAGACGGGAGCACAGCCCCAGATGGGAATGGATCCTCAGATGATGGGGATGCAGCCGCAGATGGGAATGAATCCTCAGATGATGGGGATGCAGCCGCAGATGGGAGTGAATCCTCAGATGATGGGGATGCAGCCGCAGATGGGAATGAATCCTCAGATGATGGGGATGCAGCCGCAGATGATGGGATACAATCCATTTGGGCAGATGCAGAACGTAAGCGTCCAGCCGGCGCAGTTCCAGAATTTCTCCGGGAATTTGGGAGCCATGGCCAGCAACGAGAATATTGGACTGATTATGGATGTGCCCCTGGAAGTCACCGTAGAATTGGGCAGAACCACCAAGTCAATTTCAGATATTCTGGATTTCGCACCGGGCACGATCATTGAACTGAACAGGATTGCCGGTGAACCTATAGATGTACTGGTAAACGGAAAGTTTGTAGCAAAGGGCGAAGTCGTAGTGATAGAGGAGTGTTTTGGTATCAAAGTTACCGAAATAATCAAATAAGCAAAGATATCACAGAAAATGGAGGAAGATATGGCAAAAAATATTTTGATTTGTGACGACGCAGCGTTCATGAGGATGATGATTAAGGATATCCTGAGTAAGAATGGCTATAATGTTGTAGGAGAAGCCGAGAACGGTGCCAAGGCAGTGGAGAAGTATGCGGAACTGAAACCCGACCTGGTACTGATGGATATCACCATGCCTGAGATGGATGGCATCGCCGCATTGAAGTCAATCAAGTCTTCTGACCCTGGTGCTACTGTGATTATGTGCTCGGCTATGGGTCAGCAGGCGATGGTGATTGAGTCTATACAGGCGGGAGCCAAAGATTTCATTGTAAAGCCTTTCCAGGCGGATCGTGTGATTGAGGCGGTTAAGAAGGTAGTGGGTTAATGCTACTTACAGGTATGGACGGTTATGTGCAGCTTATCACTGTGTTGGTGATTTTTGTTGTGGTATTAGCAATTGCGGCAGTGGTAACGAAATATATTGCACGGTATCAGAAGGCGCAGGGCCTTGGCAGTAATATCGAGGTTCTGGAGACTGCTCAGATTGCTGCGGGCAAATATGTACAACTGGTCAGAATTGGGGATACCTATGCCGCCATTGCTGTTTGTAAGGATACAGTGACTATGTTATGTCAAGTTCCGGAGGAACAAATCACCAGAAGGGAACAATCCGGGGAGCCTGGGATCAGGTTCAAGGAACTTCTGGATAGCATGTTGCGCCGAGAATCATCCCTGCAGCGCCAGGGTAATGTGTTACAGAAGCCGGAGGGAGAACAGACGGATGGCTTTGACCGATAACAACAATGACAACAAGAGGAAGAGGAATATTTTGCATTTAATATGCCTGCTGATTACGGTGGGCATATTGTGTATTCTCAGCCCCATCCCTGTATATGCCACGGAGGATCAAGAACCAGGTTCCACAGAGGAGAGTACGATTCGGTATGGTGCGGGAGAGATTCAGACACCGGAAGAACTGGAAGAGCTTAATGTGCAGAATAGCTTTAACATCACCGTGAATAACGGAAACGGGCAGGTCAACGGCATGCTTCGGATCATGATTATTCTGACACTGATTGCTCTTGCGCCGACGTTATTACTTATGCTGACGGCATATACCCGGGTCATCATTGTGCTACATTTTACCAGGGCGGCTCTGAATACGCAGACGGCGCCCCCTAACCAGGTTTTGATCGGTATTGCGCTGTTTTTGACAATATTTATTATGCAGCCTACACTGAATCGGGTGTACAATGAGGCCATTGTGCCGCTTGATGAGGGTGTTATCACCCAAGAGGAAGCCTTTGAGGCGGGAATACAGCCTTTCCGGGATTTTATGTACGGAGAGACGCTGACGAAGGATGTGGATATGTTTATGGAGATTGCCGGACAGGAATGGGACGGTGAGACATTGAGTCAGATTCCCATCTCCGTATTGATTCCCAGTTTTATTATTGGCGAATTGCGGCAGGCATTTTTTATGGGATTTATCATATATATCCCCTTTATCGTCATAGATATGGTGGTGGCTTCTACTCTGATGAGTATGGGTATGATGATGCTACCCCCCACAACGATTTCTATGCCTTTCAAGATTTTGCTCTTTGTGTTGGCAGACGGCTGGAGTCTGGTGATAATGAATTTGGTTGATACATTCCAGTAGTTGTGCTTTAGAGAATGAGGAGAGTGGTAGATATGACAGTGGAAGGTGTGGCGGAGATTGCCGGAAGGGCGCTTACTCTGATTATTAAGGTGTCCATGCCGGTACTGCTGGTATCACTGTGTATTGGACTGTTGGTCAGTATTTTTCAGACGGTGACTTCCATACAGGAACAGACGTTGACTTTTGTGCCTAAAATTATCGGCATTTTTGTGGCGCTGATTCTGTTGGGGCCATGGATGATGAATTCCATGGTGGAGTTTATGACACAGCTCTGGTCCAATTTCAGCTTGTATGTCAGCGGGTGAGATAGATGATTGAATTCTCTTTCTCCATGTATGATTTAGAATATTTTCTTTTGATCCTTACTCGGGTGAGTTGTTTTGTCTTTGTAGCGCCTTTTTTCAGTCTGAACAATACACCCAGACATGTGCGGGTGGCTCTGTCGGTATTTACAGCGGCCCTTCTGTACCAGACATTGGCGCCGGTTCCTGCCGTGGAGTATCAGACCGTCACGGGGTACTCCGTAATCGTGTTGAGAGAAGCCATTGTGGGGCTTATGTTGGGGCTTGGAACCAGCATGTGCAGCGCAATTGTTAATTTTGCGGGTCATATTGTAGATATGGAGACTGGTCTGTCCATGGTGACGCTTATGGACCCGGCCACCAGAGAGTCCACCAGTATCACAGGTGTTTTTTATCAGTATGTGGTGATGTTGATGCTGATTGTCAGTGGCATGTACAGGTATCTCTTTGGTGCCCTGGCGGATACCTTTGTTTTGATTCCGGTAAACGGGGCCCTGTTTCAAATGGATTCCCTGTTGATTTCCGTGGTAAAGTTTCTGGGGAATTACATTATCATCGGGTTTCGGATTTGTCTGCCTGTGTTTTGTGTGATCTTGATGCTGAATGCTATTCTGGGGGTACTGGCTAAAGTATCGCCTCAGATGAATATGTTTGCGGTGGGTATTCAGTTGAAAATCCTGGTAGGGCTGTCCATTCTGTTTCTTTCGGCCAGCATGCTGCCGGATGCGGCTAATTTCATTTTTAAGCAGATGAGGGAGATTATTGAAGCCATAGCGGGAGGCATGATGTGACACTAAAGTATAATCTTCAGTTTTTTGCCAAGGACGGGCCGGGGGGAGAGAAAACAGAACCTGCCACCGATAAAAAATTGAATGATGCCAGAAAAGAAGGACAGGTGGCCAAGAGTAAGGAAATTGCCAACTGCATGGGGCTTATGAGTCTGTTCCTGATTTTAAAGTTCTATGTGGGAACCATGGGTACCCGTTTTCTGGAGTTGTTTCAGGGGGTATATAATGATATTCCCGGGACGCTGGTTTTCTGGGGCGGTAATATGCCTCAGGATGAAATGAGGCTGTATTTTAATCAGATGCTTACGAATGTGCTTTTGATTATCCTGCCGATTATGCTGATCGGCTTTGTGGTGGCCTTCGTGTGTGATGTGGCACAGGTGAAATGGAAGGTGACGACCAAGCCGCTACAGCCCAAACTGAGTAAGCTAAATCCGCTTAAGGGCTTAAAAAAAATTTTCTCTGTAAACGCGCTGGTGGAGTTGGTGAAGTCCCTGTTAAAGATCGGGCTCATAATCTATATTGCTTATGCTTATTTGAAAGATAAGCTGATACTGATCTACGATCTGTATGAGATGCCTCTGATGCAGGCTCTGGCTCTGGCGGCGGAGACAGTGACGGATCTGGGAATCCGTATTGCGGCAATCTATATGATAATTGCTTTGGCGGACTATATTTATCAGAAAGTTAAGTTTAAACAGGACATGCGTATGACCAAGCAGGAGATCAAGGACGAGTACAAACAGTCTGAAGGCGATCCTCAGGTCAAGGGAAGAATCCGCCAGAAGATGCAGGAGGCTTCCCGCCGTCGTATGATGCAGGATCTGCCGCGGGCGGATGTGGTTATCACCAACCCCACACATTTTGCGGTGGCCATTCGGTATGACGCACAGGAGGCGGACGCGCCTGTGGTTCTTGCAAAGGGTTCTGACCATTTGGCGGCCAGGATCAAGGAAATCGCCAGGGAGAATCATATTGAAATTGTTGAAAACAAGCCCCTTGCGAGAATGCTCTACGCCAATGTGGAAGTGGGGCAAATGGTGCCGCCGGAGTTATATCAGGCGGTGGCGGAGGTGTTGGCTTTTGTGTATCAACTACAGGGTAAAATATAGCATTTTACAGGAAATATATATAATTTTTTGCAGGAAGGGAGGAACCGGATATGAATATTAATATTGCAAAAATGTCAAAAACAGATGCCATCGTGGCCATCTATATTCTGGTGGCTTTCCTGATGTTCCTCATACCTCTTCACGCCGTGGTTTTAGATGTGTTTATGGCTTTTAATATGGCCATTGCCTTCACGGTTCTGTTCGTGTGCATGTTTACTAAGGAAGTGTTGGATCTGTCCTATTTCCCCACGATTCTGCTCTTCACCACCATATTTCGAATTGCAATGAACGTCTCTTCCACCAGATGTATTCTGACTACAGGCACATCCGGCAATGTGGTGAAGACCTTTGGTCAGTTTGTGGGTGGCGGTGATTTGATAGTAGGTTCCATTATTTTTATCATTCTGATACTGATACAGTTTCTGGTGATAAACAAAGGTTCCGAACGTGTGGCGGAGGTGACCGCGAGATTTACTCTGGATGCTATGCCCGGTAAACAGATGGCAATAGACGCGGACTTGAATACCGGTGCCATCACGGATGAGGAGGCCAAGATACGCCGTGAAAAAATTCAGCTGGAGTCCAGCTTCTTTGGCTCCATGGACGGTGCCGTAAAATATGTGAAAGGGGATGCCATAGCCGGTTTGCTATTGACGGCTATCAATCTGATCGGCGGTATTGCCATGGGTATGTTGCGCGGTGGTATGGACATCGGGAGCGCGCTGGATAACTATGGCATTCTGACCATAGGTGACGGTCTTGTGAGCCAGATTCCCTCTCTCCTGATCTCCCTGTCCACTGGTATTCTGGTGACCAAGGGCGGCAAGGAAGCGGAGTTTGGTCCGATTATTATCAAGCAGCTCTTTGGGATTCCCAAGGTAATGTATTTTGTTGGGGCCACTCTTTCTATTCTGGGCTTTGCCACAGAGCTGAATACCATACTGTTTGTGGGTATGGGCCTTCTGTTTGTGGTGGGAGGCAGGGGAATTGCCGCAAATCTGGAAACCGCTGCCACCGAGACCCTGGTGGACACGGAGGAGGCAGCGGCGGAGGAGATCCGCCAGCCGGAGAATGTGAGCAGCCTGTTGCAGGTGGACCCCATCGAGCTGGAGTTCGGTTATGGTATTATACCTCTGGCGGATGTGAACCAGGGCGGCGACCTGCTGGACCGGGTGGTGATGATCCGGCGGCAGATGGCGCTGGAACTTGGTACCGTGGTGCCCATTATCAGACTGCGTGATAACATTCAGCTGAATCCCAATCAATATATTATTAAAGTGAAGGGAATACAGGTCAGTGAGGGTGAAATCCTTTTTGACCACTATATGGCCATGAATCCCGGATATGTGGAGGAGGAGATCACGGGTATTCCCACCTTTGAACCTTCCTTCCACCTGCCGGCCATCTGGATTACGGAAGGACAGAGGGAGCGGGCGGAGAGCCTGGGATATACGGTGGTGGACCCGCCTTCCATCATAGCCACCCACCTGACGGAGATTATCCGGCAGTACATCTCGGAACTGCTGACCAGACAGGATGTACAGAACCTGGTTAACAATATGAAGGAAACCAATCCTACTCTGGTGGAAGAACTGGTACCTAAGCTTCTGGGGATCGGTGAGATTCAGAAGGTGTTGCAGAATCTGCTCAGAGAAGGAATTTCCATTCGAGATATGCTGACCATTATGGAGACTCTTGCGGATTATGGTTCCACGACCCGGGATACGGATGTGCTCACAGAGTATGTGCGGCAGAGCCTGAAACGGGCAATATCACGGAGGTTCTTCCCTCCCAATGAGACCAGTAGCGTGGTGACATTAGACCCTAAGATTGAACAGGAAATTATGGGTAGCATAAAGCAGACGGAGACAGGCGCGTATCTCAATCTGGACCCCGCCCGATCCAAAGCCATATTAAACTCTGTAGGGAATGAAGTGCAGAAGCTGGAGAACCTGGGGAAGAGCCCGGTCATTATTACGTCTCCTATTGTCAGGATGTACTTTAAGCGCCTGACGGAAGATTATTACAGGGAATTGATCGTGGTATCCTACAACGAGATAGAGTCAGATATTGAATTACAGTCAGTTGGGATGGTGACAGCGTAATGATTATAAAAAAGTTTACGGGAAAAACAGAGGCAGAGGCCACGGAAGCTGCCCAGAAAGAGCTTGGAAAGGGTGCTGTAATCATGAGCGTCCGCCAGATAAAACCCAAGGGGTTTATGTCATCTTTCAGGGCAAAACTGGTGGAAGTGACAGCCGCTTTGGAGGAGGAGCCTCAGAGAGGTGTCATTGCCAGAAGAAAACAGGCGGTACTCACAGCCCCTGCCCCAGAGACTGAAACCGATACGGTGACTGTGGCTCCACCGGCTTCCAGTGCTACCCGCAGTATAGAGGAGAAACTGGAAAATCTACAGACTCTGCTGGAAAGTCAGCTTCAGACCCGACAGGTTCAACAGGCGGAAAGCCAGCAGACCAGGATGGATGGGCAGACCATTCAGGTAGGGGATGGACGCTTGGGAGAGGTAGAGCAGTCTGGTCGGGACTCCGCATCGGAGGTAAATGAAAATGGCGAACAGAACGACGAGTTGATGAAGTTCCGTCAGCTGATCTATGACACCATGGTGGAGAACGAAGTAGATGAAAAATATCTGGAAAAGGTAATGGAGGAAATTGACAAGATTCAGAAACCCAATATGCCTTTCGACTACCTGTTAGCCAGCATCTATCAGAGAATGATCTTGAAATTCGGCAAGTCGGAGGAGGATACGGAAGTTTCCCAGAGACCCCGGATAGTAACCTTTATCGGTCCCACCGGGGTGGGAAAGACAACCACAATTGCCAAGATAGCAAGTCATTATGCAGTGGATCAGAAGAAGCAGGTGGCTTTGTTGACCCTGGACACATACAGGATTGCGGCGGCGGAGCAGCTGCGAACCTATGCCAATATTTTGATGGTTCCTTTCCGGGTGGTGTATACCAGAGAGGAATTGGCGGAAGCTGTCAGGGACTTTCAGGATTATGAGTATATTCTGGTGGATACGCCGGGACATTCCCCTCAGAACAAAGAACAGCTGGGTAATCTTAAGCAGATGCTGGCGCAGATGAAACAGGTGGCGGAGTGCCGTTTTTACCTGGTACTCAGTGCCACTACCAAGTACAGGGATCTGATCAAGATTGCTGACAGCTACAGGCAGGTTGCGGATTATCAGCTGATTTTTACCAAGCTGGACGAGACGGAGGCCCTGGGGAATCTGCTGAATATGAGGCTTTATACGGATACATCCATCGCCTATGTGACCCATGGGCAGAACGTACCCGATGATATTGAACCGTTCAATCCCCAGAAGACTGTGAAAAAGCTGCTGGGCGGAGGGCGGCAGTGACCGGCCCTATCATTCACGATAATGGAATCTTAGCAGAATGTTGATTCTATTATTTCAGGAAAGGATACCATATGGACCAGGCTGAACAATTACGAATAATCAAGGCAGGCCAGCAGTCCCGGCCTTTGGCCAGGGTGATTACCGTCACCAGCGGCAAGGGCGGTGTGGGCAAATCCAATACTTCCATCAACTTGGCGATCCAGTTTCGAAAGATGGGACAGCGGGTGATTATACTGGATGCGGATTTTGGGCTGGCCAATATAGAGATCATGTTCGGCACAGTGCCCAAGCACAATCTGTGTGACCTTATTTATCAGGGCAAGAATATTAAGGAAATTATTACCTGGGGTGCCATGGATGTGGGATTCATCTCCGGTGGGTCGGGGATCGTGGGAATGGCAAATCTGAGTCGGGACTATCTGGTATATATAATCCGGAATCTGGCGCAATTGGACGCAATTGCCGATATTATTATTGTAGATACCGGTGCGGGTATTTCAGACGCAGTGCTGGAATTTCTGGTAGCCAGCGGCGAAATTCTACTGGTTACCACGCCGGAGCCTACTTCCATCACAGACTCGTATTCTCTGCTGAAATCTCTGAGTATTCATCCCAGGTATGACAGTAGTACCACCGCTGTGAAGATGATCGCCAATAAAGTGGAGAAGGAAGAGGAAGGGGAGGTACTCTTTAACAAGCTCAATGCCGTGGTGGCCAGATACTTGAAAATTCCTATCAGCTATTTGGGGGTAATTCCCCAGGACCCGTTGCTGGCAAGGGCTGTGATGCAACAGACACCCGTTTCCATTCAGAGTCCGGGAGCTAAATCGACCCAGGCCTATGAGAGGATCGCGGCGAAACTGATGAACCGTGAGGAGAGCAGCGGGCCGCCCCGGCGTGGCATGGCGGCGTTTTTTTCTCATATAATATCAGGGAGAAAGATATAGAGGAAACGTTCTGTGAGGCTGAACGGCCCGCAGGGGGATTGCGGAACATAGAACAATAGAGCACGCGTTCCGAGAGGATTCTATTGTCATGAATAAGGAGGCATCACGATGAACAACATGATATCCAATTTTATTGAACCGGGCAACAAGATTGAGATCCAGATGGTGGAACCGCGAGATAACAAGAACAATGAATCTCCAAAGACTTACATCAGCCAGATCCAGGATATCCTGTCTGAAAACCAGCTGGAACTTGTGATGCCCATGGAAAAGACAAAATTGATTTTGCTTCCCATGGATAAGGAGTATAACCTGGTTATTTACTCGGGAAACAATCTCTTTCAGTGTTTTGCCAGAATCATTGACCGATATAAAAGTGAAAATATATATACATTGGTGGTGGAACTCACCAGTAACCTGCGCAAATATCAGAGAAGGGAGTATTATCGGTTCAGTTGCGTGCTGGAGATGAATTCCCGGAATCTGGAAAAGGAGGAGGTAAGGGCCATCGAGGAGAGAGATCCCTACAGCAATCTGATTCCGGGACTGCCGCTTAAGCGCAGTGTCATCGTAGATATCAGCGGCGGTGGACTGCGTTTTCTGTCCACTCATCCCTATGAGCCGGGAAGCCTGATTTATATCAGCTACAATCTGGTTTTGCACGGCAAAAAGAAGGAGTATGAACTTGTGGGAAAGGTTCTGAGTTCGGAGAAACAGCAGGACCGAAAAAATACCTATGAGCACCGGGTACAGTATGTGGATATTGATGTGGATGTTCGGGAAGAGATAATCAAGTATATTTTTGAGGAAGAGAGAAAGCATAGAAAAAAGGAACGGCTGGGATTATGACGAAAAAAATATTGGTAGTAGACGACTCTGCACTCATGAGAAGGGTACTGTGTGATATAATAAACAGTGATGAAAGGTTCGAGGTTGCCGATCGGGCCAATGACGGTCTGGAGGCATTGGAACTGTTAAAAAAGAACAGTTATGATGTGGTGGTGCTGGATGTAAATATGCCCCGAATGAATGGTCTACAGCTTTTGTATGAACTGCGAAAGGCCAGGATCTCCGTTCGGATTATGATGGCCAGTACGGATACCAGAGACGGAGCCAGGACCACTCTGGACGCATTGGAACTGGGCGCGCTGGATTTCGTACATAAACCGGACAATGCTGTAAGCTGTAGAGCGGAGGAGTTCAGGAAAGAATTTTTAAATACTCTTGCGGCGGTGTCAGACAGTCGGCCTCCGGCCCTGGAGAGCAGGGTTGTGAAACAGGAGGTCCGTACCACCACTCGAAAAATTGTGGAGATTGCCAGAAAGCACGGGACGGGCATCAGTGGTAAAAAGATTGTCGCCATAGCCAGTTCCACCGGGGGGCCGAAATCCTTACAGTCTGTTATTCCCAGACTGCCTGCGGAACTACAGGCGCCGGTGCTGATCGTTCAGCATATGCCCAAAGGTTTTACGTCATCTCTGGCAGATCGTCTGGACTGTCTTGGAGAGATCCGGGTGAAGGAAGCGGCGGAAGGAGACGAACTGCAAAACGGAAGGGTCTATCTGTCCATGGGCGGAAGCCATATGAATGTGCGAACCGGCGCTTCCGGCAGGCCGGTGATTCACTATTCTGATGAACCTAACCGCGAGGGGGTGAAACCCTGTGCCAACTATATGTATGAATCCCTGATGGATTGCGGATTTGATGAGATCATATGTGTCGTTCTTACGGGAATGGGAGCGGACGGAACGGAGGGCATAAAGAACCTGAAATCAAAGAAAAAGGTACATGTAATCGCACAGGACCAGGAGACCAGCGTGGTGTATGGTATGCCCAGGAGCGTTGCAAAAGCGGGGCTCGCTGATCAGATTGTGCCGCTGGAGCAGATTGCGCAGGAGATTATACTAAACGTGGGGGTAAAATGATATGGACATAAGCCAGTATCTTGAGATTTTCATTGACGAGAGCAATGAGCATTTACAGAACCTGAATACGCAGATTCTGAACCTGGAGTCGGACCCGGAGAATATGGATACCATCAATGAGATTTTCCGGGCGGCGCATTCCCTGAAGGGGATGGCCGGGACCATGGGTTATAAGCGTATGCAGACGCTGACACATGACATGGAGAATGTGTTTTCCGAGGTTAGGAACGGGAACATTAAGGTGACTCCTCACATGGTGGATATCTTGTTCCAGTGCCTGGATGCTCTGGATGAGTATGTGAATAATGTCAAGGAGTCCGCCGACGAGGGCACCAATGAGAACGAACCATTGATCCGGCAGCTGAATGCCGTGCTGGACAGTCCGGAAAAGGAGAAAGAGAGCGCGCCTGCGGAGCCCGGGGAAAGGGCCGTGGAGACCGGAGATGAGCGAAAATGGCTGGAAATCAAACTGGATTCCGCCCAGCAGCATGTGATAAAGGAGGCCACAAAACAGGGGAAGAATGTATTTGGTCTGACGGTTACCGTGCAGGAGAGTTGTATTCTGAAAGCAGCCAGGGCATTTTTGGTGTTCAAGGCTGTAGAGGAACTGGGTGAGATTATTGTGTCCAATCCTTCTGCGCAGGATGTGGAAGATGAGAAATTTGATCTGGATTTCAGTCTGATTGTTGTAGCGGACGGAGACATTGAGACGTTGAAAGCCGCTGCCGCCAATGTGTCGGAGATATCTTCGGTGGTGGGCGAGGCTATTGTGCTTGAGAATATGTCCACAAAGGATAAATATGAGGAGGTTCCTCATGAGACTCAGCCGCAGGCAGTTCCGGAAGTGAAAGTGGAGCAGAGTCCCGCTCCCGTTGTGGAGACAACAGCACCCGCGACGGAACCTGCGAGCAAAGCGGTGGCTCCCAAGGCAGGAGATAAGAAGCAAGCTCCCGGCAAGCCGGTGGTAAACCGTACTGTCCGTGTGGATATTGAGAAACTGGATGTGTTGATGAACCTGGTAAGTGAGTTGATCATCGCCAAGAACTCCCTTGTATCTGTGTCAAATCAGGTTCAGGGACAGAATCAGAGTGTCAACGAGCAGATTGAATATCTGGAAAATGTGACTACAAACCTGCATGAATCTGTCATGAAAGTGAGAATGGTGCCCATTGAGAGCGTAGTGAGCAAGTTCCCCAGGATGATTCGCGATTTGTCCAAGAAACTGGACAAAAAGATGGAACTTTATATGACAGGTGAAGAGACCGAGTTGGACCGCACAGTGGTGGATGAGATCGGTGATCCTCTGATGCATCTGTTGCGCAATTCCGCTGACCACGGACTGGAGTCAGCCGAACTTCGTACCCAGAGGGGGAAGCCAGCCGTGGGTTCCATCTTTCTGGATGCCTATCAGGATGGCAACAATGTGGTGATTGAGGTCAGGGATGACGGCAACGGTATAGATGTGGAGGCTGTGAAAAACAAGGCTTTGGAGCGTGGAGCCGTAACCCCGGAGCAGGCGGCTAATATGACGGATAAGGAGATTATTGATCTGCTGTTCCTGCCTAGTTTTTCCACTGCAAAGAAGGTTACGGACGTATCAGGCAGAGGTGTGGGACTGGATGTGGTGAAGTCCAAAATTGAAGCCTTGAGCGGAGAAGTTGAGGTTAAGAGCAAACTTGGAGAGGGAAGCACCTGGACCATAAGGCTTCCTTTGACGCTGGCGATTATCCAGGCGCTGATGGTGGTTGTCGGAGGAGAAAAATATGCCATATCCCTGGGAACGATTCAGACGATTGAGGACATTGCCCCAGAAGATATCAGACTTGTGCAGAATAAGGAAGTTATTCATTTAAGAGGGTCAGTTATCCCCCTGATCCGCCTGTCCAATGTATTGGATGTGGAAAGTACCAAATCTCCTGAGGAACATCTGATGGTAGTCATCGTGAAAAAAGGAGATAAACTGGCAGGTCTGGTGATTGACGATATGATCGGTCAGCAGGAAATTGTTATTAAGTCTCTCGGGAAATTTATAAAGCAGTGCAAATTTATCAGTGGCGCGACGATTCTTGGAGATGGCGAGGTAGCGCTGATACTGGACGCCAACGCGCTTATATAGAGAAACCTAAAACAGCAACTTCCTACAGAACACACGGATCGTCCTAGGGACACCGAAGTGGCCAAAGGACGATCACCGGGAGTGTGTGAGGAGGGAATGTGCGGAACTTAAACAGCAGATTCCCGCAGAACACGCTGATTGTCCTAGGGACACCAAAGTGGCCAAAGGACGATCACCGGGAGTGTGTGAGGAGGGAATGTGCGGAACTTA
>CANSPM010000019.1 GCA_947648875.1 uncultured Lachnospiraceae bacterium
ACTGCCTGATCTTCGACGAGCCCACCAATCATCTGGACATGGAGTCCATCACCGCTCTGAACAACGGCGTAATCAAGTTCCCTGGCGTGGTGTTGTTCTCCTGCCATGACCACCAGTTTGTACAGACCACCGCAAACCGAATCATGGAGATCTTGCCCGGCGGACAGCTGATCGACAAGATCACCACCTACGACGAATATCTGGCCAGCGACGAGATGGCCAGAAAGCGCACGGTCTTCACGGCCAGCCGCGAGGAAGACGAGATTTAATCTTTCCGTAAAACAGTCCTGACGATAGCACTGCCACAATGTAAAGGAGCAGACTCATGGTCGACTTGCATGTACATTCCACCCGTTCCGACGGAACCTTTACCCCTGCGCAACTGGTGGACTATGCTGTAAAAAAGGGACTGTCCGCTTTTGCGCTGACAGATCATGACACGGTGGACGGCCTGGATGAGGCCGTCAGCCATGCGGCGCAGTTGCGTCTACAGACTTCGGAAACTCCTCCTGCCGTCCCAGTCCCGGAGGTGATTCCCGGCATCGAACTTTCCAGCGAATATCAGGGGAAAGACATACATGTTGTGGGACTCTGTATAGACTGGCACAATGCCCGCTTTCAGGAGTATCTCCGCAGTTTTGTAACCTCCCGGGACGTCCGCAATGAGAAGATGTGTGCTCTTCTGCGGGAAGCCGGTATAGAAATCTCTTACGAAAAGTTGCGGGAATCTTTCCCAAACTCGGTGATCACCAGGGCCCACTATGCCAAATACATGCTGGCGCATGGCTATATCAGAAGCATGGCAGAGGCCTTCGACCGCTATGTAGGGGATCATTGCCCCTGCTATGTGCCCAGGGAAAAGGTCACGCCTGCAAAGGCTGTGGCTCTGATTCTGGATGCAGACGGCATTCCTGTTCTGGCCCACCCTGTCCTCTACCATATGAGCGACGCCAAGCTGGAAATTCTGGTTGGCGAATTAAAGGATGCGGGGCTTATGGGCATTGAAGCCCTATATAGCACTTATCGCCTCTGCGATGAGCGCCAGATCTGCGGTCTTGCGAAAAAATATGAACTCCTGATCAGTGGCGGATCGGATTTCCATGGAGATAATAAACCCGGTCTGGATCTGGGGACAGGCTATGGCCGACTCAACGTGCCGGATGAGATACTGAAAGATATCCTTAAAGCCCACCGTTCGCTTATCACTTCGCCGGTAAACAAAACCCACGCCCCTCCTGGATTCTGGCATCATAAATAAGGGGAATTGCCTATGAAACATGATTGGCAATTCCCCTTATTGGGTCACTTATTACAAATTGTATCACTAATCCGGAAATCCATCAGAACCGTTCTATTATTTGGGACAGGCTCTGCTTTTACGTTTGGCTTCCGCCCCATCAGGGCGTTACCACCCGAGATGTATCCTGGCTTTTCCGCCACACTGCTTCCCGGCGTGGTGAAAAAGCATCTCTTTTAGATCTCCTCTGTCTTGGGCTCCTCCACAGACTCTGCCTGCTGGGCTGCCGCCTCCACAGGTTCGGCGGACTCCGCAGCTTCGGCGGGCTCCTCCGTCACTTCCGTAACCTCGCCCTCATCCACTACCTCTTCGGGCTGGGGCTCAGGCAACTTTGCTCCGCAATAGGAACAGAATGCCGCAGAATAACTTACCTCCTTGCCGCAGTCCGGGCACTCCTGCTTGCCTTTCAGCTTACGAACCTCTCTCTTTAGCTGCTCAATCTCCTCCACGGCGGCATCAATAGCGGCAAACTTCTCAGCCACTTCCTCCGGAGCGTCTTCCTTCTGGCTCTCATACACATACTTACCAAGCTCAATGTACGCGCCCTTAACCGTCTCCTCTTTCTCGGCGATCTGACCTGTCAGCTTTGCGATCTCAGCGATCTCCTTCGCTCTCTTGGTCACATCCTTGCCCTTGCTGCTGATCGTGTTGCTCACCTTGTTAAAAAAATCCATACTTTTCTCCTCCTTACCTGGGTTACGTATCTGACCAGATATTGCCAGATACTGTTTTAAGTTCTTTGAGGTGCCAGTATACTACACTAGCCCTCTATAATCAGGTATCTGCCGTCGCCGATGTCGAACACCTCATCTGCTTCCAGAATCTCATCCTCATCGGCGCCTTCCAGATCAAGCCCCTCCTCTTCAAAGAAATTCAAAACGGCTTTTCTGCTGTCAACTACCACAGCCATACATTCCTCCAGAAACCCCTCGGCCTCTTCCAGGCTATCCGCCACCTTCTCCGGAAACAACTGTAGCTGATTATCCAGGAAGCACTGTAATACCGCATCATCAAACTCATGCATAAATAAATCCTCCTATAGATCAACGTGAGTATAAAAGAAGTTTGCTTCTTGCCCTTATCATATCGCCTTTAGTGTCTACCGTCAAGTATTTATGGGAAATCTTCCCAGGGATTACCATCCCCGGAGGACCTGCCTCCCGTCTGCAGGACTTTCAATTCCTGATACAATCTGGCAACAGGCAGACCCACCACATTGCTGTAGTCCCCCTCTATTGCTTTCACAAAACGGCTGCCCAATCCCTGGATGCCATAGGCCCCCGCCTTATCCATCGGTTCTCCCGTGGAAATATACCAACTGATCTCCTCCTCTGTCATAGGATAAAACCACACCTGCGTACATTCATGGAAAGTATGCTGATACGTCTTTCCTTGGCTGTGGTAATACAGTGTCACGCCGGTGTATACCTGATGCTGTCTGCCGGACAGCTGTCCCAGTGTCTCCGCCGCGTTTCCCGCCCCGGTGGGTTTCCCCAGAATCTGCCCATCTGCCGCCACAACCGTGTCAGCCCCTATGACCAGCAAATCCTCGCTGCCGTCCCAAAGCCGGTCCTTATGCATTTCTTTCCCCCCGGATGCTTCCATAAGGAGCCTTTGCAGCACGTCCCGGGCCTTCTGAGACGACAGTTCCTCCACCACTTTGGCAGGTTCTCTTTCCGTGACCTGTTCCTCCACGCCGCTGACCAGTACCGTATACTTTAGCCCCAGTCCCGTCAGAAGTTCCCGCCGCCTGGGGGACCCTGATGCCAATACAATTTTCATGTGAGTCCTTCCTGAACTTTATGCCTCTATACTTCTGTATAATATTATATGTCATATAGTATTGATGCTGAACATACTATACGACATATAATATGCTTTGTCAATCCCTATTTTGATAAAATATTATTAAAAAAATCTAAAGATATACATTCTGTGACGCACATTATGGAATGACAAACAGGAACTGTCCGAAACTCTTGCGGATAGCGCACCGGATTTTTCGTACTTTTTGATGGCATATAAAAAGCAACCGTATACTTTTACGGTTGCCCTTTATTCCTTTTTCGTCTATTGCCACACCAGTGTATTGACACACTAGCGATGCGTCTCCGGCACAAAACGCCTGCTCCCGCTCTCCGGCTCTACGGCTGTCTCCGTGGCTTCCCGTTTCGCCTCCGCGCAAAAATATTCCTGGGAGATAAACCGCTCCTTCCCCCTCTTGTCCACTTTTGCGTATGTGCCGTCCGGCTGCAATATCTGGGCCTTGACATTGTCCCGCAGCTGGGCGCTCAGGATATCCCGCAGCTTTTCTTTCAGTTCCGGTTCCTCCACAGGGAACAAAATCTCCACCCGCCGCTCCAGGTTACGGGGCATCCAGTCCGCGCTGCCGCAGTAGATTTCCTCATTTTCCCCGTTCAGGAAATAGAATATTCTGCTGTGTTCCAGGAAATTGCCCACAATGGACCGCACCGTGATATTTTCACTGACATCCGGAATCCCGGTTTGCAGGCAGCAGATTCCCCGGACAATCAGATCAACCCGGACCCCTGCGCAGCTGGCCTCATACAGCGCGGCAATCACATCCTTGTCGCACAGGGAGTTCATTTTCGCTATAATATGCGCCTCCTTGCCCGCTCTGGCATAGTCCGCCTCCCTGCCGATCAGATGCAGGAAACGGTCTTTCAGCCACAGAGGAGCCAGAGACAGCTTATTCCAGCCCAGCGGCTCCGAATAACCACTGAGCATATTGAACACCGCCGTGGCATCCTCCCCGATCATCTCATTGCAGGTGAGCAGCCCCACGTCCGTGTACAGCTTGGCAGTGGCATCGTTGTAATTGCCCGTTCCCAAATGCACATACCGGCGAATGCCGTCCTCCTCCCGGCGCACCACCAGCGTAATCTTGCTGTGGGTTTTCAGTCCCACCAGGCCATAGATCACATGACAGCCCGCTTTCTCCAGCATCTTGGCCCAGACAATATTGTTTTCCTCGTCAAAACGGGCTTTAAGCTCCACCAGCACGGATACCTGTTTACCGTTTTCCGCCGCCTGGGCCAGCGCCGCTATGATGGGAGAGTGGCCGCTGACCCGGTACAGAGTCTGTTTGATGGCCAGCACCTGAGGGTCCCGGGCCGCCTGGCGTATAAAGTCCACCACCGGCGTAAAAGTCTGATACGGATGGTGCAGCAAAACATCGCCCTCTCTGATTCTGGCAAAGATGTCGCAACCGGATGGCAGCCGGGGCACCTGCTGGGGCTCATACCCCGGCGTTTTCAACCTCTCAAAGCCTTCCAGGCCATACATTTTCATCAAAAATGTCAGATCCAGAGGACCGTCTATGAGATACAGGTTCTGCTCCCCCATATGCAGTTCTTTCCGGATGATCTTAAGCAGACGCCTGTCAATATCACTCTCCACCTCAAGGCGGATTACCTCGCCCCACTGTCTCTTTTTCAGCTGCTTTTCGATCTCTTTCAGCAGGTCTGCCGCCTCATCCTCCTCAATGCTCAGATCCGCGTTGCGCATAATCCGGAAGGGATGGGCGCAGATCACATTGTAATTCAAAAACAGTTTATGGATGTTCCGCTCGATGACCTCCTCCAGAAGGATTACTTTCAGGGGACCTTCCCCTCCCTCCATCGTCTCTCTGGGCAACTGTACAATCCGTGGCAGCACGCTGGGCACCTGCACCGTGGCAAACTCCAGTTCCTCGGGTTTGTGCTTTTTCTCCACCAGAGCGCCGATATTCAGCGATTTGTTACGGATCAGCGGAAATGGACGGGAGGAATCCACCGCCATAGGAGTCAGCACCGGATATACATTCTCTTCAAAATACCGGTCGATGTAAGTTCCCTCTTCTCTGGTCAGGAGTTCGTGCTGACGGATCACCAGAAGCCCTTCCTTCTCCAGAAGAGGCAGCAGGCTTCGGTTGTAGGTTGAATACTGGAGATTTACCAGTTCATGAATCGCCTGATCTATTTTTTCCAATTGTTCCTGAGCGGTCATCCCTGCGATATCCTTTTTGCTGTAGCCCGCATTCACCATGTCTTTCAGCGACGCCACCCGCACCATGAAAAACTCGTCCAGATTGGAAGCGGTAATGCTCAGAAATTTCAGTCTCTCAAACAGCGGATTTGTCTTATCCCTCGCCTCGCTGAGTACACGGTGGTTAAAAAGAATCCAGCTGAGTTCCCGGTTATAGAAATATTTTGGATTGGTAAAATCTGTCTCTGCCATAGCAAATGCCTCCGTTATAGTTTCGCTGATCCCCCATGGTACATATCCGGTGATACCGCTCCGCCCTCTTTGGCGTTGGGAAATTCAAACTGCCGCCACACGTGAGCGCACCGGGGAATCCGCTTTTTTGTAGTAACAATATTAGAGATCTCTATATCGTTTATCATAGTTCTGCCACTCTTCTACATAGGCTTCTTCTGTTTGATAACCGGCTGGATGCTGAAAACTTCCTGGAAAAAATCGGCTCTTTCCTCAAAAATCCCCCTCTCCAGGGTGATGTCCTCCGGTGTCTCCACCATCAGCACCAGCTGGTCCTCCTTCAAAGTCGCCTTGACACCTTTCAGCTTCTGCTTGTGACTCCGGTCCAAGGCATTGGCAATCCGCAGAATGGCCGTCAGCTTGGCCACTGTCAGGTAGGCGTTCTCGGTAAGAGCGGTTCCGAAGGCTTTCATCTGATCGTAATAAATAAAGGGTGTATGATTGAAACGCACCACACTGGCCACCGTCTCTCTCTCCACATGAGACAGACCGATCATCTCCGTGGCCATAATGATCTGGTAGGAGGTCTCCCCGATATTTACCATACTGATATATTTTCCGCAATCGTGGAGCATCGCCGCCAGCTGTAGATACAGCCGCTCCCGCTTTCCCATGCCGTGTACTTTTTTCATGCTGTCAAAAATGGTCAGCGTAATGTTCTCCAAGGTCTCCGCCCGCTTGCGGCTGCCCTGATAGCGCTTGCTGATATTCATGGCACACGCCAGAATATCCCGATTAAAATCATGACCACTGGATAGCAGTCGGTTCTGCTGGGCGAACTCATAGGCCATACCGTCGCTGAGTGTCACGCCGGGCGCCCAGATCTGCTGCGCTCCTGTGAGCTTCATGATCCGTTTCATGATGCAGGCGCTGATAAAAGTCAGATTGACCGCCTCCTCCGGAAGGTCCAGCATCCGCACAATCTCCGCCATGGGCCTGGTGCGCAGCTGCTGAACAAACTGCTCATAATCCCCCAGATTGACCAATTCGTTTTTCCGGCCCGCGCTGGCCGCTTTTTTGCCCACCCACACCGACAGATAATCATCCACCACAATGATGGTCCTGATCTCCCTGTCTTTCAGATACAGCTTTTTATAGGTAGCCAGCTGGGCGCTGACAATCTCGTCAATCAACACCTCTCTCTGACTGCTGCGGGTGTTCATATGATGCAGCAGCTCCTGGAGGCGCAGCACACCGATCCGCAGATTCTGAGTGGAAACCAGCGTATCATTGTCAAAGAGGGATATCTGGATGCTGCCTCCGCCGATGTCCACGATGGCAGTCCCCTCCCCGATCACGGATTGAAAGATCTCCCCCCGGAACGCAATGGCCTTGTAGTCCAGAAAACGCTGTTCCGAATTGCTCAGTACCTCCACTTTGATGCCGGTGCGCTGGTGTATCTGATCCAGCACAATGTCCGTATTCTTGATCTCCCGGATGGCGCTGGTTCCATATGCCCTATAGCTCGTCACCTTATAAGAGTTCAGGATCTGCGCAAATTCCGACAGTACCCGGCACAGTTCGTCCATCTTCTCATGACTGATCTTGCCGCTGCCATAGGACTCACTGCCCAGATCCACCCTCTGCCTGATATGCTCGATGACCTTCCCCTGGCTTTTTCCGGAAAACTCAAAAATCTTCATGGAAAGTTCAAAACTCCCCACGTCTATCGCTGCAAATGTCTTTACGGCCACTTCTCATCCCTCCTGTTAGAGATCATTTGATCACCCACTCGCCCAGTGATGGCTCTAAAAAGTATTTTACCCTTTTATAACTCCATCCCCAGAATATAGTCGATAAACTGCTGGGCGCTTCGACCGGACAGACCGCTGTGGGCCAGTTCCCATTTGCCTGCCTCGGCCAGCAGCTGCTGCCGCTCCATCTCCACCCCGCTGCGCTCCGCCAACGTGATGACGATATTCTGAAACTCCCTGGGAGAGGGGGAGCCAAAATAAATGGTCACGCCGAATCGGTACACCAGAGACAGCTTCTCCTGCACCGTGTCGCTGGTGTGCATGTCCTGCCGGATCTCTTCCTTGTCGCTGAAATTCTCCCGAATCAGGTGCCGTCGATTGGAGGTAGCGTAGATCAATACATTCTCCGGCTTTTTCTCCAGGCCACCCTCGATGACGGCCTTCAAATATTTGTACTCCGTCTCATGCTCCTCGAAACTCAGATCATCCATGTATATGATAAATTTATAGTTTCTGTTTTTGATCTGGCTGATGCATTCCTGCAAATCCTGAAACTGATGCTTGTAGATCTCTATAATCCGCAGTCCCCGGTCATAATAGGCGTTGGCGATGGCTTTAACGCAGGAGGATTTCCCCGTGCCCGCGTCCCCGAAAAGCAGGCAGTTGTTTGCCTTGCGGCCCGCCACAAAGGCTTCGGTATTGTCCACCAGTTTCCGCTTGGGAATCTCATAACCCACCAGGTCGTCCAGACGCACATGGGCAATATTCAGAATGGGACGAATTTCCACATGCCCCTGCTCATCATGGCATACTCTGAAAGACTTGTGCAGCCCGAATTTGCCCACACCGTACTCCTTGTAAAACTGGGTCAGGGTATCCTTCATCTCCCGGGCCGTGGTGTCATGGCAAAAACGTTCCGCAAGTTCACAGATACGGGCGCATATCCGCGTGTTGTAGACCTTGCTCTCCTGACGGCTGCTGACATAATCCTCCACCAGCGCCCACTCCGGAACCTGTAGGACCTCTGTCATCGGAGCGAAATCATAGTCATAGAATCCCTTAAAAATCCCAATATCATGCAGTGCCGCCTGGTTGATTGTCCCCTCTATATCTCCCCGGATCTCACAGCCGCAGCTGTAACTGTTCTCATTGTTTACCAGTAGATTGGCCAGATAGCAGTGCCACAGATTACCGTGAAAACCATAATTGCCCGCTTGGTCGATCAGACCATGGATGCACTGGTACAGCAGCGCCGCCAGATCCTCCCTGTTATAATATTCATCGTCATAATGCCTCATGAGCCAGGTTACATCGAAAAGTAGCTTTTCCCCTTCCAGATTCCTATATACAATTAACTCCTGTTCCCTCATACCTTACCTCTTTCCCGCGAAGGTTCCCTCCGCCTGCCAGAACTTCGGCAAACCGCCTCCCGGCGAATGTAATCTCAGTAATTCCCCAGTATCTTCATGTTTCGGGCCTCGTCCCGCAGTCCCCGCAGTGCGTTCTTCACGGCGCTGTCCGCCAGATTTCCCTCAAAATCAATGAAGAACCGGTACTCCCAGCTACGGTCCTCGATGGGCCTGCTCTCTATTTTGCACAGATTCAGATTGTTATAGATAAAATGAGACAACATATGGTACAGTGAGCCGCTCTGATGGGGCAGTTCGAAACAGATGCTGATCTTCCCCGCGCCCTTCCTGAAAATCTTCTGGTTGGTCACGATGATAAACCGGGTGGAATTGTCCTTCTCCTGGTTGATGCCCTCGCGCAACACTTTAAGTCCATACACTTTCGCCGCATGTTCGCTGGCTATGGCGGCCTGGGACCTGTCCTGCTCGTCAGCCACCTTTTTGGCGGCAAAGGCATTGTTCTGCATGCTGATCTGCCTCCAGTCATGCCCTGCCAAAAAACGGCTGCTCTGCATCAGCGACTGCGGGTGGCTGTACACGGTGCGGATCTCTTCTATCTCCGCCCCGGGCACGCCCAGAAGGCAATGATTGATCTGTAGAATCTGCTCTCCCACGATGTAATTCTCAAACTCCACCAGCAGATCGTATATCTCACTGACAATACCCGCAGTACTGTTCTCAATGGGTAATACCGCGAAGTCCGCGCTTCCCTCGTCAATGGCGCTCATGGCTTCGCGAAACGTATCTACATGGAGACTCTGTATCCCCTCCCCAAAGTACTGTGTCATAGCCGCCTGAGAATAGGCCCCCTCCGCCCCCTGGAACACCACTCTGGCCTTCCGGGTATTTGGTTCCTCCACTTCGATAAAGGGAAGTCTGCCCATACTGCCGTGCCGCGCCAGCAGCTGGTACTGGAGTTTGCGGCTCATGGACATGATCTGCTCAAACAACTCCTCCACGCCATGGCTGTTAAAATCATTGTGCGTCAGAGATTTGACTTTGGCAAGCTTCTCCATCTCCCGCTGCCTGTCAAACACCTTCTTGCCTGTCTCGATCTTATACGCCGCCACCTGCCCGCAAATCTCCATCCGCTGCTCATACAGGCTGACAATCTGCCGGTCTATGTCGTCGATCTGCCCCCGCAGTTCTAATAAATCCATATACTTTCCTCCGTTTGTGTATACATGAATCTCCCCTATTAAAGCATTCTCTCCCCATCGGTGGGGCCTCGAAGCCATATCAGATTTATATTACCCCAAAACCCCCTTGATCGCAAGACCAACTATATGATATATTCATAGAAAGAGAATTTTATTGCAAGGAGGCCTATATCGTATGTCGAAAAAAGCAAAATACATCCTGATTATAACACTGCTCCTTATCCTGTTTGCCGCCCTGATCCTGGCGAGCTGGTACTTTGGCCGGATACCCGCGAATCCCCCCGGCACGGTTGGCAATACCGCAGGAAACATCAACAATGCCGGACTGTTCTGCGAGTCGGATGGCATGGTGTACTTTTCCAATCCCCGGGACGGCGGCAGCCTCTACTCCATGACCGTGGACGAACAGGAACTCACCAAACTGGGTAATTCCGCTGTCCGCAACATTCTGGCCGGCGGAAAATATCTGTATTATTTCCAGACCACCGCCTCCGGGGAGAGCGGACTTGGCTATGTCCGCAGCCGCAACTCCTTCAACCGCTGCTTAAAATCGGGCAAAAACGCCACCTCCATGGCAACGGATGTGGTAGTATCCGGACAGCTGGTGGGCGATTATTTGTATCTGCTCACCGCCGGAGACCCCACCCCCATCTTTTACAAGATGAAAACAGACAGAAGCGACAAACAGGTTCTGGCGGAGTACCAGGTAAATCCGGCCTGCGCCCGGGACGGCATCATCTATTACAACGGCACCCAGAAAAACCACTATCTCTACACCCTGAACACCGACGGGGATACCGTATCGGAACTGTGGCAGGGCAACATCTGGTATCCCTGTCTGGACGGCAACTATATCTATTATCTGGACGTTGCCAACGACTATCGCCTGTGCCGGTACGATCTAAACCAAAAAGTGATCCAGGTCCTGACGAACGACCGTGTGGACTGCTTCAATGTGGGAGGCGGCTTTATCTACTACCAGCGCAATTCTGCCACCGCGCCGGCGCTGATGATGATGGGAACCGACGGTTCCAATCCCACCGTGGTGGCGGAAGGCAATTACACTAATATCAATATGACCTCCCGGTATGTGTACTTCCAGGAGTTTGGGGAGAGCAGTTCCCTCTACCACTGTCCACTGGGGGGAAGCAGTTACGGCACCTTTTAAGTCACATCCGTTCCCCATTTCCAAAGCAGTGATTCTTTCGCGCTGTACCATCAAAAAAACTGCGGGACGCCGATATAGGCTCCCGCAGTTTTTTATGAGAAATCCGTTCTCTTTCCCATACTGAAATCATGTCATTCCGCCAACGGGCAGATCAGGACCTGTCTTCCTTTGGATATCGCCATATAGAGAGCATCCGCCTGTCCCAAGGCCCCCTCCGGCACCTGGAAAATCAATTCTCCCGTCTGGGATTCCCCCGGTTGCACCGAATCTTTCCCAAAGAGTCCGATATTGCTGATTTCCTGATTGATACAATCATAGTATGTTTCGTTTCCAAAGTCCACAATATAGATTGCCACATCCTCCCATCCGTCAAAGGACGAGGTGATAAAGGTGTCCTGCTGTATTCCCCGGTTGGTAAGCGTAAACTGCGCTTTTACAAACCGGCAGCCAGCGTCCGCCGTATAACTGGACAGTTTTGTCTCAAACGCGTCCACGATCTCGCTGCCGTGATAGGTAACCTCCCATGGCCCGATCAGAATGCTTTCCTCCTTCGTGAACTCTTCCTTCTCGCCTATATGATCTACCAGGAAGGCATAGGCTTCGGGATCATTGGCATGACTGTAAATATAGTACAGAATATCCGCATCTGTCTCCTCGGGATAGCGGGGCGCATTGTCGGAACCGCTGGAAAAAATTCCCTGCGCGGACTCCTCCAGCACATTCCCCAGGTGCTTAAGGAATCTGCCAGTGCCCGCCTCGTACAGATCAACGGATGTGGTGGAGTGGACCTCTCTCACATCCGAGGCCTCCCCATTCTCATAATAGTAATAATCCCCATATTCATATGCCGGGGTCAGGACAAGATAGTAGTCCGCTTCCTCCAGTGATGCCGGGCACTCCTGGCCGGGAAGATTGAGCATAAAATCACCTATAAGCCGCAGCGGCCCAGGAGAATAGGGAAATTCATCCCCCTGGGGATTGCGGTACAAAGCGATCAGCTTTTTGCCCTCCGTCACAATCTCCTCCGAAAGTTCCTCTCCCTCCGGCTCCTGCAAAGTCAATTCTTCCCCTATCTCAATCATCAGTTCCGTGCTCAGAAAATCTTCCCCAGTGATATCGGAAGGCCCCACATACACCGCCTGATCAGTCCCGGACTGCGCCATGGGAAGTATCACATCCCGCAGATACCCGATATATTTTACTGCGTCATCCACCCTGTCTACACGGGCTTCCTTGTAAAAAAACACTGTGTTCCATTTGCTGCTGATCCAACTGTCAAAATAGCCGGAGGCAATCAATTCGCCGCCTGTCTGAAGCAGTTTCACCGGATTATCTTCGATCCAACCGTCGAGTTCCTGCCGTAGGCCATACTGGAAGCCGCTGTCCTCGGGAATCTCCAGAAGCTTTACCAGAATCTCCCCGTCCAGTTCCTTCGCTGCGTCAAGCATGGGACGGAAAAAGATCTCGAAATGATTAACCTCCTCCAAAGACTTCCAGAAGTTCTCCTCATCTGTGAGAACCTTCGCGAAAAAGGCATCCACATAAGGAGAACTCACCGAGTATTGCTCCTTCCCGTATTCCGTCGCGCACAGCAGGGCCGCTGCCCTGAACTGCTGGCTCAACGTGCTCTCCGCGCTGTCAGCCTCACTCTTCAGCGCCTCCACATCCAGTCCCTCTGCATTCTCCGCCACATACTCGTCCAATTCCGTCGAATAGCTTATGGCCTCCCAGCAGGTTTCCGAGTAAGTCTTAGGTTCCTTCCCACATGCCGTCAGGCACAACGCCAGAACGCCCCCAATAATCCATATTTTTCTTTTCATGAACTTTCTCCTCCCTTATTTGTTTTCCTCACCTTGAACACCTTACAGGCTATATTTTCCACTGCCACGACCAACACCAGCAAAAGCACCGACGAGGCCGCAAGAACTCCCAACTGCACAAGAAAATACAGATTTTTGTGCTGTTCATCGCGCTCGTCCGAAACCATCATCAATATCTCTCCCTCCTCTAACCCGTATTCCTGAATATAGGGCGCCAGGGCCTCCTTTTCATTGGCTGTCATGAAATCCTTACAGCCCAGCGGAAGCTGTACCCGCCCCGCCAACTTGTATTTCCAGTAATAGGCGTCCTCCAGCCAGGCCAGCACATAATTTCCGTCCGGCAGCGCCACAAGATAACAGCGATTATAGTAAGACCTGTCCGTAATGTAGGGGCTGGTCTCAAAACTCTTGCGGTATCTGATCACCGCTCCCTGCCTGCGGCTTGAATGCACCGCCAGGTCCACGCCTCCCCTCAGACGATAGTAATCCAGCGGGATCAGAGAATCCGTCTCAAAGGTTATGTACTCCCTTCCTCCCAGTTCCTCGGACCCCTCTATTTTCTTGTACGCCCCAAGCGCCTCATATTCTTCTTTCGTCTGTACCACGGGGACTCCCTCCCCCGCCGGATAGCCTGCCATCTGCCCATAGTCATATTCCAGCCCCTCTAGTTCCGCCTGGCTCACCTTGTCGCAAAACAGATCCAGGATCAGGTTGGCCGGGAACACACACAAAGAAACATATATATCCGCAAAAAATAAGATGGCTCCCAAGAATGTCAACACTTTATTTACTATACTTTTCATTTTTTATTCTGCCTCACTTTCTTCTGAATACAACCGTTTGCCCACAACGGGCTTTCTGCGGCGAGCGCTACTCCCCGACAGAAAATATTTTTTTCATCCCCTCCGTCATATGCAGCGCTCCGTCCTCACTTACCAGCAACGCCTCCGCGCCGTAATTCTCCGCCAGAGCTATCCCCCTCTCCGGACCCAGCACAAAGCAGGCAGTGGAGAGAGCATCCGCCGTCAGTCCGCCGTCACAGACAATGGTAACGCTGCACAGCCCGCTACGGGCGGGATACCCTGTAGCCGGATCAAGAATATGGTGATAGCGCACACCGTCCACTGTCACATATCGCTCGTAGTCCCCGGAGGTGGAGACATATTGTTCGCCCGTCAGGGACAGGACTCCCAGGTAACTTCCCTCTTCACGGGGATGTATAATCGCCACTTTCCAGGGACTGCCATCCGGCTTTTGCCCATAAGTCACCACACTGCCCCCCACCGCCACCACCGCCCCGGTGATCTGGGGCTGGCTGTGTAAATACGCGCTGACGCGGTCACAGGCAATACCTTTTCCCACGGCTCCCAGGTCCAGCTGCATCCCTGCGGGAAGGATCAGCGCGTCCCCCGAAAAGCGCGCCCGCTCATAGCCGGTGTCCTCCAAGGCGGACCGAACCTGTTCTATAGAAGGAACGGACATTTGTCCTCCCTCCGCCGCCAGTTCGTCCATATTCCACAGACGGCTCAGTCTACCCAAAGTCACATCCAGAGCGCCATCGCTGTCTGCGGAAATCTGCCAGATCTGCCCGAGAATCTCCCGCAGGGAGGAAGAGGGAACCACATGTACTTCTCCCCCCGCCCCCGCATTAATCTCCGCCACTTCGGATCCTTCCGCTCTCCAGGACAGTTCCCGTCCCTCCAGTTCCTCCAGAAGCTGCATGATAAAGATACTCTCGGCATCTGTTGCCGCTTCTGATTCTCCGTTCTCGTAAACCGTTCCGCTCCCCCCACGTACATACAGGGTCTGGGTCACAATGGTTCCCATGGCCGTATCCACTCTGGACTGTTGCCGGACAGGAGCGGTGCCACAGCCGTACACCAGGCATGTCAATCCCAGAAGGACCGCCGCAATCGGTATCCGCGCATCTCTGCTTCCCCAAATATTCCGCTTCATTTTCCTTTAACTTTCTGATATACTGTTATCTGTAAATCTGACAGGCCATTGTTCATGGCAGTTATGAATACATTCCCGGCAGGAAGACGCCGGATGCCCCTCCTGCTATGAACGGTCCGACAAACGTTGGGAGGGGCCTCTGCAATCCCCAAAGTTACCCACTGTGAAAGGAGACCGGATGAACACTTTGTCCAAACGAGCCTGCCTGCTGGCAGGAGGGCTCACCGCGCTGTTGGCAGTCTGCGTATCTGTCCTGTGGCTGCGACAGCGCGGGGCTCAGAATGCAGCCACCTACACTGCGTACATCTATCAAAACGGCAGACTATTACACTCCATTTCCCTTGATCAGGTGACGGAAACATATCGTTTTACCGTAGATGCCGCCGGCGGGGGATATAATATTGTGGAGGTCTCCCCAACCGGAATCTCCATTGCCGAGGCGGACTGCCCGGATCAGATCTGCGTCCTGCAAGGGCGCGTCTCCGACTCCCTGTTGCCCATCACCTGTCTCCCCCACAGACTGGTGATTGAACTGAACCCCCAAGTCCCTGCCCCCACAGGCTCTTCCCCGGATGCCATTGTCTACTGACAAGAGAAAAGAGCCACAGGTAAAAATAAGGAGAATCCATGCGTACACGCAAACTTACAGCTCTGGCCCTGTTCACTGCCCTGGCGCTGGCCATATATTCCGTGGAAAACCTGCTGCCTCCCGTGGTGCCCCTTCCGGGTATCAAACTGGGACTTGCCAATATCATCACCCTGTTGGCGCTCCATCTTTACGGCGCCAGAGATGCCGCGCTGATACTGCTGGCCCGCATTCTACTGTCCACGCTTCTCTTTGGGCAGGCCATGAGCCTGCTGTACAGTCTCTCCGGCGGACTGCTCTGCTTTGTGTCCATGACGCTTGCCAGCCGCCTGCTACACAGACACTTTCCGGAACTGACAAGTATTCTGGGAGGCATTTCCCACAATATCGGACAGATTCTGGCGGCGCTGCTGATCACAGCTGTGCCCGGTGTTCTGGTCTATCTGCCCTATCTTCTGATCAGCGGCATCGTCACCGGGTTTTTCACCGGGCTGTGCGCCCGTTTTGCCCTCCGCCATCTGCGGCGGCTCCTGCCCCCCGGATAGACGAGGGTCTCTTCCCGAATATCCTTTGCCCAATATGCCGGACAGATCGCTGCCAGCCGCCGCAGCTCACGCTGCCGGGCCGACGCGTCGCACGGACAGTTTCGCGCGACGCTTTATCCTGAGGCCAGCCGGGCGTACATCTGCCCCATTGTCAGCCCCAACACCGGGTGTCGCACCCAGGGCGCAATCTCCGCCATGGGACCCAGCACAAAATCCCGGTTCTGCATGTCCACATGGGGAATAATCAAATCCTTAGACTCCATCACCACATCGTCGTACAGCAGGATATCCAGGTCCAACGTGCGGGGCCCCCAGTGCAATTCCCGCTTCCGGTCCGCGCCCTGCTCCACCTCATGTAGATAGTCCAGCAGTTCCCGGGGCATGAGCAGTGTTTCAATCTCCATTACGCCGTTTAGAAAGTCCTCCTGTTCCACTCCGCCATAAGGTTTTGTCTGCTGCCAGGAGGATACCTCTTTCAACCGGATATCCTTCCGCTGGCGCATGGCGTTCACGCCCATTTGCAGATATTTCTTCCGGTCGCCCATATTGGAACCCAGCGCCACATACACAAGGTGCCAGCCCCGGTGAATCTTGACGGACACGCTTCCGAAAGGCAGTCCGATGGGAGCCTGGGGCTTGCGTATCTCCACATCCACCGCCCATACCAGCGGATATTGCAGCAAAATCTGTTCCGCCACGGTCTCGGCCACCGTCTCAATCAGATCATATGTATGTTCCTGCATCCATTTTGTCACCAAATGGCAAACCTCCCCATAATGGGTGGAAAGGGTCAGTTCATCCTTCTGTCCGGCCCTGCGGGTGTCCGTATACAACACCAGACTCACATAGAAATGCTGTCCCTTTTCCTTCTCCTTTGGAAAGACCCCGTGGTAGGCATAGACATCCAGATCATCAATATGTATCTCATCCCTGGCTTTCTGTTGTTGCATTCCACTTCCCTCCTCCTGTTAAAAGTTCTATATGTTCTTGAAAGGCACACCTGCCGGCTCATGCGGAACATCCTGTTCAGAGTTCCGAATATTCCTCCGGGCCCACGGGCCTGCGCTCCCGCAAAATTGCCTGTGTCATACGAATGGCCCGCACATTTTCCTTCACGTCATGGACCCGCACAAATGTACACCCTTTCAGCACCCCCATCACCGTGGTCACCAATGTGCCCTCCAGCCGTTGCGCCACCGGCAGATCCAGCGTCAGGCCCACCACAGACTTGCGGCTGGTCCCCAATAATACAGGATACCCCAGCGCCCCCAGAGCTTCCAAACGGTTGATAATTCTCAGATTCTGCTCATAGCTTTTGGCAAAACCCACGCCGGGGTCCAATATAATCCTGTCCGTTCCAATGCCTGCCCGCCGGGCCAGCTCCACCGATTCTTCCAGGTCGGCTATCACGTCCTCCAGAAAGTTACTGTAACCATACTTATCCGCGTTATGCCCCCCGGCGGCAGAATCGCGCTCTCCTCCCAAAGCGGCATTTTCGCAGCCCTTTCCCGCAGAATCAATCTCCTGCCCGGCCGCTCTGCGGTTGTGCATCAGGCAGCAGGCCACATCATGCTCCGCAATCACCCGGGCCATTCCCGTGTCCCACTTCAATCCCCAGATGTCATTGACCATATCCGCCCCGGCACAAATTCCCGCCTCCGCCACCTGACTCTTGTAGGTATCCAGCGAAATAGGCACATCAAAACGGGCCCTGACCGCCTCAATACAGGGAAGCACCCGCTCCAGTTCTTCCCCCGCAGGCATGTTGTAGTCAGATCCCGGCCTGGTGGACTCCCCGCCGATATCCAGAATATCCATTCCCTCCGCCAGCATCTCTTCCACATGCTTGAGCGCCCGGTCCACACGGTTCCACTTTCCCCCGTCGGAAAAGGAATCCGGGGTCACATTCAAAATGCCCATTACATATACTCCGTTTTTCACGTCAAACTCTCTATTGCCTATTTTCATATGTCCCCTGTGCCTTCCCGCAAACCGGTCTCTACCAATCAATGATGTGATTTTTCTTTTCTTCCTTCCAGCCGCACTGCTCGCTGGCCTCGCAGACGAAACAGGCCCGGCTGGCCTTGTCCGCCCTGTACAATATTCCCGCAAGATCCTTCCGACTCCCGCTCTCGCCGTCCCGGTGTAGCAAAATAGCCTCCGTTATCTCGCTGACTTCCCCCGGAGCATACCCGCAATCCGCCAAAATATCCGGCGCAATCCGGGCGCTTGCAATCTCATGGGGAATGCCCGTTTTATACTGTTCATGCCGTCCGATATCATGCAAAAGCGCCGCCCCATAAATCATGCCCTGGGAAAGTTCCATCCCTTCCTGTAGATTGATAATCATGGCAATCCGAGCCACATCCAGGAAATGAGCTATATCATGATGACAGAAGATCCGCTCTTTCTCTGCCGTCCTGTTATCCCGCATATGCCGCACAAATGCTTCATGCCGCAATATTCTGTTCACCCGTTCCATCTGTCCCGTCTCCCTGTAACCGAATGTCATCCCCTCACTCGCTTCCGGTCCATCTCCGATCCCCATCCACGCGCTTGCTTCCGGTCCATCTCCGATCTCCATCCGCGCGCTCGCTTCCGGTCCATCCCCGATCTCCATCCACGCGCTCGCTTCCGGTCCATCCCCGATCTCCATCCACGCGCTCACTTCCTATCCCATCTTCCATCACCGTGCGGCATGAAAAACACACGGCCGACTCCTCACATCCGCATCATGCGGTACACCTGTTCCTGCAACGCGCCGTCCTCAAACGCCCCCCTCACTGCCACGGTTACGGTACTGCTACCGGGCTTTTTAATCCCCCGCATTGTCATGCACATATGCTCCGCCTCCAGAACCACCATGACGCCTCTGGGCTGCAAATGCTCCATTATGGCATCCGCAATCTGCCCCGTCATCTGCTCCTGAATCTGGAGTCTGCGGGCATACACCTCCACCGTCCGGGCCAGCTTGCTCAGTCCCACCACCTTGCCCTGGGGCAGATAGGCAATATGAGCCCTGCCGTAAAAAGGCATCAGATGATGCTCACAGGTAGAATGGAATATGATATCCTTCTCCAGCACAATGCCCGCGCTTTCCGCAGTAAACACTTTGGACAGATGCTCTCCGGCATTTTCCTCCATGCCCCCGAAAATCTCCTCATACATCCGGGCCACCCGGTCAGGGGTAGCTGCCAGCCCTTCCCGGGACGGGTCCTCGCCAATCCCCTCCAGCAGAAGCCGTACCCCCTGCTTTATCTTCTCCTGCTCTATCATGTCCGCCAGTCCTTTCCGATGATAGACTGTTGCCTCATCTATCGCCAATTCCAAGATTATTCTTTCAGCCTGCCAAAACGGATTTGGCCACTCTGGATAACGCCATTGAGATCCCATTTACAGCCTTGCCATAACAGGCATACACAATCAGGAAACAGTTTTTCGGTTCCGCTCCTCCATGATTTCCATAAGCCTGCCCAGATAGGACAGGGAACCGAAAGCCAGAATCACATCCTCCTTGCCCGCCAGCAGATGGCTGATCTCCACCGCCTCCTCCAGACTGTCCACGGCGGTCACCCGGGGATGAACCCTGGCAACCTCCCGGGCCAGTTCGTAACTGCTCATGGCCCGTGGGTTATCCGGCGGCGCCACGGTGAGAATCTGATCCGCGTAGCGGGCCGTAAGTTCTATGATCTTCTCATATTCCTTGTCTTTCAATATTCCCATTATAAAGAGAATCCGCCTGTTTGTAAAATAAAATTCCATGGACTCCGCCAATTTTTTTGCGGCGTCCTCATTGTGGGCCCCATCCGCCACAAACAGCGGTTTCCGCCCAAGAACAGTAAAACGTCCCGGCCACCGGGTCTCCAAAAGCCCCTGCCTCAGAGCTTTTTCTGAAATATCAAAACCGCACTCCCCAAGTGCCCGGCACACTTCGACGGCCAGCACCGCATTGCCGATCTGATGCCTGCCCGCCAGACAGATCTCCAGATCTTTTATGCCGCCGTAGTCAAAACGCTGTCGCTCCAGGCCATAGCGCACCCGCGCTGCCCTCTCCCCGTCCGCCACAGTCAGGGGAACCTCCCGGCGCAGCGCCTGTTGCCGAATTACCTCCATGACCTCCGGTTCCTGCGCCGCAGACACTGCTCTGCACCCCGGCTTCAATATTTCCGCTTTCTCCCCCGCGATTGCCCCCAGCGTATCGCCCAGATACTGCATATGATCCATGCTGACAGACGTCAGCACCGCCACAAGGGTATTGTTGATCATATTGGTGGCATCCAGCCTCCCGCCCATACCGGTCTCCAACACCACCAGATCGCATTCTTTCCGCCTGAAATATAAAAAGCCAAGGGCTGTCTCCACCTCAAAAGCCGTGGGATGTGGCAGTCCCTCCGCCGTCATGGCGTCGCACACCCGGCGCATTTCCTCCACAAGGCCGCACAAGTCCTTTTGGGTGATCATATGGCCATTGACCTGAAAACGTTCCCGGTAGTCCCGCACCGCAGGTGAAATGTATCTCCCCACCCTGTATCCGGCGCGCCAGACTACCGTGGACACATAGGCCAGCACTGACCCCTTGCCGTTGGTGCCTGCGATATGGACAAAACGCAGCTCCTCCTGCGGATTGTCCAGCCGCCGACAAAGCTCCCTGACAGAGTCAAGTCCCGGCACAATGCCATAATTTTTTAAAGAATCCATGTAATCCAGCGCTTCCTGATATTTCATCCCAGCCTCCCTCGCATAAAAAACGGCAACTTGCTTTCCCGCCTCTGCCTCTATTCCCATATCGCTTTTTGGCGGGTTCTGATTCCTTTTTCATGTTTTCTGTCGATTTTCGCTTTGATTCTCATTACCGTTTTTCGTCAATTTCCACCCCGATCTCATTTCTGTTTTCCCTGTGCCTTCTGACCGCCTTTCTAAAATCACAAAGGCTTGTATATTCTGGATAATACATTTCTAATCCGGTCATACTAACTACCAATATACGAAAGCTGCCCTATGCACACCTTGTTGCTTTCGGAAAGGACCGGTATCTCTCATGCACAAATTTTTAAACAACTTTGTCCGCTGCGGCATACTGGGCTGGTGCCTGGAAATCATATTTACCGCCATAAACAAGATCCGCCGCAGACAGTTTTCCCTCCAGGGCAATACCTCCATCTGGATGTTTCCCATCTATGGCTGCGCATCCCTGCTGTCCCCCATATTCCACTTTATGAAAAACAAGCCTTTGATTGTCCGTGGCCTGACATACATGTCCATGATCTTCTCCATGGAGTTCATCAGCGGTACATTGCTGAAGCGCAAATCCCTCTGTCCCTGGGACTACAGCCGCTCCAAGTGGAACATCAACCAGATAATCCGCCTGGACTTCGCTCCCTATTGGTTTGGAGCCGGCCTGCTGTTTGAAAAACTCCTGACAAAACCGGAGGAAGAATAAAGACTGTCCCGTTCCCGTCAGTCTTTTTCATGACAATGGAATCCACGCTCTGCGGGGACTCCATTGTCATGAAAAAGAAGCAGAATCTTCACATCCGAACATTCTGCTTCTCCAGCCTATTCCTCATACGCTGAAACCTGTTTCCCGCATACAGAACGCTTCTCGTTCTCACTGCGCGTCATCCAGATCGTCCATATCCCCGGAGCCAATGTCAAGCGTGTTCACAGTGCGTCTCTTCAACCGGGCTTTCTCTGACATCTCCAGAATGAACTCTTTTATCGCCCTGGAATTCTTAATATGAATAAGCTCCAGTCTGGGATCTGTGGTGTCCCCGGTAAAACAAATCACGGTTCCCAGGCCAAACAGCTTCTCGCCCAGAGTGGCTGTCAGCTGAACATCCTGTACTTTATACATATAGCAGTCATTCTCCACCGTCTTAAGCAGCCCTGTATTCGTGGTGATCATATCCTCTCTGATCGTATACTTGGTAAAAGTAAAAGGTAAGCCAAAAAACAGCCAGCGTTTTCTCTCCACAAATTCCATATGCCTCATCCTCCCTGAGTTGCAAACAAAATATACCTGATTATTCTATCTACAATATACTCGAAAAATTGCGGAAATGCAATAGTTTCGTCTCTTTTTTATGACGGCGTCGGCTTACAAAACAGTGCAAAAACCCTTTGCATCCCTCTCCATATTGTGTTAAGATAAACAATAAAATGTTCCGATATCCCTGTGAGCGCGGAACAAAAACAGGAGGTAGATTTATGAACGCTAGAGAATGTATCATGGGCCGCAGAAGTATCCGTTCCTACACCGACCAGCCCGTCCCTCACGAACTGATCAACGAAGTTGTGGAAGCCGCGTCTTACGCTCCCAGCTGGAAACATACACAGATCGTCAGGTACATCGCAGTAGAAGGAAACCTCAAGGCAGAGGTTGCAAAATGTACCTCCGGCTATGCGGGCAACGGTGTCATCATCGACCAGGCGCCCATGGCCATCGTCGTGACTATCATCAAGAACCGTAGCGGTTTTGAGCGTGACGGCTCCTATTCTACCCACCGCGGCGACGGCTGGCAGATGTATGATGCCGGTGTCGCCAGCGAGGCATTCTGCCTGGCCGCCTATGACAAAGGCCTCGGCACCGTTATCATGGGCATTATTGACGATGATAAGATTGCCGCTCTGTTAAACATCCCCCAGGACAGAGAAGTGGTAGCCGTTATCCCTGTGGGTTATCCCGCAGAGGCCCCCGTTGCCCCCAGGCGCAAGCCCGTGACGGAACTCATCACTTATATGTCCTGATTTGAAAAGTCGAAGAGTTCTCTCTTCGGCTTTTCTTTCGTACCTGCCATGGAAACGGGACATTTCTCTCATGCAAGCGCCCCGAGGGAACTTTACTTTAGAGCCGTCGCGTAGCGACGGCGCGGCAACCAACAGAATCCACGCTCTGTAAGGATTTCATTGTCATGAATTAGAGGGATCAAATGATCTCCAATAGGAGGATTTTATATGAGACATCTTATGAACCCCCTGGATTTCACAACCCAGGAACTGGACAGGCTCTTTGACCTGGCTGGCGACATTGAACACAACATGGAAAAATACGCCCACGCCTGCGACGGATTAATTCTGGCTACCTGCTTCTACGAGCCCAGCACCCGGACGCGTCTGAGTTTTGAATCCGCCATGACCCGTCTGGGCGGCAGGGTCATCGGCTTCTCCGACGCAGGTTCTTCTTCCGCCTCCAAGGGCGAGAGCGTATCCGACACCATTCGGGTAGTCTCCTGCTACGCCGATATCTGCGCCATGCGTCATCCCAAGGAAGGAGCGCCCATGGTGGCCATGGAGCACTCCCGGATTCCGGTAATCAACGCCGGGGACGGCGGCCACCAGCATCCCACCCAGACCCTGACGGATCTGCTGACCATCCGCAGTCTGAAAGGTTCTCTGGGCGGTTTTACCATAGGACTGTGCGGCGACCTGAAATTCGGCCGCACGGCACACTCCCTGATCCACGCTCTGATGCGCTATGAAGATATCCGCTTTCTCTTCATCTCACCGGAGGAGCTGAGAGTGCCCGACTACATCACCGAGATACTGAAAAGTAAAAAGATCCCCTATGAGGAAATCACCAGCCTGGAGGACGCGATGCCCCGT
Organism: uncultured Lachnospiraceae bacterium; assembly: GCA_947648875.1. Taxonomy (GTDB): domain Bacteria; phylum Bacillota; class Clostridia; order Lachnospirales; family Lachnospiraceae; genus Acetatifactor. The sequence continues at coordinate 23,516 of CANSPM010000019.1, forward strand.
CTGGACCTGCTGTATATGACCCGTGTGCAAAAAGAGCGTTTCTTCAATGAGGAAGACTACATTCGTCTGAAAGACTTCTATATTCTGGACACGGCCAAGATGGAACTGGCCAGGCCGGACATGCTGGTACTCCATCCACTGCCCCGGGTAAACGAGATCTCGGTGGAAGTGGACAGCGACCCCAGAGCCGCTTATTTCAAGCAGGTCCAGTACGGTGTCTACGTGCGCATGGCGCTGATTCTGACACTGCTGGAACTAGCGTAACCCAGGGCAAGAGTTATCTATAGAGCCAATATCAGCTGAGTCCCCCATGGCACCCTGATGCAAGTTTGATCGCCTTTAGCGAGCGGACTTGCATCACCCGGCTTGTGCCGTGGGGGAATCAGCGGGACTAATATCAGCTGAGTCCCCCATGGCACTCTGATGCAAGTTTGATCGCCTTTAGCGAGCGGACTTGCATCACCCGGCTTGTGCCGTGGGGGAATCAGCGGGACTAATAATAAGGAGAATGTCATGTTAAATGTAGGAAAAATCGAAGAGGGCTTTGTGCTGGATCATATCAAGGCCGGAAGGAGCCTGTCCATCTACGATCATCTGGGGCTGGACAAACTGGACTGCACCGTAGCCATTATCAAAAACGCCCGCAGTAACAAAATGGGCAAAAAAGATATCCTGAAAGTCGAATGCGATATCAATATGCTGGACCTGGATGTACTGGCCTATATCGACCACAGCATCACCGTCAACGTCATCAAAGACGGAGAAATCGTAGATAAAAAAGACCTGGTGCTGCCCCGGCAGATCAAGAACGTGATTCACTGCCACAACCCTCGCTGTATCACTTCCATAGAACAGGAGCTGCCCCATATCTTCTACCTGGCCGATCCCGCCAGGGAAATATACCGCTGCAAATACTGTGAAGAGAAATATACGGAACATTCCAAAAAAAGAAAATAAACATTCGCCAAACTCCACAGAAGAGAGTTCTGTTTTTCGTTATAGAGAAGTATTCTTAATTTAGGCGGTATAGCCCCGATCACAAAGGCTGTACCGTCTTTTCCTGTCCATTTATTCCGGCGCACAAACTATTTTTTTCGCAAATTCATTGACGGTTGCGGGAGCAAGTCCCTTTATCCCCATTTACTTGCAAATATTCGCGGAAATGCTGTTAAAATTGCTTTTGTGAGGCAGCATTCATACAGTGGCAGCAAAATTATCAAATTATGCTTGCAAATGATTTTTAATGGAATTATTCTCTATCTAAGGATATCCTTAGAACACTTAAAGGAGAAAAAATTACATGATACAAGGAAAAATGGAAACATTTGAGAGAGCAGTAATGCGTGATTATGGAAATATTGCAGGTATTGTTGTATTAAAAGACGGTGAGACATTGTACGAAAATTACTATAATGAATGTACCGTAAACAGTCGGATTCATGTATATTCAGTAACGAAAAGCATCATTTCCATACTGGTAGGAATTGCCATGGACAAAGGTTACATCAAAGATCCGGACCAAAAAGTATTGGATTTTTTTCCTGCATATGAAATCAAAAAAGAGACAAAACCATACAAAATATTACTCTCAGAAATTTATTAACAATGACCGCGCCATATAAATATAAATTTAATCCCTATATAAAGTATTTTACAAGTGATAACTGGGTAAAATTTTCCCTCGATTTATTGGGCGGTACGGGGCGGGTCGGCAAATTTAGATATACGCCCCTGATTGGTCCAGATATTATGTCTGGTATTCTTGGTAAGGTAACGGGAAAATCTGTCATTTGTTTTGCTCAAGAAAATTTGTTTGCTCCATTGGGAATAGTCGTTGAAAAGAATATTATTTTTCAAAGTAAAGAGGAACAGCTTGCTTTTAATCAATCTACAAATATTAGCGGCTGGGTAGCTGACCCTATGGGTGTAAATACGGCAGGATGGGGACTTACACTCTCTCCCATGGATATGGCCAAAATAGGTCAATTATATCTAAATCATGGAATATGGAATCGCAGACAAATTGTATCAGAAAAATGGATAAACGAAAGTACAAGGGAGCACAGCCGATGGGAAGCTCAAAATCTTTCGTATGGATATTTATGGTGGATTTTTAAAGATGGCTTTGCTGCCATGGGAGATGGAGGAAATACCATTTATGTCAACACGAAAAAGAACATGGTGATTTCAATCGCTTCTCTGTTTAGGCCAAAAGTCAAGGATACAATTGCGCTTATCCTGGAGTATATCGAACCAATATTTGATAATTAGTCATTCGAAATTTCGGATTTATGAGCGGTGTAATTCAGATACTGTACAACAGGAGTTGCTGTGGCTATAATTGAATTACGAAGAATGTGCTAAAGTCATATTTTATAGGACACGGCGGTATCTAAGGAGATATCGCCATGCCCTTTTTTGTATGGACAAGAAAATGACAGTTATTGAAACGGAAAAAGCCCTACCCTCACCCGATATCCGGCTCGCCACAGAAGCGGATTATACCGGAACTCTTCCCCTCTGTCTCACCGCCACATTTCCATAGGAACTCCGCTTCCACCCTTGGAGCTGATTGACTCATGAACACAAAACTGCTTTACGCTCTCATCAGGCCATCCACACTCAAAACCACACCCGTGATATAGGAAGCCTTTTCCGATGCCAGAAACACAAAGGCATTGGCAATATCTTCCGGCTGCCCCAGACGACGCAGCGGAATGCGGGCGATCATGGGATCAATCACTTCTTTGGGCACAGCTTTCATCATATCAGTCTCCGTGATGCCAGGAGCCACCGCATTCACTCGTATGCCCCTGGGGCCCAGTTCCCTGGCCAGAGAAAGGGTGAAACCGTTCACGGCAAACTTTGATGTGGGATAAGCCACGCCGCTGGGCTGTCCCGATATGCTGACCATGGAAGAAGTGTTGAGAATCACGCCGCTCCCCTTCTTTTCCATAATATCGCAGGCTGCTCTGGAGCAGTTAAAAGTACCCTTCACGTTCAGATCCATCACCTTGTCGAACGTTTCCTCCGTGTAACCGGAGAACGGCGTGCTCTCTGAAACGCCCGCATTGTTCACTAAGATGTCCAGCCCTCCATACTCCCGGGCCACCTTGTCAAAAGCCTCTTTCACCTCCGTGTATACACTGAGGTTGGGCCAGATCCCCTCCACTTTCCCCTCGGGGAACTCCTCCTTCAACTGGGCTACAGCCTTGTCCGCCGTCTCCTGCCTGCTGGCGCACAGCACCACTGCCGCCCCTTCCCGCAAAAAAGCCCTCACTGTGGCAAAGCCGATTCCCCGGCTCCCCCCTGTCACAATTGCTACCTTGTCTTTTAATTCCATAATGACCTCCTTGTTTTTATAATAGTATTCTCCTGTTTAACATAATATATATGACCATCCGCCTTGCATAAGGTCATTATATCATTAGTACACCGCTTTGCCAAGGAGGCGGGAAAGATTTTCCCGTTGCGTTCGGCCTTCTGATGGGGTAATATGAGAAAGACATTGTAAGAGATTTGTAAGAAACACCACCGGAAAATTGTAAAAAATGTAGTATATGCTGGTAGCAGCTTGAAAGATAAAGTTTCAGCTTTTTCATAAGGCCCTGCTAAGTATGGAAAGCATGGCCCGGCGGGACATGAGTCTGCGGAAAGGAAGAGACATGGGGGATTGTGTGCTGGTTGTGGATGATGACAGAGAAATTGTGAAAGCCATCGGCATTCTGCTGGAGGGGGAGGGCTATGAAGTTCTGAAGGCCTACGACGGGCTACAGGCCCTGGATATTCTGGCCGCCAGGCAGGTGCGTCTGGTTCTCATCGACGTAATGATGCCTAAGCTGGACGGCCTCTCGGCAGTAATGCGCATCCGGGAAAAGCAAAATATCCCCATTATCGTCCTCTCCGCCAAGAGCGAAGATACTGACAAGGTGCTGGGATTGTCCATGGGCGCGGATGACTATGTGTCCAAGCCCTACAATCCCCAGGAACTTGCAGCCCGGGTGAAAAGCCAGCTTCGCCGCTACACTCTGCTGGGCGACATTCATGCAGGAAGCCACACGGGCGAACTCCGAAACGGAAGGCTTTTGTATCGCACAGAGGACAAAACCCTCTACGCGGACGGGGAACCCGTAAAGCTCACCGCCACGGAGACAGGTATCATTGACCTGCTGATGCGCAATCCGGGAAGAGTCTTTCCCGCCGAAGAGATTTATCGCCGGGTGTGGGGCGAGGACGCGTTTGCTTCGGAGAACACCGTCATGGTGCATATCCGACGCATCCGGGAAAAGGTGGAGCTGAATCCAAAAGAGCCAGAATATATAAAGGTGGTGTGGGGCATTGGATACAAAATGGAAAAACAGGAAAAAAGCAACTAGTTTTATCGTCTTCTTTGCGGGAGTCAGCCTGACGCTGGGCGGCGGCATTGAACTCCTGCAAAATCTGCCGGGAGATTTCTGGAGACATCCTGATCAGGTGTTGCAGGACGACTACCAGCAGAGTTACCGTTTTCGGGACTATATTGCAGGGCATCTGGAGAATTTCCTCGCCATGGCTACAGATTCCTACGACGGCTATTATAACTGCTACGATTCTTATGATTACTATGGGTATGCATATCCTGGTATTATTCAGGAGGGCGTCTTCGAAAGGGAGGCCACGGACAATATTATCGTTGAACAGCCTGCGTTGGCTCCCGTTGAGGATCTGGGAATGTCTGCCGAAGAACTGGAAGATATCGCGAACTGTTGGCAGAACTATAGCCTGCCGGAACTAACAGACGACCAGTGGAAAGAAAAGCGAAGGGAGCAATGCCAAAAGCTCGCCCAGCAATATCACGAAGGCATCAAAAAAGACCAGAACCTGCTCTATTCCATCGCCTATGACGGCAAGGTTCTCTACTCTAACTCAGAGCTGCTTCCCACGGATGGCAGTCTGACTGTGCCGGAAGATTACAATTTTCTGTTACAATATGCGGAGGGAAAAGTCCGGATTTTCAAGGATGGACAGGAACTGGATGTCTACGGGGACGGCTATTACCGGGATGGCAGTGAGTGGTATGTGCCAGGCTACCACAACTTTACAGTGGATGACGAGATGAAAAAGGCCGTGATCTACATGGCCGTGGCACGAGAACCCGTGCTGTACACGGAGAGTTCCTACGCCAGAAGCAATTATCAGCAGATGGACAATACCCTGTACTGGCTGCGGTATAACACTCTACAAACCAGAACGCGGCTGATCTGCTACATAGCGGCTTTGGGGGGCGGACTTGCGCTCCTTATTCCGGCACTCCTGTGCAGAAAGTCCAGGCGGGAGGCGAACGCCGCCATTGCCCGATTTACGGGAAAAGTCTGGTTTGAGTGTAAAATACTGCTCTTTCTCCTGGTTCTGTATGTGCTTTTTCTTCTCTGCGTCACACAGATCTATTGGGATTACGGGGACGTGTGGTACGAGTGGGAGTACATGATCGATAATAACATGATCGACAATATCATCTCCAGGACGCTTTGTCATCTTCCCAGCTGGTCTCATATCACTTTGTTCTGGCTGGTATACCTGGCCGCCACCGACCTGCGCCGAAACCGGAAAGTCTGGCAGCATGGGCTTATAGCTAAACTGTACCGGGCTTTCAGCGCCCGGGATCTGGGACAGCCCCTGTCGGTAAAATCTGCCCACCGAAACGGCGCCGCCTTTGCCGCTGCCGCCGCATACGGACTGATGATGCTGGCAGGAGGCGTATTAGGTTATGCGCAGGGGAATCACAGCGCCGAAACCGTCTGGGGAGTTGGCAGCCTTTTCTTCCTGATACTGGTAGGATTTCTGGCGCTGCAATACCGGATCGGAGCCAAAAACATGGAGACTGCCCGGGATCTGGAAGCATTGTCAAAACGGATCAGCGATATTCGCAGCGGAAACTACGCCGGGTACAAAGAGATTTCCGATAAGAGAGGCGGTTCCGAAAGCGGGAATTTGACCGAAGCCACTGTGAAAACCGAGGCTGAAACCGGAGACATAATCTTTCCCCGGGACAGAAATTCCCGGCTGGCAGGTCATGATCTGGAGGACACCATCGCGCAGCTGGAGGACATCCGGCAGGGTATGGCATGCGCTGTGGATGAACAGATGAAGAGCGAGCGCATGAAAGTGGAGCTCATAGCCAATGTATCCCACGACATCAAGACGCCGCTGACTTCCATCATCAGCTATGTGCAATTCCTCAAAGAGGAAAAAGAACTGCCAGCGCATGTACAGGACTATGTAAAGATTCTGGACGAAAAGTCCCAGCGTTTAAAAAACATGGTGCAGGACGTGTTTGCCGTGAGTAAAGCCGCCTCCGGGGAACTGCCCATGCATATGGAGGAACTGGACTTTGGCAAGCTGCTGTGCCAGACTCTGGCGGATATGGAGGAACAGATCGGCAACAGCAAAGTCACTTTCCGCACGGAAATTCCAGAGTCGCCGGTTATGATTCTGGCCGACGGCCAACGGCTGTACCGGGTGTTCCAGAACCTGTTTCAGAACGCCATACAGTATTCTCTGGACGGTTCCAGAGTGTTCGTGACCCTACAGACCGACGGATGTCTGGCGGTGGCCAGCGTCAAGAATACCTCTTATCTGGAATTGGAAAAAGATAAGGATTTCACGGAACGCTTTGCCAGAGGAGACCAGAGCCGCACCGACGGGGGCAGCGGTTTAGGACTCTCCATCGCCCAGAGTTTCACGGAAGCCTGCGGCGGAACCTTTAGCTGGGAGACCAACGCGGATCTGTTTGTAGTGACGGTTTCTTTCCGGATTCTGGGGAATAAAGCGTAACTGTCCATACAAATTCCCGAAACCACTCTCTCCTTCCCGGGCTGTGCCCGCCGATACGCGTAACCGCCGCAGATTGCTCTGCGGCGGTTTTGTTTTTCCTGATCCCGAATGCCTGTATTTTATGTAAACTCCCTCTCGTGCTTCTTGAAAAAATCAAAATACGCCCTCACATTGGAAAGTTCCGTCCACCGCTTCACATCCGCCGGGTCCTCATCCAGGTCGTAGATCTTGGCTCCCCTCATGGACAGCAGAAAGGGAGAATGGGTGGCAATGACAAACTGACAGCCGAAGAAACGAGCGGAGTCCTCCAAAAAGCGCAACAGCTCCTGCTGCCGCTGGGGCGATAAGCTGTTCTCCGGCTCATCCAGAAGATAGAGCCCATTCTCCTGTATTTTTTCGGAGAAATACAAAAAAGCGCTCTCCCCGTTGGAATGCTCCCTCACATTGTCCATCAGATTGGCGCGCACATATCTGGACTGGGTCTTGGAGCGGGCCTGCACCACCTTTTTCAACTGCTCATAGTCCTCCAGGGAACGCATCTGGAAGTGGGCGTATTTGTTTTCCAGGTATTCCTGAAACATACCCTCCCGCTTCTGATCAATTCCCTCATTTAACGAGCGTAAGTTCAGCATAAAGTCAAATACATCGTCGCTGGTGATAATTCTGCTGCTCTTCGGAACAGGCTGCCGGGTCTCGAAATAACAGAGTCTGGTATAGTTTTCAAAAAAATTGCTGCGATTGTACAAAGTATCCCGCTCCAGTCCCAGAGTCTCCCCGATCACATTCAGCGCCGTGGTCTTACCGGAACCGTTGCCTCCATAAAGAATCGTCACCGGCTCGAAATCCAATACCCGCAAGTTTCTTTTAGACAAAACCTGAAAAGGGTAAAATGAATCATAGCAGGTCCGTTTTTCCCCCAGAAAGAAGTCAAACTCCTGCTCCCCAGTGGGAAATGTAAATTGCGATAGGTATATCATGTGCTCTCTTCTCCCGATCATTTTCCTATTTCAGACCGATTCCCGTCAGCACCTCCGTAGTGGTCAGACCGAGGTCCTGCCAGGCCAGATCCTGAAGCCGCCTGGTGACAGAAGCCCTCTCATCCAGCCGTATAAGCTGATAATTCTTTTGCAGCCGCTCTTCCGCTTCCGTCAGCGCCTTCCGCACGGAAGGCTTCCCAATCTCACTTTGACGCTCCAACAGTTCATCCAAACTGCCAAACTGCCGCGTCAGGTCCGCTGCCGTCCTGGGGCCGACGCCCCGGACCCCCTCTATATTATCGGCCTTATCTCCTGTAAGGGCTTTGTAATACGCATATTGGGAGGGCTCAATTCCCAGCTTATCCCGAATGTAAGCCATGTCACACAGAACGGTTTTCTCCCCCCTGTAGCGCAGAACGGACACATTCTCCCCGATCAGCTGAAAAAAATCGCTGTCTAAGGATGAGATGATAATCCGCGCTTTGCTCTCTGTCATGGCACAGTGCATGGCCGTTTCCTGCTCGAACGCCCTCCCATAAGCATAGACATAGGCCGCGATCTCGTCGTCGGTCTCATACACCTGCGTCTCCCAGAAAGGAATCTGTAGATACCGAAGCGCCCGGTATACATCCGGCAACTGAGAAAAGGGATTCTCCTCTCTGGGCACCTGACTGAAATCCGGGCGGTTCGCCTTGTAATCTTTTGATATATCCCTGCGCCGATTCTCATGTTCTCCGTCAAAAATCACCGCCACATGACTGGGACGCACCCGCCGGACAATTTTCAGCATCGCTCCCACAAAGCCCAAAGTTCCCTGGATGGCTTTACCCTCCCGGTTCACAATCCGGGCAGGCATCCCGTAAAACATTTGAAACAGCAGATTATGTCCGTCCACCAGCAGTAGTATTGGTTGCGTTTTCTCCATTGCACACCCCGTCTTCATCCCGCACCCTGGCGCTTTCTCAAATTGCCTCAGATATTCTCTTTTCCGGACGATTTTGCACAAAATCAGTTATATGGTCCACCAAAGCCCCAGGCCAAAAACATGGCATCCGGCTCCTTTTCCGCTGCCCTACCCCAGCGCCACATCCAGCACCATCATCAGGGTAAAGCCCATGGCCACACCGATGGTGCCGATATTGGTGTGCTCTCCGGACTGGGACTCCGGAATCAGTTCTTCCACCACCACATAAATCATGGCTCCCGCCGCAAAGGAAAGCAGATAGGGCAGGAAGGGCACCACCAGATTAGTCAGAAGTATCGTGATCACCGCGCCAATGGGTTCCACCAGTCCGGAAAGCATTCCATAGTAAAAGGCCCTGCCCTTGGAGATACCCTGCCCGCTGCTTTTCAGAGGCATGGAAATAATGGCTCCCTCCGGGAAATTCTGGATGGCAATGCCCACGGCCAGAGCAAAGGCCCCTGCCATGGTTATGCCCGTGTTACCCATCAGGGCCCCGGCAAAGGTTACACCCACCGCCATACCCTCCGGCAGATTGTGCAGCGTCACCGCAAAGACCAGCATGGCCGTCTTGCCCAGACCGGTCTTCACGCCCTCCGGCCTGTTGCTGTCCAGATGCAGATGTGGAATCAGACTGTCCAACGCCAGCAGGAAAAACATTCCCAGCAAAAATCCCACCGTGGCAGGCACCCAGGCAATTTTGCCCTGTTCTCCGGCCATCTCAATGCCGGGGATGAGCAGCGACCACACAGAAGCCGCAATCATCACTCCCGCCGCGAAACCCAAAAGGAGCTTCTCCAGCTTTTTATTCATTTCATTCTTCATCAGGAACACCATGGCCGCGCCCAATGTGGTTCCCGCAAAAGGAATTAACAGACCCGTAACTACCTGCATAATAGTGCTCCTACTTTCCGATTGCTCTTATGATTAATATATGAGAGGACCCTCCTCCTGCCACAATTGCCTTACGCCAAGCTGCCGTTCTGCTTCGACCGCCCGGTCATATAACCGCCTGCCCGTCTTCCCCCTGCTGTATAACAGACCTTGCCCATATGATCCCCTTTATATGCGTTATGTTTTACCGTGTCTTACCGGATTGGCACCTCAGTCGTGTCTGTCCTCATTTCCGTAGACCTCGCAGAATCGGGCCGCAAAGGCAGGTTCTTCCCCTGCTTCGTACAGATGAGAGATATCTCCAAAAGCCGTCATGCGAAATGCGGCCTTACCCCGCCTGCGCTCCTCCGTGTACAGAGTGGTCACCGCAGTGGGGGCGGCCACCGTCCCATGCCACAGTACCATGGGGGATATTCCCAGCAGATGACTGAGCAATACACATTCTACCCCAAAGTGACAGAAAAATACCAACGTGTCCTGATTAGCCTGCTTAACACGGTAAATCTCCCCCTTGCGCTGGTAACCGTGTTCCTCCAGCACGCCGTCAAAATTCCGTATCACCCAATTATATTCTTCCTGAATCCCCACCCGTATTTCACCTGTGACGGGGTCCGTAGCCATAGCCTCCCGCATCATGGGCGGCGTACTCCACAGATCACGGCGGTAGAATTCATCTACCCTTGTCCAGTCCTGGGGCAGCCAGTCCCAGGATATCATCTTATGATCCGCCACGTCCGGCCTCATTATCTGAGGGGCAAATTCCCGCAGCCACGGGCACACGGTAGCCTCGCGCCCCATTTTTTCCAACGTCAAAGATGCTGTGTCCCTGGCGCGCCCCAGCGGGGATACATAAAACTCCTTTACATCCAGCCGCGATATCCTGTCTGCCAGAAACGCCGCTTCCCGCCATCCTTTCTCTGTCAGGGAATCCCTCCCGTAGTCCGGGTCCCCATGCCGTACTATAATCAGTCTCATTCTTTCCTCTTTCCCGCAAACCTGTAGTTGACGAGTCAACTACTGCCTTACCTGTTGTATTGTACCAACAATAAAATCCACGCTCCCCAAGGATTCTATTGTCTTGAATCCATATTGGGAAGTTCTGCCTCCAAACTTTTTTCCACTGTTATTGATACATCCAATCCCATTTGAATGTCCACATTCAAATACAAATTTGCGCGATATCCCCGACCCGGCTGCCTTCCGTATCACCATCCGATATGATTATAATGGGAATATCCTTTCATTTCCTCCTGAAAACAGTCAATCTGCTGACGGATCCGTCTTCGCTCCTTCTCCGGCAGTTCGCCCTCCATGGCTTCAAACAAACGCCTGGCCTCCTTGAGGCCGTCCCTGGCCGCATCCTTGTAATTGTTGGCCAGACTGTTGGCCACTATGGTCAGCTGGGCATCAATCTCTCCCGTTTTTCTCTTATAACCAAACATCCCGTCCTCCCTTCCGAACACTATTATCTTTATTATAATGGCAAGCCGCAAAAAATACAACAACAGAATCCAGGGTCCACAAGGATTCTGTTGTTGTAAACAAAAAGAAGCCGTTGTTCACAGCTTCTCTACTGATACAGGTCTGGTATGGAATATCCCACCGCGACAGGCGCACAGACATTATCCCTGCGCCGTGTGGGAACCCGCCACCTGGGAGTCTTCTGTTTTCCCTGTTTTCTCCAAATACTCTCCGTACTGACGCTTGACCTCCCGGTATCTGGCCTTGGGCACAGACAACTCCTGCCCTGTGGTCAGCGTCATCACGTAGCTGCTGATCTTCCGAATATAACGCATATTCACCAAAAAACTCTGGTGACATCTGAGGAAATCCATCCCCTGCATGGCATCCTCAATCTCGTCCATCTTTCTGTAAATACTATACGTCCTGTCTATGGTGTGAAAGATATTTTTATGTCTGCTGGTCTCGATATAGAATATTTCTTCCGCCTGCAGAGTTGTCTCTCCCTCCACAAATGTAAATGTCACTTGCTCCATACCAACCTCATCAAGTAAATAGTTTGTCCGATTCTCACTAATCATATCGGCTGCTTATCCGCTGAGACAAGCCCTTCTGCACCAAACGACCATGTACGTTTTATGCTTTACAGTAAATATTTCAGACAAAATTCCATAAAGTCATTCTCCCAGCTTTCAGCCCGCAGATAGAAAATATCTTCATAATTCCCCAGCGCAATCATCCCTACATTGCCGCCGCCTCCTGCACCCGGTACTTTCATAATGGCATCGTAACCCAGATAAACATATTCCCCCTCTATCTCCAAATCTTTAATGCACTCCTCCATCCGCTCCCCGTCAATCCGCAAATATCCGTCCACCACCGCGACCGCCTCGCGAAGCTGCGGGGAATCATTGCAGATCAGGCGCAGACTCTCGTCGTATAGAGTCAGTTCCGGCAGTCGGGTGTACAGAGGATAGGAAGTGGCTTCCACCGCCAGAAACCCGAGCGCCAGCGTGACGGCGCATCTTTGTCCCATACGTTTATGTATGCATTGATACTGTTTCCACTCGCATTTTCCCTTCAGATTGCAAATGCGGCTCTTCAGGGAATGATAGTCTCTGTCTTTCAAAAACGTAGCGGCTCCCGCCGGTCTCATGGGCGTCTGTCCGGCGGCCATCGCCAGCAACATCCTGCCATATTCCCTCTCGCTGACATCCGCATAGTACAGACAGCCCTCATCACAGGCTTTCTCCATATCCTGCTGTAGCAATCTCTCACAAAGATAGACAAGCGGATTGAACCACCAGTAGATACGCAGCAACGCAAACAGATTGATCCACAGAATATGCCCTGCTTTCAGGTGCAGCAGTTCATGGCACAACAGCACCTTCCCCTGCTTTGTCAGCCTTCTGTCCTCCCAATCGTTCATGTCCTCCTCCGCCGGTTCCAGGCAGAAATCCGGCATCACGATATAAGGCCGAAATATGCCACCGCAAAAGGGACTGGTTCCGTCTTTGCCGATGTATACCCGAGCCCGCCCCAGATACCAGCGGGCCAGCTTCCAGCGATCCCCGCGGGTCACTCGGCTGACACAGTCCCGCCAGTCTTCCCTCCCCCTGTAAAGAACGGAATTTATGGAATACCAACAAGGTAATTTTCGTATTTTTCGGGCCAGGGTTCTCTTTCTGACCAGCCACCAGCCCACCAGCGTCAGCATCACCGCAAAGCAGGCTCCGCTTATCCAGGTACGCCCCAGTACGTTAATTCCGTTTTGCAGCCAGATGCTCCAGCGCTGATAAAACAGCCTGCTCATCCCCGTGGCCGCCGCAGGAAACAACAGGAACCAACTGTAGAACCCCCCGTCGCCGCATCTGCCGCTCTTTTCCCGCCGCCAATAGTGCCAGATCAGCAGTGGCCCCATAACCAATAAGCCGCAAAACGCCGTCTTCACACACTTGGAAAAACCATATTGACAGCAAAATATTCCGAAACGCCAAAAGATATGCATAAATTCATAGATCCGCGCCATCCCCTTCACCCCCTGTCTTCCCGCGCCAGCACGCATTCCTGTGCAGGCGCACCTGCCTTCGCCAGCTTCTCTGTACATCCGGACCTGCCCCCGCGCCCTTTCCTGCGCGGTCAAACCCTCCTTCTCCTACCCACGGCACAGTCTCTCTGTCCCCGCTCAGGTCCTGTCTTTCAGGCTCTCCACCAGGCTGCTCAAATCCTCCAACTGCTCCCGGCTGATATCAGCCGACTGTAGAAAACTTGCCACTGCCAGCGATGCGTTGCCTCCGAAATAATTGCTGACAAAGCGCCTGCTTTTCAGCCGCAGGCACTCTTCCTTGGTCCTGGCTGCCTGATAATGATAGATTCTTGCGTCCCGCTCGTCCACTGTATACGTCAACATTCCTTTCGCCAACAGGCGGTTTATCATAACCCGGATAGTCTTCTGGCTCACATCCGTCTTACCCGTGAGCCGTTCAATGATCTCCGCCGCCGTCATGGCCTCCTCATGTGCCCACAGTACCTCCATGATCAACCACTCATTTTCACTGGGTGTAATCTCTCCCATATTTTTCCCTTTCTTTCCGGAGATTCGCAGCTTTCCCGCCAATCTGCCAAATCATTCTTCCCCTGTCCGGCCATACCGGACGCGCACAATATTCCCAGTAACAGCTTCCTCACGGAACATGGCTCCTGCTGTTTTCCTGCCTTCATATGTTATATATCGGTTGAATCCCCTCATTCATTTATACTTGTAAATGAATCCATTTCCCCGGTTCCCTGTTTGCATCCATCTCGCTCGCCCTTCCGGTTCTGTTCTCCCCGCCCGCGCCGCTCGTTCCCGGCAAAGCAGTCAGAAACCTACATCCCCCTGTTACTCATTGTTGATCTGATTTGATCACACACAATTTGCTTGCCGTTTGTGCGCTCCCCTATACACGTTGCGAACAGGAGACGCGGTTTTCCTTGTACTTGCACAATTCAGATGCGCGATTTGCACCGCTGGGAAGGCGGGGAACTGGCACTTTTCGCGGCGGGTTGAGTTCTACTCCCCGTGAAAAGCGCCAGATACTGTCTGCGTGCCAGACCGGATTGACGGAGAACTTCGGCAGGTCTTTTACGAGGAGTTTTCAGGGCCCGGCGAGAAACCGGAGGGGAAATAGACGTGGCGGCCGGCAAATCATGCAGGATGCGATCCGGACTGCCGGAGCGAATTGGAATAGCGGGAGAAAATATTCTATTCATCCTCAAACGTTTCATACAACACAGCAGATGAATAAATACGATGCAACAAATTGAATCATAAAGTTTCATTTTCTTTTGTAAGGTTACATAATATCTCTGTCTGATTGTTCAAATCTACTTTTTCGATAATGCAACACACAAGTTCTGTGATCCATATTTTTTCTATATATAGTCGTATGTTTCAATAGATTGATAAGTCCTGACTGCGCCAACCAACGACAAAATCCATTAAATCCATCAAAACATCCTTTTCCTTAAAGTCACATTGACTTTTTATTTTTTGCAAATTCTTTAACATACTATCTTTATCCATTCCATGATCTTTAAAACATATCAGGAATTTTTGAAGAGCAAATAAATCGTTTGGATGCTTTTCTATTTCTATGGGTAATAACTGCAAAAATTTCACATCAGATTCATGCATAAGACTATTCCAATCAATACGAACACACCATTTTACATGCCACCATTCTGGATAACTCCTTAAATCATATTTTATGGCAGTGCCTTCAAAAATCAAATTATCCGTTTCTCCGCTGTTGGACGCATCATCGGAATATAGGCTAACAGGCAGTCCTTCATAAAATGTAATTATGTTGTTCATACTATCAGCCTTGGTATCATTTTTTGACAACAATGCAATATCATTCGTAACCATTTCGTTTAAATCAATATAAACTCGTGCCTTATCCATCTTCAAAAACTCCGTTTAGCCTAAAAAATCCGTTTTATATATTCGATTACAAATATTTGCCTGTTACTTACAATGCATATTTATAAATTCTTTTTACATGGGTACACAATTCTGAAAAGGGAATCCCAAAAACATGTACAGTGAAATAAATCTTTTATTGGAAAATTAAATCGAAATCCCCCTAGGGAACGCAAGCAATATCTATGACGCTATATAGAATCGAAGAAGCGATCCTGACCGAAAAAAGCCGTTTCATCAAACACAACCCTTTTATGGGGCAGTAAAATAGAGGGAACAATATGTGGAACGGCACCTGCATACCGTATAATTGGCTTCTGTCGGTGAGTCGCCTATGAAACAAAATTTTTTATTTACTTCCCCTACATTGTTCCCCCATCAACGCTTTCCCCGCCAGTCTCCGCTACAGGCGCGGGAAGCCCTATATCCGTCTCCGTGTTGTACGCCTTCCCCGCAGGATCATACTCCTGTTTCTCCTCTTCTTCATCCCCCCACAGAGAGTCGTATTTCTCGCGCTTTTTTTGCATCTGAACCATAGCGCCCATGCTTTTGGCAGCCTGATACATCTCAAAGCTGTAATCCAACAGCTTTTTCTCATCCGCCGCCGGGACAATGGCCCCCTTAGCGATGCGGTGCGCCACTTCCATGATTTTGCCCATCTCAACGGCAGCATCTTCCATCACATCGGCCTGCTGCCTGGAAACCTCCGCGTTCCAGACCACCGCCTCCTGCTCCGTGAGCTGGTCCAGCACTTTCAGATTCTCCTCAAAGCGCTCGTTCACATTGTTTATGGATAATTCCAGCGTGGCGGCTTCATCGGCGTAGCGCTCTTTGCCCCCCTCGGTGGCATGGATTCTCTTTTCCAGCGATTCCTTCTGTTTGTACAGCTCCCGCCTCTCCTGTACGATCATTTTTCGCTCCCCTCGGTAAGCGGCCAGGGCCTCTCCTATTTTCATGTTTACCTCCACATCTCTAATGGAACACATTCGCGTATCATTGTATATTTCGGCAGGAAATATCTAGGGATTAACCCTTTTTCAAAGCGCCCTGCGATTTATCCTCTTCTTCCGGATCGCATTCCGTATTTTTCTTCAGATCCTCCCATGCGTCCTTAAAGATCCTGGATGTCATGGAAGGATTTGAGCGAAGCAGATTTCTATAGAAATTCCCGGTTTTTCCAAGACCGTCCCTTCTCTGTACACTGACACGGTACTTGACCCGAAGCTCGCCAATTTCTTCCCGCACACTCTCCAGATACCCGGAGGGCTTTTCCAGAGCGCGCTGCCTTAAAACCGCAAATTTTTCCTCTATGCCCGCTTTCAGTTCTCCCACTCTCAAAGTCATGCTCTCGCTAAACCGAGCCCTCTGTCGGGCTATCTCTGCCCTGCGGGCCTCGCCGGCTTCCGCTCGGGCCTCTTTTGCCTCGCTGCGCGCCTCTATTCGGGCCTCTCTGGCCTCACTGCGCGCTTCCGCCCGGGCCTCTTTGGCTTCATTCCATGCATCTATCCTGGCTTCTCTGGCCTCGTTCCACTCTTCCCTGCGGGCCTGGAGTTCACTGTCAGCCAGGGCAATTATCACATCCAGACGCTTCTGGATATGCATCAACTCCTCCCTGGCCTTCTCCATCATAATCAAGACATCCCGCAAATCCATGGCAGCCTTAAAGGACAGGGCAAAATCACAGGCAATGCCCACAGTCAGCGCCAGTGTGATAACCGTCAGCGCAGTAGCGGGAATCATCAACACCAGATGTTCCACCAGCTTATGCACCAGTCGGGTCATCAGTATGGTGAACAGCCCCCAGGCCAGGGATGTGCCCAGACAGATATGCCCCTGAAAATTAAATTTCTTGTCGGAGTAATCCCAGTACCGCACCTTAAACAGCGCCTCCATGGCCACGCCCGTCACATATTCCAGTACGGTCGCGCCGATACAGCCCGCAATATACACCAGGACCAAATGCTCCTGAAAGGGTATGGAGACCACCAGCATCATAATACCGCCGCTTCCATACAGGGGCAGAAAAGGCCCTTTCATAAACCCCCTGTTCACCAGACGTTTTTGATGAAGAGACACATAGACAGACTCTATGCACCATCCCACAAAGCAGTAAAAGTAAAAGAAAAACAGCCACTGAATCACCGAATAATGATGCATATCTTCCTCCCTGGCTCATTGGTATATCAATATCTTTACAGACAATTTTCCCTTGCGGGTCTCCCTTTGTTCTCCGGTGAAAAGAAATTTACCCTGCCCCCGCAGATTCACCGTCTCTCCGCCCTTAAGCTGCCGCGAATTGTTCTCGCACAGCCTGCCGTCCACATAAACCTTGCCGCTTTGAAACGCCTCCAGGATCTCGCCTCTGGACCGATTGTACACTCTGGCCAGGCAGGCATCTATCCGGGGAGACGACAGCTGCACCACCATTTCTCTTGGCTCCTCCTTCCGTATATCCGCGCTCTCCGCCACCCGGACACATTTCATGCTGGTATGCCGTACCTTGTCCAAATGCGCACAGATATACTCCGCCATATTAGACAGGCAGTACAGATAGGCCTCTTTCTCCCCCACCCGGATATCCCCCAGCGTCCCCCGTTCAATCCCCAGGTTCATCAACGCCCCCAAAAAATCCCGATGGCCCAGAGCATCGGCAAATTTGGCCTGTAGCGGTGCGATATGGATACAGGCAATGGGAAAATTTTCCTCATAGCCCAGGATCTCCGGGCTGCCCAGGCGGACCACTTTTCGCTCCGCCTGCTCATAGCCCCCCCAAAGCCGAAAACCGCAGTAATGCAGTTCCTTTTCCATGCCCCAGAACTGCCCCTGTTCTCCCAGATCTAAAAATCCTGTAAAAGTATATACGTTCTGCCGATAAGACCTGTCCGCCAGATCTTTTATGCGGCTCTTCAATTGTTGAATTTCTCTGGCAGATTCCATCGCCATATTGTCTCCCGTATTCCCCCATTCCCTTGCTCAAGTGAAACTAATGACTTCATTTTTGGGTGCCTTGGTCTTAATCACCGAGACCGCGTGCAACATAGGGCCCTCTCCCTCATAGTCCTTCCAGTACTCTTTTCTCACAGTGGCCGTCACCTGCACCCACTCTCTCTGTGCCAGGCTCTCCGCCCCCTCAAACTGGCAGGCAAAGCCGAGAAAAGCCATATCGTCCGCGCAACAGGTCATTGCCATGCGGCCCGGCACAAAATAACCCTTTTCTATACCCTCCGGCTTCAATACCATGGCCGTAAAACGAATGGTTTTTCCTTCATAGCGTTCCAGATGATCCAGAGAGTCCAGATACCAGATCCCGTAACTCTCCTCATTCAGCTCAATTATTTCCGCCTGTAAATCATAGGGTAAATCCTCCTCAAAAATCTCGTTTACCTCTCCGTTGGCATCCTCAAATATCACATCCGCGTTCTGATTTACCGCCTTGATATTGCGCTTGTAGACATTCAGCTCCTGGATGCCGTCACAGCGGTTAAAGATTATCATTTCTGACTTTCTCACCATCTCTGCCAGCAGGGAGCGCATGTTTGTATAGTACATGGGAAAAGTAGAACCGTCAATGGTGGTAATCTGCTGTTCCACCCTCCAATACCAGGGGAGCTTAAGATTCTTAAAATTCCACATGCCATTGTACTCAATAATGATACGCTCCGGCTTATGCTTTTTTTCCAGCTCCATCAGATAACCCGGATTACAGTCATCTTCTTCCTCTATGACCTCCAGTACCGCGTTACATCTGCGCAGCAACTCCTCCCGGTACTCTACCTCCCCCTCTTCACAGGCGATGATCAGAGTCTTTCCCTTTATCCGAAAATAGGGCTGAGAGATGGTATAGGTTATAAATTCTGTCTTCCCGCTCTCCAAAAATCCGTTGATAATATAGACCGGTTTCATACCGTGCATTTCCTCCAATCCTTCCTCTACTACAACAACTACAGTCGCTATATATCCGTTGCTCCTGAGGAATCCGCCGTTTGAGCTACCTGCGGAACAGCTCCGCAAGTTTCTCCTCGTTTAACTTGGAGCCGATGACACAGATCTTCCCTGTCACTTCCGGCTTGCCGTCCCGTATATCATGCTCCTGGGGCACATAGTCAAAATAAACCCAGCTGCCGTCACCGGCGGGCACCATTCCCTTAGAGCGCAGAATCATGCCATAATTACCGGTATCCAGCGCGGATAAAATCTCCTCAATCTCCTCCGCCGTGTAAGTGTTAGGAGTCTCCATACCCCAACTGCCAAACACCTCGTCCGCATGATGATGCCCATGATGGTCGTGGTGGTGGCTATGGTCATGCTCTCCATCGCCGTCATGATGGTGCCCGCAGCTGCATACTCCGTTTTCATCATAGTGATGGTGATGCTCATGTCCCTCCTCGTGATCGTGGCCATGGCCTTCTTCATGCCCATGGTGATGACAGTGCTCATCCCCATGATCGTGATCGTGGTCCTCGTGCTCAGGATGGTGGCCGTGTTCTTCCTCATGATCGTGATCATGCTCCCCGTGCTCAGGATGGTGGCCATGTTCTTCCTCGCCATGGTGATGTCCGCAGGCGCACACACCCTTCTCATCATAATGATGATGATGCTCATGCTCTCTGGCATGCTCCAGCATCTCTTTCATCATATCGTCCAGATTATCCACCCCTTCAATGGTCTCCAGAATCGCCCTGCCCTCCAGATCTTCCCATGGCGTAGTGATAACAGTAGCCACCCCATTGTGCTGACGTATCAGTTCCACCGTAGCCTGTAGCTTTTCCTGCGGCATATTGCCGGTTCTGCTCAAAATAATTGTTCCCGCATGGGAAATCTGATTAATAAAAAACTCGCCAAAATTTTTAATATACATCCTACACTTGGAAGCATCCACCACCGCAACGGCACTGTTCACTTTCACCTCCAGATCGGCGGCTACATTCTCCACCGCTTTCACTACATCGGAGAGTTTACCCACACCGGAAGGCTCAATCAACACCCTGTCAGGCCTATAGGTTGTCAGTACCTCTTTCAGGGACGCGCCAAAATCACCCACAAGAGAACAACAGATACAGCCGGAATTCATCTCCTTTATCTCAATCCCCGCATCTTTCAGAAAACCGCCGTCAATGCCGATCTCCCCAAACTCGTTCTCAATCAGCACTACCTGGGTGTCCTGTAGCGCCTCCTTTATCAGCTTTTTAATCAATGTAGTCTTGCCTGCCCCCAAAAAACCGGATACAATATCAATCTTTGTCATAATTCATACTCCCTTTCTTAGTTTAAAGTTCTGCATATCCCCTTTATACACTTAATTCCGGTAATTAAAACCATGCTGCCTACATATCTGCACAAACTGGTTTTAATCCATAACCGTTACCTTTTATTGTCTTACAAATCCACCTGCTTGTCAATATCTGCAAAACCTAAAATATCGCGCCTTACTTCCTGTTGGCCTCCATCACACTCCAGGGCAGTACAGCAACCTGATCCTCCTCATTACCGCCGCAGAGTATGCCCACCAGGACACCCTCCCGAGTAAACACACCGCCGCCGGAGGCTCCCGAAATAGCATGCGCATGCCCCAGCAGCATGTAATTTTCAAAATCTTCCATATAAATCCAGGGGTCCACCACGCTGCCGCAGCAGATGCTGTCTGCGGTTTCCTCTACTGCCCCCATTATCCACAGTGTCTGCCCCGCCTCAAGTCGCTCGCAGACCTCTTCGTCCTGACTGGCTATCTGCCAGACTGCCCCCTTCTTCTCCGCCTCCTGTAGAGACACCTCCAGAAAAGCGACATCCACCTGGTCGGAGACATGAAGTATTTGGGCTTCCACCGACTCTCCCTGGTCAAACCGCACTGTCATGGGACTGTTATCCCAGATCACATGAGCAGCTGTGGCAATCACCAGCTTTTCCTCATTCGAGGACCAGATCACACCGCTGCCCACATATTGGGGGCCCAAAATCCCCACCGTCGCCTGTCTGAGATATCGTTGTATATCCTCCTGTCCCATTTCATCTTCCGGTTTTACTCTGCCAGCAGGACCTCCTGGAGCCTGAGGATCTGTGTCCCATGCCATTATTCCATCCTTATTCCCCTGTTCCGCAAATTCAGTCTGTACTACTACGAATTGCTTTTTCTCCGCCTCCAGATCACCGCAAGCCGACAACATCCATATAAGAACGGCTGCCATCAACAATCTCCTGATTCCTTTTACCATTCTTTCCTCACTGAAAAGGTTCTGTCTTTATACCGTACAAATCCTTTTTCCTGAAATATTCCTTTACGAAGTCCGTTGCCCCATGACTATCCAGATCCGGACGCATGATAGTTCACACCGCATAAGACCAGAGGTTTTATAGCAAAATCCCAGTATTCATGGAAAATACTGGGATTGAGGTATAAGCAGAACGATAAGCCGGGTTATGTCGTTGAGCGATCATCTATCTAGGGCACCTGTCGCCAGGTGCCTCCAGCAACCTACCTGAAAGCAGGCCGGGCAAGCCTTTCGCTTTCGTTTTGGTTTTGCTTCGGATGGGGTTTACATGGCTCCGCCTGTTACCAGGCGGACGGTAGTCTCTTAAGCTGCCTTTCCACCCTTACCTGAAAACCACCGCAAAACGGGTAATTTCCTGGCGGTATATCTCTGTTGCACTGGCCTTGGAGTTGCCTCCACCGGACGTTATCCGGCATCCTGCCCTATGAAGCCCGGACTTTCCTCACCCACGCTGCCGTGGCTGCGATCGCCTGTCCTACTTACTTCTTTTAGATCATATCACAAACCGTAGTTTTTGGCAACTCCCCGAAAAGCAGCATCAAAACCTGCATCTGCAAGCATGAACCACATGGAAGGAAAAGGCTAAAGAAAACGACAGATTTTGCATTAGATAATTGTCACCTGGACATAGATATCCGCCCTTTAAACTCCTCAATTGACCTGACTCTGGCTGCCAATTTAAGCCAGTTTCTCAGAGTGTCCCAATCTTTCTGACCGGAAATTCTCTCCTTTAAGTCTTCCGGGACAGCGCCAAGCTCTTCCAGCAGTTCCAGTATATCCTCCGTCTTTGCTTCGACTCGTCCTTCCGCTCGCCCTTCGGCATGTCCTTCCGCGAGTCCTTCCTCCCTTGCCTCTTCCCGTACTTTCTCCCGCTCCTCCCTAAACACTCTGACAAATGTGTATTCGAATGCCATATCATCCTCCCCATTTCCTGCCCAGCTTAATATCTCATCCACCAAGGCTTCACTGTTGTCGCAGACTGACAGCAATATGTATTTCACCCAGTTGCGGAACTCCTCCTGCTCCTGTAACCCAAGTTTTCTTACTCTGTCACACGCTGCGCGAACCGCTCCCACCAGTTCCAGCTTTTTCCTGTATTTGTCACAGTACATGATATTGTCCAATACTCTGTTGGTAGACAATATATATTCCTCCTCGATTTCCGCCAGATCCACCAGATAATACTCCAGATTCAAAATATGTCTTCCAAAAAGATGGCCGCCGCTCTGATACTCCTCCAGACTCCTGGCCGCTGTCCACCTGTCCTGCCCATTGTAAAACACGATAGGCACCATGGACGGCAGACGGAATCCCACCCGTTCCCGCTCCTTTTTGTCCGTGTCCAGAAAATACTTCACCAGCGTGTTCACCACATAGATCAGTACGCGGAATATCATAGTATAATCCACATATGACTGTAGTTCCTGCAAAATGAAGATGTACACTTCCCGGCCTCCGGGCACATGCACCCTGTAGAGCAGGTCAGCCTCCTTCCCCGCATAATCCCGCTCCAGCATCTCCTTGTCACAGAGGTCTAAATCACACTCCTCCAGTTCCATCATCCAATCCGCTTTCACATACTTTTTGAGAAAGTGCAGAAATTCTCCGGGTCTGGACAGGCTTTTCTTATAGCCCCTGTCGTGGGGAGAACGAATGCCTGGTCTTTCCCATCTGTGCGTTTCTACCAATCTTTCCGTCTCTTCCATTAGTTTTCCTTTCCAAAATGAAACTGGCAGGAAAGGTGATCCTCCCTTCCTGCTGTGGTCTGTTGTTTTATGTTCCTTGGGATATAGGCTCCCGCCCAGCAAGAAGTTCGAAATTACTGATAAGACTTGTGTATTGTCTTTTAGATGATTGTAGAATTTGAATCCTTTGCTTATAGATAGCTTATCATAAAGAACCAGATTTTACAAGTAAATTTTTTGAATCCTCTCACATGTCTTTTTGCAAATTATGATCTCATGTGGTAAAACAAAAATATTGCCCTTCGAAAAGTTGTGACGTACATGCGATAACAAATATATAATATGGCATTTCTATTTATAAAGAGACCAATATACCCCGGGAAACCCTCCAGGCCGTTTAGTGACTCAATTACACGAGGCAGCTCAAGCTATTATACCCGGATTCACCTGAAAGAGGTTGTGGACAGCCGCTCTGTTCAGGAGCAGTATACTTCAGCACCTCCATGGGAAATACTGTCAACGCAGTCTGCCTGTTCCAGTGCAGAGGTTTAATCACATTTATACGGATTATGACAAAAGACTACAGCTGAGTTGCCCTATCATCGTATGGAGAGGAGCTACAATTTGGTTGAACGTAAGAAAACGGCGGCAATCTTCACAACGGACAAAGTTTGTTCCTACTCATTAACCGCATCCTGCTGCTTTATTTTGGCCGCTTTGGATGAAAAGACACACAGAACGACCCTGTTGGCGTGTACCCGGCCCTATACCATTGACGACCTTTTAACAAAAGAAAGCAGAAATTCCCTTTAAACCTTGCGAAAACTATATTCAATAGTTTTCGCAAGAACGGAAAGCAAAAGTTACAGCGTTATTTGTTCCCCCACTACACCCTGAAACAACTTCCTCCCACAAACTCCCTGCATATGGAATTTCTGGGCAGTTCTTCGCTGCTGATCCCCAGAAAATACTCCAAAAACTTCAGCAACCGCTTGGCCTCATAGTACTCCGGCTGATCCTTCTCAATGTGAAACAACAGCGGCTCCGCATACTGTTTCAGCGCTGCCAGTTCGTAGACCGTGGCGGAGTTAAACATCACATCCGCCTCCTCCTGGAAGGGGAATATATACTCCTCCTCCCCCCTGCGCACCGAGGGCCACATCTGGATGGTCCGCTGCGCGGAAGCGCCTCTGGTTCTGGCATCCCGCACCAACCTGCGCAACAGCCTGCCATCCGTGGTGGGAATCCGATTGTGGGCATCCACATTCAGGTTAATCAGGGCACTGATATAAATCTTAAACTTACTTTCCTCAGGGAGCGCATAACTCATCTTTGGATTCAGCCCATGTATACCCTCAATGACAAGCACATCTTCCCTGCCCAGCTTCATATAATTACCGTTGAACTCCCTGCGCCCAATTTTGAAGTTAAATTCAGGGATTTCCACCTGCTCCCCGTTAAGGAGCCTGGTCATATCGTCATTAAACCGTTTTACATCGATGGCTTCCAGACACTCAAAATTATAATCGCCATTCTCATCCAGAGGCGTGTCCTCCCGATTTACAAAATAATTATCCAGTGCCACAGGATGCGGCGTCATCCCCAGGGTCCGCAGCTGAATGGACAGTCTGTGGGACAGGCTGGTTTTACCTGACGAGGAGGGACCTGCGATCATAATGAATTTCACACCCTGACGGGAAGAAATCTCCCTGGCAATCTCACTGATCTTCCGCTCCTGCTCCGCCTCCTGCACCAAAATCAGATCACTGATGGAGCCGCTGCAAATCTGAGCATTCAACTCCCCTACCGTCTCTATGCCGATTTCGTGTCCCCACTGGGCGGAAGCCTTCAATGTCTCAAAAAGTTTCCGCCTCTCGGTCAGGGGTTTTACCTCTGTGGGGTTCTTCTGATCCGGCAGCACCAGCATAAAACCCTCGTCATAGGCCTGTAGGTCATACCATTTTACATAGCCTGCGTTGGGTAACATAAATCCGTAATAATAGTCATAATATCCATCCATCTCATAAACATTCACAAAAGAACTGCGGCGGTAGCGAAACAATTCCGTCTTGCCGGTCATACCCTTTTTCCGAAACAGTTCAATTGCTTCGTCCAGGGGATAAGACTTCTTGTGGAAGGGTATAGCCATGGCCTGCAATTCGTCCATTCGGGCCCTGATCCGCTCCGCATTCGCTCTGGTGGCAGCAATTTTCCCACCGGTACTGATGTAAGTGCCATTTCCCACCGCAAACTCCAACCGACACAGAGCCGCAGCCTTCTCCCCCATGGTGTCATAAATGGCCTTCAGGCACAGCATCGTGGCAGAGCGCACATAGGTCTTATGCCCCACTGCGTCCCCCAGAGTAAAAAAGCCCAGCCTGCAATCCCTGTTGGCGTGCTTGAACAATTCTCTCAGTTTGCCGTCCGCGCTGACCAGCGCGATCAATCCTCCGTACTGCTCTTGATACTGCTCCGCAATCTGCTCATAAGGTATCCCCTGGGGGTATTCTCTTACCTCTCCCAAAACTTCTATCTTCATTCTGAATGCCCCTTTCTTATTTTGAGTTCCGCATATCCCCTTCATTCCCACTTCCCGGTGAATAAAATCATGCCGCTCAGGCGTCCTGATTTTATTCTGTGCTCATTCCTGGGCTATGCTGTTTTGAGTTCCGCATATCCCCTGCATTCCCACTTCCCCAAACTGCTCCAGTGCCAGGCGGACCAGGCGCTGTTGCTCCTCCAGTTCCCGGACGCGTCCCAGCGTCCGGGAACAGTCTGCCGCGTTTTCCCGTAGCCGCTCCAATATGCGCCGGTTGCTCTGCTGTTCTTTCAAAAGATACTGCCTCAGCACCGGGTGCCGCTCCGCCAACAGCAAACCTCCAAAATAGTCCTGCAATGTCATTGTGCTGGTGCCGCTCACATCCGGAGATCCCGCAATCCCTCCCTTGTCCCCTCCACTTCGGGTTTCCGCCCCCGAATGCGGAGGCTGGCGTTTGTCCGCTTTCTGCCCCACGCGCTGCCGCGTTTCCGCCGTCCGGCCTGTGGATTGTCCTTTTTCCGCCGCCACCTTCATCATGGGATAATATTTCCCATCCTCATACACCATGTTCTCCGCCAAAGTTCTATAACCTGCCTGACGCAGATAAGCCCGAAACAGCGGAATCTCCGACTGGGGCTGTAAAATCAACTCTTCCATGACCTCCAGCTTTTCTCTTCCTTCCTCCAGTATCCGCCGCATCAACCTGCCACCCATGCCCGCGCAGATCAGAGTGTCCGCCTCCCCGATTTTAAGCGCCGACACCCCGTCTGAAAGCCTGGTTTCTATGTAATCCTCCAGCCCCTGCTGGCGAATATGCTCCTGCGCCCGGGATAAAGGCCCCTGCCGCACATCCATGGCCAGAACCCGGGGACTGATTCCCTGTCGCGCCAGATAGATGGACACAAAACCGTGATCACAGCCCACGTCGCAGACCCTGTTTCCAAATGTGACCATATCGGTCAATGCCCGCATCCGGGCAGACAAAACCACTGTATTTCCCATCAGTCCAGATAATCCTTTAGTTTGCGACTTCGGCTGGGATGACGGAGTTTCCTTAAGGCCTTGGCCTCGATCTGCCGTATTCTCTCCCGAGTCACATTAAACTCCTTCCCCACCTCTTCCAGCGTACGGGCACGCCCGTCATCCAGTCCAAAACGAAGGCGCAGAACCTTCTGCTCCCTCTCTGTCAGGGTGCCCAGCACCTCCACCAGCTGCTCCTTCAACAGCGTGAAGGCAGCGGCGTCCGCAGGCACGGGCACATTGTCGTCGGGAAGGAAATCTCCCAGATGGCTGTCTTCCTCCTCACCGATAGGCGTTTCCAGAGACACCGGCTCCTGGCTGATCTTCATGATCTCCCGCACCCTGTCCACAGGCATATTCATCTCCTCCGCAATCTCCTCGGGGGAGGGTTCACGCCCCAATTCCTGCAAAAGCTGGCGGCTGACTCGGATCAGCTTGTTGATCGTCTCCACCATATGCACAGGGATACGGATCGTTCTGGCCTGATCCGCAATGGCCCTGGTAATGGCCTGGCGAATCCACCAAGTGGCATAGGTGGAAAACTTGTATCCCTTGCGGTAATCAAATTTTTCCACAGCCTTGATCAATCCCAAATTTCCCTCCTGAATCAGATCCAAAAACAGCATCCCTCTGCCCACATAGCGCTTGGCGATGCTGACCACCAGACGCAAGTTTGCCTCTGCCAGTCTCTTTTTGGCGTCCTGATCGCCCAGTTCCATCCTCTTTGCCAGTTCGATCTCCTCCTCTGCGGACAACAGAGGCACCTTGCCGATCTCCTTCAAGTACATGCGGACCGGGTCCTCGATGCTGATGCTGTCCGGTATGGACAGATCCAGATTTTCCATATCCAGATCCTCCTCTTCGGCAGAGAGAAGGATCTCTTCGTCATCCACATCATCGTCATCGGTGATGCGCAGTACATCCACATTATTCTGTTCCAATGTCTCCAGAATCCGATCAAACTGATCCTCCTCCAGAGTCATATCCGAGAAAAAGTCATTGATCTCCTGATACTCCAATACATTTTTCTTTTTCTTGGCCATCGCCAAGAGATTTTTCATCTTTTCCTCAAAACGTGCCTGTGTGTTTTCATCCATCCTTACGGTTTCCTTTCTGATTTAAGTTACGCATATCCCCCTGCGATACTTGGGTTGCTGATTCTCCTACGGTATATTCCGTTTCTGGCGCAAATCCAGGCACTCGCCGGGGCTACGCTGTATATGTTCCGCATATCCCCTGTGGTGCATAAATTCATGATTTTCTTATGGCCTGTTCAATATCAGCCCATGAATTATAACGCTTTCCGGGGTATGTTGTTGTATATCGGTGCGCTGACACGCTCCTATCTCACAGAAAGGAAGTGTGGCAGTACACTAGTATTGACTTCATTCCAGTGAAATATGCGTTTTAGCCAGTTCTTCCAGGGCCTTCTTACCCGAAACCACCTTTCCCAGCGCAGTTACATCCGAGCCAAGCTGTGTAGTCAAATGCTCAAAACTGTTTTTTTTCACTGCGTATAAAATATCATGCAGAGCCTTCTCCCGCTCCTGTCTGGTACTCAGCCTTGGTAAATTCGTGTTAAACAACTCCGCCACCTGCCGCTGTTCCTCCTGGTCCTGAAACATACTGACAATGGCCGCAGGCTGATACTGCCCCGCCTCCAGGTCGCGAAACAGCCTCTCCGCCACCTGTCGATACAATTCCTCGGTAAAATCCTTCTCGTCCACATAGCGGGCAATTTTCGGATAGATCGCAGGATCATCCACGATCCAGGTGAGGAGCAATCTCTGAGAACGTCTTCTGTTCTCCCCTGGCGTATTCTTTGGCTGCACGCCGGATTTTGGCCGCTCCGGGGGCTTGTCCACGCCGGTCTGCATGGCGTAGCTGCCCACCAGCCTGCGCAGGTTCTGGGGACCGATATGATATTTCTCCGCTATGGCCTCCAGATAGTTCTCCCTCTCCACATCCTCGGAAAAACCACAGAGTTTTTTGGCGATCTCTTTATAAAACAGCGTCTTGGCCTCCGGATCTTTCAGGTCATAATTCCGCTCCAGCATACGGACCTCGAAAAAGAAACTGTTCTCCGCCTGAGACAGGCGTTCCTGAAAGGCCTCCCTGCCCAAGTTTTTAATAAACTCGTCCGGGTCCTTGTAAGGCTGCATGTTGATGATCCTGCCGGTAAGTCCCGCCTCCCGCAGGATGCCAATGCCCCGCAGAGCTGCCTTAACCCCCGCGCCATCACTGTCATAGGCCAGTAACACACTGTCCGTATAGCGTTTCAGCAGCATCGCCTGCTCCGGGGTAAACGCAGTCCCCAAAGAGGCCACCGCCTGGGTATAACCCGCCTGGTGCATGGCGATCACGTCCATATACCCCTCGCAAAGTATGATATTGCCGCTCCTGGCCGTCCGTGCAAAGTTCAGTCCGTATAAGTTGCGTCTTTTATCAAAAACCGGCGTTTCCGGGGAGTTCAGATACTTGGGTTCCCCCTGTCCCATGACACGGCCCCCAAAGCCGATAACCTTGCCCCGGACGTCCTGAATCGGGTACATTACCCGATTCCAGAACTGACTCAGCAGACCGGTCTGCTCATTGTAGCTGCCCAATCCCGCCTCGATGATCAGCTTGTCCTCAAATCCTTTCTGTTTCAGGTACCGAATCAGGCCCGCACCGCTTTTGCCCGCGTATCCCAAGCCGAATCTGCGCATGGTCTCCTCGTTCAGGGCCCGCTCCGCCAGGTAGCGATATCCCACCTGTCCCTGGGGACTGCGCAGCTGATAATAAAAAAAAGTCGCCGCCTCCCTGTTGACATCCAGAAGCCGCTGCCGATGATTCTGTCTCTTCCGCTGCTCCTCGTCGTACTCCGCCTCCGGCAGCGCGATCCCCGCCCGCTGCGCCAGCATTTTCACGGCTTCCGGAAACGTATAATTTTCGTAGTTCATGACAAAAGTATAGACATTGCCCCCCGCGCCGCAGCCAAAGCAATGATACATCTGCTTGGCCCCATTGACGGAGAAAGAAGGCGTCTTCTCATTGTGAAAAGGACAGCAGCCCCAATGGTTGGCGCCTTTTTTCTGAAGCCGGACATACCCGGAAACCACATCCACAATGTCGTTTTTCAGCCTGATTTCTTCCACCAGTTCTTCCGGATAAAACATTATGCATACCTCACATTATAAAATCCAGGACTTTGGTATGTAAATCTCGTCGTACTGAGAGATGGCAAATCGGTCGCTCATGGCGCTTATATAGTCGCAGACCACTCTCTCCCGAGGCTCTCCCTCCGAGATCAGATGCAAATACTCCCGAGGCATTCTGTCAATATGCCCCAGATAATACTGATACAGCGTTTTGATCAGAGCCTCCGCCTTGCCCTCTTCGCCTTTTGCCACAGGGTTCTGATATACCCGTTGGAACATAAAACTCCGCAGTTTCTTCATAGCCTGGTCTACCGCCGGAGACATACGGATATCCGGCTGATCCACACTGTGAATCACAATATCGTGGATGAAGTGATCCAGCCGTTCGCCGGTGGTAAAGCCAATCACTTCTCCGATCTCCCTCGGTACATCATCCTCCGTTAGAATTTCTCCACGGATGGCGTCATCCATATCATGATGAATGTAGGCGATCTTATCGGACAGGCGCACAATCTTACCTTCCAGTGTGTGGGGGGTACCGCTGGTCTGGTGGTTCAGAATCCCGTCACGCACCTCGTAGGTCAGGTTCAGCCCCTGCCCCTTCTTCTCCAGGCGTTCCACCGTGCGGACACTCTGCTGACTGTGTTCAAATCCAAAGGGGCATACATCGTTCAGAGCCCGCTCCCCCGCATGCCCAAAAGGCGTATGCCCCAAGTCATGTCCCAGCGCAATGGCCTCCACCAGATCCTCATTCAGTTTAAGCGCCTTGGCAATGGTACGGGCATTTTGAGACACCTCCAGGGTGTGGGTCAGACGGGTGCGGTAATGATCCCCCTCCGGTGCCAGAAACACCTGGGTTTTATCCTTCAACCTGCGAAAGGACTTGCTGTGCAGTATCCTGTCCCTGTCCCGCTGAAAGACCGGTCTGATATCGCACTGCTCCTCGCTTCTCTCCCTTCCTCTGGAATTCATGCTCAAAGTGGCAAAAGGACTCAGATACTCCTTTTCCCATCGCTCCAACCCCTCCCGTATTGTCATTTGCACCATGCCTTTCCGCAGCCGGTTTTGCGGACTGCATCCCGTCACACTGTTCTCCTACTTCATATATTCTGCAATTTTTCCTTAAATCCTTTTTCTTTTTACGAAAAAGAATCCAGCTCTAACCCCCGCCGGACTCTTTGCGCTTAAATATATGAAAAGCCTGTCATCTGCAAATGCCATAAATGAAATCCGCAATGGAATCCATGGCCTCATAGGCCGTTTTAAAGGGAGACATCTGAAATACATGCCACATCCCCTTAAAATGCTCAAACTTTACCGACACATGTTCCTCCAACAGCCGCATGTACAGCCGTCTGGCATCACTGTAGAGAATCTCGTTTTCCCCTACCTGGATAAAAACGGGTGGAAAATCCCTGTGGTCCCCAAAAAGCGGGGAAATAAGCGGATTCTCCAGATCCTGTCCCGCCGCGTAGGCCAGAATCATGCGGTCAATATACTCCGCGTTCAGCACCGGGTCCACCTCCGACCGGGTCTGAAAAGACTCGCCCGAGGAAGTCAGGTCCGTCCAGGGGGACATGAGCACCAGGCCCCTGGGCAGCAGACGCTTCTGTTCTTTCAATTGCAACGCCAGCGCCAGCGCCAGATTACCTCCTGCGGAATCTCCTGCCACAATCACTTCCCTGGCTCCATATCCCAGCAGCATCAGATAATCCCATGCCTTCATGGCATCTTCCAGCGCCGCAGGACAGGGATGTTCCGGTGCCAGTCTGTAGTCAAAGCACAATACATCCATATAAGTGGAGGACGCCAGCTTGGACGTCAGCGTACGGGCATACTTTCGGCTGCCCGTGGAATATCCTCCGCCGTGACAGTACAGAATCACATATTTTTTCATATGGGCGCGGTTTACGGATACCCACTCGGCATCCATCTCCCCGACACGGAACTCCTCATAATGGATTTCCCTGGTATTTCCCAGAATCTCCCCGATATGGTTCTGAGACTGCCTGTGCTTCTCTATATCCGTATTCTCCACCAGACCATGTGCTCTGCGGATCAGCTGCATCATGCGCTGATTACGGCTGTTTTCTTTCTTGTCTACCATTTTCTCTCCCACTTTGTATCTAACTCTTGCAATTTGCTTAAAGCGGCAAATCCAATGTCATTTTCCTATAGTTCCACGTAGTTCCCGATTTCCCCTAAAAATGTAATCTCCTGCGCACTTCGTTGCGCAGCCGCCTTCTGGACAGCACCGTGATCAGCATGGCATCCACACAGACCATCACTGTCAGCACCACTGCGGACCAACTCAGAGCAATGTGATGTGCCACATACAGATCAATCATAATTTCCAGGCCCAGACATAACAGACCCACTGCGTTTACCACATACAGAGCATTTGTCAAAAAGGAACTGGGAAGGTTTTGAATGCACACCGTGAGCAGTTCCGCTATGACCGTCACCAACAGTACAATGGGAAGTCCCAGCCCCCACATCCATTCCTGATCAGCGGTCAGAAAGCTCAACATGAAAAGGTACAGTCCCGCCGCCACCCCGTCAAAAAGAAGGGACAGGTAGATGGGCTGATGACTGTCAATCACCAGCGGAATCATCATAACCCAGAGCAGCAGACAGGCCCCGATGACAGCCAGAGACCATGCCACCCCGGTAAACACCAGCAGATTCAGCAGGCCACAGGCCACTGCGGTAGCCCCCAAAATGCTGGTGGTCAATATGCCCAGATCCTTGCGCCGGATCGTCTCCACCGCTCCTTTCTCCGGGGGAAAGGGAGATGACTTTTTCTGTTTGGCAAGCTCCCTGGGGTTAATCACCGGCGTGTTGCACAGCGGACATTCCTCCAGCGCGCCGTCCAGTTCTACCCCGCAATTCACACAGTATGACATAATTTTACATCCTTTCCCATCAAAGAGCCTCTGTACTGCGGTTGCTCTCAATTTTAACATGAATCCCGTCCTGCACCAGCTTTCGGAAAAAATATCGCTCCACATCCGCCTCAATGATGCTGCTGGCAAAATTGATGGTCAACACATCCCCAAAACTGATAATGGCACAGTTGGTCCTGGAAGAAAACGGCTGTCCCATATAGATGTCAAAGCGCTCAATATAAGGCTTCATGGCTCCCGATACCTGTAACGCGCCCATGTTGGTAAGTCCCGCAGAGGAGTTTTTGTCCTGCACCTTGGTATAGAACTGCCGTACCACAAAATCCTTGATAAACAGTGGCACCACTCGTATGAAGGGATTGCGCTGTGTCTCGGCATTGGTGGTAATGTCTCCCCGCAGCAGTTTCTCATTCAGATAATACTGCATATAATGACGCACCTGTTCCACAATCTCCGGAAAAGTGTAATCCCCCAGCCGTGGGTCCACTCCCGGATAAATCATGGTAATAAAATTCCGAAGGGTCCTGGAAGGGAAAAATCTGCGCAGATTAACCGGCATGGCTATCTTCACCGGACGCTGTCTACGGCTCTTCTCCTGTTCCTGCTTCTGTAGCAGAGCATGGATCAGCACCGCGTTGAGATACTCCGTCACCGTGGCATTGTAGCGTTTGGCTACCTGTATCACCTGGCTCACCGACATGATTCCGTCTATGATGTTCAGAGTGTAAAAGGGCTCCATGGTCCCCCTGACGCGATAAGTCTTCTCCCCCGGTCTGGGTGGGCAGACTCTGGCGTTGGCATAGCGCATATACGCGTCCTCCAACTCCTCCGGGTCCGGCTGGCTTCCGATATCCAGCACAAAGCCCTCCGGCCGGATCTGGGTTCCGTGTTTCAAAAACAGATACCGGGCCGTCACCGTCATCAGCAGACACATACCGCCAGTGCCGTCCCCCAGACTGTGATGAGCCTCCAGAGCGATTCGTCCTCCATAATGGTAAAATCGCACCAGATAGCGGTTATTTCCCTTAAAATGCATAGGCTGACAGGGATTTCTTACATCCGGCTGCACAAAGGGCCCCGGTCGGTTATTAGGTTCCAAATAACGCCAGAAAACGCCTTTGCGTATGGCCGCCTTGTAAGTGGGAAAGCGGGGCATGACCTGGTCTACCGCCTGCTGTAACACCGCCGGGTCCACTTCTTCTTTCAACAGCACTGACAGACGATACACGGAGGAAAAGTCTCTTCGCTGTAAGGTAGGATATACAATAGCCGACAGATCCAGCCGATACCAATCTTCTGTGCGCTTTTGCTCTATGACCATCAGATCTCCTTCTTAATATAATCGCTGCGCGATGGCTCCAAAGGGGTTAGTCCCTTCGGCGTACTCTCTTGAGAGGAACTTTCATTCGAGAACGCTCTCCAGAAAGTTCCTCTCGTGCACCTCGCGACTCTACCGTAATTATTTTTCCTGGTCGCTGCGCGATGGCTCTAAAGGGGTTAGTCCCTTCGGCGCACTCTTATGAGAGAATCTTTCATTCCAGAACGCTCTCCCGAAAGTTCCTCTCGTGCACCTTCGCGGCTTTACCGTCATTAAATCTCCTAGTCGCCGCGCCATTGCAAAGCATTGGCACCTAAGGCAAAGTCCGAATATCAGCTCACAGGCAGGAACCTCAGATTTCGTCTGTGAAGGCCAGAGGATCTTCCTCCCCGCTGTGGATAAAATGCATCAGCATATAGGCGCACATAATAGCCACATTCTCCTCCCGCAGTATCCTCCTGCACTCTTCCCTGTCCGCCAGAACAATCTGAATATCCTCCGAGTCCTCCTGGTGGCTGTTGCTGGGAACTCCCTCACAGTAGCCGTATACCGTTCCACAGCACTCATCCGTCATGCCCACCGTGGTATAATAGGGCCTGGCATACGCGGCATCCACCTTCTTGGGAGTGAATTTTAATCCGGTTTCCTCATAAATTTCCCTGACACCGGCCTCAAACATATCCTCCCCCTCCTCCACAAGCCCTGCGGGAAACTCATAGATATAATCGTTGATGGGATAACGGAACTGGCGGACCAGCACCACTTTGTCCCTCTTCTCCCCGTAGATGCCGTAAATTATCACCCCATCCGAGCGCCCGTCATGGCACAGCGCCTTCAAATCCTGCTGATCTTTGGCCCGGGAAGCCACAAAATAGGGGGTAGTCATCCCGTCCCGATGTTCCGCCTCAAACTCATATAAATTAAGAAATTTGTTGTCCGTCTGCTTTTTTATCCGCTTTACTCTGTTCATCTCTCTGTTCCTTCTTTCCTGTTATTATGCCCAAAACATCCTCTAAGCTAACCTCTCTTTCGAATAGACGGAATCCGCCTCACCTGTAAACCGAAACTATATATCTGCGTAATTATAGTACGGTTTCATTATATACTCAGAAAATAGATTTTCGGTACAAATCATATATATCAATATTTGCTTCAACAAATGCATCTATCAGTTTTTGATAACCATTTTTCTGCATGAAACCATATTCGTTTTCTGATATGGGATTTAGCATCAACCATGTTATAACACGATTATCCGTTTCTATTACGCCCAAATCATGATTTAGCGAAAAGGGTGGAATTAAAAGAATGTGTTTCATATCAATATTGGGTTGATAGATTGGAATGATATCTTTATAAACTTCATATGGATGCGCCCGCACCTTTCCTTTTATCATGGCAAACGCACAGGTGCACAAAAGGCCGTCAAACCAATTGTTTCTACTGTCGCAGATACCCATAAACTCAACATTCAATTCTTTGTTTTCTGCCGTCAGCAGATTTTCACATTGAAAAACTCCTATTGTGGAGTAAGAGGTAACTCCTTCAAAAGGGCTGTCCGTACATCTTGCGATTTCAACAGACGCCTGTTCATCGTCTGACACAAAGTCTCCCACCTCAACGGGCTTTTCAAAAACTTCATTTATTCGTTGCACTACCAATGATTTTTGCTTCCTATTCAAAAATGTCTGTTCCATACCGGTATTCATTCCCCCATCTACGATGTATCCAAATGTTGGACTCCGCTTCTTAAATCTTGCATTTCATATCTATCATACCAGATATTTCATGGAAAAAAAAGTAAAATATATATGAAAGAAGACGCCCGTTTTCCGACGCCTTCCTCCATAAATCCATTCCATAACTGCCAATGAGCTACGCTCACCAGGCTATGCTATGTCCAATATGCCTGCTGTGAAAACAAATCAAGCCACATCAACTGGGATCATCCATAATGCCCACAAACAGAGGCACCTGTGTCTCCAGGTCCAGAATCATGTACACAAAGGGCCTGTCGAAAAACAGATCCCGGGGCACTGGCTCCACAAGTGCGGCACATTCCTGCATAGCCACCAGAGTTACCGCAGCCGCCTCCGTACCCTTTTCATCCACTCGAAAGACCGCTTTCTGTTTCACCAGATTGATACAGAGCGGATTTCCCTGCTCCGTTTTTCCCAGTCCGGAAAAATCCGCCAGTTCTTCGTCAAAAGCCCTGACCAGCCCCATAGCCTGTAGGCTTTCGTTCAATTTCCGATCAAAGCTGACTTCATATTTGGGCAGCCGCAGATTGCAAAGCACCTGATCCTCGCTCTCCACCAGTTCCGACAGGGCCTCCGGTGTCAGCTGGCGGTACAGGTCTCTCACTAGTGTCCCTTCCTGGGGCAAAATAGCTACATAGGCGAACTCTCCCCCCTGGTAGGGCAGCAGAACTCCCTCCCCCAATGCGCTGTGCAGACACCGCTGGTTTTCCTCATACATACTCATGGTATCCACATCCAGCCGAGTGCCGTCCTCTCTGGTAAAAGGCCTCATATCCGTGTCTGAAGCATCAAATGGAAAGTTCCAATCTCCCTTAAAGTAGATGGCATCCAGAACCGCCAGCCGGGTTCCCGAATCCAACGGCTCCTCCAGCATCTTCGGAACAAGCCCCCGGGTATTCTCATTGCACCATTCGTTGATCTGATCCGTAGTCTTCTGGCTGGAAAGTATCCCTCTGTAGCCCTCTCCCAGAAATATCTTCTCCATATCCGCAATCCACTGTTCGTCCGGACTTAATTGCTGATCTACCCAGGCGGAATTTGCTATGGTCAGAGTCATCCCCTCCTGTTCCCGGGGATAGCGCTCCATAAGTTTTTGAGAGACAGCGGGCATATTATTCCCCATCAAATCCTGAAATTCCCGCGCAGTCTCTCCCTGGGCCCCCATCCCCACCATTCCCAGAGCCAGGTAGGCGGAAACAGGGGAGAGCAGGGGGTTCTCAGTCTCCATGTTCTCCAGCATCAGCTGCTGGGAAAAATGCTGCAAAGCCTCATAACTGCCGTCATTCTCCCGATCCCAATACAATCTCTCTTCCGCCAATATCTGCTGTGGCTCCGCCCCACTTCCGGATGCCCCCGTCTGTCCCTGCAACGGTTGCTGCTCTGTTCCCCTCCCAGATATCCCGGATGGTGACTGCTGCGGCTCTGTCCCGCTCCCGGATGCCCCGCCAGCCTCCGTACGATTTTGCTGTCCACTGTCCGCCGTCAGTGACTCCGCGCCGCCCGGCTGGGTAGCACAGCCTGCCAGCACACTGCTCGCCAGTACAATTCCTAACCACTTTTTCCATTGCCTTTTCATAATCATCATCCTCCTCACGAACCTGAGCCTTTACCGCGCCCGAACTACGGGGACAAGCGTCAGACTTCTCCTATATCCGCCAATCACCTGTGGTATACGGCAGACACCTGCTGTTTCAGCCATATTGAGCCGGCTATTCCCTTTACGCACCGGTCCCCTCATCACCTTCTGCCTTAATAGACAGCAAACAGAGAGGGAGGTTACAGATCTCTCCTATATTCCACACAAAAAAGGAAATCCGAAGACTTCCTTTTTCATATATTACAAGAAGCGAAAGGTGTACTTCTAGCCGCCATGCATCCCCAGCAACATAAAAAATGCGAAGCATAAACTACTTAAGTTTTGCTTCGCATCCTCTGATGCAGGAGAAGGGACTTGAACCCTCAAGGTGTTACCACCACACGGACCTGAACCGTGCGCGTCTGCCAATTCCGCCACTCCTGCGAACAATATGTATACTACACTATTTAGGATAAAAAGTCAATAGGAATTTACAAATTTTTTCAAAAATATTTATTATATCCACAAAAGCCTTTAAAATCAGGGATTGGCACTCACACCTCCTCAAAAATTTCAGACGAAAACTGCCAATCCAAACAATTTTTCTCTAATATCTTTACTCCGACAATGCCCTTATATATCAAAAAATATACTCTGTCTATCTGGTAATGATAATCCGTTGCAATTCTCTTCCATGGAATAATTATAATACCCTTGTGCATCTTATCCTTGTTTGTACCTATAAGGTATTCTGATTCGGTCCAGTCTGTCTGCATCGCTCTTTTAAGAACCTGTCTCATACCCACTTGACAACTATTCGCAAATATGTTACTTTACTAAAGGTTCCGCAGAAGCGGCCAAACAGACAGAAGTCTGGATAACATACCAGGAAGGTATCTGCGCCCCAACGGGGTACGGGTGCTTTTTTTGCGTCCCCATTACTAAAACAGCATTTTCCCGGAAAGCGCCTTGCTCCATTTCGGGACGCCTTAAGCGGC
>CANSPM010000020.1 GCA_947648875.1 uncultured Lachnospiraceae bacterium
GCGGCCGGATATTCATCACCGGGTTGCGGGCTATCCGGGGACATGCGGAACTCTGAACAGCATGTTCCCGGATAGACCGATGATGGATATCTGGACGCCTTCAGCGGCCGGATATTCATCACCGGGTTGCGGGCTATCCGGGGACATGCGGAACTCTGGATAAGAAAGGATAAAGTACTATGTTGAAACTCATCATTCTGATTCTCTATTTTGCCGTACTCATCGGCATTGGTCTGTACTGCCGTAAAAACGCCACGGACGTAAACGGCTTCGTACTGGGCGGACGCTCTGTTGGCCCCTGGCTCACCGCTTTCGCCTACGGCACCTCCTATTTCTCCGCCGTCGTATTTGTGGGCTATGCGGGCCAATTTGGCTGGAAATACGGGATTGCCGCCACCTGGGCAGGCATTGGCAACGCCGTCATCGGCTCCCTGCTGGCCTGGGTGGTGCTGGGCAGGCGCACCCGCATCATGACCCAGCACCTTAATTCCGCCACCATGCCTCAGTTCTTTGGGCAACGTTTCGGCAGCAGACCACTAAAGATCGCCGCTTCCGCGATTATTTTCATTTTCCTGATTCCCTACACGGCCTCCCTGTACAATGGCCTTTCCCGGCTTTTTGGCATGGCCTTCGACATAGACTATTCCGTGTGCATCATTCTGATGGCGGTGCTGACTGCCATCTATGTCATCGCCGGAGGCTATATGGCCACCGCCATCAACGATTTTATCCAGGGCATCATTATGCTCTTTGGCATTGTCACCGTGATTGCCGCCGTTCTTAAGAGCAAGGGCGGTTTTATGACCGCTTACCAGGGACTGGCCCACATCACGGACCCTGCCGTCACCGACACCCCCGGCATTTTTGCCTCCTTCTTTGGACCGGACCCTCTGAACTTAATGTTTGTGGTAATCCTGACCTCTCTGGGCACCTGGGGTCTGCCCCAGATGGTGCAAAAGTTCTATGCCATCAAAAACGAGGAGTCCATCAAAAAGGGCACCATCATATCCACGCTTTTCGCGTTGGTAGTGGCAGGAGGATGCTACTTCCTGGGGGGATTCGGCAGATTGTTTTCTGACCAGATAGACATTGCCGCAGGCGGCTATGACTCTGTAATCCCCGTCATGTTACAGAACCTGGGCCCCGTGCTGATCGCCCTGGTCGTCATTCTGGTGCTTTCGGCCTCCATGTCCACTTTAAGCTCCCTGGTCATCGCCTCCAGTTCTACTTTAACCATCGACCTTTTAAAAGAAACTTGCCTGAAAAAGATGGACGATAAGAGACAACTCTTGCTGATCCGCATTCTGGTGGTGGTGTTTATCGCCATCTCCGCCATATTGGCTCTGGTCCAGTACAAGAGTTCCATCACCTTCATCGCGCAGCTCATGGGCATTTCCTGGGGCGCTCTGGCCGGCGCTTTCCTGGCCCCCTTCCTGTACGCCCTGTACTGGAAAAAGACCACCAAAGCGGCCTGCTGGGTATCCTTTATCTTCGGCTCCGGCCTGATGATGGTCGAGATGACAGCGCCGGAGCTTCTGCCCGCCATTATGCGCAATCCCATCAACTGCGGCGCCATCGCCATGCTGGCGGGACTGGTCATCGTGCCGATTGTAAGCCTCTTTACGCCTAAGCCCGACAAAAAACTGGTGGAAGAGACCTTTGCCTGCTACAACAGGGAGACTGTGGTGAAGCAATCCACGGCCCTGGGCAAACAATAGAACACAATTTTGTAAAGGAAAATACACCCGTCCACTTAATCAAAAGTGAACGAAGTTAATATGCCGGATATAACCATACTTCCATTACTTGCAGATTATTTTAAAGTATGTGCTTATGTAGATGCCGATTGGTGTCGTGCAATTAACCCGATATCCAATTGACAGGAAATGAGGGATAAACCGTGCGCGGCCACTTTAGACGACCATTTTCGTGACGCTTATAGAAAAGGCAGAAGCCGTCCCCTTCATAGTGGACTGCCTTGATCCGGTCAGCGCGCTTCCCGCAGAAAAGGAATAAGGAATTGCTGTAAGAATCCAGCTGAAAGCTGTACTGGATGATATCGACCAGACCATCCAGCTGTTTTCTCATGTCGGTATATCCGGTACGAATATAGATCTTCTCCACCTGGGAGAGGTCGCCTAACATGATCCCACTGCTTTCAGGATGACCTCCAGCAATTACCGGGGAGTATCTTCAAAGAGTTCAACAGTCACAGTGCCGGTATGGAGCACTGCTACAGGAGCGGCACAGAAATCCTGTCTGCCGCGAAGAGATACCTCCGTAAATTCCGGAGCCGCATCCGGCATCAACGCAGTCTGCTCCTTTACCAGCCTGCATCCATGACTCTTTCGGAGCAGTTCCTCAAGCGCCAGCTTCCGGATCTTTGTAATCCGGTAATAATAGCTTTTTAAACAGATATCATGCCGTTCGCATCATGCCTGGTTTGTGAGGCTGGAGGCCCTGCATTGCCGGATCACGTCCAGTCAGTACTACAGTTTCACCTGCTTATCCAGAGTTAAAGTGGAAATGTCCATGAGTATTCTTTGCTTGGATTTAGAGTTTTTGGAGTAAATTCTAAAAACTCTAACCCTAAGTCTATAGGAAAACGCTGTCCGGGGCCGCCACAGGCAACGCGCATAATTCCTCAATCCTCATCGTGGGGTAGTGCCGCCCCGCCGCCCCTTGCAATCCCTTCTGGGCATACCGCCAGGACGGGTCCGCATAGATCACGATATACTCTTTGATTTTTTCACTCTCCTTTGCACATAAAAAGCCGCTTGCGTTATTACAAGCGGCTTTCATAATAGGGGTTTTTATCATCTTCCCGATGCCGGGAAAATGATACTGTTATTCGTCTGTTTCATCTGACTGCGCATCACCGAACAAAATACGCATATAATCGCGGCGGCCATACAAAACACGATCTATATAAACATCTTTTCCATAAGCCCTGTAGAACACAAGATAGTTTCCGCTTACGAGGAAACGGTAATCGCTTTCTGTGTCTGCGACCGAAGAAAGCATAGTACCTTCATAAGCCTGATTTTTCAGGATTCGGATTTTCTTTGTGATCCTGCTTATGGTTGCCAGAGCCGCGTCCGGATTTTCAAGTTCTTCTGTGATATAGGCTTTGATTTCAGCCAGGTCATTTTGCGCCTCTTTCGATAGGTGCAGGTTATTCATGGGAAAGCCCGAGGTTTTCCTCCACGGCCTCCAATGTCAGCCAGCCTTTCTCTTCCCCGGATTTCCGGCCTTTTTCAAGCTCGTTCATCAGCCGGATGGTTGCCCGTGTCTTTTCATAGTCCTGTATGTCAATAATTGCATAGCGCCC
The DNA here is from genome assembly GCA_947648875.1 of uncultured Lachnospiraceae bacterium. GTDB lineage: Bacteria > Bacillota > Clostridia > Lachnospirales > Lachnospiraceae > Acetatifactor. The sequence continues at coordinate 3,332 of CANSPM010000020.1, forward strand.
CCGACCGTTTTTCGTCAGAAAAACGGGAGCGCCTACTGCTACATCATGCAGTACCTCGCTGTAATTGCGCAGATCGGAAATAGGTTTAATGTTTGGCATAGGGTTCCACTCCTTTCTGCCATTAGTATAACCCAATCTGCTGTAAAATTCAACAGCAAAATTTACAACACCTAGCAAGTGAATTATAAGCCTTTCCCTCCATTGGCCAAAGCGGCTCGTAGACTTATGTCAATACTTTAGACAAGCATTCTTTACTGCCTTCGCTGCCCGTTGAGGTGCCATAGGCATACCAGATGATCTTACGGCTGCAAAAGTCCATTACGGAGGCAAGATAGGTCCGGCCTTCTTTCTACTCATGGATATATGTTATGCCTGTACACCATTTTTGATGGATGGTATCCGCCTCAAAATCGCGCTTGAGGATATTTACCTTATCGTTTGGCTACATGGTGTTCCGCCATTATTAAGGATACGGCATATTTTTACAGCATCATACCGTTGTTTGGAGTCCTCACATGCCCTTTTCACCTCCTGACCAAATGTTTTGTACTCTTTCTGCCTGTTTGAAGGTGCACAAACCAGAGTTTTGTAATAAATACTCCTTGGAAATTTCAAGGCACTACAAAGTCGGATTACAGTGTAGGTATTTAAATTATGCCGGATACAAGTGGCTATCTCAGCCATTGTTTTTTTGTGAATATGGCGGTCGCTTTTTTAATATTTCGTTCTTAATCTTAAGGCGCTGGTTCTCATTCTGGAATACCTTATACTCCTTAAGGGTGACACTCTCATCATCTGATACCCTGATGGGGGAAAGCTGTTTTACCCGGTTGCTGAGGGTGCTCCGATTTACGCGATATTCACGTTTAAGTTGTGGATACGAGATTCCTCCGGCATTGTACAGATCTACAATCTGTATGCAATCATCAACGCAGCTCACAATGTTGTAAAGAACAACGCCACCTTCAAGGCTTACTATGGCAAAAAATAGACTAATTCCTGTCGCCGCTACGTATATTTCTACCCTTGATTCTGCTGGGCCACCAGCCGCTCCGCGCCGTATTTTTTGCGCAGTGCCGGTTTCTCGATCTTACCGGTAGCATTTCGGGGCACTTCCGCAAAGATAATCTTTTTGGGCCTCTTATAACGGGGCAAATCCTCACAGTACCGCACAATCTCCTCCTCCGTGCAGGTCATGCCCTCCTTCACGGCTATGATGGCCCCTGTGATCTCTCCCAGACGCTTGTCCGGCAGACCAATCACCGCCACGTCCTTCACCTTTTCATAAGCACTCAGAAAATTCTCAATCTGTACGGGGTAAATATTCTCACCACCGCTGACAATCACATCTTTTTTCCGGTCCACCAGGAAGATAAACCCCTCCTCGTCCTGCATGGCCATATCCCCAGTACAGAGCCAGCCGTCCCTGAGTGTAGCCGCAGTGGCCTCCGGATCATTGTAATAGCAGGTCATAACGCCGGGTCCCTTGACGCACAACTCTCCCACGTCCCCCTGGGCCACTGGCTGTCCGCCTTCGTCCACAATCTTGCATTTCCAGCGGTAGCCGGGTACGCCAATGGCACCCACCTTGTGGATATTTTCGATACCCAGATGCACACAGCCCGGCCCTGTGGACTCGGACAGGCCATAGTTGGTGTCATACATGTGATGGGGAAAATATTCCTTCCAGTGTCTGATCAGGGAGGGCGGCACCGGCTGGGCGCCAATATGCATCAGTCTCCACTGGCCCAGCTCATAATTCTCCCGTTTCAAGTCCCCTCTGTCCAGACAGTCCAAAATATCCTGCGCCCAAGGCACCAGCAACCAGACAATAGTGCAGTGCTCCTTGGACACTGCGTCCAGAATAATCTCCGGAGTCGCGCCCTTAAGCAGCACCGCCCTGCTGCCCGCGCAGAGACTCCCCATCCAATGAAATTTAGCCCCCGTATGGTACAAAGGAGGAATACATAAAAATACATCCTTACGGTCCGTCAGATGATGCTTTTGCTCCATCTGAGCCGCCTGCATCAGGCTCTCATGATTGTGTAGAATAGCCTTGGGAAAACCCGTAGTGCCCGAGGAAAAATAAATAGCTGCGTCATCATCCTCCTCCAGACGAACCAGGGGCGGCTGACTGGAACAGTCCGCCACCAGTTCCCGATAACTCTCCGCAAAAGTAGGACAGCCGTCCCCCACATAGATTAGCAGACGTCCCTTACTTAACTGCCCCTCTATGGACTCGATACGACCGATAAACTCCGGCCCGAAAAACAGAATATGTACCTGGGCCAGGTCTGCGCAGTACTGAATCTCCCTGGCGTCAAATCGAAAGTTAAAGGGTACGGCAATCGCCCCCGTTTTCAGAATACCGAAATAGATCGGCAGCCATTCCAGACAGTTAAACATCAATATGGCCACCCGGTCCCCCTTCTGTATGCCCCGCTCCAACAGCATGTTGGCCACCCGGTTCGCCTTCTCGTCAAATACGCTCCAGGTGATCTCCCTTCTGTAAGGTTCCGAGGAAGTCTGCTGCACCAGATCATATTCTTTCCAAGTGGTGCGCTTGGTGTCCCTGATCGTAGGATTTAGTTCTACCAGCGCCACTTCCTCCCCATATAACTTGTGATTTCTCTCCAATAAATCCGTAACCGGCATGGTCTTATCCTTTCTGATTAATAGTTCCGCATCTCCCCTCCCGGCTCACATCATTCTTGATCAGCAATCGGCTGCTTTCGTGCATCCGCTTGCTGATCAGTGCGCCGTCCGGGCATATGCTGTCTCTCTGTAACGCTTTAAAGCACTATAACACATGATACTATATCGTAGCGGAAAAGTCAATGCAGGAAAGAAATAACGCCGGAAGCGGCTACGAGGCACACTTGATTTCCTGTATCAGATCTTCCACCTCGGTATTGCTGTAGGTCCCGTTCAGGCAAAAACAGAACAACTTTTCCATATAGTTCTCGGCATTCTTCTTTGCCATAAAAGATTTTTTGCCCTAAGCAGCAGGAAAGCCGTGTTTCCACGGCTTTCCTGTAAAGCATTCCCCTATCGCAAAACTGCTACACTGTAAGGGGGAAGCGTCAAGCTGTCTCCCCTGAGCGTCACCTTCTCACCGTCCACCGAGAGATATCCCGCTACTTCCATATAACCATATTGCTCCTTTGAGAGTGTCACTTCCTTTTTATCCGTCTCCGACAGATTATAAATCAGATAAACTGTGGTTCCGTTGTATGTTTTGGAGATGGCCGCAATATCCTGATCGGTGATTTCCTCCAGCCGGGCCACCGTTCCTCTGGCGATCTCCGGATTCTGATTACGCAGTAAAATCGTGTCCTTGTAAAAACTATAGATAGACTTGGCATCCTTCATCTGGTCCAGAACACAGGCAAACTGATTCTCCTGGGGTTCCATATCCGCAGGTCCCTCCGTCATGCCCTTCGCCTGACTGTCCTCCGACCAGTACATGGGAGCACGTTTATTCTCATCCCGTCCACTGCCGGTCATGCCGATCTCCTCTCCATAGTATACAAAAGCGCTGCCGCTCATAAGGACATTGAGCGTGGCGGCCATCTTGATCTTGCGCTCATCATAGCGCAGATAACCCGCCGCTCTGGACAGATCGTGGTTTACAAAAAACGGGGCGTCGATAGCGTCCTCCCGGTAATCCCGAATGGCATTCTGCACCCGGACCAGGGCCTTGGCATATGCTTGGGCACTGTTGGCCTCCCCGCTGTAGGTCAGAGTCTTGGTGATCACCCCTGTGGAATCCGCGAACTCAAAGTTAAAGAAACTGTCGATTCCGCTGGCGTAATACTGAGAATAAATATTCATGCCATCCCAGCACTCCCCCACCAGGTAGGCATAGGGATCAATATATTTCACATAGTTGTTGACCCAGGTAAGAACCTCCACATTCTTACTGGTAGCATCGCCGTAAAAATGTTTTACCGCGTCCAGCCTGAATCCTCCCACGCCTTTATCCAACCAGAAACTCATTATTTCTTCAAATTCTTTCCGAAGCGCCTCACAATCAAAATTTACATCCGGCATTCTGTCGGAAAATGCACCCTCATAATAGTAATCCGTGCCACCTACCTGATAATAGGTAGGGGAAGCGGGATTCCCTTTGACAAAATTGTAATAGGCGTAATAAGGACATTCCTCCGCCGAAGGCTCCTCCCCTTCCTCCAGTTGCCGCAGGTACTCACAGGCCGCCGTAAACCAGGGATGCTCCGAAGAAGTATGATTCAGCACCAGATCAATAATCAGCTTGATCCCTCTCTTTTCACACTCCTCCACCAATTTGTCAAAATCTTCCATGGTGCCATACAGCGGGTCAATCGCCTGATAATCTGTCACATCATATTTATGATAGGAAGGGGACGGCATGATTGGCATCAGCCAGATTCCGTTAAACCCCATTTCCGACACATAGTCCAGCTTGGAGATCACACCCTGCAAATCTCCAATCTTATCCCCGTCGCTGTCATTGAAAGAATACACAAATATCTCATACCATGTGCGGTAGTTGTCATCTATCACTGACACTTCCCTAGAACGCCAGTCCTCCTCCTTGCCGCATGCCGCCAGACTGCCCGCCATCAACGCGCATAACAGCAACATTGCCAAAATTCTCTTTCCCGTTTTTCCCGCCAGACGCATCTTCTCTCCTCCTACCTGAAAATAAATTCTATTGACTCACTCTTTCTAATACGACCGACACCGCTTCTTCATAAATAAAAGGCCCCTATTATCCGTCAGCGTCTGGTATTCTTTGGTAAAATATGCATTTTATCCCCTTCGCATTTACATTCCACGTCTCCCCGTCAGGATTTGGTTTCGCCGCAAATTTACCTCTACGCGCGTATCATCGGTCATGTCTGCTTTTCCTGCAATAAATATATCATATGTATATCTTAAAATCAACCATTGTTCAGCGTTCACCCATCCGCAGGCAGCACTTCTGTTATCCACAGTACGCATACTTGACAATCCCTTTCCCAGGTAATATGATGTGCTGGCAAAAACAAATTTCCAATACGAAGCGTTGGAACATACAGCGAAGTCCACGCTCTGTGTGCTTTCTGTTGTCATCAGCAATTAACTCCACGCAAAACACGGATACTATTATTCCAAAAAAGAAAGGCGGAAAAATCCACCTATGATGATTGATATGCACACACATATTTTTCCCGGACATATCGCGGAAAAAACCCTGGAGAAATTAGGGATCGCCGCCCATATCCGCCCCCATACAGACGGCACTCTGTACGGACTTCTAGTCTCCATGCGCCATAACGGAATCGCTTACAGTGTCACCCAGCCCGCCGTAACGTCCCCGGGCAGCGTGGAACATCTAAGCGATACCATCATGGAAAAGCTGTTGCCGCTGCAAAGCCAGGGCATACTACCCTTCGGCGGCATACACCCGGACCATCCTCATGTGCGCCGGGAACTGCTGCGACTGAAAAACGCGGATGTGAAAGGCATCAAGCTACACCCCGCTTATCAGAAAACAGACCTGGATGCCCCCAGATATCTGCGGATTCTCTATGAACCCTCCCCGCACAGCAACACGGTGCTGATTCCTGGAGACTTTGTCCGCCTGTGCCGCAGACATGGCATTCAAAAAATTCTGTTCGGCACCGACTCGCCCTGGCAGGACCAGGGCGAGTATGTGAAGCAGATGCAGGCTATGGGGCTGACTGGCGCGGAGCAGAAGGCAGTGCTAGGTGAAAACGCCGTAAAACTGCTGGGACTTACCAAAGCAACGCCTCTCTCCTAGAACCAGGCCGCCATGCCAGAGTCTCTGAATAATTCAGAGACTCTGGCATGGATCATTCAACAATATACCTCCTGACCCGCGCCGGGTTTGAACCTCCTGCGGGCGGCTCCCCCCTAGATGCCTGCATGATGTTTTTCCACAATGGATACCATCTGATCCCACTTTTTTTCCATGTCCGCCACCAGCTTAAACTGCGTCCTGGCCCGGTCCAGGTTATGATTTCCCCGATGAACTTTGAAGTACACATCTCCATTCAGGAAATCCCCCAGAAATCGAATGCCGCATTCATAGGTCATCAACTTCGCTCCCATGGGAAACATCTCGATCTCTCTGTGGGTAAGCTTCCCATCGCAGCCTTTCAGGAAGCCCTTCGTAAATGCCTCAAACAGTTCCAGATCCAGTTCTATCCGACTTAAGTCCCTCTCATCCTCCGCGCCAGTGCTGGCTCCGAAACGGATGGAATCGCCAAAGTCATAGAGGGACAGCCCCGGCATCACCGTGTCCAGATCAATCACGCACAGAGCCCGTCCGGTGGCCTGATCAAACAGAATATTGTTAAGTTTGGTGTCATTATGAGTCACGCGCAGGGGCAACTCCCCCTTTTTCAGCAGATCTGTCAGAGCCCATGTCTCCTCTTCCCTGCTCAGGGCAAATTCGATCTCTGGACGGACCAGGGCCGCCCTTCCCACACGGTCCTCCTCCAATGCCCGCCGGAAATCCTGAAATCGGGATGGTGTGTTGTGAAAATTCATAATGGTCTCATGGAGTTCCCCTACAGGATACTCCGCAAGCATCTTCTGAAAATTCCCGAAAGCAGCTCCACCATTATAAAAATCTTTTGCACTTTCCACTTTTTCCAGACATAGGGTTCCTTCCACAAAAAGGAAGACCCTCCAGAAATTTTGCTCTTCGTCCTCAAAATAACTCTTGCCCTCCAGGGTCCTCACCACATTTAGAGTCTCCCTGTCCGGATCGCCGCTCTGGTCCAGAATCACTTTCCGCAGATATTCCGTGACACCCACCACATTCTCCATGAGCAGCGGCGGATCTTTAAATATATTGTGATTCATCCTCTGTAGGATGTATCTCTTCTCTCCGCCGCTCCCAGTCTGGAATACAGCCAGAAAAGTATCATTAATATGTCCGTTCCCATAAGGCAAAATCTCTTTCACGCTACCTTCTATGGCAAAATGCTCCAATGCTTTCTTCGCCCCGGACCGGACAAGATTCCCTAAACTCATAAAACACCCTCATTTCTGCCTATCAAAGAACCTGCCTGCGACATTGCTTCAATGCATATCCGAAACATCGGTTCCAGCGGCTCCATAATCTACCCATACCATCTCCATAGGAGCCATATCAAGATGCCGCACAATCTGTCCGTCCACATATAAATCCGTCTCTCTGGACTCCCTGGAATTGTTGATCACGACAATCTTTCCTGTCTCCTCAAAACAGGCCACTTCCGTATCCATGTTGCTGACATAGTATCTGTGAAGTTCCTCCTCCCGGTGGGCGGCGAAGTATATAGCCCGCAGCAGAATACGACAGTTTTGCGGAGAATACGGAAGTCCCGCAAAGTAGACGCTTCGCCCCTCACCATAGGTATTCACAATCAGGCGGCAATACTTCCCATCCATATCCAGCACCTGGCAATTTTCTCCCTGGGCATAAATCCGGCTTTTTCCCTCGCCAAAATCAAGCTCTCCCGGCGTATCCTCCAGAATGAAGTGACTGCGATTTTCCTGATTATACTTGTCTGTACTCATGGAGAAGCCCAGTTCTCTGTCCGCTCCCAGCACATCGCTGAGTTGGAAATACCGCCCCTGATACTGACAGGCGCTGGGTTCACCCACACCGATAAAGCCGCCGCCCTGATCCACGAATCTGCGGACAGCGCACACCACACTCTCATCCTTCCAGTTTTCAGCACCGCTCCAGGAAGTATAGGCGTCTCCCGCATTAATGATCACACGGATGGCAGGATCAATGCCCTGCCTTACCTGGTCAAAGGTCAGAAACTCCACGTCAATGGGCATCCCGCTCAGACACTCAATCACCCCTACATAGGAATAAATCTCTCTGTACCACAGGGCGTGATGAACCTGATTAGCCATCCACCGCCGGATGTTGCCCCAGCAATTCAAAATTCCCACCTTGAAAGGCGCCGTATAGGCTTTGGTCCCCTTCATATTCTCATGAATCTGACGAAACTCGCCCACCACCCGGCTGATCTGATCTATAAAACCCGGCCACTCCGATGCCAGTTTCAAATAGCCGCCGTACCCGATTCTGTCCAGTGGCGAACGAAGGATCGCCCTTCTGGCTTTCAGCCAGTTGTCCTGTGCCTCCCCGATGGGGTCGCCGCCCTCCGTAAACACATCCGGGAAGAAATAAGGAAGAAGACGTCCCTCCGTGTACTTAACTCCCTTAATATCCGAAATCATACGCATGGTGACGCCGTCTCCCACGGAGCCCACTACGGCGTCCAGTCCTATGCTCTCAAAATATTTTCCATAGGGCTCTGTACCGATCCAGTGATCACCCAGGAACATCATGGCTTCCTTGCCATAGCCATGTACGATGTCCACCAACTCTTTAGCCAGCTTGCAGACCTCTATCTGCTGAAACTCCATGAAATCTTGAAACTCTTTTGAGGGAACGCGGAAAATCGAATTGTGGTACCCCTGATCCACGATGTACTCCGGTCGGAAAGGATATCCTGCCCATTTCTCAAACTGTTCCAGTATATAGGGACTGACACTGGCGCTGTATCCGAACCATTCCACATATTTTTCCCGCTTCTGGTCGTCAAAGGTCAGTGTGAACTGATGGAAAAAAGTAGTGAAACGCACCACATCCACATGGGGATTCTCCTGACACCACCTGCGCAGTTTTTCCTTCACATAAACCTGCGTCTTGGGCTGGCGCACATCAAAAGTAAGCTGATGAGGTGCGTCCTTCCAGTCATTGGTGATAAAATTGTACATATGTACCGGGTCCCAGATCAGGAAGGCCAGGAAACTCACCGTGTACTGGTGATAGGGGACGGTCTGGATCACTACCTCGCCAGACTCCCCGTCATACTCCCATCGGTCAACAGGAACCACTTCCCCCGTGGTCCGGTCCACCACCTCCCACCAACGTTTAGGCGAGTCTATGGTATTCACCTTTAGCTGCTGTGTGTGGAAACCTTTCATAAGTTCTATGCGCAGTTCACTGCCCCTGGCCGTCACCCGATCACTGATCAGATACTCCTGCTGGATCTCCTCCGGGTTTTTCATGGCCCAGTCGTTATCTTTCCTGGTAGTGTAGTAAGTGGCATATATTTTCGCGTCCTGGCTTAATAGTTCCTCCGGCATATTGGTCCCGTCGCAATCCCGCAGGGCATCCGCCCCCAGCAGGTTCTTCAGGCGGATTGTCTCATCCACCATGTCCACATCGGTTGGCAGGGTCAGCCTGCCCACATTTTCCATATTCATTCCCGCTCCTATCCGCCCGCCTTTTGCAGGCATTCAACTAGTAAAAAACTGTGTGTCATTGATACTTTCGGTTATACAGATAGAGGAGAAGCAGAATCCCTGCCAGGCCCACCAACATGATGGAGAGTCCTGTCGGACCGATCATGCGCTGCCCGATTACCACCAGGGCCACACCCACTATAAAAACTGCCAGAGAAAGCAACCTGATTATCCATTTCATGATTTTCCTCCTATTTTTAATCGCCGCGCGATAGCTCTAAAGCGTAAAGTCCCTTCGGCACACCCCTTGTGAGGAACTTTCACTCGGAAGTGCTCTCTTGAAACTTCCTCCCGTGTTCCTTCGCGGCTTTACATTATCGCCGCGCGATAGCTCTAAAGCGTAAAGTCCCTTCAGCACACCCTCACAAGAATCATTACCCCTTCAATCCTCCAAGGCTCATGCCCTGGGTCAGCTTCTTCTGTACCATAATATACAGGATCAGCGTGGGCAGCATTACGATAACCAGACCAGCATACAGCTGACCGTAGTTGGCCGCCGCCTTCTGGGCCTGCATCAGCTGCATTAGCCCCACAGGGAGCGTTTTGGCATCCGAAGTAAGCAGCGTCATGGAGATAATATATTCATTCCAGAAAGATAAAAAGTTAAACAATATAACCGTGATGATACTGGGCAGCGCCATGGGCATCATGATGCGGATCATGGTCCTGAAATAGCCGCTGCCGTCCACATAGGCGGCCTCCTCATAGTCCTTCGGAATGGTGACAAAAAAGCCTGACAGCAGGTAAATCGTGAAGGGCAATGCCGTGGAAGCATAGACCAGTGCCACCACAAAAAGGTTGTTCAGGAAAAAGCCTGAACCGCCCCAACTCCTGAGCAGTTTATCCGCATCCACGAACATCAGAAAAATGGGAACCACAATATAATTTACATTGATGAACAGACCACCCATAAACATGACATTGATCAGCTTGCTGCCCCGAAAACGGTATCTCGCCAGCACATAGGCAGCAGGTAGCGCCACCACCAGCAATATGGCCAGAGCCAGCGCCGTCACCAGAACTGAGTTCAGAAAGTACTCACCCATTTTGGCCTTCTGGAAGGCATCCACGAAGTTCTGGAAGTAAAATCCCTTGGGCATGGTCCATGGGTTCCCGTAGAACTCGGAGTTTTCCTTGATAGATGCCAGGAACACCCAGGCCACGGGGATGACAATGCTGACCGCCAAAGTCAGCAGGGCCACATAAATAAAGATTTTATAAAGAGTGTTAAAACTCATTTCCTTTTTCTTCTTCATATTTACCTCATTCCCACACACCACAGACAGACCTGTGATATGCTGTTTCCTCCCCTAAAACTCCAGGGGCTCCCTCTTGGTGACAAAATTGATCAGCGCCGACAGGCCGAAGGAGAACAGGAATACCACCACCCCCACCGCCATGCCGTATCCATAGGAGGAATTGGTGTACGCCTGCTTATACATGTAACTCAGGAACACTTCGGTGGACCCATCCGGCCCGCCGCCTGTCAAAGCCTTGACAAACAGGAAACTCAAATTGATGGAACTGATCACAAAAAAAGTCAGTGTGGTCCTGACATTGGTCCAGATCAGCGGCAGGGTAATCGAGAAAAACTGTTGAACTCTGCCTGCTCCTTCCAGGTTTGCCGACTCATAAAGACTCTGGGGCACACTGGCCATACTTGCCATATACATAACCATATAATAGCCGATGGCCTGCCAGATCATGGCGATAGCCAGGCTGTATATTACCAGCTTCTGGTCTCCCAACCAGAGAATGGGCGTCTTGTCACTTCCCCGGAAAATGCCGATAATGCTGTTGAGCAGTCCGTTGTTGGGGTCATAGATCGCCGAGAATATGGCCGAAATGACAACCACCGAAAGGATGTTGGGAATGTAGAACACAATTCTGTAAAAATTCTGACCCTTGATTTCCTCCCTGGAAAGAATCGCTGCAAAAATCAGAGAGAGGGCCATAGTGACAATGGTGACAATGATAATCAGGAGGATCGTGTTCTGAAAAGAGCGGAAAAAGTTCATATCCTCCATAAGGATCTTGAAATTGTTAAGACCCACAAAGGTCTTATTGTTAGAGTAACCTCCCCATTTGTACAGTGACATCTTAAAAACATTGATCGTGGGAATCAGCATAAAAATTATGAACAAAATGACTGCCGGCGCCACACATATTCCAATAAAGACACTTCTCGCTCTGCCCCTTTTCACATTAACACCTCCTGTTAAAAAAGTGCTCCAAAGGCAGAAGCCTCCGGAGCACCCTTCTGGCACTTATTCCATTGCTGCTCTCAGTTTATCACTTGCGCTTTCTACGGCTGCCTGCCACTCAGCCACGGTCTTGTCTCCGCTCACGATACTGTTCACGGTTCCGCACAGGACGTCCAGCATGTTGACGCCTTCCACAGGCGCGGTGGAAGCAAACCCGCCCATTACAGCGGTGGCACCGTTGTCGTAGATACTGTAAAACATCTTGTTATCGCCTTCCAGATAATTGCTCACACCGGCAATAGGCTGGATAGCTGTGGATTTCGCAAAAATCTGAGCCGCCTCGTCAGAATACATATAAGCCACAAATTCCTTGGCCAGATCCTGATTCTGAGCCGCCGCAGGAATCCACATCTGCTCAAACCAGCAGAAAGAACATCCGGCTCCGCCTGCATTCACCGCAGGGATCGCCATGAAGCCCCATTCAAAACCGTCCGCTCTGGGAGCATCTTTCATCTCACCGGGCAACCAGGTGCCGTTGGGACAGAAAATTGCCTTATTGTCAAGGATCAGCTGCTGATTTTTGGTGAAATTATCATTATTTGCGTTAGCTACAGTGGTGGCCTCCGTGTATTTCCCCAGCTGCTCAATCAGGTTGAACACCTTGGTCGCGTTCTCACTCTCCCAGATGCCGTCCTCATAGGTCATGCAGCTGTTAAAGAAATCAGATCCTCCGGCCGAGGAGAGGGTTGCATATGTAAACGCGTCGAAGTATCCGGTGGTAGGGTAAGTGAACAGCGCAATGCCGTCCTCTGCCGCCTTGTCGCCCAGAGCCCACATCTCCTCCCAAGTGGTGGGTACGTCCCAGCCTTTCTCCTTGAACAGGCCCGCATTGTAAAACAGGCCGCAGGGGCTGTAGAACATGGGCGCGTAATAGGTCACACCATCGCCATAGGGATTGGTAGCCAAAGTATCCAGGAAGCCCGGAATGATCTTATCCTTCACCTTTACGTTCTCTCCAGGCACATTCATTTCCAGCACATCCGTCAGGGGCAGCAGAGCATTTTCCTTGGTCAGGGTCTCTGTCAGAGCCGCCTCACGTCCGGTGGCAAGATGCACCACATCAGGATATTCACCCGCTTTCATACTGGGACTGATCACATCCTCCAGCTTCTTGTCAATAGTGAGTTCCACTGTGACGCCGGGATGAGAAGCCTCAAATGCCGCCACAACCTCCGACCACATTTCCGCGCCGTAGCCGCCCTCAAAGGCTGCTACCTTCAGCACCTGTTCCTCTCCGGTTGCAGGCTGGCTGCTCTCTCCTCCGTCTGTAGGCTGGCTGCTTTCTCCTCCGCCTACAGGCTGACCGCTTTGTCCGCCGGTTGTAGGGTTGCCTCCCTCATTGCCGCAACCTGCCAGCAGAGAAGCCGCCATGGCCGCCACCAGTAAAGCCGATATAACTTTTTTCTTTTTCATAATAACTCCCTCCATTTTTTCTGTTTCCATTTGGCACTATTGCCAATCTGGGATTTGGACTCTGGAGCTGTCGTCCAACTGTATATTCATTATATTAAAATAATTTGTAATATTCAATCTGATTATTGCTCGGTATTTTATATATCTTGCTTTTGTGCATATTTTTGTAATTTTACAAAACACATTTTATCCATTTGTCAATAATATACATACATACCTGTCTGATGCACCTTTTCAAATGCACATTGCACTATGGCGCAAATTTCTTTTTTTGACATTCTCTGTTTCTATATATATTGAGCCAACGCATACACATAGACAAAATATCTAAAATCTGCTATACTGAACCTGGTAAGCCGGCAGCCAGAAGGAGGAAGCAGATTATGGGAAACACAAGACACCGCATGGAAAATGACAAGCCTTCTTTTTCCTGCCGCCCCAGACTGCTATATGTCACCACTTCCAAATATGAAGGCGACTGGCAGAGTATACCGCACTCCCACCCTTTCAGTGAGCTATTCTATGTAGTGAACGGTATCGGCACCTTCGTGGCCGAAGGTTCTGAATTTCCCGTAGGTAAAAATGACATGGTCATCATAAATCCTCATGTGCAGCACACCGAGAGATCCCTACAATCCACGCCGCTGGACTACATCGCCCTGGGAATAGAGAACCTTTCTTTTTCCTTTGAAGATATCGTCACCGCTCAGGATGGACTGTCCATGCAGACTTGTTCCGGGGCAGTATATAAATACGCCATGCAGAGTCCCAATGTCTACGCTTACCTGAATATCATGCTGGAAGAAATCTCTTCCAAAAAAGACAATTACGAGACAGTATGCCAGAATCTGCTGGAGATTCTGCTGATCTGCATGCTCCGCAACGATCACCTGTCCATTGTGCAGGAGGACCAGAATCTTCTAAATAGAGAATGCGCCCAGATAAAAAATTACCTGGACGCAAATTATGCGGAAGATATCTCTTTGGACACCCTGGCCGCTCTCACGCATATGAACAAATACTATATGGCTCATGCCTTCACCAAATATGCAGGCCTGTCTCCCATCAATTATCTTCTGCAAAGAAGGATTCAGGAGGCAAAATCCCTGTTGGAATCCACCGCTTACTCCGTCTCACAGATCTCAGACATGCTGGGATTCTCCTCACAGTCATACTTTTCCCAGGCTTTCAAAAGGGCCACGGGAAAGACACCTGTCCAGTTTCGCAGTGAATATAAATCCGTTCATGACTGAATCAATACAGCTTCCTCTTATCAATCACCCTCACCGCCTTGCCCTCACTGCGGGTGATGGCCTTGGGTTCCACCACTTTCACATCCACCTTGATGCCCAGCATGGATTTGAGTCCGGCCACAATTTTTTTCTCCCTCTTGTCAACGGTCATGGAGGGATTCTCCGCCATCTCCGGAGTCAGCTCCACCTGTACCTCGATGGTGTCGTTGTTGCCCACACGATCCACCAGAATCTGATAGTTGGCCTGATAACCCTGGTTCAGCAGAACCGCCTCAATCTGGGAGGGCCATACATTGACGCCCTTTACCACCATCATATCGTCACTTCTGCCCATGGGCTTATGCATACGGATATGAGTGCGACCGCAGGAACATTTCTTTCTGGTCAGATAACACAAGTCCCTGGTGCGGTAGCGCAGCAGAGGGAATGCTTTTTTGGTGATACAGGTAAATACCAGTTCGCCCACTTCTCCTTCCGGCAATACCTCCCCCGTGTCAGGATGAATAATCTCCGGAATAAAATGATCCTCCTGAATATGCATGCCCGCCTGCTCCTCACACTCAAAGGAGACACCGGGACCGGAGATCTCCGTCAGTCCATAGATATCATAGGCCCTGATGCCCAGAGACTCCTGAATATTGCGGCGCATCTCCTCCGTCCAAGGTTCCGCGCCGAAGATACCTGCCTTTAGCTTAATCCGGTCCCGCAGCCCTCTCTCGTTGATGACTTCTCCCAGATTGGCGGCATAGGAGGGGGTACAACAGATGATGGTGGACCCCAGATCCGTCATAAACTGCAATTGGCGTTCCGTGTTACCGGAGGACATGGGAAGCGTGAGACAGCCCACTTTATGGGAACCGCCGTTTAAACCGGGTCCTCCCGTAAACAGGCCGTAACCGTAACACACATGGCACACATCCTCTCTGGTTCCCCCGGCTGCCACAATGGCCCGGGCACAACACTCCTCCCACAGATCAATATCCTCCTGCGTGTAGAAAGACACCACTCTGCGTCCCGTGGTGCCGCTGGTGGACTGGATACGCACGCACTCCGACAGAGGCACGGCCAGCAGACCATACGGGTACTGATCCCGCAAGTCATCCTTGTTGATAAAAGGCAGCTTGCGCAAATCCTCTATGCCATGAATATCCGCAGGCTTTACCCCGGCCTCGTCCATCCTGCCACGATAAAACGCCACGTTCTCATACACATGTTTCACCTGTGCCACAAGCCTCTCACTTTGCAGCGCCTGTAACTGCGGCAGCGGCATTGTCTCAATCTCCGGCTGATAATAGTTTCCCATCTTCTCTTTTCTCCTGTCTGCTATTTTTGCTGCTCCGTTTTATGCCACATATTCCCGCCCCAGGGCGAAAGCCTTTTTGTTCAGTTCCAGAAATTTGGCCGGAACACACTCTTCTATGGCCTTTTCCCATTTTTCTACAGGGATATCAAAATATTTGGAGAGCCTGCCCATCAACACGATATTTACCGCCTTGGCGGAACCTGCCTGCTGCGCCAGAGCCAGACAGTCCATGGCGTCCACCGCAATTCCCAGTTTTTCCATCTTATCAACCAGGTCTGCCGGATAGGGCGCCACTCCGGTAATGACCGGCATGGGATCAATCTCCTGGGTGTTTACCACAATCCGCCCGTCGGGTTTTAAATACTCCACATAGCGGGCGGCCTCCAGCTTTTCAAAGGATACGATAAAATCCGCCTGCCCCCTGTCAATAATCGGGGAAAAAACCTTCTCTCCAAAGCGCACATAGGTCACCACACTGCCGCCCCGCTGGCTCATGCCGTGTACTTCGGATACCTTTACATCCAACCCCTCTTTTAGGAGCAAATGCCCCAGCAGCTTGCTGGCCAGCAGGGAGCCCTGGCCTCCCACACCCACAATCATAATATTTTTTGTCATACTTACCTCTTTCCCGTTTACCCATAGAATGACCTGCGTCATACTCTTGCCGTACTCGTGCTTTGTTATAAATATATTTCCCACATATCCCGAGCCGGGCCCGGGATACTTTGTTAAGCAGTGTCTACTCCTGTGAATCCAGCGCGCCGAACTTGCAAAGCTGTCTGCACACGCCGCATCCCACACACAGAGTCTCATCAATTACGGCCTTGCCGTCCCTGATACTGATGGAAGGACAGCCCAGACGCATACAGGATTTACAGCCCACACATTTCTCGCAGTCCACTTTCAGGGGCTTCTCATGCTTCACATATTTTAACAGCACACAGGGCCTGCGGCTGATGATCACGGAAGGCTCCTGCGCCGCCAGTTCCTGCTTGAGTACTCTGTCACATTCCGCCAGATCATAGGGGTCCACCACCGTAACCCGTTCAAAGCCCATGGCGCGGCATAAATTCTCCAGATTGATCTGCCCCGCCGGATCTCCCTTTATATTGTATCCGGTGGTGGGATTATGCTGGTGTCCCGTCATACCTGTGATGGAGTTGTCCAAAATGATCACCGTGGAATTGCTCTGATTATACGCGATATTGGCAAGCCCCGTCATACCGGAATGCATAAAGGTGGAATCCCCGATCACCGCCACGGTCCTGCCCTCACTCTCCTGTCCCAGCGCCTTGTTAAACCCGTGGAGGGAACTGACGGAAGCCCCCATACATAGTGTGACGTCCATGGCGCTCAGGGGCGCCACCGCCCCCAGGGTATAGCAGCCGATATCTCCCAGAACCGTACATTTATTCTGTTTCAGTGTATAGAATAATCCCCTGTGGGGACAGCCGGAACACATGACAGGGGGTCTGCCGGGCAGTGTCTCCTCCAGGCGCTTCACAGGGGAGAGGGGGACTCCCAGCTTCTCCGCCACCATATTCTGGGAGTACTCTCCCTCCATGGGAAATACATCTTTTCCTGTAATCTCCAGCCCCAGCTGCCTGCAATGATTTTCAATGACAGGGTCCAACTCCTCCACAATGGCCAGTTTGTCCACTTTGGCGGCAAAATCAAGAATCCTCTGCCGGGGCAGGGGATTGACCATGCCAAGTTTTAAAATAGACGCCTTATCCCCGAATACCTCCTTGACATACTGATAGCTGGTGGAAGATGTGATGATACCCAGCGCCGTATCCCCCATCTCCTCCCGATTGATCTCCGCCGTCTCTCCGTAAGCAATCAATCTGCGGTTGCGCTCCTCCACAAAGGGATGACGCTTGATGGCATTGCCGGGCATCATGACATACTTCGCTATATTTTTCTCATAGGGCCTGATCTCTGGTACCATCCTCTCCCCGGTGTCCACAATGCTTTGAGAATGGGCCACTCTGGTACACATCTTGATGATGACGGGAGTATCAAACTCCTCACTGATTGTAAAGGCAAGTTTCGCAAAGCGGTACGCCTCGTCGGAATCCGCAGGCTCCAGCATGGGGACCTTGGAAGCGATGGCATGATGACGGCTGTCCTGCTCGTTCTGAGAAGAATGCATACCCGCGTCATCCGCCACGCAGATCACCAGTCCTGCGTTCACGCCGGTGTAAGAACAGGTGAAAAGAGGGTCCGCCGCCACATTCAGTCCCACATGCTTCATGCCGCAGAAAGCCCTTTTACCGGCCAGGCAGGCTCCGAATGCCACCTCCATAGCCACCTTCTCGTTGGGCGCCCACTCGCAATAGATCTCGTCATATTTTGCAGCCTCCTCGGTCACCTCCGTGCTGGGTGTGCCGGGATAACTGGATACCACACAGCAGCCCGCTTCATAGAGCCCCCGGGCCAGTGCCTTGTTTCCTAACATCAATTGTTTCATATGTAGTTTTCCTCGCTCTCACTGAATGCTTACATGCACTAACATTTCTATTATACTTGAACATTTTAGTCCTGTAAAGCAAAAAAGTCAACTAAATTTGTCCCCTGCATATCGACCGTGATGCAAAATTAAATTTTTAAAAATAGGGGTTGCATTTTTTCTCATTACCCGATATAATAAATTGCAGTGCTGAAATAGCTCAGTTGGTAGAGCACTTCACTCGTAATGAAGGGGTCGTGGGTTCGAGTCCCATTTTCAGCTTTTAAAAACCTCGGAAAGAATTTCTTCCCGAGGTTTTTACTTTCCTCCATGGCACATTACGAGTTCTTACACTTGCAGTTCTCTGTCGCAAAAGTCCAGCGCTGCCGCAATCACCGCATCCATATCATAATATTTGTACTCTCCCAGTCTTCCGCCAAAAAGTACCTTGTCCTCCGAGTCGGCCAACTTTCTGTATTCCTCATATAACGCGCTGTTTTTAGCGTCGTTCACCGGATAGTAGGGCTCGTCCCCCGGCTTCCACTCCAGACTGTACTCCCGGCTGATTACCGTTCCCGGAAACTCTTTTCCCTCTTCGTCTCTGCCAAACAGGAACCATTTGTGTTCTATAATCCGGGTCCAGGGCGTCTCCCTGTCCGTGTAGTTCACCGCCGCGTTTCCCTGGAAATTCGGTATGTCCAGTACCTCCGTCTCAAAGCGCACAGAGCGGTATTCCAGCGCTCCCAGCCTGTACTCGTAAAATCCGTCTATCGGTCCGGTGTACACCACCCTGTCCGCCAGAGCGTCCAGTTCCTCCCGGTGCTTCAGATAGTCCGTGTTCAGACGGACCTCAATCCCCTCCAGCAGATTTTCCACCAGCTGCGTATAGCCCCCCACAGGGATTCCCTGATAAAGAGCATTGAAATAGTTGTTGTCAAAGGTCAGCCGCACCGGCAGACGCTTGATAATAAACGCCGGCAATTCCTTACAGTCGCGTCCCCACTGCTTCTCCGTATACCCCTTGACCAGCTTCTCGAAGATATCTCGCCCCACCAGAGAAATGGCCTGCTCCTCCAGATTCTTTGGATTTGTGATGCCCGCCTCCCGCTTCTGCTCCTCAATCCTGTCCATTGCCTCCTGGGGAGTAGTCACGCCCCACATTTTGTTAAAGGTATACATGTTGAAGGGCAGGGAATACAATTCCCCCTTATAATTCGCCACAGGGGAATTGGTAAAGCGGTTAAACCGGGCAAACCTCGTAATATAATCCCACACTCTGACATTGTTTGTGTGAAAAATATGGGCGCCATACTTATGCACCGGGATTCCCTCGATCTTTTCCGTATAGATATTGCCGGCCATATGGGGGCGCTTCTCCACCACCAGCACAGACTTCCCCCTGGCCTTGGCTTCATGAGCAAAAACCGCGCCGTACAGACCAGCCCCCACCACCAGATAATCATAGTGCATCTTCATTTCATTCCTCCTCTAAAATATTTGCCCATTCCTGCCGCCAATTATCCATGCTGAGAAGATTATGCCTGACTCCCTTCACCGCGATATACTGGCTGGTGATAATATGGGGCGCCCTGGCGATCATCTCCGAAATCACCTCGTCGCAGATCTCCCTGCAATTCTTCTGATTAACCAGCTGCCCGTTTTCAAATCCCTGATACCGCTTACCCGTAAACTCATTCTTCACACCGTTATCCCGTGTATCCTGCCTGGTTATGATAAACAGATTATGCCGATAACCTCTGATCCCCGGAATCTCATCAGAGTAAAAAGCCGCCACAATATCATCCAGCTTTCGCAGATAGCAGCCTTTTACAGGCCAGATGGACAGAAAATAGTGCTCGGTGATCATAAAAGCGGTCTCTTGCTTCCCGCCCATTCTGTCTGTCTTACAGACGATTTTTACCGCGTCGCTGCGCAAAAGTTCCCGGTCCGCCTCCCGCAGTTCCTCCAGGCTGTAGCCTGTCTCCTTCTGATAGTATTCCATATATTTCGCCTGCCTCTTTTTATCAATAGCAAGTCCCGGCAAAAGCATGGCCAGCCCAGGCACCGCAAAAACCGCTAATACCACAACACCGCCAACTACTTTCACAAACATCAGGGGAATACCAAATAATGCCCCAAAAATAAGCAGCATAATACCTCCGGCCGCCAGTCCTTTTCCACCGCCGCCCTGAGATCTGAATGCCGCCAGCACACTTCCGCATTTGTCCACCTTCTTTTGTAAGTCTTTCGTCATTTCCGTCTTCATAAATATCTGCCTCCTTCGCCAAATACCATGATAGTCTCCATGCAGTCACATCATGCCTGCTACTCATTTATAATTTGGATATGGCTTTCATCCAGAACCCGCAAATTGCTTATGGGATTCCCCGAACACTTCACCAGACGCAACGTGGGGATCGAAGCCAACGCACGCATATCCGTCACATAGTTATCTGCAAAATTTATTTCTTCCAGATTTACAAGACTGCCCACAAATTCCAGATCCGTAATTTCATTGTCCGCTATGTCCAGTCTCTTGAGGTTGGGAAAATTTCCCAAAAAATCCAGTTGATCTTTGATAAATACATCATCCCAATATACATCGGTCATTCCGCCTGAATTGTAAACCTTCACATTATCATGCAGCTTGATCCCGGCCATTTCCAGGGATTCCAGGGAGGTATTTTCCGCCATTCGGTCAAAGTCAATCTCACACTCCGTCCCGTTTAACACGATTTCCCGGATGCCCGGCAGCCGGAATATGCCCGAAATGTCGTCAAAAGTCATAATCCCGCTCAGATTTACATATTCCAGAGAAGAAATGTCCCCCGCAAAAGCCAGAGGCATATCCTGATAAAAAGTGGTGCAGGTCAGGCTCTTGAGCCGGGTGAGCCCCGACAGGTCAAGGCCCGGCGCAAGGTCGCAGCTATGCAGGGTGAGCTCCTCCAGTGCCGTCAGGCCGGGTAGAAAGGAACAGGCATCAAAGTTATCCAGCGTCAGGCTCCGCAGCCCGCTAAGTCCCGCAAGAGACGGCTCTTCGCACTCGTAGGGCTTCTCCAGATACAGTTCCGTAAGGCTTTCAAGAGCGCTCACCGCATCCATTTCTCTAAGTTCCCGGCAGTCCGTCACCGAAAGTTTCTCCAGACCTTCCAACGCCTCTATGCCGTCAAGACTTAAAAGTTTTCCGCCAGCCAGGCCCAGACTTTGCAGCCAGGGCATCCGCTGTAAAAAATCCAGCGTTTTCAGGTTCTCAGACTCAATATAGAGTTCCGCAAGATTCTCCATGGAAGCAAATACCGCAAAATCGTTTATGGCATCCCCATCCTGAATCGTTAAGGATTTAAGCTGTTCCAGCGCCACCACCGCGTTCACATCGTTCAGGCTGCCGGCATCTATGGTAAGACTTTCCAGATTGGGAAACAACTCCAGCCCCTCCAGGTTTTTTACCGAACTGCCAATGGACAACTGGCGAATCGTAGCGGTATCCTCCAATGCCTTGACCACATCCCCCAAAGCACTGTATGAGGCGGAAAGGCTCTCCAGGGGAAGCCCTCCCAGGTCGCACTGAGAAAGAGAACCGCCAGTCTCCAGCTTTTTGAGACCGCCAAACATATACAGGCTCGTATAACCCTTGTCACTCCCCCGGGGAAAAGTGAGCCATTCCAGCTGCGCGTCTGGATTCTCCAGAGGATTTTCAAAGCTGTAGCCTAAATATGTATTGTCCAGATCCGTCTTATCCGCAATCCACTGAATCTGGTCCAGTTCCTCCTGGGTCACGCTGTCCGAATCTTTCCCAAAGGCGTATACCACCATCTTTTCCAACATGCCTGAAAGGCCTGCCCTTTCCTCTTCCTCTTCCTTTGCCCCTGCGCCATAAAAGTCCCGGGTATAGCTGTCCGCCATAGACTCCCACATCTCCCGCTGCTGCGCCTGCCTTGCCGCCTCCTGATTCTGCGCCTTGTAGTACGCCCTGACTCCTACAAGGATCACAAGACAAATCACACTGACTATTGTGCCCATAACGGAACCCCTGGAAGCGGATTCTCTACTGTCTCTTCGGGGAACCGGCTCCCACTGCGGAATCTGGCGTCCCCCTGCCGCCTGCCCTGGCAGAGGAGCGTTTTGACCCGTTCCCTGACCGGCGTCTATAATATACTGGTTACCGCAATATTCACACTGAACCGTCCTTGCGTTCCCAGTCGGCATTTTCAGGATGCCGCCACAGCCGGGGCATTTTAAATCCGTTATTTTTACTGTGTCTCCCATGTCATTTCCCCCCGTTACTTTAACTTCTCCCCGCACTCCGGGCAAAATCTGGGGTCACCGTCCATGACCGCATCGCATTTGGGGCACTTTTTCGCCAGAGACATCCCGCACTCCGGGCAAAAACGACCTCTTGCAGGTATCCTGCCGCCACAGCCGGGACACAGCGTCTGCTGTTCCTGCCGCATGCGTTCCCCAGGCTCCTGCGTTTTGATCTCTCCGCTGATCTCTCCAAACGCGGCCCCCATCGCGCCGCCCAGGCCCAGGCCCATACCCGTTCCGATTCCCGCGCCCATAAACAGCGCGCCCGCAGACCCGGGATTGGAGGCGGCTCCTTCCAGAGCGTTAAAGGATCTCTCCTGCCGATAGTCAAACCCAATAATTTCCATCTCCGCCTTTTTCGCCAGCGCCTCCTTGAGTTTCTTTACGGAAGGGTCCTCCTCCGGGACACTGATCTCATTCACATAAAAATGGATCAGTCGGATTCCGTACTCCGCCATATCCGGCTCAATTTTCTCCTTCATATATCCGGAGAGTTCATCAATATACGCGTTTATTTCCATTACGCTGATCTGCCTTTTCAGCAGATAGGAGGAAAGGACATCCTTGACCTTTGTAACGCAGAGTCCCCTGAAATAATTTGTGAGCATATTTCTGTCAAAGGCGGGCATGGTTCCCACCAGCTTTACCAGAAACTTACTGGCGTCCTCCACCCGGATGCCAAACATGCCGTTGGCGCGGACCGGCACAAAAATCCCGTACCTGGAATCCTGCATCTGTATGGGAGATGGCGTCCCCCATTTAACATCCAGTGTGGAGAGTTTATTGACATACCACACTTCCGCCGCAAATGGAGACTTGCCGCCAAAAGGCAGATTGATGACCTTATTCAGGAGGGGAATATTATGCGTCTCCAGGGTATACCTTCCGGCCGTGAACATATCCAGCGCTCTCCCGTCCCGGAACAAAAACGCTTCCTGTGACTCGTTCACAATCAACTGCGTCCATGTACACAGTTCCTCCCCTGGAAATTTCCAGGCCAGCAGACCTGGATTTCCGTTATACTTTACAACATCCACAATTGCCATTTTACCTTTTCCTCCATCCGTACTATCAGAACTATTCTATTCCTGTTCATTGCGCGCAATGCCTTCCGTGAAATTGCCGCCCGCCGCAGACACAAAGACGTTCTATTGAAACGCGCCGCGCGCGGCACAAATTATTTTACGGCGAATCCTGCCCTGCCTGTTGCACATGCACATCCAGCTGCGGATAAGGAATCCGAATGTCCGCCTGATCCAGAGCATACTTTATTCCCTCCGTCAGGCGATAACGCCCGTCCCAGTACTCCTCATTGGTAAACCAGCAGCGGACAGTCAGCTGTATGGCGCTGTCTCCCAGGGAGTCCACCACCACCCGCATCTCCTGGTCCTTCAGCACCGCCGGGTCCTCTGACAGCAATTCCGTCAGAGCCTCCCGGGCCGTCCGGATATCAGAACAGTAGGAAATTCCCACAGAGATATCGCATCTGCGATATTTATCCGTGGTGATATTCACCAGACTGCCGTTGGCCAGCGCTCCGTTGGGCAATATAACGGTTCGGTTGTCCGGAGTCAACAGTTTGGTGTAAAACAGCTGAATCTCCGTCACCGTGCCCTCTTTTCCGTTGGCGTCTATAATGTAGTCCCCCACCAGAAAAGGCTTCAAAATCAGGATCAGCACACCCCCCGCCAGATTGGAAAGGCTTCCCTGCACCGCCAGACCGATGGCCACGCCTGCGGAACCAAGCAGGGCCACCACACTGGCGGCATCCACCCCAAAGCCGCCGGCTATCATAAAAATCAGCAGGATATACAGAACCGCCTTGAGAAAGGAGTCGGTAAACTGCCTTATTCCCAAGTCCACACTGCTCCGTTCCAGAGATTTTTTCACAATTCTCCGCAGCAGCTTTATCACCTGGGCTCCCAACAGGAATACTACCAGAGCCAGCACAATCCGCAGTCCCATATGCAATGCTTTTTCCGGCAACTCTTCTAAGAATTTTTCAATCATTCCGGGGTCAAGCGAAGATGCCTCCCAGTCTGTTGTTCTGGGAAGGATTCTGTCTGAAAACATGTATATACTGCTCCTTTCAGCCTACTGGGATACCGCTTCCCCGTTTATCTTACCGTCGGCAACGCCCGGCAGATTGTCGGAAGCCGCTTTCTTCCTGGCAGATGCCTTACCGGTTGTGTCCGCTGTCTTTGTCGTCACCGTCTTTTTCGGCTTTGCCGCAGTGCCTGTCGCTTTCTGGGTATCCGGTTTTACCCCGGCGACAGTCTTGGCCTCACGGTCCGCCTCCTGATTGGAAGTCTTCTGATTCGAAGTCTTTTGGGCAGCCGTTCTGCCCGATGCCTTTTTGGGTGTATTCTCCTTAATCAGCGCCAATTTTTTGCGCACCCGCTCCTCGATCACCCGGTTAAGCTCATCCTCCGTGTATGGTTCAAAACGCAGGATACTTAAAGACAAAGGAGCCAGTTTCACGCTGATGGACACAGCCTGCTCGTCCCACTCTATGTCCGTTGCGGCCAGAGCTCTCTTGTTCACCACACCCGTGCCACCGTATATCTTTTCATCCGTGTTCAGGATCTCCTTATACTTGCCGTCAAAGGGCACCCCAGTGCGAATCTCCTGGGCCACACCTGCAAAATTCGCCACCACCACCAGCATATCGCTGGCATCACTCCCCTTCCGCAGAAAACTCAGATAGCAGTCATTGCCGGAAATGGCATTGAGCCATGCAAAACCTGCGGGTTCCTGGTCCAGTTCATGCAAAGCCGTCTCCCGGCGATACAAATGGTTCAAATCCTTATACAGTTCCGCCACACCCTTGTGCTCCGGCACATTGAGCAGCTCCCACTGTGCTCTCCTGTTCTCATTCCACTCGTCAAACTCCGCCAGTTCCTGGCCCATGAACAAAAGTTTCTTCCCCGGATGCGTCATCATATAGGCATAGGTCAGGCGCAGATTGGCCAGCTTCTCCTCCCTGGTTCCAGGCATTTTTCCCGCCATGGTAGCCTTGCCGTGCACCACTTCATCGTGAGAGAACACCAGTTGAAACTTCTCGCTGTAGGCATAGATCATGCTAAAAGTAAGTTCTCCGTGATGGTGACCGCGGAAATAAGGGTCCATTCGGATATAGCCCAGATAGTCATTCATAAAGCCCATGTTCCACTTTAAATCAAAACCCAGCCCCCCCTTGTCCAGATCCTCGGTGATCAGAGGGAACGCAGTGCTCTCCTCCGCGATGGACAACACGCCGGGATCTCGCTTTTTCAGAACGGAGTTCAGGTGCTTGATCATCTCCATGGCCTCCAGATTTTCCTTGCCGCCATACATGTTAGCCACCCATTCCCCGTCATTTTTGCCATAGTCAAGATACAGCATACTGGCCACTGCGTCCATACGAATGCCGTCCGCATGATACTTTTCCACCCAGAACAGTGCGTTGGCAATCAGATAGTTGGACACCTGAGGCCTTCCGTAATTGTAAATCAGCGTTCCCCAGTGGGGGTGAAAACCCTGGCGGGGGTCCTGATGCTCATACAGGCAGGTACCGTCAAAGCCGGAAAGTCCGTGGGTATCCCTGGGAAAATGAGCCGGCACCCAGTCCAGAATCACACCGATTCCCGCCTTGTGCATCTCATTGACAAAATACATAAAATCCTCGGGACTGCCGTACCGGGAGGTAGGCGCATAATAACCGATGACCTGGTATCCCCAGGAGCCGTCAAAGGGATGCTCCATAATAGGCATCAGCTCCACATGGGTATATCCCATCTCCTTCACATAGGCCGCCACCCTGGGAGCAATCTCCCTGTAGTTGGCATAAGGCTCCCCCTCCGGAGGCTCAAGGAAGGACCCCATATACATCTCATAGACACTGACAGGGGCATTTCCTCCCTGAAATTCCCTGCGCCCTCTGATAAAATCCTCGTCCTCCCACGCGAAACGGCCTAAGTCTGCCACCACGGAAGCGTTGTCAGGACGAAGCTGCGCGGCATTGCCATAGGGGTCCGCTTTCAGAAAAGTAAGTCCTCCTCTGGCCTTGACCTCAAACTTATAGATACTTCCCTCGGTCACCTGGGGAATAAACAGTTCAAAAATGCCGCTGTCCCATAGACGGCGCATCTGGTGGGCGCGGCCGTCCCAGTTATTAAAGTCCCCCACCACGCTGACTCGCATGGCATTGGGAGCCCACACCGCAAAACAGGTTCCCTCCTCTCCGTCCAGAACACAGGGATGCGCTCCCAGCTTTTCATAAATGGTATAGTGGATACCGGCGTCAAATTTCTCCGTGTCTTTTTGGGTAATCCTTGGGGCATGCCGATAGGGATCTTTCACCTGAACCGCTTTTCCCTCCCGGTCCACCACAGCGTACTCATATTCTCCCATCTCTTTCTCCGGGATCAGCGCAGCGAAGAAACCCTCTTCGTCGGCCATATCCATGGGATACTCCTGGCCGCTTTTTACCAGCCGCAAAGTCATCTCCACCGCCCCCGGGTAAAAGGCCTGTACCAACATCTGGCTGCCCACTTTATGGGGACCCAGCAGGTCATGAGGATGATCACACTCGGAGTATACAATCTCCTCTATTGCCGGCCAGTTCATCAATTTATACAGCTTATTGTCCATAATTGCCCCTTTTCTGTATGGCTTTTTCTGTTCTATATTGTGTCCCTGTGCTGCGGATGCCATACTGCCGCAGAAGGTCCATCATTTTTTTACGCAGACACGCTGTGTATACAAATCCCACCGATTCTCACAGTGTATGTATAAACAGACCGCTTCTGAGTTTGGGTTCAAACCAGGTGGATTTAGGAGGCATCAGTCTGCCTGCGTCCGCCACGGCAAACAGTTCATAGATGGAAGTGGGATACAGCGCGAAAGCAACCCGCATATCTGTACGTACCCGTCTCTCCAATTCCTCCAGTCCCCGGATTCCTCCCACAAAATCAATGCGCCTGTCGGTCTTGGGATCACCAATCCCCAGAACGGGAGCCAGGAGATGCTCCTGTAAAAGAGACACATCCAGCCCCTCCACCGCATCCTGACTGCGAATATCTTCATGGGCCGTAAGACGATACCATTCTCCCTCCAGATACATGCCGTATTCATACTTTTTCTCCGGCCTACAGGGGGTGTCCCCCATGGGCAGGACGCTGAATTTCTCTCTGACTTTATCCAGAAAGGACTCTCTGTCATACCCGTTTAAATCCTTCACCACTCGATTGTAGTCCATAATTTTTAATTCATCAGCGGAAAAAAGCACCGACAGGAAGAAGTTGTACTCTTCCCCCCCAGTGTGGACTGGATTCTTTTCCCTGCGCTGTAGCCCCACCTTCACCGCCGAGGCACAGCGGTGATGACCGTCCGCAATATAGATCTGCTCCATGGCGGCAAAAGTATCCCGGATCGTCCGCGTCTGCCTCTCCTCTGACACCACCCAGACTCTGTGCGTGACACTGTCCTCCGAAGTAAAATCACAGACGGCCCGTCCCTCTGTCACCTGCGCTATCACCTGCCGTAGCGCGGCCTGATCGCGATAGGCCAGGAAAATAGGACCTGTCTGGGCATCGCAGGTATCCACATGCCGAATACGGTCCTGCTCCTTGTCCGCACGGGTATTCTCGTGCTTTTTTATCACCTGGTTTAAGTAGTCGTCGATGGAGGCACAGGCCACAATCCCCTTCTGACTCCGTCCCTCCATGACCTGTTCATAGATATAGTAGCAGGGCCCCTCCTCTTTGACAAAGCGCCCCTCCCTGATCCACTGCCAAAGCATATCGCGGGCTTTCTCATAGACACAGTCCGCATAAGTGTCCACCTCGGGAGGGAACTGGGACTCTGCCCGGTCAATGGAAAGAAAAGAACCGGGGTGTCTTTTTACCTCTGCCGCCGCTTCTTCTCGGTTATATACATCATAGGGCAGGGCGGCAATTTCCGCCTCCAGCCCGAGAGCTGGCCTGTATGCCTGAAATGGTCTGATATCTGCCATGTTTTCCTCCTTTGGGATAAATACTTTTCTTTTTATCATATCAAAAATAGCTATGCACCACAAGCGCTAAAGTGTTATAATAAGAAAAAAATTTGTGAGGTGTGATGTGCTATGACAGACGAAAATCGTGTTATTTTAAAGAGAATCAACGATTACGCGGAGCAGGTGATGGGAGATATTGATCCCCAGAAAGTACCTGTTTCCGCACAGATTGAAAAGCTCAAACCTATCCTGCAGGAGATAGCCGACGAGAAAAAAATGGCTCTGGAAGATATTTTTATTCTGTACATGGATATTCAATCCGAGGCCTCCTGTGCCACCCAGCAAAAATTGTCGGAGGAATTGCAGGACCTGAACGACGGAAATGGCATGCCGATTTTGATACGCTGACACTGTGGCAGGCACTCTTCTGCCCCTTCTACGACAAGGCAGCCGAAAATCCCCTGCTCCAGTATGTGTGGATATGCGTATAGACGGAGTTCCAATTTATATGGAAACTCCGTCTATATGACTGTTCTGTCCATGCCTGCTATGGCAAATATTCTCAATTATTCTTTTGCTTCGCACCCCGTCCGTCCATTGCGCGATAATAGGCCCGCATCACAAAAAGTACCACCATCACCGGCAGTTTGCGGGACCATCCGCCACATTTTGCCCATCTCACCAACCGGGCCAGAGACTCTCTTCTTTTTTCCTCCGATATATCATATTTATCCAAAAAGAGAAGTAACAAGTAGAAAAATCCCGCAATCATGGCTACAGTCGCGTATAATTCCAAAATACCGCTATCTGAAGTCCTGGGTTCTGCGTCCCTCGGCGCATCGACCGGGAGACTGTTCCACAGCAGAACGGGATCAACTTGATTGTCTGTCGGCGGCTGTAAGATTTCTCCGCCGGGGGGAACGCTCTCGTTGCCACTATCAGGAACAGAAGGGCTGCCGCCGCTTTCGCTGCCAGGATTATCATTGCCCGGCACAGAGGGGTCTTCTCCTCCCGGATTATCGTTTCCCGGCACAGAGGGCTCTCCTCCCGGATTATCGTTCCCTGAGACAGATCCACCTCCTGGATTATCATTGCCAGAAACCGAGGGAGTGCCGCCGTCTCCTTCTCCGCCACCGCTTCCTTCTCCGTTTCCGCCGCCGTCTCCGCTTCCGCCGCCGTCTCCGCTTCCGCTCCCTTCTCCTGATGCGGGAATGGACTCCGTTTTTTCCATTCCACAAACTGTGCAATTGTAACTCATAACGCCTGACTCAGATGTGGTGGGTTCTTTTGTGACGGTTCCTTCGCCCCACGTGTGAGTTGTCGCGTCACTCTTTCCCCCACAGGAGCATTCATGCCAGTGACTGGTTTCATCGCCCTTCCACTCCTCACCATAACTGTGAACATGTTTTTCCAATATATTGGCTCCCAGAGATCCCCAGGCCGCCTTATATGTATCTTCACTGCCGCCGGGAACCACTATTCCCTTGGATGAATTTTCCACAAACTTGCAGTTATCAAACACAGAAGCCCCCAAAGACGGCGGTGTTGTTCCCTGCATCACCAGCTTTTCCAGAGAACTGCAATCCGAAAACGCACTATCTCCTATACTCTGGAGATTCGGCGGAAGAGTGATCTCAACAAGAGAAGAGGCGTGCTTAAACGCCAGACTCCCAATGCTGGTCACGGTGTCGGGAATGGCAATATATTCCATATCACAACATCCACTGAACGCATCGTTCGGAATATTGGTGACGCCGCCTTGAATCAGAACATTCTTCACGTCTGGAAATTTTCCCTCTGCCCTGCCGCTTGATGTCCAGTCATCCATTCCCACCTGGCTAGATATTGTAAGATTTCCGGCCCCATCCAGAATCCATCCCCTGTCCGGCAACGGCGGCAGTTTGGCAATGGGAATGATTCCCTCTTTCCCTGCCGAATATCCGCCATACTTGACGTTAACAGCCAACTTTAGAGAACCCTCGGTGTCTACGGTTGCATTCCCTAAAAATTCAAACTCCGCTATTGTAATATTTGAATTAATATGAAAATAGCCGTCTATCGCATTTTTTACTGCATCCCGTATCTCTTCCTGTGTTGTATCATTGGTTACCTTCAACGTATCAAAAATTTCCTGTAGTTTCATGTCCAGTGCTTCCTGTGTAAAGCCTGGCTGCTCCCCCTTAATATGTTCTCCGAAAACACCTCCCGCCGCTTTGTACGCATCCTCGCTTCCCGGCGGAACCACAATTCCTTCACTGCTTGCAGAATCTGTGACAAACTTACAACCGTCAAAAACAGAATTTCCTACAGCCGGCGGCGTAGTCCCCTGCATGATTACCTTATCTAAAGAGCCACATCCCGAGAAAGCCCCCTCTCCTATGCCCTGTAGATTGGGGGGCAGAGTTACTTCACGCAGGGATGAGTCTCCCGCAAACGCATAGTCTCCTATATCCGTGACAGTGCCCGGAAGGGAAACAGAATTCAAATTGCCGCAGCCGTTGAAAGCATTGTCCGGAATCACTGTTACTCCGTCCTGAATCACTATATTGTTCACTGCCTGCATGTTTCCATCTGTCCTGCCGTTTTGCACCCAGTCTTCCATCCCCGCCTGGCTGGTAATTATCAGATTACCATAATCATCTAACATCCAGCCCTTGTCCTGTCCAATGGAAAGTTGAGGTATCTCTACCGCATATTGCCCTACAAAAAAGTCACCACCAACCGTAATACGTACATCAAATTCAATACGGCCCTTATTGTTTATAGTAGCCTTTACACGATCAAACATGGTTATGTTTGCAGTTGAATCCATCTGGAAATAATCATCCAATCCCTTTTTAATATACGCTTCAAACCATTCTTTTGTGGTTTCATTTGACACTGGAGCTGTGGAGACAATTCGTTGAAGCTGCTCTTTAAACTCCTCCTGCAATATTTCATCCATTCTCTTGGACCAAGATGCATATGCGTATTGTGTGGACATAATTGCTTGCTTAAAATCAAAAGCTGTTCCCGCATTGTTTTTCCACCCCGTAAAGACATAGCCCGTCTTATGAGGAGGTACAATAGCCTCTATTATTGCTCCCCGCAATGTATACACCGTATCTAAAAGAGCATCGCCATCCACAAAATAAACGGGGCACAACGTATATAATGGAGACTCATCACTAAACTTGGCCGGAATACTTATTCCCCTGTAGTCCTCCAGACCGATTACCCAATAGTATACCTGATTTCCCTGTTTTACCTCGGCCACTTCACAAGTCATCACATTATCATTTATAGTCCTTGTCGGAATCCATGTTTGAGTTGGTGTAGCGCTTTCCCACAACGCAACATCTACTATTACGTCCTCAATATTGCCCTCCAAAACCGTCAGCCGAATACGCGCCGTCTGCGCTGTTTCAGCCGCCTGCGTCCCTGTTGTCATCCCCACACAAAGCACCGCTGAAAGTAACACTGCCAAAGCCTTTCGCCAAAAGCTGCCCTTTCGCTTTCTCATAATATCCTCCTTGAACTTTCCACCGAATTGTCCGCCGCGGCCTTAAACAGCCATCCGCAAGTCTCCCCTTGACAAAGTGAGAAAAATATTGGCAATTTCATTTTATGTTGTCGACGACTTTATGTCAAGTCAGTTGTGGGTTTTGATAGATATTTGTGCAAATTGACAGTATATTTATATAAAATAGTCAGCCATATTAATCAGCCCGGGCTTTGATGCTCAAATCCGCAATAAACGACGCCCACACTCCTTAAAAATACAATTGTCATGAACAATAAAAATACACGCCCAGCGAAAGCATCCCGGAAAACATAATATTAAAAGACCACATACGGAGCAATCGCCCTGTACATGGTCTTAATATATCACTACCCGGGTAATACCCTTTCTATTTCACAACTCTCACCCGGAATACGCCGTCAATCTTCTCCAGCGCATCGATGATCTCCTCTGTAGGAACGCTCTCCACATCAATCATGGTGTAAGCAACCTCTCCCCGGGACTTGTTGGTCATATCGCTGATGTTGATGCCTTTTACGCCGAAGGCGGCGGTAAACTGCGTAATCAAATTGGGTTTATTTTTATGGAAAATAGCCACACGCCCCGCCTTGGTGCAAATCCCCATGTCGCAGGCCGGGTAATTCACGCTGTTGCGGATATTGCCGTTCTCCAGATAATCCATGATCTCCTCCACGGCCATCACCGCGCAGTTGTCCTCTGACTCCTCCGTGCTTGCGCCCAGATGCGGAATCACGATGCATCCCTTCTGCCCCGCCGTGATGGGATTGGGGAAATCGGATACATAGCGGGCGATCTTACCGCTCTGCAAGCCCTCCAGCACGTCCTTCTCATTGGCCAGCAGATCTCTCGCAAAGTTCAACACCACCACGCCCTCTTTCATCTTGGCGATAGACACCGCATTGATCATACCCCTGGTATTATCCAGCAATGGCACATGAATGGTAATATAATCACAGTCCGCGTAGATGTCATCCACATTCAGCACATGTTTTACGGAGCGGCTCAGATTCCAGGCTGCATTGACCGACAGGTAAGGGTCATAGCCGTACACTTCCATGCCCAGTGCCACAGCGGCGTTGGCCACTTTCACGCCGATGGCTCCCAGGCCTATGACGCCCAGCTTCTTGCCCATAATCTCCGTCCCGGCGAAGTTTTTCTTCTCTTTCTCCGCCGCCTTGGCGATGTCCGCGTTGTCTGCGGAAGCCTTAACCCAGTCAATGCCGCCGATTACATCCCTGGCCGCCAGCAGCATGCCCGCCAGTACCAGTTCTTTTACGCCGTTGGCGTTAGCGCCGGGAGTATTGAATACCACCACGCCTTTCTCCGCGCATTTTTCCAATGGAATATTGTTTACCCCTGCCCCTGCACGCGCCACGGCCAGCAGCCCTGCGGGGATCTCCATCTCATGCATGGAAGCGCTGCGCACCAGAATGCCGTCGGCCTCCTGCGCATCCGCCGTGATCTGGTATTTATCGCTGAAATTCTTAAGTCCCACATCGGCGATGGGATTCAGACAGTTAATTTTATACATCAGGCAATCTCCTCCTCAACCTATACTTACGTCCGCTATAATCTGACATGAAACACAGCTCACAGGCACAAATCCCTTTGCATCAGCCGCAAATCTTATGGCTCGTGAGTATATGTACATATCTGTAATACCACACTGTTACGCCATCCGGCAGTATCATCATTTCCTGTTTTCTGCTTCAAACTTTTTCATGAACTCCACCAGCTTCTCCACACCCTCAATCGGCATGGCGTTATAGATGGAAGCTCTCATACCGCCCACGGTCCTGTGACCTTTCAGATTCTCAAACCCCGCCGCCTTGGCTTCTTTGACAAATTTCGCATCCAGTTCCTCGTCGCCGGTGACAAAGGGCACATTCATCAGGGAGCGGTCCTCCTTGCGCACCGTGCCTTTAAAGAGTCCGCTCTGGTCCAGGAAGTCATAGAGGATCGCCGCTTTCTTCTCATTGTAGGTCTTCATGACTTCCAGGCCGCCCTGTCTCTTAAGCCACTTAAAGACCTTGCCGCAGATATAAATGCCGTATGCGGGCGGCGTATTGTACAGGGAACCATTGTCCGCATGGATTTTGTACCGGAGCATGGTGGGCGTGCCGGGAAGTACATCCTCGGTGATCAGGTCCTCCCGGATGATCACGATCACCACGCCCGCAGGGCCTATATTCTTCTGCACACCCCCATAGATCACCCCATATTTGGTCACATCCACGGGCTCGGACAGAAAACAGCTGGACACATCGGCCACCAATGTCTTCCCCTTAGTGTTGGGCAGGGTCTTAAACTTGGTTCCGTAAATCGTATTGTTCTCACAGATATACACATAGTCCGCATCCTCACTGACGGGCAGATCTGAACAGTCGGGAATATAGGAGAAGGTCTGGTCCTCCGAGGAGGCGATCTTGTTGGCCTTCCCGTAGATACATGCCTCCTGATAAGCCTTCTTGGCCCATTGGCCGGTCACGATATAATCCGCCACCCCGTTTTTCATCAGATTCATGGGAATCATGGCAAACTGCTGGCTGGCACCGCCCTGTAAAAACAACACCTTGTAGTTGTCGGGGATGTTCATCAGTTCCCGCAGATCAGCCTCCGCCTCCTGGATAATTGTCTCATAAGCCTTGGACCTATGACTCATCTCCATCACGGACATTCCGGTTCCCCGGTAATCCAACATCTCCTCCGCAGCTTCTTTCAGTACTTCCTCAGGCAAAACTGCCGGGCCTGCCGAAAAATTGTAAACTCTTGACACTTCTTTTTCCTCCTTATTTCAGATCTTTGCGGATTCTCTTCAAACATCCGGCCTGGAAAATCAGTCTCCCATCCCCCTGCGGACCTGTGCACCTTGGTCACCCTGACATATGGCTGGATTTTCCTTTCTGTCCTGCAATGCCGCCCGATTACAACATGTACAGTACAGAAAAAGAAAATCTCAGCGTCCGTCAATATATGTACCGTTCCGGGAATCCGTCACCCCATATGATTCACCTATTTTATCTCTAATCTATGCTTTAGTCAACTACTTTGTTAAAATACTGCCCATCCGTCAGTAAAACATAATAACCGGCGTTCCCTTTTCCACCTGTTCATACAATTCCCCCATCACCTCCGGGGGTGTGTTAATACAGCCATGGGAACCGTTTGTAAGGTAGATCTCTCCGCCAAAATCCCTGCGCCAGTCCGCGTCATGTATCCCTATATTTCCAACCACCGGCATCCAGTATTTCACGGGACTGGCATATCCCTCCCCTCGGAGAATGCGGTTTTTCTGCTTGGCATATACAAAATTGATCCCTTCCGGGGTATTCCATCTGCGGCGGGCGTTTCCTGTGACCACATCCACGGATATCAGACACTCGCCGTCCCGGTAATAGTACATGCGCTGCTGCCCCATATCCACTTCGATATAGGTAGCGCCGATATCATCCAGGCCTCTGCAAAAACCCTCCTGCAAATAGGCAGGTTTACGCGTCAAGGGTTCATTCCGCTCATGGAGCAGTTCCTCCGTAAGAAATTTCACCTCCGCCTCCACATCCAGCTGTGTGCCATAGGTCTTATAAGCCACCTGCACCACCCGGCCTTCGGTGGTCTGGAAATCCCTGGAAGTGCCCACCGTGTCATACTGCTCCGCCAGCTGCTCCACCCATTCCCTGACATGGCCTTCGCTGATTAAAAGTTCCTCTCTCTCCCAGACAGGATATCCCGCGCTGTCTTTTTGTAAGAACGAAGCCATGATCTCCGGCGTCAGTTCCATCTGCTGCGCCCCCATGTCATAGATCAGATTGCCCTACAAAAAGGATTGTAACTTTGCATAACGCATTCTTTGCAGCAAATCCGCCTCTGTATCCTCCAGGTCTTCGTAACAATCCCCCTGACGGACCTGCACCTGGTAGATTCCGCGTTCCACACACTGCTGTACATAGTCGCAGAGTTTTTCCGTGTCTAACCGGCTTCTTTTCCCGTCGTAAAGAATGTAGGGGAACTCCCCCTCCCGCCCTGTCCGGATTTCCACCGCCATGCTTTTCTCCCGATCCTCACGCACCCAGTCCATACCTGCCACCAGTTCACGGAGTTTCTCATGACTCCAGCTGGCCTGGGGGAACATATGCTGCTGTGTCATCTCCTCCTGACGCAGCCAGGCGCTCTGCCTCCTGCGCAGGTACGCCTGCAAACTGTCTGTATAATCCACACGATAATCCGCCAGGGACAGATCCAGCGGCCAGCTTTGCCCCTCCCCGTCTATGATCGTCAGTTCCGGGATTTCCATATTACGCACCAGTTCGCCGTTTACCTCTTCCACCGTCATGCCGGTACAGTATATGCCGTTGATCCATGTATTTACCACAAAGGTCCTGCCATAGTACCAGGTCAGGGCCAGAAAACCGCCCAGAGTCACAAAAGTCATGCACAAAAT
Organism: uncultured Lachnospiraceae bacterium; assembly: GCA_947648875.1. Taxonomy (GTDB): domain Bacteria; phylum Bacillota; class Clostridia; order Lachnospirales; family Lachnospiraceae; genus Acetatifactor. Next base: position 39,569 of record CANSPM010000020.1, read on the forward strand.
AGTCAGCAGGCATATGCGAAGCATCTTTTTCATCGTAAATCACCATCACGCCGAAAAGGCTGCCCCTTCCCGACCCCCTCTGTGCGGCAAGATTCTGTCAGCTGCCGCAATGCCGCTACAGGTCATCCCCGTCAAACACCTCATTGATGGGCGCTCCTGCGGGCACCATGGGAAATACCTTGTCGTCCTCCGGAATCACACACTCAATCAGTACCGGAACTTTCAGGGCCAGCGCCTCCTTGAGCGCGGGGGCAAACTCCTCCTTTTCCGTCACCCGGATCGCTTTACACCCCAGTCCTTCCGCCACTTTACAGAAATCCACTTTATCATTTAAAACCGTCTGGGAATATCGCTTTCCATAAAAAAGAGTCTGCCACTGACGCACCATCCCAAGCACATGATTGTTGATTACCACCTGTATGATGGGAATATTGTAACGGCTGGCGGTGGCAAGTTCGTTCATATTCATGCGAAAGCACCCGTCGCCGGCGATATTGACACAGATCTTATCCGGCTGCCCCACCTGCGCGCCGATGCAGGCCCCCAGACCGTAGCCCATGGTCCCCAATCCCCCGGATGAGAGGAATGTACGGGGCTGTGTATAATGATAATACTGAGCCGCCCACATCTGATGCTGCCCTACATCGGTCGTGATAATAGCCTCCCCCCCTGTGATCCTGTCAATCTCCTCAATCACATAGGGGCAGGACAGCTTGTCTTTGTCGTATTTAAGCGGATACTTGCTCTTTAAATCCTGAATCTGCTTCATCCATTCAAGATGCGTCTGCGGCTCCAGCTTTTCATTGATAGCGCGGAGCACATCTCTCAGATCTCCGATCAGAGAGGCATCCACTCGTATATTTTTGTTGATCTCCGCCACATCAATATCAATGTGAAGAATTTTGGCGCCTTCCGCAAACTTTTTGGGATTACCGGTTACCCGGTCCGAAAATCTGGCACCCAGAGCGATCAGCAGGTCGCACTGGCTCACGCCCAGATTGGACGTCTTGGTTCCATGCATACCGATCATACCGGTATAGCGGGGGCTGTTGCCGTCAAACGCCCCCTTCCCCATCAGCGTGTCGCAGACCGGAGCGTCCGTCAGTTCCGCAAAGCGGGCCACCTCCTGAGACGCGCCGGAGATCACCGCCCCGCCGCCCAGATAGATATAGGGACGGCTGGCCTGGCTGATCAGTTCCACCGCCCGGTCAATCTCCTGTAGCGTGAAGCGATTGACCCTCTCCATTTCCCGGGGCCGGGCCGGTGTATACTCGCACAGTGCCGCCGTCACATCCTTGGTGATATCCACCAGCACCGGGCCGGGCCGTCCGCTTCTGGCGATGTGAAACGCCTTGCGCAGGGTATCCGCCAGAATCTCCACATTTTTAACAATATAGCCGTGTTTGGTGATGGGCATGGTCACTCCGGCGATATCCACCTCCTGAAACGTATCCTTGCCCAGCAGGGGGAGATTTACATTGGCGGTGATGGCCACCATGGGCACGGAATCCATATAGGCCGTGGCGATTCCTGTCACCAGGTTGGTGGCGCCGGGACCGCTGGTAGCCATGCAGACACCCACTTTTCCCGTTGCCCTGGCATAGCCGTCCGCCGCATGGGCCGCCCCCTGTTCGTGACTGGTGAGCACATGCCGGATTTCACTGCTGTGTTTATATAAAGCGTCATAAATGTTCAGAATCGTGCCGCCGGGATAGCCAAATACGGTGTCCACGCCCTGTTCTTTCAGACATTCTATTACGATCTCTGATCCTGTCAACTGCATGCGATATACCTCCCCATGTCCTTAAATCTCCAATATAGCCCCTCTGTTGCCACTGGTCACCATCTTCTCATACCGGGCCAGATAACCGGTGGTCACCTTGGGCGCTCTGGGCTGCCATTTGGCTCTTCTGGCGGCCATCTCCTCGTCGGAGACCCTGATATCCAGCTGCAAGCCGGGAATGTCAATGCTGATGATATCTCCCTCCTCCACCAGGGCGATAGGGCCACCCACCGCCGCTTCCGGGGATACATGACCGATGGACGCCCCCCGGGATGCGCCGGAAAATCGACCGTCGGTGATCAGTGCCACACTGGAGCCCAGCCCCATGCCCGCAATGGCGGAGGTGGGATTGAGCATTTCCCGCATACCGGGCCCTCCCTTGGGCCCCTCATAGCGGATCACCACCACATCTCCTGCCACAATCCTGCCGCTCTTAATGGCTTCAATGGCATCCTCCTCGCAGTCGAACACCCGGGCCGGACCTTCATGCACCATCATCTCCTCCACCACTGCGGAGCGCTTCACCACGGAGCCGTCGGGAGCCAGATTGCCCTTAAGGACGGCCAATCCGCCGGTCCTGCTGTAGGGATTCTCCACAGGTCGAATGACCTCGGGATTCCTGTTTATCGCGTTTTGAATATTTTCCCCGATGGTTCTGCCGGTGACGGTCATGCAGTCCGTGTGCAGCAAGCCTATATCCGCCAGTTCCTTCATCACCGCGTAAACGCCCCCCGCCTCGTTCAGATCTTCCATATACGTGGGCCCCGCCGGAGCGAGATGACACAGATTCGGCGTTTTCCCGCTGATGGGGTTGGCAAAACTTATATCAAAGTCAAAGCCGATCTCATGGGCGATGGCGGGCAGATGCAGCATGGAGTTGGTGGAACATCCCAGCGCCATGTCCACGGTAAGCGCGTTTAAAACGGCCTCTTTGGTCATAATGTCTCTGGCCCTGATGTTCTGCCGCAGCAGCTCCATCACCGCCATTCCCGCGTGTTTCGCCAGCTTGATGCGCTCGGAGTACACCGCAGGGATCGTGCCGTTGCCCGCAAGGCCCATGCCCAGCGCCTCCGTCAGACAGTTCATGGAATTGGCGGTATACATGCCGGAGCAGGAACCACAGGTGGGGCATACCTTATTTTCAAACTCGCACACATCTTCCTCGGTCATGGTGCCCGCCGCGTAGGAACCCACCGCCTCAAACATGGAGGACAGGCTTCTCTTCTGCCCCTTTACATGCCCTGCCAGCATGGGACCTCCGGATACGAACACCGTGGGAAGATTCAGTCTTGCCGCCGCCATCAGGAGGCCCGGCACGTTCTTGTCACAGTTGGGCACCATCACCAGTGCGTCAAACTGATGGGCAACGGCCATGCATTCGGTGGAATCCGCGATCAGATCCCGGGTCACCAGGGAATACTTCATACCGATATGCCCCATGGCGATGCCGTCGCAGACGGCGATGGCGGGAAACACCACGGGCACGCCGCCCGCCTCCGCCACACCCAGTTTCACGGCGTCCACAATCTTGTCAATATTCATATGGCCGGGTACAATCTCGTTGTAAGAACTGACGATACCCACCATGGGTTTCTTCATCTCCTCCTGGGTAAATCCCAGCGCGTTAAAAAGGCTTCTGGCCGGCGCCTGCTGCATTCCGGCCCTGGCGTTGTCGCTTGTCATCATAGAATGTTCCTCCTCTTTGTAATCCTTTCTGGGAAATAAATTCCTGTCACTCGGCTTCCGGCATCCTGTTTTAAACCTTGAACGGTTTTAAACAGGCTCTTTATAAAAAACAGAATTTTCAGGATGCTCCATATACCTTAACCATTGCTGTGGGAGCTCATCCGCAAAAAGAGAAACCATTCCTCCCACGATGGCGCATATGGTATCCCTGTCCCCCAAAGCGGAAACCGCTGTCCACAACGCTTCCTCTACCGAAGTATAAAAATAGGCCGCACACCAAATACAAAGCGGAACCGTATCCTGTGCCGTCAACCTGATTCCATTTCCGAGTATGGAAACCACAAAATCAATGTTGCTCTCTTTTTTGATAGAAGCCGCAGACAATATTTTATATTTGGTATCACTTTCCGGCAATTGATCCGCAACATCCCGCAAAATAGTTTCTCCCTCTCCAAAATACCGCCCCAGCTTTTTATTCAGAAGCAAAGCAGACGCTATGGCGACAGCCATTGCACCCACGATTCCCTCCATATGTGCATGGGTAACTTCAGCAGAGGCCCTGGCGTGGTACAGAACTTTGTCCAAATCATCGGCATAATATGCGCCTACAGGCGCAACACGCATTGCGCCCCCATTCCCCATGGACCCCATTCCGTCAAATGCTCCCGAGGCAGCATCCCGCCAGTTTTGTCCTTCTCCTATACTCCGTAAAATAGAATGCGCTGTTCCCCCATACCCCCGATGCCAGTCCAATGCGTAATTCTTCGCAAAAACCCTGGCCAATGCGTCCTGGTCTATTTCACCATATTTTTCCAGGATTCGGTAAATGCCGATGGCCATCACGGTATCGTCCGTAAAATGCCACGGCTCATGCAGAATCTCTCTTTTCTTTATTCTTTCTCGGGCCGTTTCGTCAGGCATGAAAAAACTCTGTCCAAAACAATCTCCCAACGCAATACCGTCCAATGCGCGCTTTGCGTATTTTATTCTATTTTCTGAGTCCAATTTCAAATCCCTCATAACTGAATGATCCTCCGTTTTCAGCAGGTACTCCTTGAGATTTTCCTATTGGATAGCAAGAAAACTTAAAATTGTATCCGTATATTTCTCTGCCTCTTCAATTCGGGGAAAATGTCCGCTGTTTTCAAAAACAACCCTCGTTATATTTGGTACATTTTCAATCATGTACTCTATCTGAAATCTCGTGCATGCAGGATCATATTTCCCATTGATCAACAGAACCGGAAGAGATGTCCCTTGAATCATAGGCAAAAAATTATCCATCATGTTAACCTTTTGTGCCGACTGCCTTTCCGATAATTTCCTCAAATGTATATCCGATTTTTTCCACATTTCTACCGTAATGCCACTCATGTCCATGCTCATTTGATATTCTTCAAAGGAAATACCGTACAAATAATTCCGCAGTTTCTGGTCCGTGACACAGTTCAGCAGAGCGATCAGATCATATATTGATTCCTGTCCCCCCTGGTAATCTGTAGTCTTGATCTTTTGATAAAGATCGCTGGCCGCCTTGTTATTCAGACTCTCAATATGCTCCCTTAAATATTCAGCCACAGATTTTGCAGAATCTTCAAATAATAAGGAAGGACATTCCAGAATCATTCTATGGATGGAATCCGGATACATATGCGCATATAGAACAGCAAGCATACCGCCGTAGGAATGTCCCAGTATACTCCACTTTTCTATGCCCAGAGTTCTTCGCATTTCCTCAATCATCTCAACCTGATATTCCATATTGTACTTTTCATCCTCGGCAATTGCGTCCGAGCGGAGTACACCAAACTGATCAAATATAATAACCCTCATTTTTCTGCTCAAGACTTTTGCCTGATTTACAAAATCGAGGCAGCTTGCTCCCGGGCCTCCGTGAAGATACAGCAAAGTGTCAGTGTGTTCAGTACCATATATATCATAATAGATTTTATGCGAAAAAATATTAATAAACATACTTTTCCCTTTCTCAACAAGTCTTACTTTATTTATGATTCTCTAATATTTGTCTGTAGTACGTAACGCATATTTATTTCCTTTTTCTGTGGACACGCAATGGTTCTTCGCACGAGAAAAAACAGGACTCCTTATTCGCAGCAATCAACAAAAATCTCCAAATAAGATTGAATTCTGGCTTTGGGATATAATTCTTCTGTCAATCCAAATTCAGGGTCATAATATTTCCCATCATAGTACAGAATCCAATGACCATATTGAGGCAAGAGGACTTTAAGAATACATGCCTTTGGCAAAACAGTTGTATTATCTGCTTTAGTCATCGTCTTTGCCTGATTTATTCCATAATAGTTCAAGGCCCTCTCAATGTCTTTTTTTCCCGTGCCCTTATCATTATTCATGACGGAAACAACTTCTTCTACCGTCACACCCGCAAGCATGGCAACACAAGCCTGTCCACATAAATATTCTGTGGGTTGCTTGATATAATTGATTCTTTTCATTGTCATCTCTCTTTTAGACGGGCCATTCATTGGTCTATATCCGCGCCGCGATCAGGTCGCCCATCTTGGCAGTGCCTACCTGGGTGATATTCCCCGCAGAGTTCTCCCCCTTCTTGGGCATGATGTCGATGGTCCTGTAGCCCTCTGCCAGCACCTGTTTCACCGCAGCTTCCACCGCGTCGGCCTCCCGGTCCAGATCAAAGGAATATCGCAGCATCATGGCAGCGCTGAGAATGGTGGCGATGGGATTGGCAATGCCCTTGCCCGCAATATCCGGAGCGGAACCGCCGCTGGGCTCATACAGACCAAACTTGGTATCATTTAAGCTGGCGCTGGCCAACATCCCGATGGAACCCGTAACCATGCTGGCCTCGTCGGATAAGATATCTCCGAACATATTCTCCGTCAAAATCACATCAAATTGGGCGGGATCTTTTACAAGCTGCATGGCACAGTTGTCCACCAGCATGTGCTCCAGCGTCACCTCCGGATAGTCTCTGGCCACCTCTTCCACCACCGCTCTCCACAGTCTGGAGGAATCCAGCACATTGGCCTTGTCCACGCTGGTCACTTTCCTGCGACGCTTCATGGCGATGTCAAAACCCTTGATGGCGATCCGACGGATCTCGTTTTCATCATAGGTCAAAGTATCCACAGCCCTGCGCACCCCGTTTTCCTCCACGGTCCTGCGCTCACCGAAATACAGTCCCCCGGTGAGTTCCCGCATGATCATCATATCAAAACCTGCTCTGCTGATTTCCTCTTTCAGAGGACAGGCCGCCGCCAGCTCGTCATAGAGCACCGCCGGGCGCAGGTTGGCAAACAGGTTAAGCTCCTTGCGGATTTTGAGTAACCCCGCCTCCGGGCGTCTGTCGGGGGGCAGCTTGTACCAGGGAGAGGTGGTGGTGTTGCCGCCGATGGACCCCATCAACACAGCGTCCGCCGCTTTGGCCACAGCCACCGCCTCCTCTGTCAGAGGCACGCCGTGCACGTCAATGGACGCGCCGCCCATCAGAATATCCGTAAACTTTATCACATGACCGCACTTCCCGGCCACCTTTCCCAGCACTTTTTTTGCTTCCGCAACAATTTCCGGGCCGATTCCATCCCCGGGAATGCAGGCAATATTCATATCCATAACTTTCTCTTCCTTTCTTCTTTAGGCATCCCCTATATAATTCGGCTGTCAGGGGTATGGTAAAACTATTTTAAAAAGTATAGCACAAGTGATGCTATTCTTCAAATACATATTGTTTATATTTTTCATAACTTCGGGTTATATATTACCATTCCTTTTCTCTGAGGATGTCCCTTAAAAATTGCAGTATAATAGTCTCGGTTTTTGTACTTCGATTTATCATCCTTCTCCTATTTCGCGTATCTATCCCGGACTGTGGCATTGAGATCCATCGAAAGCCATGCCCCGCAAAAACAAAATGATTGATCTATGAAACTTTGACAGGCCCATGCGCATACAATACACTATAAAAAAACACATGGAGGCACTATCATGAGTGACTTAACTGCTACTAACTGCGGCTGCACCACCAATAGCTGCAATAATAGCTGTGGCTGTGGCTGCGGCAACAGCCTGTTTGGCGGCGGTAACTGCTGCTGGATCATCCTGCTCTTATTATTCTGCGGAAACGGCAATGGCTTCGGCTTTGGCAACAATGGCTGTGGCTGCGGCTGTGGCTGCGACAACAACAATAACGGCTGTGAGTGGCTGATCTGGATTCTGCTGCTGTCCTGCTTCTGCGGCGGCAACAGCTGTGGCTGCAACAGTGGCTGTGGCTGCAACAGTGGCTGCGGTTGCAATCACTGCTAAAACACAAACTTGAGAAGGCGGGTCCCTTTCGGGGGACCTGCTTGCCGTGAAACAAGCCCATAAGCAACATTTTCGGATACTTTCTGGAGCCTTACTGTCGGTCTGTCCACAACACGGAAGTCTGACACAGGCCGGAACGCAGCTATACAAGATACATCCGGAAACCGCGCTTCCAAACACTGATTACGCAATATCGCAGGTTCAGCCTGAGTTTGATTTACGCAGACTTCAGATATGCGGGGAAGAGGAAACTATGGATAAAGTAACCGCCTTTGACGCCCTATTCACCAACAATCAAATTCAGAAGTTAAAAATTTTGATTTCATATGTGGACAGCCCTATGCAGCGACAGCTTGCGATCTATATTAAGTTCCTGGAACTGCAACATACCATGGAGCTGTTTCGGCGCTCCCCGCAACTCACCGTTTCCCCCGCTTCCCAGGAAGGCTCCCTTGACCCGGCCAGGCTCTGTCAGGAGATCATTCCCTACTGTAGCCCCAAGGAGCAGAGTCAGCTTAATCAGTTTGCCTCCATGTTCCAGGCCATGAACCAATATCAGGAAATGATGGAAACGGTTAAAATGTTCCAGGAGATGTTCCCTGAGGGGATGTCCTTCCCCGGCGGGGAGACAGCCGACAATAATACCGGCGGAAGCCAAGAGGGTGCTGACGGCGAAAGTCCCGACATGATGGCTGCGGGGCTTGGAGGGCTGTTTGGCGGCGGAATGCCCGACCTCTCACAGCTCATGTCCATGATGAGCTTTATGCAGCCCGGGGCCACCGCTTCCACAGACTCCCAGCCCACGGCTCATGAACCCTCGGACGACAGCCCATGACACGAAGCACGGCAAGATAAAAGCCCTCTCCTATCCGTAATGATAGATACACAATAGATATACGGCAACATAATTTGGAAGAAAGGGATTTTGTTGATATGGACAGGATATTTCCGCAGAAAATGGATTTCCATATTCATGGCAATGGAATCTTTACAGATACCAGTTAATTTTGTTTGAAGTCGAGGCCAAACGAAAAACCCGTATGTTACTGGAAACAGAGATCAGGAGGCCATAAGCGACCTGAGATTCACGACTCTCTGCGTGCTTTCCGTGAATATGCAAAACCGGAGATCGGAGAAACTCTTCTCCTTTTGAGCCTACGCACAGCAATCGGGAGATCAAATGATCTCCAGCAGGAGGAACAATATGGAACCAACCACTGACATCCCCAATTGGATGGAGGACCCCTCCGTCCAGGATATCCCCCGGGAGAAACTCGCCTTCCTCTCTCAGCTCTACCAGCAGGGACAAGGCAAGTCTCAAAAAGAGATGATGAAGTTTTTGATGCCCATGATGGCGCAGGCCAAGCAAAAGGGACTGACCTTTACTCCCAAGGAACTGCAAATCGCCGTGGCCGCCATCCGTAAAGCCAGTACCCCGGAGGAACTGCGACAGATTGATCAGATCATGAGCAAAGCGAAAGAGAAAAAATAATTTAGCAAAGTACTTTCACCTGTGTCCCCAGGAGAAAAAACCACTCGGCGCAGACCGCCAGTAACGCCGTCCGCTCCGATCCTCCAAAGTTTGGCGCAGGCCTGCTTTGGGATAAAAACAGCGGTAAATCCGATCGGTTTGCCGCTGTTTCCTTATAGTATATGGTACCGCATTTTCTGTGTTTCAATCTGCCTGAATAACGCTTCCATAAATGGAAATGGCGTTGGCAGGAAATCCTAAATAGGCGATTGCAGGACTCCCTATCCATTTGCCTTTTATGGCTTGACCACAATATTCACCAGTCTGCCCGGCACATAGATCTCCTTTACAATCGTGCCCGTCAGCTTGTCCCCCAATAGCTCCTTAGCCTGGGCAATGACCTGCTCCTTGTCCAGATCCTGGGGAATGGAGAAAGTCCCCCGCATCTTGCCGCCTATCTGCATGGCAATCTCCACCGTGGCCTCCACGGTCTTGGCCTCCTCATACTCGGGCCAGCTGGTCTGATAAATCTTGCCCGCAAAGCCGCAGATCTGCCACAGCTCCTCGGTAATATGGGGTGCCACAGGGTTAAGCAGGGTCAGCAGCGTCCTGTACTCTCCCTTTGTCACGGCCCCCTTCTTATTCATATCGTTGATCAGCGCCATCATGGCCGCGATGGCGGTGTTGTATTTCAGGTTCTCATAGTCACCGCTGACCTTCTTGATAGTCTGATGCATTCTGGTTTCCAGATCCGCGCTGTAGTCCTCTCCCTCCACCAGAATGTCCTGTAATTTCCAGACTCTCTCCAGGAATCTACGACAGCCTTTCACCCCATCCTCGCTCCAGGCGGCGGACATGTCGAAAGCGCCGATAAACATCTCGTAGGTGCGCAGGGTATCCGCGCCGTACTCCTCCACGATCTCGTCCGGATTTACCACATTGCCCAGAGACTTGCTCATCTTCACAATAGGGTGCTCCGCCATCTCACCGAACTCCTCCACCAGAGCCGCGCGAGCCGCCTTTTCACTGCCATATTGCTCCACGAGACGCTTCTGCTCCTCCTGGGTCTGATTTACAAAGCTGTGGGGATTCAGCCCCAGGATCATGCCGTGGCTGGTCCTCTTCTGGTAGGGCTCCGGACAGGGAACTACCCCCTGATCATACAGGAATTTATGCCAGAAACGGGAGTACAGCAGGTGCAATGTAGTGTGCTCCATTCCGCCGTTATACCAGTCCACAGGCATCCAGTATTTAAGCGCTTCCTGGCTGGCCAGCGCCTCCTTGTTATGGGGATCCATATACCGCAGGAAATACCAGGAGGAACCTGCCCACTGAGGCATGGTGTCCGTCTCTCTCCTGGCAGGACCGCCGCAGCAGGGACAAGTGGTATTGACCCATTCGGTCATGGCTGCCAGCGGAGACTCCCCGTTGTCTGTAGGTTCATAGGATTCCACTTCCGGCAGCGTCAGGGGCAATTCGTTCTCGTCCATGGGCACATAGCCGCATTTTTCACAGTTTACAATGGGAATGGGTTCGCCCCAGTAACGCTGTCTGGAGAATACCCAGTCCCGCAGCTTAAAATTGGTCTTGCTGGTTCCAATTCCCTTTTCCTCCAAAAACGCAATGATCCTCTCCTTGGCGTCCGCCACGGACAGGCCATTCAGAAACTCGGAATTTACCAGCGTGCCGGTAGCCACATCCGTAAACACCTGCTCCTGCACGGACACCGGACTCCCCGCTACCACCTCGATGATGGGCAGGCCAAACTTTTTAGCGAACTCCCAGTCTCTCTCGTCGTGGGCGGGCACGGCCATAATGGCGCCAGTTCCATAGGTCATCAGCACATAATCCGAAATCCAGATGGGAATCTCCTTACCGTTCACAGGATTGGTGGCGGTCAGTCCCCGGATCTGTACACCGGTCTTGTCCTTGGCCAGTTCCGTACGCTCAAAGTCCGACTTCTTGGCAGCCTGCTCCCTGTAAGCGCAAAGCTGTTCATAGTTGCCGATTTCTTCCTTATATTTATCAATCAGAGGATGTTCCGGGGAAACCACCATATAGGTGGCGCCAAACAGCGTATCCGGCCTGGTGGTGTAGATGCGCAGCTTATCCTCCTTGCCGCTGATGGTGAAATCCACCTCCGCGCCCTGGCTCTTGCCGATCCAGTTCTTTTGAGACACTTTCACCCGCTCCACATAGTCCACGCCGTCCAGATCCTGAATCAGTCTGTCCGCGTACTCAGTAATCTTCAGCATCCATTGGCTTTTCACCTTACGCACCACAGCACTGCCACAGCGCTCGCAGACACCGTTTACCACTTCCTCATTGGCCAGTCCCACCTTACAGGAGGTACACCAGTTGATGGGCATCTCGGACTTGTAGGCCAGTCCCGCCTTGAACAGCTTTAAGAAAATCCACTGGGTCCATTTATAATATTCCTCATCCGTGGTGTTGACCTCCCGGTCCCAGTCAAAGGAATATCCCAGCGCATGGAGCTGTTCCTTAAAGCGGGCCACATTGTTTCTGGTCACAATCCTGGGATGGATATGATTTTTGATAGCATAGTTCTCCGTGGGCAGGCCAAAAGCGTCAAAGCCCATGGGATACAATACATTATATCCCTGCATGCGGCGCTTGCGGGCCACGATGTCCAGAGCCGTATACGGTCTGGGATGTCCCACATGCAGTCCCGCCCCCGAAGGATAGGGAAACTCGACCAACGCGTAATACTTGGGTTTGGAATAGTCCTCCGAGACCTTGAATGCCTGCTCGTCATCCCAGATCTTCTGCCATTTCTGTTCCACCTCGTGGTGGTTGTACGGTACTGCCATAAATATTACCCCTCTTCCAGATTTTTCTTAGTATTATGGCTCATTTTAGCCCTATTTAAAGGCACTGTCAAGTTTTTTATTTCCGGCACCGCAGCTGCCAGGACCGCAGCTCCCCGCCAAAAGGGCAACCTCCCTTTCGGAAAGCTGCCCCACCATAATTTTCTTCTATTCTTCTGAATTGTTCTCCGCCACCTTGGCCGCTCTGGCCGCTACTTCCTTCTCCTGCACATCGCCGGGAGCCTGCTCATAGCGGGCAAATTCATAGCTGTACTCGCCCTGACCGCCGGTCATGGAACGCAGATCCGTGCAGTAGCCGTACATGCTGCTCATGGGCACGTCCGCCTCGATCACCTGCTTGCCGTTCGTCGTGGGATTCATTCCCAGCACACGACCGCGTCTCTTGTTCAGATCTCCCATGATATCGCCGGTAAAGGAATCGGGCACCGTCACTTTTACGGACGCGATGGGCTCCAACAGCACAGGCCCGGCCTCCATGAAGCCCTTCTTAAATGCCTGAATGGTAGCCATCTTAAACGCCATCTCGGAGGAATCCACCGGATGATAGGAACCGTCATACAGCACGGCCTTCACACCCACCACGGGATAGGCTGCCAGAGGGCCCCGCAGCACGCTCTCCTGCAATCCCTTCTCCACTGCGGGGAAGTAATTCTTGGGCACAGCGCCCCCCACCACTTCCTGCTCGAACACAAAGGGAGTATCCAGATCGCCGGATGCGGAGAAACGCATTTTTACATGGCCGTACTGGCCGTGGCCGCCGGACTGTTTCTTGTGTTTGGCCTCCACATCCGAGGTCTTACGGATGGTCTCACGGTAAGCCACCTTGGGCTTATCCAACTCGATCTCCACCTTGTACTCATTTTTCAGACGACTGGCGATAATCTCCAGATGCTGATCGCCCATGCCGTACAGAAGAAGTTGACGGTTCTCGGAATCATTGACCACTTTCATGGTGAGATCCTCGTGGGTAATCTTCTGGAGGGCCTGGGAAATCTTGTCGATATCCCCCTTGTTCTTGGCCTTGTAGCGCATATAGGTATAAGGCGTGGAAATCTCCCACTTTCCGAACTTGATGGTGGTGTTCTTCGTGGACAGGCTGTTGCCGGTGCGGGCTGCCGTCAGCTTGGCCAGAGCGCCGATGTCCCCCGCGTGGAGTTCGCTGACTTCCATGGGCTTGTTGCCCTGCAATATGTACAGCTTGCCGATCTTCTCCTCGATATCCTTATCCACATTGTAAATCAGATCGTCGGTCTTGAGCACGCCGGAATTTACCTTAATCAGAGAGTATTTGCCGATAAAGGGATCTACGATGGTCTTCCAGATATAGGCGGATTTCGCCTTGGAGAAATCATAGTCCGCATGGTAAATCTCGTTGGTCTTCATATTGATGCCCGCCACTTCCCGGTTCTCCGGGCTGGGCATATACTTCACGATATCGTCCAGCAGTGTGAATACGCCCTGGCACAGAGTGTTGGAACCCATGGTCATGGGCACGATGCTGCCGTCGCACACATTGGTACGCAATGCGGCGCGGATCTCGGCTTCGGAGAAGGTCTCCCCGTTAAAAAAGCGCTCCATCATCTCCTCGCTGGTCTCCGCCACGGCCTCCATCAGAGCGTCACGGCAGATCTGCAGATTGGCCTTATTATATTCGGGTACTTCGCAGGGAACCACTTCCTTGCCCTGCCAGCGGTTACCGGACTCGGTAATCACGTTCACATAGCCGACAAACTTCTCGTTCTCTCGGATGGGCAGATTAAAGGGCGCCAGCTTTTTGCCGAAAAGATTGGTCATATCCTCCACCACCTGGCGGAAAGAAGCATTGTCCACGTCCATGTTGGACACATATACAAATCGGGGCAGCTTATACTTCTCGCACATCTCCCATGCCTTCAGCGTGCCCACCTCTATACCGGCCTTGCCGTTTACCACGATGATGGCGGCGCCCGCCGCGCTCAGGGCTTCCTCCACTTCGCCCACAAAGTCAAAATATCCCGGCGCATCTAAAATATTGATCTTATGCCCCTCCCATTCGATGGGAATGACGGATGTACTAATGGAAAACTGTCTCTTCTGCTCTTCTTTGCCATAATCGCTGACGGTGTTGCCGTCGGTTACTTTACCCATTCTGGAAGTGATGCCGGACAGATAAGCCATAGCCTCCACCAGGCTGGTCTTACCGCTGCCGCCATGCCCTAATAGACATACGTTGCGGATCTTGTCAGTTGTGTAAACATTCATAAGCTGCTTTCCTCCAATTAAGGTCTGATTTGGGTATTCTGCCAGAGACTGTTTTTGCACATTCTGACACCCATAAGGGTATTTTACTAAATATTCTGGAAGTTTACAAGTCTTTTTATTATTTTTGTACAAGTCTTCAAATTACTTTTCCGTCCGGAAAATCCAAACCACTGCCGTAAGGGGAAATCCCCACATCTGTCCTGTCCCGCACCCCGCCTCTGCCCCCGCCGCACACAATCAGCCAAAAAAACCACCGCCGCCGCAGTCCGCCAACTCAATCGGCCCGTTTTGCAATAAGTATATCGGCAAAGATAAAATTCCCGCAAGCCCGTAAGCCTTTTCATACAATTCCAAAATATCCTTGACAAAACCCTGCTCCGATGCTAAATTATAAAAAAATGTTGTTTTGGTTTCAGATTGGAGGACCCCATGTAATACGTATCCGACATATAAACAGATCAGAAGCACGGACACTGCCAGTAACCGGTTATAGTGTCTGCTTTTTTAGCGCATCTGTTTGATTGGATATCTTTGTAGCAGCATGGAACTTTTTGATCCGTTTGGGTTTTCCGCCCGGATTCCAAAACAGCCATAAGCGGCGTGAATGCCGCAAGACTGTCTTTTTTGGTATGCTGTGAAAGTTTTTCTTCACGGCATTTTTTGTTGCCGGAGAACTGGAAAAACGCGTTTGCGCTAACAATATGTGGTATGGCGCAGGTTTAATACTACCTGTTGCCACCCTAATGCCAATATCAGAAAATAAGAAAGGATGATACTATATGGATCAGATTTATAAATATCCCCGCACCCGCCATCTGGAAGGTTCCAGAAAGCAGTCCGGGGACGAAGATTTAAAAAATATCTCTTTCAGCGAAATCCAGGGCAAATTCCTGGTCCTGGAAGAAAAAGTGGATGGGGCCAACTGTGGCATCAGCTTCGACAGCAACGGAAAAATGTACCTGCAAAGCCGGGGGCACTTCTTAAACGGGGGGTACGGCGAAAAGCAGTTCGACCTGTTCAAACTGTGGGCCGGTTGCTTTGAAGAGAGGCTGCGCCGCCTTCTGGGGGACAGATATGTGATGTACGGCGAATGGCTCTATGCCAAGCACACGGTATTTTATGACTGCCTGCCCCATTACTTTATGGAGTTTGATATCTTTGACAAAGAGGAGAAAATGTTCTTTTCCACCGGAAAGCGCAGGAAATTCTTACAGGATGCTCCCTATGTACACTCCGTCCGGGTTTTGGAGGAGGGATATTACACCGGTCCGGAAGCCATTGCGGCGCTGATCGGCCCCAGTCTCTTCATCTCCGAAGACGCGGAAAAACACTTTTTCTCGCAGTGTAAAAAAGGCGGCGTACACCCGGAGACAGCCCTCCGGCAGACGGATCTTTCCGGAGTTATGGAAGGTGTCTATATCAAGGTGGAGGATGGGGATTATGTCACGGACCGTATGAAGTTCGTCCGCGCTTCCTTCCTGAATACCATTCTGGATTCGGAAAGTCACTGGGCCAGCCGCCCCATCGTGGCAAACTGTCTGGCAGACGGGACGGACCTGTTCTCCCCCGACGGATCATAGGTCAGCTACTATAGGATGTTGCGCTATAAGACAGGGAGATGAGAAAATGGAAAAAAATATTTTAGACAAAATAAGGGAAACCGGATTTTCGCTGCAAGAACTTGCCTCCGCCTGCCCGGAGCTGCTGTCCTTGCAGGACGTGCCGCAGAATCCGGAACACCATGGGGAGGGCGATGTGTTTCGACACACGGAGATGGTGTGCGAAGAGCTGAAAGAGCTTCCCCTTTGGCAGCAATTGCCGGTGGAGGAAAGAGCGCTGCTGTTTCTGGCGGCGGCATTCCACGACATCGGAAAGCCCGCCTGCACCAGGCTGGAGGATGGAAAATGGGTATCGCCCAGACACACCATTGTGGGAGAAAAAATATTCCGCAGAATTGCCTATCAGGAGAGCGGGCGTTTGGGGCTGTCCTTCGGCCAGCGGGAACTTGTGGCAAAGCTGATTCGTTTCCACGGCCTGCCTCTGTGGTTCTGGACCAAAGAGCAGCCCGATACGGAACTGTGCAAGGCCGCCGAGAGCATCCCACTTAAGTTTTTGTATCTGCTGTCCCGGGCAGATACCCTGGGACGCCAGGAAAACCTGCCCGGGCAGCTATCCGATCAGGTGGAGCTGTTCGGAGAATATGTCCGGGAACTTGGCATTTGGGAGCACCCATACCCCTTCGGGAATCCTTATACAAAATTCCGTTTCTATCAGAAGGCGGAACTGTGGCAGGGTGCCTGTCTGTATGACGACACCACCTTCGACGTAATCATAATGGCCGGACTTCCCCTGTCCGGCAAGGACACCTGGATCACCCAAAAGAGCGGCGAATGGTCTGACATGCCCATAGTCTCTCTGGATGATCTCCGGGAAAAAATGGGGATTCCGCCCTCCAAACCCTCCGGCAGGGTCGTCCAGGAAGCGCTGGAACTGGCCCGGGGATATCTGCGAAAGGGCCGGCCTTTTATCTGGAACGCCACCAATCTTCTAATGGAAACCCGGCAAAAACTGGTAAAGCTGTTTGCAGGTTATGGGGCCAGAGTGCATATCCTGTATCTGGAAGTCCCTTACCAGGAACTGCTGCGCCGCAACCGCGTCAGAGCAAGGCACATTCCCGAGCCCGTTCTGGATGACATGATCCGAAAGCTGGAAGTTCCGGCGCCATGGGAGGCTTACAGTGTAACACCGCTCTCCGGGCTTGCTTTTCACACTTTACCGTGCTATAGTCTATAGGGAGAGCAATCATGGCATGAAAAGTCGCGAATAGGCTTTCGGAAAAATGAAACGCCTGTGTGTCTTGGAAAGGAATGAGGAAAACATGGGAAAATTACACGTTGGTTTTATCGGTCTGGGCCTGATCGGCGGTTCCATCGCCAGGGCCCTGGGGGAAAATATATCGGAAATAGAGATTACCGCTTATGATGTGAATAACGCCACCCTGACGGCGGCGTTAAGAGACGGGGTTATTCATCGGGCAGCGGCGCGGATTGACAATACCTTCGGAGATTGCGACTATTTGTTCCTATGTGCCCCGGTACAGAAAAATGACGCCAATCTGGAAGCGGTAAAAAAAGTTCTCCCCCCGTCCTGCACCCTGACGGATGTGGGCAGTGTCAAGACAGACATCCATGAGCATATCGCCCGGGCAGGGCTGGAGGCACAGTTCATCGGAGGACATCCCATGGCGGGCAGCGAGCGGTTCGGTTACGCCAATTCCAAGGCCAAACTACTGGAGAACGCCTACTATATCCTGACCCCCACCCCTCAGACAGCCCCGGAGAGGCTGTCCGCCTACCGGATGTTGGTGGAGACCATGGGCGCTATCCCCCTGGTGCTGGACTATCGGCAACACGACTATGTCACTGCGGGCATCAGCCATCTGCCCCATGTGATCGCCGCCTCTCTGGTCAATCTGGTGCGGGACTCGGACAGCGCGGAGGGTATCATGAAAATGGTGGCGGCGGGAGGATTCAAGGATATCACGCGAATCGCCTCCTCTTCCGCCGCCATGTGGCAACAGATCTGCCTCACCAATACGGATAACATCACCCGACTGCTGGACAGTTACATTGCTTCCCTGTCAAAAATCAGGAAACAGCTTGAGGAGCGCCAGGGGGAGGCGCTGTATCAGCTTTTTGACAGCGCAAGAATCTACCGGGATTCCTTTATCAATGCCTCCAGCGGCCCTATCAAGCGGGTGTACTCCTTTAACCTGGATATTGACGACCGCCCCGGCATGCTGGCCCAGGTAGCCACTACTCTGGCCTTCAACAATATCAATATCAAAAATATCGGTATCATTCACAACCGGGAATATGAGGAGGGCGTGCTTCGGATCGAGTTCTATGATGAGGCCTCCCAGGAAGCAGCCAAAAATCTGCTCTCCACACCCCAATTTATCATTCATGAAAAAAAATTGTAAAAAATGAAGGGGAACGCCATTTTGGGCTTTCCCCTCTTTACCTCCAGGATCGTAATGATGCCGGACAAATCATTTTAATGCATAAAGTTTAATTGCCGAAATATGTTCTTTGTATTTACTTAACTCTTCCGGCCTGAACGGCTTCCCATGCGCGGGATAAATCCAATCCGCTTTTTCGGCAATCAGTATATCCCACGAATTATAAAAGTTGTTCTTATCTTCTATCCATATCGTAATCCTTTTGAAACTTGGAATGCCATTCATCGCGGCGTCTCCGCAAAAAACGATATTGCCGATTTTGAGAGAGATGGAGTCAGACGTATGGCCTGGTGTAAACAAAATTTTTCCCTGCAACCTTTTTTCTACATTGTTTATATTCTGAGGAGATATTTCAATGAACCTGCCAAGATGCTGTTTATCAATTGCGGGAAAACAATGTTTTCCTTTACCAGCCAGTGCCATAAATCCGCAAAATACCCGCGCTGTAAAACTGCTGCACCCACCAATAAAAGAGTTTTGTCCTCTTAACAGAACCGGTATGGCCCGACTACTGGCGATAACCTCTATTTCAGAATACTTTGATAATAATTCGTTCAGAAAGCCTGCATGGTCGTCATGAGCATGGGTTAAGAAAACATATTTTATTTCCGTACACGGTATACCCCGTTTACTCAATTTTTTCTCCACATATTTAAGGCTGTGTTCGTATCCTGTATCAATCATAACATAACCCGCCGGGGTACGATAGATATAGGTATTCATGATTCTGTTTCCCGCATTATATAGCTCCCTATCCATCTCGTTTCTCACTTCCCCTTGGCGTTGGATCAATTCCGGAAAATCCGAGTTAGAACTTATTTATCAGCAACCTCCCATCATAATCTCTGTCCGCTTACCGCATTTTAAGGCATCGAGCAAAAGTTAGATGACTTCCTAAATGAAAAGGCACTTTAGCCGGTCATCTCCGTGAAATGTTCATACACACTGATACGGAAAGCATCCTGCTCAGACATACCGATGAAAACAGCGCCATAGTGAAAACTGCCCGGTCTCTCAATCTCCGAACGCACAATCTGCATAAATACGTGTATTACCTCTTTCGTCCATATGGTCAAATAGCACTCATATACCGCCCTGATATCCAGCTGATCCGGGCATGAAAAACCTACGCCGGTTCGGGATACATCTGATATGGTTATGACGACCGAGTGCTTTTCCGTAGAGTCCAGACGCTTCACCATCAGCCGGGCTTCCAGGTCCATTCGTTTGCTTTTTCTGCGTTCTTCCATTTAGGCATTCCCCCCAAAACAACAATAATCCTAAACAGAATTTTACACTACTTTTCACAAATTGTCAATTCCTTCTATAGCTTTCACCGGCACTTGTGACATTTTATGCTTACGAAACCTATCGTCCTTTGGCAATTCTACAATATCCTTTCGTTTCCCCTTGCCATTGAAATACATGATTTTATGTCACAAAATCAGCATCGCATCCCCAAAGCTAAAGAAACGATACCGCTCCCGTATGGCTTCCCCATAAGCCG
>CANSPM010000021.1 GCA_947648875.1 uncultured Lachnospiraceae bacterium
AGACTGTAAATCTGCTGCAAATTGCTTCGGTGGTTCGAATCCACCTCCATCCACTGGCACATTGCCGGTAGGTATATTTCGAGGGCGGGTGTGCATAGAATATAAGGCGGCGTATATGTCTGCCCCTGTATTACGCGTCGGCTGGTGTGGCGGAATAGGCAGACGCAAGGGACTTAAAATCCCTCGGTGGCAACACCGTGCCGGTTCAAGTCCGGCCACCAGCAGTGAAAAATATTTACTACAAAACAGCGGATTTCCTGATAAAACCGGGGAATCCGCTGTTTTTGGCATACTTTTGGTTCATGGATCTCCTTTGTCAGGAGTCCCACGCTCTGCCGCTCACCGTAAATTTGCTACCACATACAGAGATTTCGTAGATTTTTTGGAAATCCAATGCTATAATCGGGAGCAAATAAGGGGGTGACAATTTGAAAGTCAGAATCCATATAGACCATTCCGTGGAGGAGACGGAAGTTCCGCTCACGGTCCGTGAACAGAACGCGGCGGCCGCAAAACTTAGAGAAAAGATAGCAAAGAATAATGAGAAAGGCGGAATCATCTTTGTTATTCTTGTAATAGGACAGACATACAGTCGAATGGGATGTGGGAAAGGGGTACAGTTTATGGCTAAAAAGAGTGGGGGTAAGTTAGCAGGCCGGATTGCGTTGGGAGCGTTTCTGGCGCTGATGGCGACTGGCTGCGGCGTCGGTCCTGCGGCGGACGGCGGCGAAACGAAGGTGACACAGGAAGTGTCCGCAGAACAGGAAAATCAGGAGCAGATACAGGAGAGCCCGGGGCAGATCGCCCCGGGGGAATCAGCGCCGGAAGCGGACGGACTAAAGGATGCGCCGGTCCAGGAGAGTCTGACGGAGGAGGAACTGTACTGGCAGCAGGTGCTGAAGGATTTTGAGAACAGTGCATATGACCTGACGGCAGCTCTGACGGAACCTGCGCTCAAAGATCTCTGCGGCGATTATTTTACATTGGGTGTGGGTATCAACGGCAGCACGTTGGAGAATCAGACACTGAACATGCCGGAGTATATGGCCATTGCCGGTAAACATTTTAACAGCTGTACCATGACAAACCTGATGAAAAGCAGTTATATCCTGGATCAGCAGGGGTGTCGGGACAGTGCCAAAGAGGGAGACGGCATGCCCGTTCTGTCTTTTGACTCCATTGACCCTACGCTGGAATGGTGTCGGTCTCAGGGGATGCGGATGCGGGGGCATACGCTGGTATGGCATGCGCAGGCGCCGGACTGGTTTTTCAGAGAGGGATATGACGACAACAGGGAGTATGTAGACAGGGAGGTTATGCTTGGACGCATGGAGAGTTATATCGCGCAGCTGATGACCCATGTGCAGGACAACTACCCCGGCGTGGTGTATTGCTGGGATGTGGTAAACGAGGCTGTGGACCCGGACAAGGGAGATAAGGACAGCTTTTTCCGCTGCCGCACAGAAAATGACGGCACACCCAATCCCTGGTACTTGACCATAGGGGAGGACTATGTGGAGATGGCCTTTACATACGCCCGAAAATACGCAGCGGAGGACGTGAAACTTTTTTACAATGATTTCAACACTTACCAGCCGGAAAAACGGAACGCCATCTATGCGCTCTGTGAATCTCTGAAAGAGAAAGGCCTGATTGACGGGATCGGAATGCAGGGATACTGGGGAGTGGACTATCCTTCTATCGGCACGTTGGAGAGCACTGTCCGCAAATTCGGGGAGTTGGGACTGGAAATTCATATCACCGAACTGTCTGTCTCCGTTGACGAGGAAAGCGAGGAAAACTTCGAGAAACAGGGTAAGCGCTACGGCAGTATTTTTATGTCGCTGGCCAGGCTGGATACAGAGGGAGGCGGCAATGCCAACATTACAAATGTGACATTTTTTGGCCTGATAGACCATTACCGCCAGGGAGACACCACCAATTCCCGGCTTTTTGACGCAGACTATCAGCCGAAACCTGCTTTTTTCAAGGTAAGGAATATGATGAATACATTGTATAATAAGTAGTTCCGCAACAGACTGCCGATTCGGATTCCCGGGGCCGGGGGAATGCGCCGGGTAACCGGAACGGGGATGCCGGCGGCAGCCTCCGTTTGATCTTGTCCTCCGGATTCACTTTGGCGCTTAGGACAATCACGGGAATCCCTTTCAGGCGGGGCGGCGGTTCCTCCCCGGACAGCCGGGGGCATCAGGTCCAGCGGGATCAGGCCTGGTCTGTGCCTCTAAAACAGATACAGGGCTTCTGTACCTGAACAGGCCCGCAGTACCGTACAGCTTTCCCGGGCCAGGTTATCGTTCACACGATTTTGTATCATTGCGAGAGCCGAAGCGCAAGAGGGAGTATTTGCCCTTGGATTGATACTGTGCCTACAGGAATGGGAAATATGCGACAAACGTGTCATGATAAAATACATCTACTAAATTGATTAAATTTATGTCTTGCACCCAGGGGGACTTTATGCTAAGATATCTTCAACCGAATAACACAAATGCAATGACGAGGAGTATTAGCTGCATGTGGGAAAACAGAGAACTGCCGGATGGTGCAAGGCAGTCAGAAGTAGACAGTGAACTGGCCTCAGAGCAGCCGACCGAAACCGGAATGCCGGAAAGTAGGCTCGGACGGAACACCCGCCGTATAAAGGGGGCGGACATGTATGTGTCGTCGAGGGCATGGCGAGAGTCATGAAGTAGAGTGGTACCGCGTTTGAAAAAGCGTCTCTATGGGATATCCGGGCGGATATTTTGTAGAGATTTTTTAAATTGTAAAAAAGAAAGGGCAAGAACATGAATGTAGCGGAAAAATACGGCAGATCTTATTTTATGCCCCCGGAGGTTAGCTATGACTGGGTGCGAAAGGACATTATTGAAAAGCCCCCGGTATGGTGCAGCGTGGACCTGCGGGACGGCAATCAGGCGCTGATTGAACCCATGAGCCTGGAGCAGAAGCTGGAATTTTTTCAGATGCTGGTGGATATTGGTTTCAAGGAGATTGAGGTGGGATTTCCCGCAGCTTCGGATACGGAATTTCTGTTTCTCCGGACGCTGATCGAGAGGCAGATGATTCCGGAGGACGTGACCGTTCAAGTGCTGACCCAGGCCAGGGAGCATATTATCCGCAAGACCTTTGCGGCTCTGGAGGGCGTACCTCATGCCATCGTTCATCTGTACAACTCCACTTCCGTGGCCCAGCGGGAGCAGGTCTTCGGAAAGAGCAAAGAGGAAGTAAAGCAGCTGGCGGTGGACGGCGCCAAATTGCTGCTTCAAATTGCGGGGGAGATGGAGGGAGACTTCCGATTTGAATACAGCCCGGAGAGTTTTCCAGGCACTGAGGTGGACTACGCGGTGGAGGTGTGTAATGCCGTGCTGGATGTATGGCAGCCTGTTCCAACGCACAAGGCCATTATCAATATCCCCACCACAGTGCAGATTGCCATGCCTCATGTGTTTGCCTGCCAGATTGAGTATATCCACAAGCATCTGAAATACCGGGACGCGGTGGTACTCAGCGTACATCCCCACAATGACAGAGGATGCGGGATCAGCGACGCGGAGTTTGGCGTGCTGGCCGGAGCTGACCGGGTGGAGGGCACCCTTTTTGGAAACGGAGAGCGCACCGGTAATGTGGACGTGGTGACGCTGGCCATGAATATGATGTGTCATGGAGTGGCATCAGGGCTGGACTTTACCCATATCAATCCCATCCGGGAAAAATATGAGTCTCTTACAGGTATGCGTGTATACGAGCGCTCCCCCTACGCGGGAGACCTGGTTTTTACCGCTTTTTCCGGCTCTCATCAGGACGCCATCTCCAAGGGCATGAACTGGAGAAAGGAGGGTAAGAGCGGGGAGCGCTGGGAAGTGCCCTATCTGCCCATTGACCCCCAGGACCTGGGACGGGAATATGAGTCCGATGTGATCCGCATCAACAGCCAGTCCGGCAAGGGGGGCATCGCCTTTATCCTGAAACAGAATTTTGGCATGGCCCTGCCTGCGCAGATGCGGGAGGAAGTGGGGTATCTGATGAAGGGCGTCTCCGACCAGCGGCACAAGGAACTGGCTCCAGCGGACATATATCGGATTTTTGAGGACAATTACATCAAGCCCAGGGAGGTGTTTGACATCACGGAATGTCATTTCAGGCAGATGCCGGAGGGGATTGTGGCCAGCGTAACCATTTCGCAGGGCAGGGAAAAGAGAGTGATCGACGCCGACGGCAATGGCCGTCTGGACGCTGTCAGCAATGCGCTGAAGCTGTTTTTCGGCATCTCCTACGAACTCTCCGTGTATGAGGAACACGCAGTGTCCAGAGGTTCTTCCTCCAAGGCGGCTTCCTATGTGGGCGTGTTGCAAAACGGCAGTTTCCAGTGGGGGGTGGGAATCGACGGCGATATCATCAAAAGTTCCGTCGCCGCTCTGGTGGTGGCTATAAACAAGCTGGCGCAGGCCTCCAATATGACCCAGGGACGTCAGGAGAGGCTCATGGAGATGATGAAATATATCCAGGATCACAGCCAGGATGTGACACTGGAAGAAATGTCCCAGGTTTTTCATCTGTCTAAGCCCTATGTATCCAAATATATCCGGGAACACACGGGGACGACTTTTCAGGAGGCGGTGAAAGCAGCCCGGATGAAGCGGGCCCGCACGCTGCTCAAAGAGACCAACCGCACGGTGGAATCCATCGCTGCGGAGGTGGGATATGAGACCGTGGAACATTTTAACAGGTTGTTTAAGAAAGCCTACGGAACTACTCCGGTGCAGTTCCGCAGAAATAAATAGGGGTGGGGAGAACATGGGCGGAATATTTGACGAGAGAGTGGAGTATGCCATTCAAAATATCTGGGTGAACAGCAGGTCCGGCAATGGCCTGCAGGCCCTGGAGGGACTGCGGGAGGCGGCACAGGAGGGCAACGGGGACGCCTGCTATTTCCTGGCCAGGTGCTACAGCGGTCCCTGTTATGTGGACCCGGGATTTGGCTTTGAGAGCGATGATGACAAGGCGGAGGAGTGGTACAATAAATCTATTGAACTGGGCAGCGCGGTAGGCATGATGGGCGCCATGAGAGTGGGCGGTTTTAAGCCCCGCTGCGGATCTTTCGTACATGCGCCCTACACCGCCAAAAGGGAGATCTGGGACAAGGTGGTGGAGATGGCCCGGGGAGGACAGATTTTCTGCAAATATATGGTTGCCAACGCCTACTATTACGGGGACGCGGTGGAACTGGCCGGCCTTGCGATCAACGGGCCGCAGGATGTATGTTCTCTACAGCGCAAGGCCATACAGATCTATGAGGAGATTCTGGCGGCGGGCATGTCCATGGGCCTGGGCAATCTGATAGACATTCTGACCTCCGGGGACTACGGCATGCCTGTGGACAGGGAACGTGCCCGGAGACTGGAGGAGCGGGGGGCGCAGCTGGGAGTTGGCGTCTATGAAGTGAAGGTGGGATTGCGGTATGTGGACACACAGCCCGCGAAGGCCATGAAATTGTTCACAAGCGCGGCGGAGCACGGCGATTCTGACGGCTACTATGAATTGGGCAGAATGTACAGCTACCGGAGCAAGAATGCGCGGAATCTGATCAGGGCAAAAGAATATTTTGAGAGAGCGATCCAGATGGATTCTCAGGCCGTGGGCGCTTACAATCTCCTGGGAGAAATCTACTTTAAGGGCGGGGACGGACTGGAGGTGAATTACCCGGAGGCTGTAAGGTGTTTCTTAAAAGCCATTGATATCAATACATGGTGCGGCGATATGCTGGGTACTTGTTACCTGCATGGACTTGGAGTGACTCAGGACTGCGCCAGAGCCAGGGAATTGCTGGAGAAGCGCCCCGACACTTATCTGTCCTGCCTGGGCCTGGGGGAGATTTACGCCTACGGTATGGGTGTGCCCGCCGACATAGGAAAGGGCATGGGCTACTGGAACAAATTTCCCCAGGAGCCAGAGGTGACGGAGCATAAAAAACATTTTAAAAAGACGCTCTTTGGCTGGAAGAAGAGATAGGACTGCGGGGAACCGATCTGACAGATCAGTTCCCCGTAAAATTTTGGATAAAAAACCTATTGACATTTCGGGCAGGCGGTAGTATTATCCTGTTAAAATTGTTTGACGTTCAAAATATTTGATACTCAAACAAATAGAGTGACAGACCATTTTATGTAGTTTGCAAAACTATGAAAAGGAGAAAAAATCATGTTTGAGAAAGTAAAGGAAATCATTGAGGAAAAACTGAACGCGGACGGTATGGACATTACGGAGGCTACCAGCTTCAAGGATGATCTGAATGCGGATTCCCTGGATCTGTTTGAGATGGTTATGGCTCTGGAAGATGAATTTGAAATCGAGATTCCTTCCGAAGAACTGGAGCAGCTGCTCACGGTGGGAGATGTACTGGAGTATCTGAGAAATAAGGGCGTGGAATAATCGGGGTTGTAAATCCGGAAGGGTAGCTTCGGCAACGATATTCACGAAGAGGGAAATATGAAGACAAGAATAACTGACATGTTAGGAATCGAATATCCCATTATTCAGGGGGGGATGGCCTGGGTGGCGGAGCACCATCTGGCGGCGGCGGTGTCCGAGGCAGGCGGAATGGGCCTGATCGGCGCGGGAGGGGCTCCGGCCGAATTTGTACGGGAGCAGATCCGTAAAGCGAAGGAAATGACCCAAAAGCCCTTTGGCGTAAACCTGATGCTTATGAATCCCGAGGCAGATGCCATCGCGCAGGTAATTGTGGAAGAGGGCGTGAAGGTGGTGACCACCGGGGCAGGAAACCCGGGAAAATACCTGGCTATGTGGAAGGCGGCAGGGGTAAAGATCATCCCGGTGATAGCCAGCGTAGCCATGGCAAAAATGATGGAGCGGGCCGGAGCCGACGCCGTGGTGGCGGAGGGATGCGAGTCCGGCGGTCATATTGGCTACTCCACCACCATGACATTGGTTCCCCAGGTGGCGGATGCAGTGAATATACCCGTAATCGCCGCGGGAGGCATTGCGGACGGCAGGGGGCTGGCTGCTGCCATTATGCTGGGCGCGGATGCGGTGCAGATGGGCACCCGCTTTATTGTGGCCCAAGAATCCATCGTACATGACAACTATAAAAAGAAAGTGCTTGCCGCCAAAGACATTGACTCTGAGGTGACTGGCATGAGTCACGGCCATCCTGTGAGACAGCTGCGCAATCAGATGACCCGCGAATATCTGAAACTGGAAAAGGGGGGCGCGCCCTTCGAGGAACTGGAACAGCTCACTCTGGGAGCTCTGCGCAAAGCCGTCGTGGAGGGCGATGTGGTGAATGGAACCTTGATGGCGGGCCAGATTGCGGGGCTGGTGCGTGCGGAACAGACCTGTCGGGAGATGATTCTGGAGATTATGGGACAAGCGGAAGATTTGCTTGGAAGGGTTGTCAGATAAACTGCGGAGAATCAAAATGCCTGCCGAGGCGGGCAGATAGGAGTTAATGCGGCAAAATGAGTAAAACGGCTTTTATTTTTCCCGGACAGGGGGCCCAGTACTGTGGTATGGGCAAGGATTTTTATGATAAATACGAGGTGGCCAGAGAGGTGTATGGACTGGCGGAGAAGGCCACCGGTCTGGACGTGGCGGCGCTCTGTTTTGAGGAAAATGACCGCCTGGACATTACCGAGTACACACAGATCGCCATGCTGACTACCGAAGTGGCTATTTTGAGAGTTCTGGAAGAAAAGGGCCTCAAGGCGGACTGCTGCGCCGGACTCAGTCTGGGGGAGTATGGCGCGCTGGCGGCGTCCCGGGTTATGGAAACGGAGGATCTTTTCAGACTGATCCGCAGCCGGGGTATTTATATGCAGGAGGCTTATCCCACCGGAGGAGCCATGACGGCGGTGCTGGGGCTGGATGCGGATACCATCCGGCAGGTGTGCGACAACACGGAGGGCATCGTGTCCATCGCCAATGACAACTGTCCCGGACAGATCGTGATTACCGGGGAGGAAAACGCGGTGCAGGCAGCGGCGGCGAAATTGCAGGAGGCGGGTGCCAGGCGCTGTGTGCCTCTGAAAGTCAGCGGTCCCTTCCATTCCGCGCTGTTGGGAGGCGCGGGGGAGAAGCTGGCCGCGCAGTTGGCGGACGTGACAGTGCATGATCCGGTCATTCCCTATCTGAGCAATGTGGAGGCCGCATCCGTGACAGAGTGCTCCCGGGTAAAGGAGTTGCTGGCCAAGCAGGTATCCGGCACAGTCAGGTGGCGGGAAACCATGGAGCGCATGCTGGCGGAGGGAGTGGACACCTTCATAGAGATCGGCCCTGGCAAGACCCTCACCGGGTTTCTGCGCAAAATCAGCAAGGACGTAAGCGTATACAATGTGGATAAGGTGGAAGATTTGGAAAAGCTGGATATCGTATGACTGATCGGAAGCGAACGCTTCATTTCCGACGGGGCGCGCTTTTGGTGCCATGTTCGGTTACGGGAAGCCGTTCTTGCTTCCCGCGATATAATATATTGAGGAGAGACAGATGGGAGAAGAAATGGGAAAGTCTGATTGCGCCGGGGAACTTGCGGGCAAAGTGGCGCTGGTCACAGGGGCCAGCCGGGGAATCGGCCGGGGCATTGCCGGAAAACTGGCATCTCTGGGAGCCACGGTGCTGATCAACTATAACGGTTCCCCGCAAAAGGCCCGGGAATTGGCGGAGGAGATTGCCGCCGCCGGGGGCTGCGCGGAATGTGTCGGCTGTGATGTTTCGGATTTTACTGCCTGCGCCGACATGGTGGAGCAGATCATAGGGAAATATGGGCGTGTGGATATACTGGTGAACAATGCGGGCGTGACCAGAGACAATCTGCTCATGCGGATGTCCGAGGAGGACTATGACAGGGTGCTGGATATCAATTTAAAGGGCGCTTTTAATACCATGCGCCACTTGTCCAGATATTTCTTAAAGCAACGCAGCGGCAAGATTGTGAATATCTCCTCCGTCTCAGGCGTGCTGGGCAATGCGGGCCAGGCCAACTACAGCGCTTCCAAGGCGGGGTTGATCGGACTGACCAAGAGCGTCGCAAGAGAGCTTGCCTCCCGGGGGGTGTGCGTCAATGCGGTGGCCCCCGGTTTTATTGACACGGAGATGACCCAGGCATTGTCGGAGAAGGCCCGGGAAGCCGGTGTGGCCACAGTGCCCATGGGCAGGATGGGCACCGTGGAGGATATAGCGGAGACAGTGGCATTTCTGGCGGGAGATAGATCGAACTATATCACAGGTCAGGTAATCTGTGTGGACGGAGGTATGGCAATATGAGCAGACGAGTGGTAGTGACCGGCATGGGCGCGGTGACGCCTATCGGCATCGGCGTGGAGGCTTTTTGGGAAGGCATCCGACAGGAGAAAACAGGATTTGCTCCCATCACCCGATTTGATGCCTCTGCGTATAAATGCAGGTTGGCGGCGGAGGTCAGGGACTTTCAGCCGGAAAATTATATGGATAAAAAATCTGCCAGAAGAATGGAAATGTTCTGTCAGTTCGCGGTGGCGGCGGCAGGGGAGGCACTGCGGGACGCGGGACTTGATCTGGAGAAGGAGGACGCCTACAGAGTGGGGTGCAGCATCGGCAGCGGCATCGGCAGTTTGCAGGCCATTGAGAGGGAATACGGCAGATTACTGGAGAAAGGCCCCTCCCGCGTGGGTCCCCTGTTTGTGCCCCTGATGATCTCCAATATGGCGGCGGGCAATGTGAGTATCGCTTTCGGATTAAAGGGCAAGAGCCTGAATGTAGTGACGGCCTGCGCCACGGGTACCAACTCCATCGGTGAGGCAATGCGCGCCATTCAGTACGGGGACGCGGACGTGATGGTGGCGGGGGGGACGGAGGCGGCGGTGACGCCTGTGGGTATTGCGGGTTTTACCTCTCTGACGGCTCTTTCCGACAGCGCGGACCCCGCCAGATGCTCCATTCCCTTTGACCGGGACAGAAGCGGCTTTGTCATGGGGGAAGGCGCGGGAGTAGTGATTCTGGAGGAACTGGAACATGCCAGGGAGAGAGGCGCGCAGATCTATGCGGAGGTTCTGGGGTATGGCTGTACATCGGATGCCTACCACATCACTTCCCCCGCAGAGGATGGCAGCGGTGCCGCCAGAGCCATGATCAACGCTCTGGCGGACGGGAATGTGGCTCCCGGGGAGGTGACTTATATCAATGCCCACGGCACGGCCACGCACCACAACGATCTGTTTGAGACCAGGGCAGTCAAGCTGGCCTTCGGAGAACATGCGAAGAACCTGCGGATCAATTCCACTAAGTCCATGATCGGCCATTTGCTGGGCGCGGCCGGAGCCGTGGAGTTTATTGCCTGTGTCAAGGAGTTGCAGGAAGGCTTTATACACAGGACGGTGGGTCTGCGGGAGAGCGAGGAAGAACTGAATCTCAATTACTGTAAGGAGAGCTATCGGGAGTATATTCCCTATGCACTCAGCAATTCGCTGGGCTTCGGAGGGCACAACGCGAGTATCCTGCTTGGCAATATGCAAAGATGAGATAGAACATAATGCGGAACTCTAAACGGCATACTCCCGGAGAGCGCACAGATCCATTCGGGGACGCCCAGGCGTCCCCGATATCGTTACCAGCCAGGTGTGCCCTCGGGGAATGTGTGGAACTTAAATAAGGAGAGATACAATGTCACTATATACTGCACAGGAAATCATGGGTATCATTCCCCACAGATATCCCTTTTTGCTGATTGATACCGTAGAGGAACTGGAACCGGGAGTGCGTGCCCTGGGAAAGAAGTGTGTCAGCGTGAATGAACCTTTTTTTCAGGGGCATTTTCCGGGGAATCCTGTGATGCCCGGCGTGCTGATCATTGAGGCGCTGGCCCAGGTGGGGGCCGTGGCCATGTTGTCCCAGCCGGATTATAAGGGACGTACCGCCTATTTTGCCGGAATTGATAAGGCCAGATTCCGCCGGAAAGTGATTCCGGGGGATGTACTGCTCCTTGAGACAGAGATTATCAAGGTAAAAGGTCCTGTGGGCGTGGGCCGGGCGGTGGCAAAGGTGGGTGATGAAGTGGCGGCCCGGGCGGAACTGACTTTTTCCATCGGGTGACAGGGGACGGGCAAGGGACACAGGCGTGTCAGAACAAGTATATACACAGCAGCACAGCGCAGGTGAGAGCGTTACTATCCACGGAGAGGTATAAAGCGATGAACATGGATCTGTTGAAACAAAAGAGAGCGGATTATTTTGCCAGAAAATTAAGCAAGCTGAATGCGTCCCTGGCGGCATCCAGATCCCGCGCCGCAGCGAAGGACGGAAGCCGCGAGGAGAATGCGGACGTCAGCGACGGCGAGAGCGGCGAACAGGCAAAACGGCGCATCTTTTCATCCCGGGAAAACGGTCAGGAGGATGGGCTCAATGAAAGCGCCTGCGCGCAGAGCCAGGAAAATTATATGATTCGATGCCCCAAGTGTGGCAAACTGGTAAACCGGCAGAGAGTGGTAAAGAGAAAATATATTTGCTATGAGTGCGAGGGGTATTTTCGGGTGAGGGTGCCCAATCGCATCCGTATGGTGGCAGACCCCCACACCTTTGAACCGTGGTTTACGGACTTGCCGGTACATAATCCCTTAGGCTATGAGGGCTATGAGGAGAAGCTGGCCCAGGCCCGGGAGAAAACAGGGCTGGATGAGGCCGTTACGGTGGGACGCTGCAAGGTTTTTGGCGAGGATATTGTGCTGGGTATTTGCGATTCTCGGTTTATGATGTCCAGCATGGGGCAGACGGTGGGGGAAAAGATCACCGCCGCTATTGAGCGGGCCATTGCGTATAAACTGCCTGTGTTTTTGTTTTGCTGCTCCGGTGGGGCCAGAATGCAGGAGGGCATTGTCTCTCTGATGCAGATGGCCAAGACCTCTGCCGCCGTGCAGAAACTGGGAGAGGCCGGACTTTTGTACTGCACCATTCTGACGGACCCCACCACAGGCGGCGTCACTGCCAGCTTTGCCATGCTGGGGGATGTGATCATGGCGGAGCCGGGAGCTCTGGTGGGCTTCGCGGGTCCTAGGGTCATCAAGCAGACCATCGGGCAGGAACTGCCGGAGGGCTTTCAAACTGCGGAATTTCTGGTGGAACACGGGATTATAGACGGCATTGTAAAGAGGGAGACGCTGAAAAAAACCATATATTTTCTGATCAAGGCGCATCAGTGCAGGGAGGGCCAGTACGCAGGCTTTACGCCTGGCAGAGACAGTCATTTTGTGCTCAGTGAGATTTTGAAAGAGCAGTCTTTTAAGGTGCGCCCCATGGACGCGTGGGATAAGGTCAGGGCGGTCCGCAAAGTGGAGAGGCCCCAGGCATGCGATTATATGGAGCACATATTTGACTTCTTTGTGGAGTCCCACGGGGACAGGGCCTTTCGGGATGATCCCGCCATAATCGGCGGACTGGCGTTTCTGGACGGCCAGCCGGTGACGGTGATCGCCGAGCATAAGGGCAAGGATATCAAGGAGTGTCAGCGGCGGAATTTCGGTATGCCCATGCCGGAGGGCTACCGCAAGGCGCTGCGGCTGATGAAACAGGCGGAAAAATTCAACAGGCCCATTATCAGTTTTGTCAATACCGCCGGAGCCTTCTGCGGCATTGAGGCGGAGGAGAGGGGCCAGGGAGAGGCCATCGCCAGGAATCTGAGGGAGATGGCGGCGCTGAAGGTGCCCGTACTCTGTATTTTCATAGGGGAGGGCGGCAGCGGCGGCGCGCTGGCTACGGCGGTGGGCAACGAGGTATGGATGTTGGAAAATGCCACCTATTCCATCCTGTCCCCCGAGGGCTTTGCCTCTATTTTATGGAAAGACGCGTCCAGAGCCAGAGAGGCCAGCGAAGTGATGCACATCACGGCCCAGGACCTGAAACAACTGAACATCATTGAGAAGATTATTCCCGAGTTCGGCGGAGCGGACAATACCACCGTGTCGGCCATCGGCGGATATCTGAAAGAGCAGATTGCGGATTTTCTCAAACGCTGTGAGTCGATGAGCGGTGAGGAACTAGCCGCTCAAAGATATGAGAGATTCCGTAAATTCTGAGGGGAGTTGCGAAGCATTAAACGGCCAATCTCCGGACAATACATCCGGCGGGCGTATGCCCCTCATCGGGAGAATGTATTGAGTGGGGATGCGAAAGGTTCAATTAGGAAAGGCAGAAAATATGTCAGTTAAAATAATCGGGACAGGAAGCGCCCTTCCCCAAAAAGAAATATCCAACGATGATCTGGCGCGGCTGGTGGAGACTTCGGACGAGTGGATCAGAGAGCGCACGGGGATTGGCAACAGGCATATCTCCACAGGAGAGACCGTTGTATCCCTGGCGGTGGAAGCCTGTAAAAAAGCGCTGGAAAGCGCTGAAAGGACGGCCGCGCAGGTTGAACTGCTGCTGGTGGCTACCTGCACGCCGGAGCAGGGCATTCCCTGCGCGGCCTGCCAGGCGCAAAGTATTTTGGGCGCGAAAAATGCCGTGGCATTTGATCTGAATGCCGCCTGCGCCGGATTTTTGTTTGCCCTGCACACCGCATGGGCTTATATCGAGGCGGGAATTTATCAAAATGCTCTGGTTGCAGGCAGTGAAGTGCTGTCCAAAATTATTGACTGGACTGACAGGGGGACCTGTGTTCTGTTTGGCGACGGGGCCGGGGCCGTACTGCTGGAGCGCAGTGCCCAGCCGGGCATTTTGGGTTTTGTGCAGCACTCGGACGGCACAAAGGGCAGAGTGCTGCAATGTGACAGCCGTAAGCTGGAGAATCCGTATGTGTCGGAGTCGCAATATAATCCCTATGTGCAGATGGACGGCAGGGAAGTATTTGCCTTTGCGGTGCGACAGGTGCCGGCCTGCATCTCGGAGGTGCTGGGGCAGACGGGACTTACCCCCGGCGATGTGGATTTATATGTGCTTCATCAGGCCAACAGGCGCATCATCGAGGGCATTTCCAGGCGTCTCTTTGTGGAGATGGAGAAATTCCCCATGAATCTGGACCGGGTGGGCAATATGTCTTCGGCGGCCATTCCGGTGCTTCTGGATGAACTCCACAGAGCGGGAAGGCTGCGACAGGGTATGACTCTGGTGCTTTCGGGCTTTGGCGCGGGTCTTACCTATGGCGCATGTGTGCTGCGATGGTAAAAGGAAGATCGTCCGTTTCCTAACTTGACATTTGCGGCAAAAAGGGTATATATATTATAAGTGTCCACAGGGAAAATGGGGTATAAAAATAGGGAAAGAGGGTGTGGAAGACGGGATGGCGCAGAAGAGGAAACGTTCTCTAAACGAGATGCTGGTCAATCTGTTTAACCATGTGATGGATATGGAAGGCGACGCCGTAATCACGGAGGAATTTAAGGATATTACCAACAATGATATGCACATAATAGAAGCCATCGGCATAGACAGCCTCAGAAATATGTCCGTGATTGCCCAGAAACTCCATGTTACGGTAAGCACCCTGACCATCAATATGAACGGGCTTGAGAAAAAGGGCTATATCTGCCGGGAACGGAGTCAAAAGGACAAGCGGGTGGTGTATGTGACTCTGACGGAGAAGGGGAAAAAGGCATTTTACCACCACCGCGATTTCCACAAAAAGATGATTAAAGCCATAGTTAAGGACCTGAGTGAGCAGGAGATGGAGATCCTGTACCGCTGCCTTGAAAATCTGAACAGTTTTTTTGAGCCGGAAGAAGAGAACAGGCAGTGACAGCAAATAATCGTATCCCTGCCAGAAGTATATCTCAAAATATGCTGGAAAAAATGATAAAAACATAGTATGATGAAATGGATGGGAGTACTTTTGGCATAAGTGTTCTAGGGATTCGAGGTTATGGAATTGTTGAATTTAAGGTTTAAATGGGTTGTGGCCACCAATGGCCTGTACGCGCTTATTACGGTGCCGATTGCCAACTATGTGATAAGACACAATGATAAATATCCTGTGGAACGGCGTTTCGCCCTTGCCCGCAGAATGATTAATCATATGCGGAGGTGCAGCCGCACGGCGACAAGAGTATATGGGGTGGATAACATTCCCAGGGAGAAGGGTATCATTTATTACTCAAATCATCAGGGGAAATATGACGCGCTCGGGATTCTGCTGGCTTTGAAGCGTCCCTGCGGCGTTCTGTGGGAAAAAAAGCAGGCCAACCGTTTGCTGAGTAAGCAGGTGTGTCGGCTTCTGGAAGGGGTGGATATTGATCTCACCGACCCCAGGGATAAGGTGCGCAGTATTCATAGAGTGACAGAGGCCGTGAAAGGCGGGAGAGACTTTCTTATTTTCCCGGAGGGAGGTTATACCAACAATCACAATGAACTGCAAAAGTTTCAGAGCGGTTGTTTCAGCTGTAGTCTGAGGAGCAAAGGGCCGGTGGTGCCGGTGGTGATCTATGACTCCTACAAGGCCATGAACAGCAACACTTTTGAAAAAGTGATAACCCAGGTGCATTTTTTAAAGGCGATCTTTTTTGAAGAGTACGGCAGTCTGACCAAACAGCAGCTGGCGGATCTGGTGAAGAGCCGTATTGGGGAGAAGCTGTGGGAGATTAAGGAAGGTGTTTGGGCGGACAGGAAACCTGACCTGGTGATCGGCAGGGCATAGAAATCACAGGAAAAGCAAGAAAAGGAATCCGCCCGGATTCCCTTTTTTGTGTGTGAGAAGTTCCGCAGATGGGCAGTCAGTCAAAAAACTGCGCCAGTAAAATCCTGTCCGACTCCTCTGAGCATTCCACCACGCCATTTTCCATCAGTTCCTTATTGCTGATAATGGATACAAGAATATACTGTGACAGCAGGGATTTGAGATTCAGATGATCGCCCTCGGTTGTCTTGAAATATACATTGCCCACGCATTTTCTGACATGTTCCAGAAACGTTTTTACATTAATATCTGTTCTTAATTTCATGCTCGTTCCACTCCCTGCGTAAGGTCATTCCCATCGTGTGTAGAATACCACATTTTGTGGGGATTGTCTATATTTATTCTGGCGGAGACTGGGAACTGGCCTGTTGTTCTACAGTCCCCCGCATCTTTGTCAGCACACAGCCAAACTTAATCCATTTATCCATCTCTGCCGCGTTGTCGCAGTCAATCTCCAGGGTTACCCCAAACTCGTTGACGGGTTCCAGTCTGGCGGGACTGCCCTGCCGGAATTTTCTCAGATAGGCACACCCGTTTTCTCTGTTGACAAATATGTAGGTATCCCCCTCCCGGGGCGGTCTTTTGCAGATCAGCAGAATATCTCCGATATGATAAACAGGCTGTAGATGATGGGAGGTGACCAGAACCCCACAGTGGAGTTTGGGCCCGAATTTATGGATATAAGGGGCGGCGTTGACCTTTGTGATATTGGCGGAATCCCAGATCATGCCGTCCTGTAAATTGCCGGTGGGCACGATCACGCTGATATACTCTTTTGAGTCGGTCTCCTTTTCCTGAAAATCTTTTTCAAAATGTATGATGTCGCTTACAAACGCTTTCTGAGTAGGTGTCAGGCTCCGCAGATGCTTGAAAAGTTCCAGATCCGTGTTCTGTTCGCCACAGAGTTCAAAGATGAATTTACCTGTCAGCTTATACAGCTGGTAGGCGGCGTACAGGTCTATCTTGTTGGTCTCTCCCGCTACTATTTTTTTGTACCCGGATGTGGATATTCCTATCCGTTTTGCCATCTGAGGCTGCGTGTAGCCATGGCTGACCCGCTCCTTTTCCATATTTAGGATGTAGTTTTTTGTCACTTCCTGTCTTGTCATATTTTAGGATCTCCTTTCGCGTTTGCCGAGACACTTATCTATTTAAGAATAAACTAATCCGGAAGGATATGCAAGTATAAAAAGGCCATAAGATACGGATGTTTTATTTGAATACTAGTAAAACAATATATCGAATATTATTTTTTTACACATACTAGATGTTTTGTTTGAAACTGTTGAAAAGAGATGGTATACTTTTTATATCTGTAAATAATGAGCAACGGGATCAAATCCTGTTTTAAAGGTGGGGGGAAGTACATGACGCATAAGGAAAAAGCGATCGAACTCCTGAGACAGAAATATCATTGCTCTCAGGCGCTTTTAGGGGCGTTTGCGGGGGACTTTGGTCTGGATCTCAAGACGGCGCTCAAAATCAGTACCTGTTTTGGCGGCGGGATGCGGCAGGGGACAACCTGTGGCTGCGTCACAGGGGGACTTCTGGTTCTGGGGCTGGCTTTCGGTTTTACCGATCCGCAGGACAGAGAGCTGGAGACCTATGGCAACCGCAAGACGGAGGAGTATATCCGCGCTTTTCGAGAGCGGATGCACGGCGACGTGTACTGCCGGGACATTTTGGGGCGGGACGTCTCCATTCCGGAAGATATGGCTGTGATCCGCCAGGAGGGCCTGATTCTGCAAAAATGTCCCCGGGCATTTCTGGTGAGCATTGAGATTCTGGAGAAGATGCTGAAAGAGTACGGGGGAGAACTGCTGAGTGTGGATCTGGAGGATCTTGCGATAGATGAGGATGAAGAAATCAGGACTATGCTTAAGGTTCTGAGCAGGCGTCATCATTTCAGGCGGCATGTGCAGGCGCTGTTCAATGAGACGGAACGGAAGGTGGCCTTTGTCCAGTTTGATATACGTCGTTTTAAAATTATCAATGACCTGTACGGGGAGCGGTTTGGCGACGAAGTGCTGTATTGGATCAGGGAAAAGCTACAGCAACTCTGCGGTGAGAGGCAGTATTTTGTGAATTTGCGCAGCGATGTGTTTCAGGTGGTGACAGAGTATGACGAAGTGTCGGAACTGTCTCGTATGATGCGCGCGATGGAACGGGAACTGGATATATATAAGGCTGTGAAACTGCAATATTCCATCGGTGTGTATCTGGTGGAGGACAAGGGTATGGAATTGCGGCAGATGGAAGACCGGGCGGCCATGGCCCGCAAGGCGGCTAAGAACAGTCTGCTGTCCGAGGTGGTGTTCTATCAGGAACAGTTTAAGACATCTCTGTACAATCGGAAGTTCGTGGAGGATAATATTGACACTGCCATCAGGGAGGGGCAGCTGCAAATGTATTTGCAGCCCAAATATAGCATATCCCAAAACCGCATTATCGGAGCGGAGGCCCTGGTGCGCTGGCACCATCCCGAGCGGGGCATGATTTATCCCATGGATTTTTTGCCTGTGATAGAGGAGGACGGATTCATCACCAGAGTAGATTACTATATATGGAAAAAAGCGGGGGAATTTCTGGGAAGATGCCGGGAGAAGGGGATTGTCGACTGTCCCCTTTCGGTGAATCTTTCCCGGCGGCATCTACAGGATCGGGAGTTCATGCAGGTGCTGGAGCGTATTGTGGAGGACTACGGAATCTGTAAGCAGCAGCTGGAACTGGAGATTACCGAGACGGTGGAAGAGCATGTGAGTCAGTTGGTCAGGGAGATGAAGGAACAGGGATTCAAGCTGCTGATGGACGATTTTGGCAGCGGATATTCCTCCCTGAACATACTGCTGGAGACACCTTTTGACGTGCTGAAACTGGATAAGAAGTTCATGGAAAACATGATGGTGTCAGACAAGGGCAGGTTGATTTTGAAGCATGTCATCATCATGGCGGAACAGTTGCAGCTGGGCCTGATTGCGGAGGGAGTGGAAACCCAAGAGCAGGTGGAACTGCTGAGACAAATGGGCTGCGACCAGGTACAGGGTTATTATTATGCCAGGCCCATGCCCGAGGAAGATTTTTACCGGCTGCTTTTGGATAACCGCAGCGTGAAGAACGCCCGGGAGATATTTTACACCAGGTCTTAAAGGATAGAGAAAACGATAGATGCGCGTCCGAGGATGCCGGATCTGTGTTTTCTCTTTTTTTGTGAGATGCGGCGGCGGGTGCCTTTCCGCCCTCCGGTTATTGACGCAACCTATGGGCAGACCGAAAAGACACAACATTTCCGAAAAGAACAGAAATACTGGTTTAAAGACGATTAACAGGATAATTCTTCCCCAAAGGATGTTAAGAATAGTTGACTTTTTGGGCAGAATGGAGTATAACAACAGTAGAAGATACGTGCGGACAGGACATAGAGTATTTATGTATTATTTAAGATGAATTATACTTTATCAGTTATAGTGGTGGTGTCAGGGAACATCCCCACCATATTGTATTTCCGGAGGGCACGAGCGCCTCAGTGGACGGGGAAATTCTGAGTGGCAAATCTGCGGACGGATAAGATATAAATACGGGAGAGACTGATGACAAGCTACGGATATGAAGCGATAGACGCAGCCGGTAAGCCGGTCAAGGGGAGTATAGAAGCAGATAACATGGATAGGGCAAGATCCGACTTAAAGAGTCAGGGTCTGACTGTATTGGCGCTGAAGGAACAGAGTATACTGACCAGGGATATCAATATCAACATCGGCGGTAAGCCCAAAGCCAGAGATCTCAGTGTGTTTTGCCGTCAGTTTGTCAGTATGATCCGCGCGGGCGTGACCATACTGGACGCTCTGCGTATGCTGACGGAGGCCACAGAGAATAAAAAGCTACAGGAAGCCATCAACGAAGTGCGCATCAGCGCCGAAAAGGGGGAGTCCCTGGCCAGCGCCATCGCGGAACATCCCAGGGTGTTTCCGGACCTGATGGTGAATATGGTGGCGGCGGGCGAGGCATCCGGCAGTCTGGATAAGTCTCTGGAACGAATGGCAGTGCAGTTTGAGCGTTCGAATAAGACCAAAGCTCTGGTAAAAAAGGCCATGATGTATCCCCTTGTGGTTATTATTGTGGCCATCGTCGTGGTTATTGTCATGCTGGTAAAGGTGATCCCGTCCTATGTGGTCATGTTTGAGCAGATGGACACGGAGCTGCCGGGAATTACCAAGGCGGTGCAGGCCGCCAGCAACTTTATTATCAACAAGTGGTTTATTCTGGTACCCTGTATCGCGGTGATTGTGGTGGCAGTCGTGCAGTTTAACCGTACGGATGCGGGCAGGCATTTTTTTGGGAAGGCCGCGCTGGGCATCAAGCCCATTAAGAACCTGGTGGTAAAGACTGCGGCGGCGCAGATGGCCCGCACTCTGAGTACGCTGATGGGGTCCGGCGTGCCGCTGGTGGAGGCGGTGGATATTGTATCGCACACCATGACCAATGTTTACTTTAAGGAGGCGCTGGAGGAGGCTAAGGACGATATTGTGATCGGACAGCCCCTGTCCGTTCCATTGCAGCGCTGCGGCCTGTTTCCGCCCATGACCTACCATATGGTCCGTATTGGTGAGGAATCCGGCAACACGGAGGAGATGCTGGATAAGCTGGCGGACTACTATGAGGAGGAGGTGGAGATGGCGGTGGCCACGGTGATGGCGGCCATGGAGCCTCTTATCATTGTGGTGTTGGCTGTGATTGTGCTGGTGCTGATTTCCGCGTGCATGGCGCCTATGCTTACCATGTATGAAGCACTGGACAGCATGTAACAGAGAATTATTCACCTGCGTGTAGGGACGGGGTGTATAAGATAAAAAATTATATAGAGTAAAGGAGAGGTTTGTTATGAAGAACAAAAAGAGAATGGACAATAATGGTTTCTCCCTGGTGGAACTGATTATAGTCATTGCTATTATGGCAGTGCTGATCGGCGTGCTGGCTCCCCAGTATCTGAAGTATGTGGAGCGCGGCAGGGAATCGGCGGATCTCGATAATATTGATATTATGGTATCCGCTATTGAGATTTATAATGCTGATCCCGCCAATACACCTGTTACGGGAAGCATTAAGGCGTCAAACGGCGTTATTGACGTAGAGGGTGTAGGCGCCGCGTTGACGGCTGCCGGACTTACGACTCCCGCGAACATGAAGAGCACAGCGTACAAAAACTGGGAGATTGGGTTTACAGCTACAGCGGTAAATGTTAAAACTCCCGCTTTGGCAACGGCATTGGGCCGTGTGGCCGCAGCAGCTACACCTGCACCTTAATTATATTGGGTATCTCTGAGGTCAATATATTTGTAAAGAAGGACACCCTAATGCTTCCGACAATGTTTCTCTATATACTGGTATTCCTCTACGGAATCATCATCGGCAGTTTTCTCAATGTGTGCATCTGCCGAATACCGAAAAAAGAGAATATAGCGACCGTCAGGTCCCACTGCGTGAGCTGTGGGGAACAGCTGAAATGGTATGATCTCGTGCCGCTTTTCAGCTATCTGGCGCTTGGGGGCAGATGCCGCAGGTGCGGCGATAAGATCTCCGTTCAGTACCCCCTGGTGGAGGCGCTGAACGGGGGCCTGTATCTCCTGGTGTTCTGGAGATATGGGTTTAGCATAGATTCCCTACTCTATTGCTTTTTGTGCAGTGCGCTGCTGGTTCTCAGTGTCATTGACTTCCGAACATATGAGATTCCCCTGGGGGTCAATCTCTTCATACTAACCCTGGGGCTGATCCGGGTGGTGACAGATCTGTCAGACTGGTTCTCCCATGGCATCGGCCTCCTCTCGGTTAGTGTTCCGTTAGTACTGATTTACCTCGTTACCAAAGGGCGGGGCATCGGGGGAGGCGATGTGAAATTGATGGCGGCGACCGGCCTATTGCTGGGCTGGAAGCTGAATTTGCTGGGTTTCCTCCTGGGTTGCATACTGGGTTCCACAATTCATATCTGCCGGATGAAGATAGCCGGGGAGGGCCGCGTGCTGGCCATGGGACCTTATCTGGCCATGGGTATCGTTGTCTCCCTCATATGGGGAGAGCAGATGATAGCCTGGTATTTATCGTTTACAGGGTTGAACTGAATCTGGCCGGGGAGCCTGCCTGCGCAGGGACACCCGCCCGTAATCTGACGGCATTTGTATTATAAGGGATTGGGAGATACTAACAGATGGCTAAAGTTGTCAGTATTGAAGTTGGATATAGTTTTATCAGAATATGTGAGATGGATTATAAGGCGAAGACGCCCAGGGTATATCGTTTTGCCATGGTGCCCACTCCGCTTAATGTGATAGAAGACGGCTACCTTAAGAAGAGCGCGGGACTGCGCGCTGCCATTAAGGAAGCCCTGTACCGCAATAAAATCAAGACCAAGAGAGTTATTTTTACAGTGGCTTCCAGCAAGATTATCAACAGGGAGGTTATGTTGCCCCCTGTGAAGCCTAATATGATGGAGTCCATGATCAAGGCGAATCTCAATGATTACTTTCCGATTGACTTGAGTCATCATGAGATTTCCCATGTGGTGCTGGAGACTTTCAAGGACGGAGATAATGCCGGTAAGTCCCGGGTGTTGCTGGTGGCGGCTGAGAAGACGCTCATTGCCAGCTATGAGGCGCTTGCCGCCAGCTGCGGTCTGGTGTTGGTGGATCTGGACTATGTGGGCAACAGTATCTACCAGGCCGTAAAGAAAGAGGCCAGCAAGACGGCCACCATGATTCTGAAGATCGAGGAGAGTCAGACGATTATCACGGTGGTTAAGGACAATAATATGATGCTCCAGAGAAGCGTCAATTATGGCATCGACGAGGCCATTCACGAGGTGGCGGCCAGTTCCGCATTCGATGTGATTGAGGATAAGGACGCCTGGGAGCTGATTAAGAAGCAGAACTGCATTAAGGTGACTCTGGACGGTGACACGGAGATTATAGAACCGGACTTGCAGCAGGACGATGATATGGAGATAGCCCAGGCCAGAATCAATGTGACCCGGACGCTGGCTCCTCTGATTAACAGTGTGTCCAGGGTGGTAGATTTCTACAACTCCCGTAACCCGGAGCACATCCAGCAGGCATATATCATGGGTATGGGCGGCGATATGGGCAATCTGTCCAGGCTGCTTACCAACGAACTCGGTATTTCCACCAAGGTATTCCGCAAGCTGGAGGGGATTGTATGGCACCCCGGCGTGGGGGACGGCGATCTGTTTAACTATGTGGCCTGCATCGGCGCCTCCATGGCCTCGGTCAGTTTTATCAACAGTGAAAAACAGCAGAAGCAGCAGAAAGAGGTTAATAACAACTCTCTGGCAGTGTTGCTGGGCGTGTTTTTTGTGGTTGCCTCCGGCGCGCTGGCGGCTAACGGCTATACCGCCTATGAGGAGGCCAGGGAAGAACAGAAACGGTTGCAGGGGCTGGAGAGCACTTATATACCGGCAGAACAGATCTATCAGAAATATACAAGCATGTCGGCTTTGTACGATAATATACTGATGGGGC
Organism: uncultured Lachnospiraceae bacterium; assembly: GCA_947648875.1. Lineage (GTDB taxonomy): Bacteria > Bacillota > Clostridia > Lachnospirales > Lachnospiraceae > Acetatifactor. Next base: position 23,194 of record CANSPM010000021.1, read on the forward strand.
ACCTGATGACGAATCGCCCCAATGATAATATTCTGAACTTCATTGGCGAGTTAGAGGAAAAACTGCCTACCGAGGTAACAGTAGTAGATTTTTCTTCAGATGACAATCAGGCTACATTGTTGATGCAGGTGTCGAACAAGGATACGGCTGCCGGTGTCATTCAGACTTTGCGCAGCTTTTCCAGTATACAGTATGTATCCGTGAACAGTCTACAGGAAATGGAAGAAGAACTGGAAAGGAATATAAACATTACGGACAGGGAAACGGAAGAAGAAGCAGAGGAAGAGGGGGCTGTAGTTGAGGAGACAGCGGGGGAAATTGCCGAGGAAGACACAGAGTACCGTCACTACGTGGAGTTTTCTGTTCTTTGTACCTATTATCCCAACGGTTACCTGCCTGATCAGGAATCTGGTTCCCGGTCTACAGACCAGTTTCTTCAGGAGACAGGTACACAACAGTCAGAGGGGGAGGTGGAGTAGGAATGGCAAAGGATAACGGTGTTAACAGTAAAGCGAATAATAATAACAGTAAGAATGTTCTTCTGTATGTCTCGGCTTTTGGCGCATTGTTAATGATACTTGTTTATGTTTTTGTCTATCAGAGACTTACCATGGAAGCGGAAGATATCATTGCCTCCAACCGAACGCTTGCGCAGCGGGTGAACGTACTTAAGGTGTATTACGACAATCGGGATACATATATGGAAGATACCCGGGCGATGGAACAGTTAATAGATGAACTACTGGTTGCTTATCCCGCAGATGTGAGAGAGGAAGATGCCATTATGCTGGCTGTACAGATGCAGCGGGAAAGCGACGCAACATTTCAGAACATCAACATGGAAAGAGGCGGTGCCATGCATGTCATTCCTATGGAGACAGTGGCGGCTGTAGGCAGCGAGAAATATACGCAGGAAATTCAATTCAGCAAAATGCATGCCACTTATGCTAATGAAGTGAGCTATGAGGGCCTTAAGCGCATGATTCAGGTTGTCTATGACAGCGGTAATAGAATAGGCATTCAAAGTATTGCCTATACCAGGGGAGATGCGGAGAACCCGAATTTATCCGGTCATATGGATCTGGAGTTTTACAGCGTAAGTGGTACAGGCAAAGAGTATGTGGCACCGGATATTGCGCCATATCTTACAGGTACGGATAATATTTTTGGCGAGAATAGGGAACAGCAATAGTATAAACTGTTCTGGAATACTTCGGACAGCCGAAGGACGCAAACGCGGAACGGGAAAGGCAATATGTTCATGAAGAAGGGGAGCCATCAAAATAAAAAAATAAATAATGCGGGCGTGTCTCTGGTGGAGATTGTTGTGGCAATATTTATTCTGGCTGTTGTCACAGTATCCATTCTACAGGTATTTGTCTATTCGATTCGGCTTAATGCCCGTTCCCGCACACGGCAGCAATCTACCGCCGCAGCACAAACAGTGATGGAGTATTTTAAGGCATATCCTGTGGAGACAATATGTAAGCAGTTTTTGGGAGTGGCCGGGGAGTCTTTTAAGGTAAATGGAACAGAAGGAACACCGACTACACAGATTATTTGGTTTTCAGCCACAGGGGCTCCGCAGGGAGACGTGAATCTTGACATAAACAGTCCTGATATTGGTAAAGATATTTCGGAGTTATTGTCAGACGGAACTAACGCCAATTTTCGGATACAGGGTATAAAGTACCAAAATGAGACATTTGATGTGGAAGTGTGTCTGAGAAGTCATTTTGATCAGAAAACATTAATATATCATGATTTTACTGAGGAAAATTCCGGGGCTTACGTAGGGGATTATGGCATGGACGCAGATGCCCTTTCAAGAATAGCGGATGAGGTGGCTGAGGTCTGGACAATGGACGAAAGTGAGAAACTCCCTTCTTCCGCCTCCACCCTGACTCATTCCGGCAGTGAGGTGGATCTCAGTAAAATTGATATTGTTGATCGAAAGCTGACTTGTGAAATAAAAAAGACGGACAGTGATTATGTTGCGGAAGTGAGTTGTGTATATACATATAAAGTGGATTATTATCCATATGTTGTCAATGGAACGGGTACAGATACATATTTTCACATTGATTTGAAGGACTATACGTATGACAATTGGGATTATATTTCCGGAAATGAGCGCAAGGAAATCTTCAGGCATCCTAACGTATTGGAAAACCTGACCTTATACTATTATCCGGCATATGGGCGCGGTTCCGCGCTGGATATAAAGGGGGAAGACTGGATCATAATTCAGAATAGTCTGCCTCATGGTGTGGGCGAGGAAGCTCCAAAGATTAACTGCTACGTTTATAAACAGAGGAATCCGGCTATCAGTGACAATAAGGTGTCTTATTCAGAACTCGGTTACCGATTGAATCTGGACTTGGTGGGTGATGGGATTTATATCTATGACGACAATTTAAGTACAGTGTTGGGGAGCCCCGGTTCGACCGCCATGGAGCCAAAGGTATGCTATAACGGCAGCCAGTATCCGGATTTGGAGCGTCGTCTCCATGGCATTGGTCATGTAGCCAGAGAGAACAGGAATTATCCCGGTCCGAATGTCACACCTTCTCCCATACAGGAAAGGGACAGGAACAATACTATGGTGAATCGTCGTATAATGTATGAGATTACGGTATCCGTTTACGGGGACGGGGAGCTGACGACAGGCAGCGATCCGTCTTTGGAGACGCTTAGTGTATTGAAGGGTACAATTATACAGTAGCCGGGAGCGCGCGGGAGAAAAAAATGGCCAGACGACATTCTACAAATTATGAAAAATTAAATAATGAGGGTTCTGCTATTGTGACGGTGTTGGTAGTGATAGCATTTATGACAATACTAGCAACCATTATGTTATTTGTATCGGGTTCTAATTTTCGGATGAAGGTGGCGGATTATCGTACCAAGGAAAGCTTCTATTATGCGGAAGCATTGGTGGAAGAGATTCGCGCGCAGCTGGTAGCGGATGTTCAAGTGGCTTTTTCTAGGGCATATGCGTCAACAATATCAGAATACGCAAGTTGGGGCGGAAAGGCGGAAAACCATTACAGACAGCTCTTTTTCAAAGAGATGGATGCAATCTGGAAGAGCAGATGCGGGACGGATGCGGATGGAAATATAGAGTGGGAATACGGGATTAGAGGTGTCGTACAGAGTTCTGTAGTACCGGGGGATATATGGGAAGTCAAGGTAAGTAAAACCAAAGGTTTTGAGGAGGGGAAGGAGATAGATTCCTACGGGAACGTTGTTGCCAACGGGTGGTTGATATTAAAGGGAGTGGAGTTTACTTATGACAGTCCGGAAGGATATACCTCTATCATTTCTACGGATTATTGCGTCACGATTCCGGAGGCGCAGTGGCCCGTAAAGGATGAAGCATCCGGAACATATAAATATCCGGAAGAGGCCAGTGATATGAATTTCAGCGATTGCGTGAATTACATGAACTGGACAAAGAAATAAAGGGTAAATACGATGATGACAGATCGAGAGATGAAGAAAATGAATAACAGGGGCATGTCTCTGGTGGAACTCATTATTGTGGTTGCTCTGATTTCGGTGGTTTTGGGTGTGACAGGCTTTGGGCTTAGTCTCATCGGCAATAAGCCGGTGGAAGAATGTGCCCAAAAGATAGAGATTGTGTTAAATCGAAATCGGACCAACTCGATGGGGAAGAAAGAGGCGTGGGTTGAATTCTATCTTAACGACGACGGCCGGGTGACAGTCACGGAACATCTGCGGAGCGGAAAAGAGGAGAGAGAGGGGACTCCTGCCCGGGAAACCACAACCGTTTTGGGAGCCAGGGATGTGAAAGTCCGCATTACATACAGTGATGGAAGTGTTTATAACTTAGCGGATTCTTCCTACCCTACTGCCCATTACAGGGTTGCCTTTACAAGGGACAGCGGTGCGGTGAGCGATCTTTATGGGGCAAAATGTTTTAAAATAGAAGTGTATAAAGGGACATATTCTGACTCGGTTTATAAACGGACAATCGTGCTGAATGCGCTTACAGGAAATGTAACAATTGAGTGAATCAGTTTTTGACTGCGCGTAAAGTTTATGCTAGGCGGATAGAAGACAGGTTTTTTGGCTGTAAACTTGGAAGGGAAGCGGGGGATATGATGATGAAAGAATGGAAGGGATTAAACAGAGACCAAAAAGGGTTTTCGTTGGTGGAGTTGCTTTGTGCCGTAGCGATACTCAGCATTGTCATTCTGGGTGTGGGCGCTTCCATGGTGGTCAGTGCCAGAAGCTACTCAAGAGGCAGCACGGAGTTGGATCTGCAACAGCAGGCGCAGATCACAGCTACTCTATTGTCCAATTTGATCATTGACGCAGACACGATTGTGGAGCCGAGCACAGAGGCCGGAGGCACTCGGCTGGAAGTGACCAAAATGGAGACTGTCGGCAATATTACGGCGGGGGTTACATATGTGGTCGCTTTTGATGAGGCAAGCCAGAAGCTGAATTATTATAAAGATGGTGTTGGACCGGAACTGCTTGCGGAGCATATATCCGAATTTACAATAAAACGTGTGTCAGGGAATAATATTGATTTTACGCTGGGTATTACAGAGAATGGAAGAGATTACAACAGTGATTACCATGTCACCCCCAGAAACAGCATATCCAACAGCAATTTTACAGGCATAACCAGTGATAGAGCGACAATTTTCGCGGAAAACCGAATTGTGCTGGAACCCGGACAAGTGTATGAGTTAAACGTAAATGTCGTAAACGCGCAAGGTACAAATTCTGCGGCAGCTCCATTCAGAGTTGAGGATATAACAGGCGTGACAGACATGGCAGGCACCAATGTGACGATAGAGGGCGCTAATATTGTAAAAATCAAGGTTGGCCTTGGGGAAAAAGGAAGCGGTGCAGCTGACACGGCAAGTTTTCGATTTGTTTTGCGGGCAGACAATGCGGATGAACTGCCTGTAGAGGTTCTGGTGCGGCGGGTTACGGATATTAACGTGCAGGGACAAATGATAAGTGGCAGCAGTTCAAAAGCAGGTTCCATATACAATGTGTCGGCCCGGACTGCCGGCAGTAATCTGGCAAGGGTTCCGGGCGCATGGTATGATTTGGATTATGTGCCTGCCTATCCGGTGTCCTGGGAGCTACAGGGAGAGGGACTTCCCCAATCGGTTACACAATATGTGAAATTTGTGAATGGGGAATGTTTTGGAGATATAAGTGAGCCCTTTTGCAAGGTACAGCTGCTACAGGATATTCCCAATGGAGGAACTGTTAAGGTGATTGCCGTTGCCAAGCATCCTGAAGGGACGCTTGGAGGGACGTTTACCAACAAAACCGGCTTGCAATATGGAACTGTTTTGGGGGAATACACGATCAAAAATGCCGTAAGTTTCAACAGAGGGGAGAGAGAGCTATATGTGCCCTTTTCCTTTAAAATAGGAGATCTGGGTCAACTTAAGCAAACGATTCTGGATTTATATTTTGATACCTTTCTGGATCGATATGTAGTAAATAGCGGCGGCACGACATGGCGTGACAAAAACCTGGCTACGAATGAGTTCAATGCCCTTCCGCTTCAAAGCTATGTTCAGTTTCGATATACGTCGGATGTGAGCAAGAAGGCGGAAGACAGAGTCTGGACGGATTGGATTGCGCTGCGTGAGACAGGCGCGACGCCTATTCTTACCAATATTGAATCTGAGTATTTTAAACTGGATCAGGAGTATATTTTACAGGTAAAAGTGTCACTTGTAAATGCAAATGATAAAACGGATGTTTATTGGCCGTTTGATGGTTCTCCCAGATATGATAATCTGGTTACACCAGAAGATGAATATTTAACGGAGTATTTTGTCAATAGAATGAAGATTTCTGATATTCGACTACAGTGGTGGGATTACGAGGGGCATGATATAGTTGCGGATAATACTATCACAAGCATAAGAAAAGATACGCTCTTTACCGTAAGAATATCAGAAGTGATTGGATATGGTAGAAACAATGTTTCACCATATATACACGCTAAAGTAGAGAAAAAGGATGCGGGTAGCGGTGCTTGGGTGGAGGACAGGAATGGAATTGAAGGCTTTTACTATATGGAGAACGGAGAGTGGAAGTCCAGAGGCGCCTCGTTGAGCGGTGATCCTTGTTTCATTAATGTGAGAACCAAAGCAGTGGGGGAATACAGGATTACATTCTATATGGATAATGTGCCATATATAGCGCCTGGAAGTGCGGATGTTACCATGGACAGCTGCGAGTTTAGTGATAAAATTATCTATCTGAATGTTACAAATTGATATCATAAAAAGCACAAAGTTCAAAATTTTTCCCTCGGCACGCGAGATTTTCAAGTGCCGGGGGAGATTTCCGTCAGGCCGATGAAACCGCTAACGGGAAAGGAGCCAAAGATAGAAGAGTCCGGTTAAGAGATGGCTTGGGAAAATAGAAACAGCATGTTGAGCACGGATGCTGTAATGGAAATAATCAGGAGGTAAAATGAATATGGATCAAACGGAAAAGAGAAACTCTCAAAAGCGAATTTTAGCGGTGGATGATGCCACAGTTGTCTTAATGCGAATTTCTAATACGCTGCGGGACGATTATGAGGTAATTACTGCCAATTCAGGAGTACAGGCTCTGAAATACCTGAAGGAGAATAAAGTGGATCTCATTCTGCTTGACATTCATATGTCGCCCAAGGACGGCATTGAAACATTGCAGGAATTACGAACCATGAAAGAACGGCAGGACATACCTGTAATCATGCTCACCGGCGTGGAGGATAAAGATACGATCTTAGAGGCCGCCAGGCTGGGGATCTGCGATTACATACTGAAACCTTTTCAGTCGGAGGAACTGCTTGGCAGAATTTGCCGGGTTTTTGGCCAGAAGGGACAGAACTCGCAACAGTCGCTGAAAAGAGAGGAGATCATGAAGCAGTTTGAAGGCAATACCTAGAAAGAGAATGACATTTGGCGTGGTTTATGTTAAGATAGTAAGGCGAATGCAAATAGGTAGGCGGTAAGCTGATCTGTGGCGAGGGCCATAATCAGGAATGCAAGGAGAGGCGCTGTATTGAAAAAATTTATTTTATGGACCGGTCTGAGCGCGATGCTGGCAGTCATTCTGCCTGCCTGCGGCAGTGGACCGGCCCTGCCTTTTACCGATATGGTCTTTGGAGGAGAGGGGAACGCTTCCTGGGATCTGCTCGAAACGGAGGAGAAACCCAGTGCGTATGATGAACTTGCAAAACCTCTTCCCACAGACATGCCTGTGGAGGAGACAGGGGCGGGGGAGCAGGAGGTAATGCTGCCGGATGCGTCCCCCATGCCGGGGGAGATCTCTCCCGGACCGGAGGAGAACATTCAGACAATCACGATCTCTGCGGCGGGGGATTGCTCCCTGGGCAATCATCAGGACCAGGAGTACGCGTATTCCTTTCGGCAGGTCTATGACCAGATAGAGGATGAAGGATACTTTTTTGCCAATGTACAGGATTATTTTGCCAATGATGATATGACTATAGTCAATTTTGAGGGTGTGCTTACTTACAGCGAGGAGAGGGACGAGACCAGGACTTACAATATCAAGGGTGATCCGGAGTATGCCCGGCTTTTGACAGCGGGGCATATAGAGACGGTGAGTTTTGCCAACAATCATCGGCTGGATTATGGAACCCGGGGGAGCGATGACACGGTATCGGCTTTGGAGGCGGAGGGGATTTTGTATGCCTATGATAAAAATGTGTGCGTCTATGATACGGAAAAGGGAATCCGTGTCGGTGTGGTCTCCGTCAACGAGGTGGCCTGGGGACTGGGCAGTGAGAAACTGTTGGAGGAAGGGATCGGCAAATTGCAGGAGCAGGGAGCGGATCTGATTCTGGCCTGCTGTCACTGGGGCATTGAGAGAGAGAACTACCCCACGGAGAATCAGCAGTACCTGGGGCGTAAATGCATTGATCTGGGGGCGGATCTGGTCATTGGACACCATCCCCATGTGCTCCAGGGGGTGGAAGAGTACAACGGAAAATTTATTATCTACAGCCTGGCGAACTTCTGTTTCGGGGCCAACCGTAACCCGGAGGATAAGGACACCATGATCTTTCAGCAGACGTTTACCTTCATAGACGGTGTGAAGCAGCAGGACCGGCAGGCGAGGGTCATTCCCTGTTCTGTAAGTTCCGTGAGTGACCGGAACAATTTCCAGCCCACTCCGGCACAGGGGGAGGAGGCGGCCCGGATCATCGGGCGGATCAATACCTACAGTAAAGGTTTCGGCGTGGTATTTGGAGAAGATGGAGCGCTGACATACTGACCGGTCTTCGGATATCTGAATCCATTGAACGTGGAACACAGGACATTTTGGGTCGCCGGAATATATGTGCGGCTTTCGCCGCATATCTTCAGAGAGCGTAAGTTCCGTGTCAGGACGCTCTAAAGCGGTCACGGATCATAGGTTTTCGTGCCTGGAGGGAATAGGCGCGACACACAATAATAGAAAGGACAAGTGCTATGGAAAAGAGAAGAATGGAAAAACTGGGTATCGAGACTTCCCTGCTGGGATTTGGCTGTATGCGCTTTCCCACAGACGGGGAGGGCAAAATTGAGCGGGTACAGGCCAAGGCCATGATGGAGAAGGCCATGGCAGCGGGAGTGAATTATATCGACACCGCCTATCCCTATCACGGGGGCGAGAGCGAACTCTTTGTGGGGGAAGTGTTGAAAGAGCATCCCAGAGAGAGTTTTTACCTTGCCACAAAACTGCCCCTGTGGGACGTAAAGTCCCTGGAGGATGTAGACAGGATTTTTAATCGACAGTTGGAAAAACTGCAAGTGGAATACATAGATTTCTACCTCATGCACGCGATAAATGGCGGTAAATGGAGCGAGATGCTGAAAATGGGGGTGGTAGATCGTCTGGAGCAGCTCAAGAAGGAGGGAAAGATCCGTTATCTTGGATTTTCCTTCCACGACGGCTATGAGGCTTTTGAGGAGATCTTATCCGCCCGGGACTGGGATTTCTGCCAGATTCAGCTGAACTATATGGATACGGAGGAGCAGGCCGGGATGAAGGGATATGCTCTGGCGCAGGAGAAGGGTGTGCCTCTGGTGATTATGGAACCCGTCAAAGGCGGATCCCTGGCGGCTTTCGCGTCGGACATCACGGAAAAATTCCATGGGCATGATCCCCGGGCCAGCATGGCTTCCTTCGCTCTGCGCTGGGTGGGGACACTTCCCAATGTGAAGGTGGTTCTCAGCGGTATGAGCAACATGGAACAGGTGGAGGACAATCTGCGTACCTTCGGCGATTTCAGGCCTCTGTCCCAGGCAGAGCAGGCCACTGTCAAGGAAGTGGTGGATCTGATGAAGAGCCGTGTTCAGAATGGCTGCACAGGCTGTCGGTACTGCATGCCTTGCCCCGCCGGAGTAAACATTCCCGGCACCTTTGGCTGTTGGAATCGCTATCATATGTATCAGAATTACAATGTGGTAAAACAGCACTGGGAGCATGATCTGGGAGATGCTGCACAGGCAAAGAACTGCGTCAAGTGTGGCAAATGTGAACAGGTTTGTCCTCAGCACTTACACATTCGGGAAGACCTGGAACGGGCACAGGCGGATCTGGATGCCCATGTGTATATGTTGTAGCGGCGGCAGTGTTTTCCCATTCCGGTCCGCCATATGCGGCGTAATTGGGCAACATGCGCCGGGCCGGGAGGGAAATCAGGCCGTCTGTTGGGAAAAAATATGCGGGAGGGCTGTAGCGGTATGAAAGAGGTTATTTTACAGAGATTTGCGGATATATACGGAGATGCGCAAGGGGCGCAGATCTATTTCGCTCCGGGGCGGGTGAATCTGATTGGGGAGCACACGGACTATAACGGTGGCCATGTATTTCCCTGCGCTCTGACCATCGGTACTTACGGAGTCGCCAGGAAGAGGCAGGATCGAAAACTGCGTTTCTACTCCATGAACTTTGAAAAGCTGGGAGTGCTGGAGTCCTCCCTGGATGAGCTGAGTCCTGATCCCCGGGCGGACTGGACCAATTATCCCAAGGGTGTGATATGGGCATTTGGAGAGAAAGGGATGAAAGTTCCCACAGGTATGGATATTCTGTTAAACGGCAATATTCCCAATGGCTCGGGCCTGTCTTCTTCCGCTTCCGTGGAGGTGCTCACCGGCTTTATTCTGCGGGATCTCTTTGGGTTTGAAGTGACCAATCAGGATCTGGCGCTCATCGGCCAGTATTCGGAGAACCGTTTCAACGGGGTCAATTGTGGCATTATGGATCAGTTTGCCATCGCCATGGGCAGGGAGGAACATGCCATTTTCCTGGATACGGCGGACTTATCCTATGAGTATGCACCCATCAGACTGAAGAACGCCAAGATTGTGATCGCCTGTAGCAACAAGAAGAGAGGACTGGGAGATTCCAAGTACAATGAGCGGCGCGGCGAGTGCGAGGCTGCTCTGGCCGAACTACAGAAAGAGTGTGAGATCAAATCTCTGGGGGAGTTGACCGAAGAGGAATTTGAGAAGCACAAGGGCAGTATAGAGAGCGAGGTACGCAGGAGAAGGGCAAAACACGCGGTGTATGAGAACCGGCGCACCGTCTTGGCCGTGCAGGCCCTACAGGATAATGATGTGGCGGCATTCGGACAGCTTATGAACGCGTCCCACGTGTCACTGCGGGATGATTATGAAGTGACAGGCATGGAACTGGATACCCTGGTGGAGGAAGCCTGGAAAGTGGAGGGAGTGATCGGCTCCCGCATGACCGGCGCAGGCTTCGGAGGCTGCACCGTGAGTATCGTGAAAGACGAAGCCATTGATGATTTCATCGCCAGGGTAGGGGATGCGTACCGGGAGAAGATTGGCTATAACGCCGACTTCTATGTGGTGGAAATCGGGGACGGTCCCCGTAAACTGTAAGCCTCTGGCCTAAACCAGGATTCCAATGTAAAATTCCGGTCACCCAATCCAATAAAAGGAGAGGGAATGGCAGGCGGGGCGAGAGGAATGGGAAAACCATGCGAGTTGCGGTAATCAGCGATATACACAGTAATTATAAGGCCCTGGAGGCGTTTTTATCCTATATGGAAAAACATCCGGCGGATGCTGTCATCTGTCTGGGAGATTATGTGACGGACGGTCCCTATCCGGAGAGAACGCTTTCTCTGCTCCATGAAATGGAAAAAAATCACCCCTGCTTTCTGATCCGGGGAAACCGGGAGGAATACCTGCTGGAAAACCGGAAACAGGACCAGGGGTGGCACATCTGTTCTGCCAGCGGGGTGCTGTACTACACTTATCAGCGTCTGACCGGCGCGGACCTGGACTGGATGGAGTCCATGCCCACAGAGAGGGAACTGCGGCTGGGAGATTGTCCGGCTCTGACCATTTGTCATGGGGCGCCGGGCCTGGTCCGGGGAAATTTCATACAGGACAGGGCGTTGCAGGAGCGGGTTCTGAAGGAGTTGCAGACCGGCTATCTGCTGGGCGGCCACAGCCATCATCAGGAAATCTGTAAACTTTACGGCAAAGTATATCTGAACCCCGGTTCTCTGGGAATGTCCATAGACGGACAGGGGCGGCATGTCCAGTTTGCCATGATGGAAGGCAACTCCCGGGGATGGGAGATAAAACCGCTTACGATTGACTATGACGTGGAGGGATTCCTGCGGGATTTCCGGGAGAGCGGCCTTGAGGAATACGGCCTGTACCTGACCAAAGCGGCGGAAAAGACATTGATGACGGGATACAATTACTTCTATGATATTGTATGTGAAGTATCCGGGATCAGTTCCGGGGCGCTGCCGGACATCGAAGAGGAGGTGTGGCGGCAGGCGGCGGAAAAAATGGGGCTTTGCTGAGGTATACAAGCCTCGATCAGAGCATATACTTATGGTAAACCATATGAGATATTTCGACGTGGCATGTCCCAAATTCCAGGCGTCTATGACGCGGAGTGGGACGGAGCAATATACGGATAACTTTCCAGCAAAGTGCGTGCAATGGTCTTGCCGGAGGGGGAAATCAGGGACAGGGCGGCGTTATACAGCGCCGCTACTTTTTCCTGCTCGCCGGACTGGTCATAGAGAGAGGCCAGCAGGCGATAGGACGTGCCCGCGTCACTGTGTACGGTCAGCACGGCATATTCCAGAACCTGTCGCGCTTCCACCGTATATCCGGCGCGGTGCAATGTCTCCGCCCATTTTTGCAGGGTCTGGGCCAGCAGGGTAAAGTTCTGGTCATACTGGGACAGGGCCGTGATATTGGCCGTGCCATAGGTAAGTTTCAAATCCGTGTTGGTATAGCCTGCCAGATTTACAATTTTTTCATGGGATAGAGAAGTCAGCATATCCAGGCAGTCCCGTACAATCATGTCTCCGGACATGACGGTTGTGGGGAGGCTTTCCAGAGGGATCGTCACATAGTCCAGATCATCCAGGGGCTTTCGGCGCACCTGATTGGCCCGTTCCTCCCGCTCCCAGAACTGCTCCCGTCGCTTTTTTTCGGAGCGGTTATGGCGCTTGATGGTCATGGAAAGTATGCTGGTAAAGATGATAAAGGTTGCAAAAATAGCTAAATTCATATATAATATCCTTTCAGAGTCGATATGGATTTGAATTAAGGAGGGTTGATCCTATGATGAATTTTCATAACAAAAAAACAAAGAGGATCGTATCTGCCGTAATAGTCATCCTGATTGTGCTGGCTATGATCATTCCTACATTAGCATATCTGATCTGATTTTTCAATGGTTTATCGGGAAAGGCTGGTAGTTGATATGGGTAAATGGGTAAGGCATTGGGGTCTGGGATTGTTGGCGCTTTTTTTGATATGCGGTGCGAATCTGCCTGTCCGGGCTGCGGGCGAGGCCACTTTGAAAGAGGGCGTGCTGATCCAGGGGATGGATCTGAGCGGTATGAATAAGCAGGAGGCCACCCAGGCGGTGGAGCAGTACATAGAGGAAAAGCTGCGGCCCGTGCAGGTGACACTGCGGACCTCTAACAATACGGATGTACAGGTGACGGCGGGGGATCTGGGAATCTGCTGGAGTAATCCGGAGATTCTGGACGAGGCGCTGGCCATCGGCACGGAGGGAAATGTAATCGCCCGCTACAAGGTGCTTAAGGACTTGAAGCGTGAGCCGGTACAGTATGAACTTGCCTTTGCGTATGATATCAATGCCATCAATCAGGTGCTTACAGAGCAGTGTAGTCTCTATGATCAGCCGGTGGTTAATGCCGTTCTGAAGCGGGAGAACGGCGTGTTTTCAGTGGTGGAAGGCCAGGTGGGGTATCGGCTGGATGTAGAGACATCCATTGATGTGATCAATGAATATATGACGCTGGAGTGGGATCTGCAACCCTGCCTTATCGAATTGGATGTGACGGAGGAACAGCCTTTGGGATCGGCTGAGGAACTGGCGAAGGTGACGGATTTACTGGGCAGCTTTACCACATCCTTCTCATCGTCGGGAGCGGACAGAAGCGCCAATGTGTCCAACGGATGCAGGCTGATCGACGGCGCCACCCTGTATCCCGGGCAGGAGTTTTCCACCTATGAAGCGGTGGCTCCTTTTACCAAACAGAACGGTTATTATATGGCGGGTTCCTACCTGAACGGCAAGGTGGTTGACAGCCTGGGCGGCGGTATCTGCCAGGTGTCCACCACATTGTACAACGCGGTTTTACGGGCGGAGCTGGAGGTGACGCAGCGGTATAACCATTCCATGATCGTGACTTATGTGGACCCTTCGGCGGATGCGGCCATTGCGGAATCCTCCGGCAAGGATTTCCGCTTTGTGAATAATCTGGATGTCCCGATCTATATCGAGGGTATCATCGACGGGAAAAGGATAACCTTTAACATCTACGGACAGGAGACCCGCAGCGGCAACCGTCAGGTTACTTATGAGAGCAAGGTGCTGGAAGTGATCAATCCTCCGGGAGAGATCCTGTATGCGGAGGCGTCACAGCCCATCGGTTATCTGGTAAAAGGCGAAAGCGCCCATATCGGCTACAGGGCGCAGCTCTGGAAGGTGGTTACGGAGAACGGTGTGGAAGTGGAGCGCAGCCAGGTCAACAGCAGTTCCTACAAAATGGTTCCCAGCAGTTACCATGTGGGTGTGGCCACGGCAGACCCTAACGCCTATACGGCCATCATTGACGCCATTAACAGCGGCAGCGTGGCAAATGTGCGCACAGTGATCGCCGTTGTGGCCCAGCAGCAGGCAGCGGCGATGGCGGCTGCGGCGGCCGCCGCCGGACAATAGAGCAAAAGTGTGTTATAAGAGGACAGCAGAGGATGAGACTAGGGAAAATATCGGACAGCGTGTTAAAACGCTCCGTATTGCAACAGATCAGGACCAAGAGACAGGAAGTGATAAATGGCGCAGGAATAGGGGAGGACTGCGCCATTTTTGCGCCGTCCCGGGGCTTTGCCAGCGCTGTCTCACAGGCGGCGGTCGTTAAGGAGGCGGATATGGCCAGAGCGCTGGTTAAGTGCGCCAACAATCTGGCGGCTGCGGGTGCCCGTCCCGTGGCCTTTATGCTCACATTGCTGCTGTCGCAGGAGACGGAGGAACCGCAGCTCAGGCAATTGATGACGGCGGCGGAAGAAACCTGCGGTCTGCTGGAAATGCAGATTGTGGGAGGGCACACCACTGTGAGCCGCCATGTGGATTGCCCCATGGTATGTGTCACCGCATACGGGGTTCCCATACAGGATGACCTTCCCATGGTCACCACACGGGGAGCGGCCCCGGGGCAGGATATCGTGCTGACCAAATGGATTGGCCTGGAGGGCACGGCTATACTGGCCAGGCATAACAGGGAGCGGCTGCGGGAGCGCTATCCCGCCCATCTGGTGGAGGAGGCGGCGGGTTTTGACCGGTATCTGTCCATTATCCCGGAGGCTGCCTCTGCGGTGAAGTCCGGCGTTCGGGTCATGCATGACGCCTCCGAAGGCGGCATATTGGCTTCTCTCTGGGAACTGGCAGAGAGTTCGGGTGTCGGACTGACCATAGACCTACGAAAGATTCCCATCCGCCAGGAGACGGTGGAGGTGTGCGAATTATGCGAGGTGAATCCCTATGTGCTGGCATCTTCCGGCTGCCTGGTACTGGTGGCGGATCGCGGGGAGGATCTTGTGAGGCAGCTGGGCCGGGAGGGAATCCCGGCAGCTGTCATAGGATGCGTAACGGACAGCCATGACAGACTGATCTACAACGCGGATGAAAAGCGCTACCTGGATAAACCGGCACAGGATGAGATATATAGATTGGGACTGTAGCGACAAGTAACCGGAAAAAGAGCGAATCCATCTCAGAACGCAAGAGGCGGTCTGACAGGGAGCTGGGGAATAGGATGTACCCTTTAGAGCGGCGGTATGACGCCGCCGCAGCGATTGGGAGATCCAAGGATCTTCAACAGGAGGATAGTATGAGAGAAGAATTGTTAGCTGTTATTGAGAAAAACAGTCGTATGGATTTAAAGGAACTGGCAGTGATACTGGGCGTTCGGGAAGTGGATGTGGTAAACGAACTGGAAGCCATGGAGAAGGAGGGCATCATCTGCGGATACCACACACTGGTGAACTGGGAGAAGACGTCCAACGAGAAGGTCACGGCTCTGATCGAGGTGCGGGTGACACCTCAGAGAGGTCAGGGATTTGACAGTATGGCGGAGCGGATTTACCGCTATCCGGAAGTGAGAAGTGTATATCTGATCTCCGGAGGATTTGACCTGATGGTGATTCTGGAGGGAAAAACGCTGCGGGAGGTGTCGAGCTTCGTGTCCGATAAACTTTCCACTCTGGACCGGGTTCTGAGCACTTCGACCCATTTTATTCTGAAAAAGTATAAGGATCACGGAACCATTTTCGTACAGAAAACAGAAGACGAAAGGGAGATGATTACGCCATGAGAAATCCATTGTCAGATCAGGTGGTTGCATTGAAGCCCTCCGGTATAAGAAAATTTTTTGATATAGTCAGTGAGATGAAAGATGCTATTTCTCTGGGTGTGGGTGAACCGGATTTTGACACGCCCTGGCACATCAGGGACGAAGGGATCTATGCGCTGGAACGGGGCAGAACCTTCTACACCTCCAACGCGGGCCTGAAAGAACTGCGTCAGGAGGTGTGCAATTACATAAAGAGGAAGCAGGGCATCGAGTATGCCTGGGACAGGGAGGTGGTTATTACCGTGGGCGGTTCCGAGGCCATTGATATCGGCCTGCGGGCTATGATGAATCCCGGAGACGAGGTAATCATTCCCCAGCCCAGCTACGTGTCCTATGAGCCCTGTGCCATCCTGGCGGGGGCAAAGCCGGTGATACTGGATCTGAAGGCGGAGAACGAGTTTCGTCTCACGGCCCGGGAACTGGAGGAGGCTATCACAGAGAAAACCAAAGTGCTGATTCTGCCGTTTCCCAACAATCCCACCGGGGCGATCATGGAGCGAAAAGATCTGGAGGCCATCGCGGAGGTCATCATTCGGCATGACATATATGTCATGTCAGATGAGATATACAGTGAACTGACTTACAAGGAGAAACATGTGTCCATCGCGTCTCTGCCGGGTATGCGGGAGAGAACAATCCTGATCAACGGATTTTCCAAGGCCTATGCCATGACTGGTTGGAGACTGGGCTATGCCTGCGGACCTCACGCCATCATTGAGCAGATGATCAAAATCCATCAGTTTGCCATTATGTGCGCCCCCACCACCAGCCAGTACGCCGCTGTGGAAGCGCTGAAAAACGGGGATGCGGACGTGGAGGAGATGAAGATCTCCTACAACCAGCGCAGACGGTTTTTGCTCAATGCATTTCAAGAGATGGGGCTTTCGTGCTTTGAACCTTTCGGGGCCTTTTATGTGTTTCCGTGCATCAAGGAGTTTGGCATGACCAGTGAGGAGTTTGCCAACGCTTTTCTGGAAGCGGAGAAGGTGGCCGCTGTGCCCGGCACGGCTTTTGGGGACAGCGGGGAGGGCTTTCTGAGAATTTCCTATGCCTATTCGCTGGATACTTTGAGGGAGGCCATGACGAGGCTGGGCCGCTTTATTGCGAAACTGCGGGAGAGCAGGTAAGATCGGTAAGGCCAGTCGAAGGAGCAGGCGGAAAGAGGGTAGAGATGCACATTGTACTGCACCAGCCGGAGATTCCGGCCAACACGGGCAATATCGGGCGCACCTGTGTGGCCACAGGCACCAGTTTGCACCTGATAGAGCCCCTGGGCTTTCATCTGGATGAGAAATCCATTCGCCGGGCGGGTATGGATTACTGGAATCAACTGGATTTGAGCCGTTATACCAATTTTAGCGAGTTTAAAGAAAGGCATCCGGGGGCAAGAATCTGGATGGCTACCACCAAAGCCAGAAGATGCTATACAGAGGTTTCTTTTGAGTCGGACGATTATATTATGTTTGGCAGGGAGAGCGCAGGGATTCCGGAAGAACTTTTGGTGGAGTACGAGGAAAACTGTATTCGAATCCCCATGCTTCCGGACATTCGTTCTCTGAATCTCTCCAATTCCGTTGCCGTTGTGCTGTATGAGGCCCTGCGGCAACAGGGGTTCGCGGGTCTACAGGAACAGGGAGAACTGCACCGCTTACACTGGGAGGATGCGGTTGATTCCCAGGGAGACGGCGGTGGATCTGCTTTGAGTGTGGCGATGAATATAGGTGGATCTTTTATCTCTCCCAGCGCCTCTCTGTCCGGAAATATTACGCTGGCAGAGGATGCCAGTATCTGGCATCACGCCACTTTGCGGGCGGATGACGGCCCCATTCGCATAGGGCGGGGCAGCAATGTCCAGGATAACGCGGTGCTGCACATGGACCCCGGCGGTGAAGTGGAGCTGGGGGAATTTGTTACGGTGGGACATGGTGCCATAATACATGGATGCAAGGTGGGGGATAACACGCTGATCGGTATGGGAGCCATTCTGATGAACCATGCGAATATCGGGCGCAACTGCATTATCGGCGCGGGCACGCTGGTGACACAGGGTATGGAGATACCGGACAACAGTCTGGTGATAGGCAGCCCGGGCCGCATCAAACGCAGGGTCACGGAGGAAGAAATCCGGACAAGCCGCCAAAACGCGGAGCATTATGTGGAGAAAGCCCGGGGGGCGCAGGCCGAGCAGTGCAAAAAGCATTGAGAAAAGGAGGAGACAAGCCATGCAATTATTGTTTGCCACATCCAATCCGGCTAAATATACGGCCATGCGGGATGCTCTGGAACCCCTTGGCATCAGCCTGCTGAGTCTCCATGACATGCCGCAGGTGGCGGTAGCGCCGGAAGAGGGGTCAAGCCCACTGGAGAATGCCCGGCAGAAGGCGCTTTTTTATTATGATCACTATGAGATTCCTCTCTTTTCCTGCGATTCAGGTCTATATCTGGAAAATCTGCCCCGGGAATTACAGCCGGGTCTCCATGTGCGGTCTCCCCGGGGGGTCTATCTGGACGATCAGGCCATGCAGGACTATTATGGAGGTCTGGCGGCCCACTATGGGGATATCACCGCGAGGTACCACAATGCGATCTGTCTGGTCATGGACCGGGAACACATCTATGCGTCCATGGACGAGAGTCTGGCCAGCCAGCGCTTTCTGCTCACCGCGCAGCCCCACAGGATCTATCGCCCGGGCTTTCCTCTGGACAGTATCTCCAAAAAGCTGGATACCGGGGAGTACTATTATGATGTGAATGCCCATGACGCGGATGAACTGGTGGGGTATGAGGGATTTGTGGCTTTTTTCAGGGAATATGTATGACGGGCTCACAGCGACTTTCAACACTTGTTAAAGAAAGCCTTCCGCTTGCGCGGAGGGGTTTTTTTCTTTATGACAATCAAAACTGCACAATGTAGGTTCTATTGTTTTTGGGGCAGGTTCACAGTTTTTTCACATTTTCATCACTTTTTTATGACATTTTCCCATTAAGCTATATCTGCGGGTAATGGGAGCTGTCTTTTTACCCGTTCATGAGTGAAACAAAATGAGGAGGACATTATGATTGAAGTTACGAATTTGACAAAGCGGTATGGCGATCACACTGCTGTGGACCATCTGTCCTTTAAGGTGGAGAAAGGGCAGATCTACGGTTTTCTTGGACCTAATGGCGCCGGAAAATCTACCACCATGAATATGATCACCGGATATCTGGCAGCCAGCGAGGGTACGGTGACTATAGACGGCCATGACGTGCAGGAGGAGCCGGAGGAGGCCAAGAAACGTATCGGCTATCTGCCGGAACTTCCGCCGCTGTACATGGATATGACGGTGGATGAGTATCTGCGCTTTGCGGCGGAACTGAAAAAAGTCCCCAGACAGGAGCGGAAAGAACAGGTAGAGCAGGTTATGGGCATGACCCAGATCACCGATATGAGAGGACGCCTGATTAAGAATCTCTCCAAGGGTTACCGACAGAGGGTGGGTCTGGCCCAGGCGCTTCTGGGCTCCCCTCAGGTGTTGATTCTGGATGAGCCCAGCGTGGGTCTGGACCCTAAACAGATTATTGAAATCAGAGATTTGATTCGGGAACTGGGGAAAACCCATACCATTATTTTGAGTTCCCATATTTTGTCGGAAGTCAGTGCGGTGTGTGATCATATCATGATTATCTCTCATGGGAAACTGGTGGCCAGCGATTCTCCGGAAGGGCTGCAAAAGCTGATGAGCGGAGAGGGAGAGTTAAAACTGACGGTGAAGGGCAGCTATAAGGCCTTGCAGGGAGCATTGGCCGGAATGACAGGGATAAAGGACATGCGACAGTTGCCCGGCACACAGCCATTTTCCGGCACATCGCAGCTATCCGATCCTCCAGTGGAGGACAGCGGCATCTGCAATGTGCAGATTCAGACAGACGGGGAACAGGATATCCGGGAGTCGCTTTTCTACCGGCTGGCGGAGAACCGCCTGCCCATTTTGTCCATGACGCTTGCCCAGCGCTCTCTGGAAGACATCTTCCTGGAACTTACGGGGGAGACATCCTCGTCTAAGGAAGACGAAGGGAAAAACCGGGGGAGAAAGAAGAAAGCGCCGCAGGCAGGACAGGACGGTGAAGTCTCCGCCCCCCCGGCGGCTGACCAGGATGACAAACAGCCGACACAGGATAAGAATGACAGCAGGGAGGATGCGTAAATGACAGCTATATATAAGAAGGAACTGCAATCCTATTTTCACTCCTTTATCGGATTTCTCTTTATCGGGGTCAGTCTGTTTTTTATCGGCCTGTACTATTTTGTGTACTGTCTGCTGTATGGCTACCCCTATTTTTCCTATGTTGTCAACAGTGTGGTAATCGTGTTCATGCTGACTGTGCCGATTCTGACCATGCGGATCATGGCGGAGGAGAGACGCAGCAAAACCGACCAACTCATTCTGACAGCTCCCATCACGGTGGGAAAAATCGTCATGGGTAAATTTCTGGCGTTGCTGACTATATTGGCCGTGCCTACGGCCATCAGCGCCATCTATCCGTTGATTTTGACTAAATTTGGCTCTGTGCCCTTGGGGGAAAGCTATCTCGCCATACTGGCCTTTTTCCTGTATGGCATGGTCTGTATCGCCATCGGTATTCTGGTGTCGTCGCTGACCGAGAGCCAGGTGATCGCGGCGGTACTGGGCTTTGTGCTGCTGTTTTTGGGATACATGATGCCCTCTCTGTGCGCGCTGATTTCCTCCACAGGCAATGTGTTGACGCAAATTCTGAGTCTGTATGACCTGAGTACGCCGTTTGTGCTTATGCTGAACGGTACGTTGGAAACGGGCTCTGTGGTATATTACCTGTCCCTGACGGCGCTGGCCCTGTTTCTGACCACTCAGTCCATTCAAAAGAGGCGTTACAGCGTGTCTGTGAAAGCATTTAAAGCCGGCGCGTACAGCACAGGCATGATTGTGGCGGCGGTGGCAGTTGCCATCCTGCTGAACATGGCGGTGGGACAACTGCCGGGCTCCTGGAAATCGCTGGATCTCACAGGCAATAAGCTGTACTCTCTGTCAGACCAGACCAAAGAATACCTGAAGGGAATGAAGGAGGATGTGACCATCTATGTGCTGGTCAATGAGGACAACGAGGACACCGTGCTGGGACAGACGCTGGACCGTTATCAGGACCTGTCACAGCATATCAGGGTACAGTATGTGGACCCCATACAGAATCCCCGTTTTCACACGCAGTACACCTCCGGCAGCGTCAGTACCAACAGTCTGATTGTAGTCAGCGCCAAACGCAGCAAGGTCATTGATGCCGATGATTTCTACGTTACAAGCTATGACTTTGACGGTTACAATTACAGCTCTTCCGTTACCGGTTACGACGGGGAGGGGCAGATCACCAGCGCGCTGGACTATGTTCTCAGCGATGACATTCCCATGGTCTATATGACGGAAGGACATGGGGAACAGAGTCTGAGTTCTTCTTTTAAGAACAGCCTGGAGAAGGAAAATGTAGAATATGAGACAATCAACCTGATGGATTACGAGGCAGTGCCGGAGACGGCGGCTGCGCTTGTAATCAACGGCCCCGCCAGCGACCTTTCCCAGGACGATAAGAATAAAGTGATCGCATATCTGGACAGGGGCGGCAAGGTGATTTTGGTGGTGGGCTATCAGGAGGTGGCAACCCCCAATCTGGAGGAGGTGCTGGCCTATATGAATCTGCGCATCGCCGACGGCCTTGTGGTGGAGGAGGATGAAGAGAATTATTATCAGGTTCCTTTTTATCTTCTGCCCACTGTATCCTCCAACACTTACACTGCGGGAATCTATGGCAGTTATTATGTTTTTGTTCCCTACAGCCAGGGCATTCTGGTTCCCGAGGAGGAAGAGGGCGGAAACATTCGCTATGACGCTTTTCTGGAGACCTCTTCCAGCGCTTACGCTATGAAGAATTTTGCCAGCGCCACAGAATATGGCAAACAGGAGGGGGATACAGAGGGACCTTTCTCCCTGGGTGTGGAAGCGGTGAAGACTCTGGAAGAAGGGGAAGCCACCATGGTTGTGTACTCCAGCGACCAGATCTTTACGGATAATGCCAGCCTGATGGTGGGGGGCGCCAACCAGATGCTGTTCACCAATACGGTGAGTCAGTTTGTGGATCATGAGATCACGGTGTCTATCCCGGCAAAAGACTATGAGGTATCCACACTGTTGCTCAGTCAGAAGAACGCGTTGACGCTGGGACTGATTACCATGATTGTTCTGCCTGTGGGCAGTCTGGCTGTGGGCTTCGCGGTCTGGTTCCGGCGTCGGAGGAAATAGGTATCTCCAAAACGACAGTGATATTTTGATAAGGAAATGGTGATCAATGAAAAAACAAGGCAGAAATTTTATCATATTGGTGGCTGTACTGGCGGTGCTGGCTGTGGGATATTTCTTTCTGGCCAGATATAACAAAAACCAGCAGGAGCAGGAGACGGACCAGGTGGACGGCGAAGTGCTGCTGGAAATGGACAGAGAAGATATTCTCCGTTTCAGCTATGTATATGAGGGGGAGACCTATGTGTTTGAGAAGACGGAGGTAACGGTGGAACCCCAGGAGACAGGCGGTGAAGCGCAAACTGGCAGTGAAGCGGAAACGGATGGCGAAGCGGAAACTGGCGGTGAAGCGGAAACGGATGGCGAAGCGCAAACAGGCGGTGAAGCGGAAACGGATGGCGAAGCGGAATCAGGCGGCGAAACAGAGCCTTTGGTGGAAAGCCGCTGGGTGTATGCAGCCGACCCCTCACTGAATTTAACACAGAGCCGTATAAATTCCATGGCTAATAAATTTACACGAGTCATAGCCAGGCAAACTATAACAAATGTTACTGATCTGTCCCAATATGGCCTGGAGGAGCCATGCAATGTGGTACATTGCGAGACCAGCCAGGGAAGCTACACGTACAATGTGGGGGACTATAATTCTGTGGGCAGTGTATATTATATCTGCGAGCCGGGAGCCGATACGGTGTATGCCGTGACAACCTCTTTCTCGTCGGGCATGGACTACAGCCTGGAGGAACTGCTGGAGCAGGAGGCTGATGATACACAGTAAGGAATCGCTGTGGTAACATGGGGCCGTCGGCGGCGCCTTCCAATATATCCAGATGAGTCCATATAACCGGAGGGCGGCTTTGAGGAACGACAGAGGAGGGGACTGTTTTATTGCAGTCCCCCTTTCCTGTTTCCAGGGCAAAAAAGCATATACGAATCTGTAAAGTTATGCTATAATATACAGCAGAAACGGCAATTTTTTTGATGATTCGGAGGTTTGCCGCCGGGAAGCGTGAGGACTGAGTTATGGATTATAACAGAAAAAAACTGCGTCTGGGTGATGTGCTGGTCAACAGCAAAGCGATTTCCAATACACAATTGCTACAGGCGCTGGATTTGCAAAAGGGAAGCGGTAAGAAGCTGGGAGAGGTGCTGGTCGAGGAAGGCATCGTGACAGAAGAACAGATTGCCATGGCGCTTAGTACCCAATTGCATATAGAGCTGATTGATCTGACCACCATTGCGGTCAGTCAGGATATACTGGACCTGATTCCGGTGAATGTTCTGAAGAAAAATAAGATTTTTCCCATCGAATATGCGGACAGCATGAATGTTCTGCGCGTGGCTATGGCAGACCCCATGGACATGTATGCCCAGGACGATATTTCCATTATCACCAATTGTCAGGTGGAGCCCGCCGTGACCACCACCCGTAATATCATGCTGGCTATCGACAAATATTATGGGCAGGATGAAGTGACCACGGCGCTGGAAGCCTATGCCAAGGAGAAGAACCTGAACGTGGAGGAAGTGGATGCCGCAGAGGAGGACATCAACAGTTCTCCCATCGTTATGTTGGTCAAGGAGATGATTGACAAGGCTGTGCGCCAGAGAGCCTCCGATATTCATATCGAGCCCACAGAGCGAAAAGTCCGGGTTCGTTACCGCATTGACGGCGCTCTTTACGAGAAGGCAAAGTATGACATCAATGTGCTGGGCGCTATGGTGGCCCGCATCAAGATTATCGGCGGTATGGATATCGCTGAGAAGAGAAAACCTCAGGATGGGCGGATCACGCAGGTGGTGGACCGGATGGAGTACGATATCCGTGTGTCCGTGCTGCCCACGGTATACGGCGAGAAGGTCGTTATGCGTCTGACTTCCAAGACGGGACTGACCAAGGAGAAGAGTCAGCTGGGATTAAAGCCCAGGGAGATGGAACAGTTTGACTATATA
Organism: uncultured Lachnospiraceae bacterium; assembly: GCA_947648875.1. Lineage (GTDB taxonomy): Bacteria > Bacillota > Clostridia > Lachnospirales > Lachnospiraceae > Acetatifactor. The sequence goes on from CANSPM010000021.1 coordinate 47,413, forward strand.
TTGCGCAATCCCCACGGTATTTTGTTGGTGACGGGTCCCACCGGAAGCGGTAAGTCTACCACACTGTATACCGCGCTCAGTGAATTGAACAGGGAAGACGTAAATATTATCACCGTTGAAGACCCGGTGGAGGCTAATATAGACGGCATCAACCAGGTACAGGTAAATCCCAAGGCGGAACTGACCTTTGCCACGGCGCTGCGCTCCATTCTGCGTCAGGACCCGGACATTATTATGATCGGTGAGATCCGTGACCGGGAGACGGCCAGCATTGCCGTACAGGCTTCCATCACAGGTCATCTGGTGGTGAGCACACTGCATACCAATTCTTCCGCCAGCACCATTACCCGTCTGGAAGATATGGGGATAGAGTCCTATCTGATTGCGGATTCCGTCATCGGCGTTATCGCCCAGCGTTTGGTACGCCGCCTGTGTCCGGAATGCAAGAGGCCCAGGCCGGCCACGGCGGACGAGAAGGAAGTGATGGGCCGCGACCTGGAGGAGAATGTGACGATCTATGAGCCATGCGGGTGCAGCAAATGCGAGAATACCGGCTACAAAGGCCGTATCGGCGTCTATGAGATTATGAAGATGTCCCCCGCGCTGAAAACCATTGTCAGTAAGCGTCAGGGGGCGGATGCCATCAAGGAACAGGCTTTGCGGGAGGGCATGTATACCCTGCGCATGAGCGCTACGGAATATGTGCTGGACGGCATCACATCCTTTGACGAGATGGTAAAGGTTTCCTTTGACAGCTGATATTGGGAAATGGGAAAAGCAGGACTGTGATGTCTGGTTCGGAACCCAGGGCGGCATGCAAAATTAAGAATGCCGCCTTGAAAAATGTAGTTCCCGCAGTCCCTCCATCTCATCGCACACAGGTTTCAGATTACAGCTTCGGCAGTCCATGACCAGACGATTAAAGATTTGGTCCAGGGAATTGGTGACGGCTTCCATTTTGGCTGCCTTTTGCGCCAGTAATTCGTAGGGAAAATCGGGAGCGGTGATAAACAGCAGCGTTGCTGCCTGTATCTGAGGATGTTCGTGATAGGCTTTTAGGAAAAGCTGTCCCACCCGGGCGAAATTCAGTCCGCTTTGCAGCGCCTGACGGCTCACTCGCACGGGTTCCCGGTTGGCGGAGGTGGAAATCCGCATCATAAAACCCCGGGGATACACATGGTATCTGGTGTGTTCCATCCGCCGCAGAAACCGGTAAGCCTGCTGATCGTCCTGCCAGTGCCCATCGTCAACATGCAGTATGGTCAGCCGGGCATAGGGGGAGTCTGCCTGTAGTTGGGGGAGATCAGGGCCGTATAGCAGAAGTCTGTCAAAACCGGCAGGCCGAGAGGTAAAGGCCAGCCCGCTGACAGCCGACAACCCATTGCCCCCCAGCTCATAGGCCATATCTCTCTGGAAGATCAGTCTTTGCTCGGATTCCGTCTCCCAGAGCGGCTGATTGCCTGCCAGAGGCAGGGAGCGCGTCTCGGATTCTTTTATCAGACGGATACATTCTTCGATCAGATTGTCATAGATGTCCATATCAACATGTTTCCCCGTCTTTTTTCCGCTTTGTCTCTCTTTTGCTCTTCTGCCAGTCATAATATCTATTCATAACCGGAGTCATGGCGGCGGCAAACTTCATATCCAGATTAAAGAAATAGATTGCAAGACTCATAAGAAACAATACAAATAGGACCACAAGTATAACCAGAAATATTTTCAGCACAATCATGTACATGTCTCCTTATTTGTGACGATGGAATCCTCAAAGAGAAAGGCGTTGTCTGCCATATTCCGCAGCCCCCAGGGCTCCCATAAGCTGGGGGTCAATATCCAGGTCTATGACTTTGATTTTCAGCACCTTTTCTATGGCGTCTTTCAGCCCCGCGTTCTTGGCGCAGCCGCCGGTCAGGGCCAGGCTGTCGGTGGCCCCGGCCTTCTTGGCCATGACAAAGCAGCGCTTGGCCACGGACATCTGTATCCCGGCGGCGATCTCCTCCATGGGTTTGCCTTCGCCCACCAGGGAGATGACTTCGCTCTCGGCAAAGACCGTACACTGGGCCGTGATGGGGATCACATTTTTGGCGGAGAGGGACAGGGCAGAAAACTCCTCTAAGGACATTTCAAAGGCGTGGGCCATGGTCTCATAGAAACGCCCTGTCCCGGCGGCACATTTATCATTCATGGCAAAGTCCAGCACCGTGCCGTCCCTGTCAATGGCAATTCCTTTTACGTCCTGGCCGCCGATGTCGATGACGGCCCGAATTTGGGGATCGGTCACGTGCACGCCCATGGCATGACAACTGATCTCCGAAATATTTTCGTCCGCAAAGGGCACTTTGTTTCTGCCGTAGCCGGTGCCCACCAGGTAGGTCAGGTCCTCCGCCCGCTCCAGTCCGGGAACCTGCTCTACGGCCATCTTTAGAGCCTCCTGGGCGCTGCGTACGGGGTTGATTCTACTGCGGGTGGTCACATGGGCCGCAATCCGGCCCGTCTCATCAAGAATCACGCATTTCGTATAAGTACTTCCGGCATCGCAGCCGCCAAAATATTTCATGTTTTTGTCCTCCCTTATCCGCGCAGAATGCGCTCCATGGTCCATCCCCTGGCCAGCTCGTCCACCAGTTTGTCCAGATAGCGTATATTTTGCATCAGCGGCTCCGGAATCTCCTCCACCCGCACGCCGCACACAGATCCCTTAATCAGCGAGCGGTTGGGATGCATACAGGGGGCCTCCGCAAAAAAGGTTCCATAGTCCACCTCATTTTCAAGCGCTCTTTCCAGACCTTCCCTGTCATAGCCCGTGAGCCAGAAAATGATCTGGTCCACCTCCTGCTTTGTGCGTTTTTTCCTTTCCGCCTTCTGCACCAGCAGCGGGTATATCCTGGACAGTTTCATTTTATACACTTTTTCGTTTTCCATATGTCTCCCTTATATGCGTACTTGCCAATAAACAGTAGTTTTTGATAACACCTCCGCCCTCCATATAGCCGTTTTTTCGCAGATAGGAAATGCTGTTTTGGATAGTTGCGTAACAGAGGGGACCGCTGGAAACACCGTCAGTTTCCAGCGGAAAACAGAGCCTTGACAATACTGTCTGCGCACTCTGCCGGACTATGCGCGCTGGTGTCAACTTTTGCGCTGTAGGCAATGTTTTTAGCCATCAGCGCATGCTGCTCCTCCGACTGCGTCTCATAGCGGTCTCCACGGTCGATATTACGCTGGCGGCACACTTCCAGAGGGCAGTATACTTCGACAATATCCAGGGGATTATCCGCCAGGATTTCCGTCAATTGCCGGTAGTGGGGCTTGAGCTCTTCCCGTTCCACCAGAATGCCGTCAATCAGAACATTTTTGCCCATATCGGAGTATAGCCTGGCGGTGTGGTACATCATGATGATGACCTCGCTGAGATATTTCCAGTAATTCTGCCGCAGGTATTTGTCCCCTATCATTTCCTGAAAGAGGTCGTTAGCCACCACATAAAAGAAAATGTCGTCACGCTCTTGCAGGGCTTCCACGATGGATGTCTTTCCGGCACTGGTCACGCCGTTTAAAAAGATAACTCGTCCTTTTTTCATAGTTTCCTCCGTTTATTGCGTATTATTTATGGAACTGACTGTTTCCCGGGCAGCGGCGCCTGACAGGATCATCAGGGCAGAAATCTACCAGGCCTGTTCGTCGTCAAAATCTTCCAGACTGGGGTCCAGGGGCTCCTCCCGCAGAACGGTGCGCATATAGCGGTTTACCTCCGTGCGCATGTCTCTGCGGCCTACGCCCCGGGCGTCCATGAGACCGTGGGTGGCCCACACCAGATGAATGCCGTGTCTGCGGGCCTCCTCCTCAAAGAGCCCGTGGTAGCCGGACATGGACTTACAGCCCATGTGGGCGTACATGATAACCATATCCGCATGAAAATATTCGCAGTAGCGCCACAGATCCGCCACTCCCACTTCATAGCCGCCGTTGGAACGGCTGCGCATGATCATTTTTTCGTAGAGATAGGCCAGGTCATAGATGGCCTTCTCAGGATCTTCCGTGTTTACCTCCCGGGTGGAGCACAGGGTCAGCATATCCACCAGCGGCACGATGCCCCAGCAATTGGTAAGCCATCCGGCAAACGCCGTGTAGTAGGCGGCCTGCACGCCCCAGGTGATGGCCCGGTGGCGCAGTTTAACCGCGCAGGGCTCCCGGCGCTCATAGCCCCGCATCACCAGGCGGGTCAGCTTCTGATCCCGCCGCAGAAACTCTTTTTCCCGGCCTCCCGCCGCCATGTATACGGCATAGCGGTAGAGGGAGAGGCTGTTGTCCGTGAACTGCGGGTAGGGGGATCGGGACACCTCGTACCATTCCAGCAGGTGGGCCGTCTCTTGATTGAAATCTTTCATAGATGCAAAAAAGGCGTTCCAGTCGAAGGTCTCCCCGGTTTGTTCCTCGATAAAGGCGATGGCGTTGCGAATTTCCTCCGCCGCGTACTGCTGCACACTGTCCTCGCCGTGGCGGATGGGCACCGCCAACTGGAATGTGGGAATCCCCATCCGGGCGGCCATGAGACCGTTGCCCATAAGACTTCCGTCGCAGGTGGTGTTGCACTGGATGGCACATTTGCCGATCCGGGGATAGTCGTCCTCCAGGGAAACGCCGAACTCCGCCGCAGGCATGGGGCACACATCATTGGGGATGCCGTACTCCTGGGCCTTGTCCAGGTAGTAGAACAGGCTGTCCTGGGCCATCATGGCGCAGGTGTACACTGCGGGAACCTCCACGGACACCCATTTCAGGTTGGGAAATCCGTTCATAATCTCGCTCATCATATTTTCGTCAAAGACCACCAGCCGTTCGTTCAGCGCCTTGTCGTTGCCCAGCGCCGGGTCCGCCCGGAACATGACGCCCATGCTCTTGCACATGTCCGTGACCACCAGCTCCAGAGCGGTGCGGGTAATGCGCAGCTGGGTGCCCCGAAGCCCTTCCGTATGCCTGTCAAAAAAGTCCGGTACGGCCAGATAGTTTACCATCCAACGATAGCGGAAAAAGGCTCGCAGATTGCTTATGCGCAACATAAAGCCGATCAGGGTCTTCCAGATGCCCAGCCAATGCACATAGTCGTACCAAGTGTCCTTAAGTCCCCGCCATTCCCGGCGTTTTTTTGCTTTTTTCCCGCTGTAAAAGCGCCCCAGCGGTTCGCTTCCCATGGCTTTGCCCATATATGTAATCTCCTTAAATAGATCGATACGAAGCAGACTACCGCCTTTTCAGCTTCTTGATTTCCATGCTCTCCACAAATGCCTGCACTCTGGTGCGAAGTTGTCCCGCATTGCCCACGGCGTATGGGCGGTCGATGCTGAGAACAGGATAACCATACTCATCTCGCATGACCCGGCTGGCATAGGCCCGCTCGTAGCCCCAGTAATCACAGAACTTGATCTGTTGGTAGATGATGCCGTCCGCGTGAAAGCGCCGGGCCAGGCTGTCCATATATCTGTGTCGCTCTCTGATTTTGTCCGTATTCATAAACCGGGGGCATTGTCCGCTTTCCATATAGTGTCGACAGATGCCGGCGAGCGTATCCTCGCCCTCCCGGAGCCGTATTTCTTCCCGGCCCGGGAAAGAACCCAGGCAAAAGCGGTCGGCCACCACCAAAGCACCCGCCTCCTCGATCATCCGGATCAGTTCGGGATCGTCAATCTCCGAACCTGCCAGCACCACTTTTGCCCGGTGGGTGGGGTGCTGGTCCGGCTGGCGGCTTTGCAGCTCTGACAGAGTCTCCTCCAGAAGGGGGATCAGCGGCTCCTTGGGGCAACAGTAAGTGGACAGGCAGAGCACCGCAAATTCATAGCCGGTGATCCGGGGATTTTCTTCCCGGCGGAAATCCCCGATTTCCATAAGCAGGCCGCTTATGCGGTTATGCAGTGCCACGGCTTTTTGCAGCGCCTGGTCGGAGGTGTCAATGGAAAAGCGTTTCTCCAAGGGCTCCAGCACATATTGGCGCATTTGCCGCACATAGTGTCTCAGTGCCGTCTCGTCGGACTTCATGGGCACATCCGCATAGGTGACGAAAAAACCCTCCCTGTCGCAGAGTTTCAGATGTTCCATATTTTCTACACAGCGGTTCATCTGGGCGCAGGAGTCCGCCGTCAGCATACAGTCCAAAAACTGGTAGCCCCCCTCTATGGCCCGTTCCAGGATGGCCCGGCAGGCCTCGCACATGATACTGGTCATATAGTAGGTGCCCATCTCTATGGAGCCGGTTCTGGGGGCGCGGAGCCGCACGGAAAAACAGCCCGGCAGGTTTACAAGGGGTTCCGGGATCAGGGAGCAGGTGCTGCCGATGGCGATTTCGCCCCTGTCTCTTGCCTGCCGCACCAGGTCGTTGTGAGCCTCCTGGAGCAGGGTTTCCAGTTGATAGATCTGTTTCAAATCCTTCATTATAGTAGATTCCTTTTTATGATTTGGCTTATTTAGACGATTGCGAAACCCTGTCCGCAAGTGACGAGGCTGGTCAATATATACAAAAACGGGCTAAAATGCGGTGGCAAGTCGCCTTTATTTTGTATATCCCATCCTCTGTTTCCGGAAAGGGCGTTTTGCAATCGTCAAATTTGGCTTATTAGAGAGCGCCCGTTTCAGATTTCCAGCTTCTCCAGCGCCTGGCGCATCCCCCGGGCCATCACGGAATCCGAATCCATGAAAAAGACGTTCTGGCCGGTGATGTCAAAGGCGCATAGATCGCTGTCCTGGCCGATGTAGGACAGCACCGGCAGATCCCCCAGTTCCAGGTATTTTTTGACCGACTCATCCGGCAAACGGTTTACGATTACGCCCAGCTTTTCGTACATGACAAGGCTGTCGGCTACAGATTTGATGGTCTGGATCACCTGGGTCCCCTTTTTGCTGGCGTCCGTCACCAGGATCAGGTGAGTCACTTTTTCCATGACCCGGCGATTGATCTGTTCGATGCCCGCCTCTCCGTCGATAACGATATAGTCGAAATTGTCCGCCACCAGCGCGATGACTTCCTTTAAATAGGAATTGATCTTACAGTAGCAGCCCGCGCTCTCCGGGCGTCCCACGGCGATAAAGCTGAAATGCGCTGTCTCCACCATGGCATCAAAGATATGGTATTTTGCCTCTCCCAGAAGTTCCACGGCGGATTTGGTGTCTCCGTTCTCCACGGAGGCCATCACGTTTTTGCGTATATCGTCTATTGTCAGGGACACATCAATGCCCAGGGCTGTGGCCAGTCCCACCGCCGGGTCCGCGTCAATGGCAAGAATTTTTTTGTCCGGATATTTTTCCGTCAGAGCCTTTACGGTCATTGCGGCCAGGGAGGTTTTGCCTACGCCGCCCTTGCCGGAGAGAGCGATAATGGTTGTTCTGTGCATATGTTCCTCTTTCCGCATGCCGCAGGCATGCTGTTGCAGCGCCCATTTTGCGCGCTATCCGTTCAACAGACTGTAATACAGCCCATTTATTTGTTACATTATGTGCATGCAGCGCCCATAGTTTGCGTGTTTATCCGCCCCATGATCAGGAATACAGTCATTATACTCTAATTTCCATATATATAGCAAGAAATAGTTGATTTTTCCCTGAATATGCTATTGGGGAAGCGGAAAATTTCCAATCGTCACAAATACAGGTATGATTTCAGCGCAATTCTTACAGATCAGGTTTTTCAAGATTCCTGGCACCTTCCAGCAATCTGAGCAGTTACTTTTACTGCCAGACGTTCGTTCCGGAAACAAGAAGATTCTCTACTACGACTGTACGAATGATTACTTTGAAATTGAGCAGGATGCTGATGGAATCCCCGATGTGAATAAACGGATTGTGGACATCCTCTTTTTCTGATAAAATAATAAAGGCGGATGCAAGGTAAATGACACCGGACAGAGACGGAATCCTGAAGGGAGGAACAACATGGCATTATTACAGGCAAATTTTATGGCAAGGTCACTGATGAGAACCGTACCGGTCCATATCATTCTTCCGGTTGACAAGCCGGCTTTTCCGGGCACGGTACCCAAAGAGGTAACTTCCTACAAGACGCTGTATCTTCTGCACGGTATTTTCGGGAACTATATGGATTGGGTATCCGGAACCAATATCCAGCGGTGGGCGGAGGAAAAGGATCTGGCGGTGGTAATGCCCTCCGGGGACAATATGTTTTATGTGGATCAGAAAGAAAGTCTGAACCGCTATGGGGAATTTATCGGGAAAGAACTGGTGGAACTGACCAGAAAGGCCTTTCCTCTGTCTCACAGGCGGGAAGACACATTTATAGCCGGACTGTCCATGGGGGGATATGGAGCCATTCGCAATGGCCTGAAATACCATGATACCTTTGGCTATATCGCGGGCCTGTCCGCCGCGATGCCGGTGGAGGGACTGGAAGAGAGGACCAATGACACAACGGTGGACATCAACCGGAGAGACTTTGCGGAGAGCATCTTTGGAGATCTGAGCAAAGTAAAAGCCAGCGACATGAATCCCAAATGGCTGGTGGAGCGGTTGAAAGAGCAAGGAGCGGAACTGCCGAAGATGTATCTGGCCTGCGGCACCGAGGATTCGCTGTTGGAGCCGGGGCGTGAGATGCGGGACTATCTGAGGCAGGCGGGGATGGATGTGACCTATGAGGAGGGACCTGGGGGACATGAGTGGGATTTCTGGAATCGTTATATTAAGAAGGTAATCGACTGGCTGCCCCTAAACGAAGATGTGGAACCCGGTATAAACAGCGGGAATGTGGGAATCTGACAGGCCAGGGACGAGGGATTTACAATACATGCCGCGTTAAGAAGAAAGTGTGAAAATTAATCCGGAGTTTTAGAATAAAATTCCGGCCGTGAACGGGTCGGCGGTACTGCCGGGAAAAGCGGATAAAGTTATATACAGGGACAGACGGAGTGGCAGGAAAATACAGGCAGTGAAAGCAGGGGGGACAAAATTTTCTTGACAACGCTTTACCGCAACACTATAATAAATTCAACTGAGAAAGACAGTGATGGAGACAGTACATATATCCCAAAGGACACAGAGAGCCGTAGGAGCTGAGAAGCGGCGCGAGTAAGATACATGGAATATCCCTCCCGAGTTGCAGCGCCAAAATGCCGGTGACGGCGTGAGTAGACGCTGACGGGTTTCTCCCGTGACAGAGGACGCATATGCTGGTATGTCGTAAATGGATGGGATTGATTGCAGCTTCTGCCGTTTACGGTGGGAGCTGTTTTGCTTCATGACAATGGAATGCTCGCGGGATTCTGTTGTTGGAGCGCTGATCGGCCGGAGACCGGCATTATACCTGAGATGTTCGGCTTTATTAAAGCCGGAGCAGACAGATTCGCCTGGTTTGGGCGGGCGTTTGTCTGTTATGGGAAACGCTGATAAGAGAATCCCGTGTAAAATAAAAATCCGGGAACCTGGGATTTTTGGTGACTGATTATGGCGTCAAGCCGGGGGTAACGCGGCTTGCGCGGAAAAGAGGATACTATGAGAGATACAATCGAGATCAGGTGGCATGGCCGGGGCGGCCAGGGGGCCAAGACGGCGGCGTTGCTGCTGGCAGACGTAGCGTTTAAGACAGGAAAATATGTACAGGGTTTCCCGGAGTACGGTCCGGAACGTATGGGCGCGCCCATCACCGCCTACAACAGACTCAGCGACAGCCCCATCACCATTCACTCTAATATCTATGAGCCGGATCTGGTGGCGGTTGTGGATGACAGTCTGTTGGAAACCATTGATGTGACGCACGGGCTCAGTCCCCAGGGGGCCGTCATTGTCAACAGCCAGAAGGCCAGAGAAGAGATCCTCCCTCATCTGAGAGGGTATCAGGGCAGGGTGTATGTCATCGACGCAAGAGAAATATCCGTGAAGGCGCTGGGCAAATATTTTCCCAATTCACCTATGCTGGCGGCGGTGGTGGCGGTGTCCGGCATCATGGAACCAGGGGTGTTTTTACAGGAAATGAGAGCGTCCTATCAGCACAAGTTTGCCAAGAAGCCGGAAGTCATAGACGGTAATATGAAAGCGCTGGAACTTACCTTTGAGGCGCTTAAATAATGCGCTGTGGGGACAGGTTTCTTTTTTGCCCCTGAACAGAGAGGGGCGCGGCGGTATACGGCAACTGAAAACAGCATACATCCCCGCAGCGTACCGGGAAAAGTCCGGACACTGAAAGCGCCGGGACTTTTCCGGCGGGTCTGTACAGGGGAAGGGGTATGCGGAATTTATAGCAGGAGATTCATATGAAAAGTACGGAGATCAACGAAAAGAGCCCCTGGCAGGATATTACGGAGGGGAACAAGATATTTGAACCGGCCACATCCCGGCATTTCTGCACGGGGGAATGGCGCACCGCTACACCGGTGTTTGACGAGGAAAAATGCAAGCAGTGCCTGCTGTGTTTCCCGGTGTGCCCGGATTCTTCCATTCCGGTGAAGGAAGGCAGGAGAGAGGATTTTGACTACGATCACTGCAAGGGCTGCGGCATTTGCGCCAAAGTGTGCCCTTTCGGCGCTATCACGATGAAGGAGGGCAGATAGATGGCAATCAGAGAAAGATTATCCGGCAATGAGGCGGTGGCCTATGCCATTAAGCAGATCAATCCGGACGTGATGCCCGCTTTTCCCATCACGCCCTCCACGGAGATTCCCCAGTATGTGGCCAACTATATTGCCAACGGGGACATAGACACGGAATTTATTCATGTGGAAAGCGAGCACAGTGCCATGAGTGCCACTTTGGGGGCCAGCGCGGCGGGCGCCAGGGCGCTGACGGCCACTTCCTCCTGCGGTATGGCCCTGATGTGGGAGGAGCTGTATGTGGCCGCGTCGGACAGACTGCCCATAGTGCTGGCACTGGTGAACCGTGCGCTCACCGGCCCCATCAATATCAACGCGGATCATTCCGACAGCATGGGCGCCAGAGACAGCGGCTGGATTCAGATCTATGCGGAGTCTAACCAGGAGGTGTATGACAATTTTCTACAGGCATTTCCCATTGCGGAAGACCCCCGGGTGCATCTGCCGGTGATGATCTGTCAGGACGGCTTTATCACAAGTCATGGGGTGGAAAATATTCTGCTGGTGGAGGATGAGAAGGTCAGGGAACTGGTGGGCGAGTATCATCCGGAACACTTTCTGCTGAACAGCAGGGAACCCATGGCTGTGGGGCCCTACGCGGTGTCCAACTATTATATGGAGACCAAGCGGGCACAGCGGGAAGCCATGATAAACGCTAAAACCGTAATTTTGGAACTGGCGGCAAAATTTGAGGAGATGACAGGCAGACCGTATGGTTTCTTTGAGGAGTATGCCATGGAGGACGCGGAGTATGTCATTGTCCTGATCGGTTCTGCTGCGGGTACCTGTAAGGCGGCTGTGGACAGGATTCGCCAGAACACAGGCAAAAAAGTGGGACTGTGCAAAATTCGGGTGTTCCGTCCTTTTCCCGAAGAGGAGCTGGCCCGGGCGCTGAAAGACCGCAGGGCGATTGCCATTCTGGACCGCAGCGAGATGTTTTCAGCCACCGGAGGCCCTTTGGGCGCGGAGGTCCGCGCGGCGCTGCAAAGCGCCCGGTCTCAGGCCGAAGTGGTAAATTATCTCTACGGCCTGGGGGGCAGAGATATCACGGTGCAGGATTTTGAGAAAGTTTATGAGAGGCTGGAGGAGATCGCCGGGACCCATGAGATCCCGGATATGTATGAGTATATCGGACTTCGTTCCCGGTCGTAACGGATAAGGAACTCAAAACAGCGTGTCGCCCTCCAGTGCCCAGAGAATTTGCGGACGCCACGAGCGGCCGGAAATGACTCTGCGTGAAAGGCGCTGGAGGGGGACAAAGCGGGACTCAAAACAGCGTGTCGCCCTCCAGTGCCCAGAGAATTTGCGGACGCCACGAGC